>DATEJK010000070.1:0-21787 GCA_035278025.1 Terriglobales bacterium | reverse complement strand
TACGCTGCTTTCGAACAGAGCGACGCCACACTGCCGCTCCTGCGGCAATTCCTGGACGGCCTGCCGCCATCTTAGAAGTTACGCGCACTGGATCGTTCCGCAAATGAGACGTAACAAGTTACGTCTCTACCAGGTTTCTTTGGCCGTTTCTTTCCGCTTTTCCACGATCATTCGCATCCCGTATTTTGGACGCAAGGTAATGAGCGCCTGCGGTTCCACCTTCTGACCGGGCACAAGGCTCAGCTTCCATTTTTGGCCGATGGTGGCCAGCGCCAGCACGCCTTCCATCCAGGCAAAGGATTCGCCAATGCACTGCCGGGTTCCGGCGCCAAAGGGAAAATAGACCAGCTTGGGTCGCGCCGCCTTGGCCTGCGGCGTGAAGCGCCCGGGGTCGAAGCGCAGCGGGTCGGGATAATAGCGCGGGTCGCGGTGCATAACGTACTGGCTCATGAGCACGGTGGTGCGGGCGGGCAGCCAGTAGGGTCCAAGCGCGAAATCGCGCAGCGCGCGCCTCCCCATCGCCCAGGCGGGAGGATAGAGGCGCATGGATTCGGCCAGCACCATCTCCGTGTAGCGCAGGCGCGGCAGATCATCAATAGTAGGCAAATTCCCCGCCAGCGCTTGCTCAATTTCGGCGTGGAATTTCTCTTCCACCTGCGGATTCTGCGACAGCAGGTACCAGGTCCAACTCAGCGCGTTGGCGATGGTTTCATAGCCTGCCAGAAAAATGGTAATGACCTGGTCGCGCAGATAAGCCTTATCCTGAGGGGCGGCAAATTCCTCCAGCAGCATGGAAAGCAGGTCGTCGCCATGACCGGACCCGCGATGCTGCTCGATGATGCGGTAAACGGTGGCATCCAGGCGGGCGCGGGCGCGCTTGAAGGCGCCGACCTTGGGCAGGGGCAGATGGACCAGTGTTTCCGCCGCCGGCATCACGATCATGTAGTTGTACATGCCCATGATGGTGTTGATGGCGGCGGCCAATTGCGGCGCTTCTGCGCCCAGAACGGTGCCAAACAGGGTCTGGGCCACGATGGCCAGCCCCATTTCCATCATGGCCAGCGATACGTCTACCAATGTGCCCGATTGCCAGCCCTCGCGAGTGCGACGGGCGTTCTCCACCATGGCCTGGGCGTAGGCGCGAATGCGCTGCCGGTGAAAAGCCGGCGCAGCCGCCTGGCGCTGGCGGCGGTGGGCCGCTCCTTCGACGGTAATCATGCCTTTGCCCAGCAGCAATTCGGAGCGTCGCACGGTGCGCTCCTTTTCAAAATTGTCGTTCTGATTGACCAGAACCTCGGCCATCAGCCCGGGATCGTTGATAAAGATGATGTGCTGCTTGCCCAGCCTTTGGTGCACCACGTCGCCGTAGTCCCGCGCCAGTTGCTGGAAGATGGCGATGGGATCGGCGCTCCGAAAGCGGTGCAGGGCAAACCACAGCAGGCCGTGCTCCGGGCCGGGAGGGTAGGCATAGCCGCGGCGGGCAGGGACGAGTTGCTGCAGGCCGGCGCTCATGGGGTTCAGTTCGAGGCGGAGGGGCGAGAAACGACTTCGCCTTTCGCCACCCGCCTGCTGCGGTGTTGTATTTATCATGCCATAAGCCGAAGCCGGAGCGGGCCGGCCCATTTGCCACGGAAAGACCGGTGCGGGCCACAGGAACAAGTTTTTCAGTTAGGTCGGGACACGACATTTAATCTGGTCTTTCTCTGGGTCGCGCAGGCATCCTGCCGCTGACTGCGGATCATCGGTTTCATTAAGACAATTTTGAGGCAAGGCCGCGGGTTGAGAGGCCTGAGCAGCATGTAAGCAAGGACGGCTTGGCCGGGAGTGAGGTTAAGGGTGCAGTTCAGAGGAGCAGCAAGCCGGAGTTTAGAACGAATAGGGGAAGCCCTGTGCCGCTGCTTCGGCCTCCAGCGCAGGCCGGGAGCAAGAATCCTCGTGGTTCGGGGCAGCCGAATGGCGGGCGAGATGACGAGAATTCTCCGGCGCCACGGATTGCATATCGAAACGGCGGAACGCGTGTCGCTGGTCGAGCATGCCCGCCGCACCGAGCCAGCCCTGATCGTGAGCGATTTGTCGGTCAGCGGAATATCGGAAATGGAAGATGCCTTGCGCCTGCGCCAGGTGCTGCCGGCCTGCAAGGTGATGCTGTTTTCCGGCCAGGGACTGCGCCGCAATTCGATACCACGCGATTCGGAGGTGGAACTGGTGCGCACCATCGAGCGCCTGTGCGCCGACTCGTACAGCGGCCAGATGCTCTGGCTGGACCTGGCGCGCTTCATCCAGGCCGTGCCCCGGCACCGATCCATGGCCGCCTGAGCCGGTCCCCCCGCCTCACTTGGAAATACGCTGTGAAGCGGGAAGACTGCTTCTGCTTCCGAGCTCCGGGGGTCTCGCCTGCAGAGAGCGCTCTGAGGCGGCCGGGCTCACTTCGTTACCCGCACTCTGACGGGAACTGAAAACGTAGCCGAGGGAGATTGTGCTGTTACTCTGAAAGTGTAGGTTTGCCCGCTCACAATGGTAGAAGCTCCACTGGCCGACGCTCCTCCACCCCCGCCACATCCTAAACAAAAGAGTGTGGCTGCCATGCCCGCTACGCCCAGAATGAGTTTGCGTTTACGTTTCTCACGCGCTCCGGGAAGCAGCGCCAGCCCGGGTAAGGCCAGCCACAAGGCCAGCTCGGAACCAGTCCTCCGGCCGAGAAAGCGCCGCAAACCAGCCGCTCGCGGCGGTAGGGAAACTGTCAGAGTGGTGCTGGTCCCGTCGCTGCCCGGCCGCAACGTTGCGGGCGAGAAGGAACATTGCGCGCCGGCCGGCAGTTGATCGCAGGAGAACGTCACCTCGGCATCATAAAACCCGCTTACTGGTTGCACGGTCAGCGTGAATTGTGCCGGCTGGCCCGAACTCACCGTTGCCGCTGCCGGCGAGGGGCTCAAAGGAGTGAGAAAGAAATCCTTCATCGGCCGGGCCTTCTCTGCCTTGCCCGGACAACCGTCCGTTCCTAAGGCTTGGCACACTGTGGCCAGCAGGCTTTCGTGGTTATAAAAGGTGGCTGACTGGAATCCGCGCTTGACGTTGGGACCAACCACCACAGTAAGCACGCGGCCGCCGCAACTATTATCTTTGGTGGTGTCATTGCAGCGGAAATCAGGGTCGCTTCCCAAATTACCCTCGTCGAATACCACGAATAGCAGGCCATCGCCACCCGGCTGGAACTCGGGTTGAGCCAGGATGGGAGGCAAGTTATGGCTCAGCCATTGGTCGGCTGTGCGCAGGCTGCCGTCGTGCGCGTCATTGTCCAAATCTGGGGTGACGTAGTTGTAGTTTCCGGTGCGGTGGTTTGCCAGGTCGGAAGCCAGTTCCGCCAGAGGAACCAGGTTAAAGCGCAGGCTGCTTTGGGCCACGTCGCTGAAGTAGGCTAGCGGATTGTGGCGCTTCACGTATAGCCCAGACCACAAGCCCAGAAAACCTGTATGCGGCAACCCCTCCTGATAAGAGCGGAAGGTCAGGCCCTTAGTGGTGAGATGGCGCACGATGTTATCAACGTTGAAAGTGTCGGAAGTGTTGTCATCGGCGGTCACCGTCTGGCCCGCGGTCAAATGCATAAGTGCGGAAATGGAGTTGTGCATGTCCGCGTAGTACTGGGTGGCGGTGCCGTACTGATTTCCCAGCGACATCAGGAAAGGCATAGAGGCGCTAGCCGCTTCAAAGCTGTGGTTCTCCTCCGTAACGATCCACACATGACGCGAAGGCAGAACCTGGGCCACAGAACAACAGGCCGCCGCCAACACTAATGTGCCCACCAAAAACTTGGTCTTCATGGACTCTCCAGGGCGCGGTCGCGGGGGCGTGTTCCATGCCCGCAACACGGCAGAATGCAGGACTGATCAGAACGGGAGTGCAATTCAGAGTAGGCGGGTTTACAGATTTGGCCTATAGGTGAGTTGGCCGAGGGAACTTACGATTCCGCACTTAAGGAGAAGCGGCGGGCGCCTCAGTCGGCCTCAGTGTTTCAGGTTCCAGCTGCCGGCGGTGGTGGAGCCCAGCGCATTGACCGCGGTCACCCAGCGCTCCAGTTTGTGGTGCCCGGTGCGGTGCAGCAGATAACTGGTGAGCAGCGGTCCGCCCACGCCAAAGCCGTAGCTGAACACCGCCTGCCCGGCCCAGCCGTGGTTCACGAACAAGGCGCCAAAAGGATTGAGTTCATGGATGGGACGGCCGTCGAGCGCACGCCGTGTGGTCACGGCGTCATACGTCTCGGCCGCCACATTCCAGCCCAGCAGGGCGAAACTGGTCTTATCGAAAAACTGGTGCTCTTCCTGCGGGCCCAGGGCGACGAAATTATTCGAAGGCTCCGGCGCCTGCGGTCTCTGCTGGGCGGAACAGACTGCCGCCAGCAGAAGGCAAAACAGCAAACAAAACTTTGGCATGCTTTTGGGCGCAGTCTAGCAGAGTAGTTGCCCGTGCGCAGCAGCAATCTTGGGAACGAATCCCATTTGAAATCACATGATTTCCCCTTTTTTTCGGGCCAACCAGCAGCTCCGGGCCGCTCATCTCACTTGTTCTGGCCAGGTTAGGAGATCCATGCGCAAACTCGGCTACACCTGTTTTCTCTTCCTGCTGCTTGCTGTTTTCACGAATTGCCAGGCCGCGAAGGGAAGTTCTGGTAATGGTGGCGGAACGCCGCCCACCCCCCCGCAGACAGCCACCCTGACCGTCACCGTATCCGGTCCCGGCTCAGGCACTGTGACCAGCCAACCCAAAGGCATCAATTGCCCTACCAGCTGCAAGGCAACTTTCAATCAGGGCACCAAGATTACGCTTATTTCTACTCCGGGCGGGGGTTCCGGCCTCGGCAGTTGGAGCGGCGCCTGCAGCGGCAGCGCCTCCACCTGCGCCATCACTCTGAACAGCAACCAGACGGTAACCGCGACTTTCCAGAAGGGCGACATCAGCGTCATCAACCACATCGTCATCCTGTTGCAGGAGAATCGCTCCTTCGACCATTATTTCGGTCACCTGGCCGACTACTGGTCGGCCAACGGCTATTCCTCTGAACCTTTCGACGGTGAACCTGCCGATGCTTCTAACCCCGGCACCGTGGCCGGCACCTCGGTCAGCGCCTACCATCTGACCACCACCTGCGTGGAAAATCCCAGCCCGTCCTGGAACGAAAGCCATGCCGACTGGAATCACGAGGATCCCACCTCCAGCACTCCTTTGCTGGATGGTTACGTCCGCACCGCTGCCACCGAAAAGAGTCCCACCACCGGCCTGCCCTATATTGATAGCAAGGGCATTCGGGTTATGGGTTATTACACCGACCGCGAGCTGCCCTATTACTACTTCATGGCTTCCAATTTTGGAACGTCTGACCGTTGGTTCGCTCCGGTAATGTCGCGCACCCAGCCCAACCGCATGTACCTGTACGCGGGTACCTCCCATGGTCATGTCTATCCGCTTACTCCCACTACCCCGCAGCTCTCTGACCAGACCATCTTCCAAGTCCTGCAAGACCACGGTATCTCGTGGAAGATTTACGTTCATCCTGATGCCACGGGATGCACAACCGCAAAATGTCTTTTTGCGCAGAGCTACATGAATCAGTTCACTTTCGGCAGCACCATTGTCCGCCAGTATCCGCAGAACCTGGTTCCCATTGCGCAGTACTTTACGGACCTGCAGAAGGGAAGCCTGCCCCAAGTGGCGTTTATCGAGCCGGCCTCGCAGGAGTTGTTGGACGAACATCCCGCCGATGACGATTTGCCGGCCAATGCCATCCCCAACGTACAAACCGGCAGTCATTTCGCGGCGTCATTGATCAACGCGCTGATGGGCAGTTCCTTCTGGAAGGATTCGGTGTTCTTCCTCTCCTTTGACGAGGGTGGCGGGTTCTATGATCACGTTCCACCCCAGCCGGCGGTGAGTCCTGACGGCATTCCACCCAGCGATCTGGTCACCGCCCCCACTCCCGACATTTGCACTGCCGCCAATGGCGCCGGCGGCTACACCTGCAACTTCACCCTCACCGGCTACCGCGTTCCTTTGATCGTGATTTCGCCTTACGCCAGGAAGCACTACGTTTCTCATACCGTGGCCGATTACACGGCACTGCTCAAATTCATCGAAACCCGTTTCAACCTGCCCAGCCTGACTGCCAGGGACGCGGCGCAGATGGACATGACCGAGTTCTTCGACTTTGCCGGCAAGCCCTGGGCGACACCGCCCACGCCGCCAGCCCAGCCTACGAGCGGGCCTTGCTATCTCGACCACTTGCCCTAGTTGACGATTCAGGACTTGGAGATTGAGGGCGGCTTGAAACCGAGCGCATGGGGTCGCAACCGACGATCTTCAATCGTCAATTCAACGATCTTCCATCGTCAATTCAAGGAATTTGGGTCCTAGAGCGGGAGAGAGAACTACCGGGAATAACATCCACTCCCACCGGATGGCGCGGTCCGGCGGGCGAAGACGATGGGACAAACTAAGACGACGTAGGTTGGACAGCATCCGCGGGCTGGCTTCGCGACCGCTTCAACCGTGGAGGAGGCGCGGGAAATTTCCAGCCCGGCACTTCTCCCGTCCGCTCCAGAATATCGGCAAACTTGCGCAGCTCCCGAGCCACGGGTTTGGGTCCGTACTCGGTTACCGCAAGTTTCACGGTGACGGCGACTCCGTCCAGCGAGTCGTTGGCATTTAGTTGCCGCAGCAACCAATGCTTGATTGACAATGCCACTTGCGCAACCTCCTGCTTTTGAATGACCTCTACATCGTTGGCCGGCTCCTTGTCCGGAAAACGCTCCAAGTTAATGCAGCCCCACGCCCTCGCGCAAGCGAAAAGCCAAGTAGCTGATGAACTTTTTCCTTGTTTTCCGGCGCAAGTTTCTTGCGGCGCTACTCATCGGCCGCGGATGAGACACAATCCTCCCTGTGTGAGTACGCCGATGCTCACAATCGGCACCCTCCAGACACCCGAAAAGGAAAGACGCGGCCAAGGCAACGACGAGTTGCGGGCCGGAGTCAAAGCTAAATTGTGGCGCGCTGCTTGCACGGTGGATCTCGCTGCTGGAGCACCAGATGGGAATGCACATTGCGACTCTAGTTTCATTGGGGATGCTGCTGCCTTTGGGCAGGCTTCTGGTTCTGCTGATCACCGGAACCCTGATCCTTCTGGTCTTCGGGCTGCGCCTGCGCCAGACCATGACCGTGCCCGCGGGGCTTTCCACTCCCACCCCGCCTGAAGTCCAAAAGCGGCGGCCGGCGGCGGAAAATGAAGTCATCGCCGAATTCCTCAAGAATGAGTTTTACCATCCTGATTTCGACGAAGTGCGCAAAGAGTTTGCCGCCCTTGTTCTCAGCCCCAATCTGGAGGACGAGCGGGAAAACGAGCGCCGCCGGAACCTTCTGTTTCGCAAGCGTGGCGGACTCTGGCGCGAGCTGCCGCCGGATACGCAGTGGTGGGAGGTTTCCATTTCCCCCCGCGCCCTCGGGCGGGTGCGCGTCTTCCCCCGGGCTGACTGGCGCCGCTACTCGCAGCGGGGCTTCTCCCTGCCGCTGTTCGCGGAACGAATTGCCGCCGATTTGGAAAAGTCCACCACAGATTCGTTTCTGTCCGCGCTGGACGTGCTGCAGCGCCAGTTGGCCAAGGGCGGCGTGGGCGGCAGCATCCTGCTGATCGGAGTTGATGAGGACAAGGCGCTCACCATCATCGAGGGCAATCACCGCATGGTGGCGGCTGCCCTCTCCTCCGCGCCGCAACTGCAGACCTTCCGCTTCTTCTGTGGGTTCTCACCCCGCATGTCGCATTGCTGCTGGTACCAGAGCAGCGTAGCCAATTTCTTGCATTACGCCGGCAACGTGGCCCGCGACTTGAGCCAGTTTCGCCACTCCGACCTGGCGCGCCTGGTTCCTCGCCGGCGGCTGGCCGCCAGGGCCTTAGTGGCCGCGAGCGCGGAATCCACACTTCAGCTTTCCGGTACCAGCCTGCAAATGCGGGAAGGCGAGCTCACGGAAAATCCGCAGCACCAAGAACCCGCCGTGTGAAGAGCTGATGCAGGCCCAGCCGTGGGCAATCGCAGCCTCTGGCATGTTCAGGCAGGGGCCTGGTGTGCCAAGTTGCCGCCTCATTTCTGCAGCAGCGCCTGCAGCGCGTCGAAAAACCCAGGATAAGAGATGTCCACCACACCGGCGTTGCGGATATGAACTTCGCCGGCCGCGCCCAGCGCCGCCACCGCGCTGGCCATGGCGATGCGGTGGTCGCCAAACGACTCTACTTCCGCGCCGTGCAGGCGCTGTTGCCCGGGAATGAGCAGGCCGTCATCGCGAACCTCGACCCGCGCTCCCAGGGCGCGCAGGTTCTCGGCCATAGCGGCAATGCGGTCGGACTCCTTTACCCGCAGCTCGCGCGCGTCGCGGATCTCGACGCCATCCCGGGTGTAGGGAGCGATGGCGGCCAGCACCGGTAACTCATCAATCAGTGCGGCGGTCTGCGCCCCGGCGATGCAAGCGCCGCGCAACCCTGCTCCGTGCCGTGCCTGCACCGTGCCCACCAGTTCGCCATGATGCTCCTCTATGTTCAGCACCGCGATTCGCATTCCCATGGCGATCAGCAGGTCGAGAATGGCGGCCCGCGTGGGATTCAGCAGAACATGATCCACCAGCAGATCGGACTCAGGAAAAATTGCGGCCGCACACAGGAAAAATGCCGCGCTGGAAATATCGCCGGGGATGGTGGCGCGGATAGCCCGCAGCTTCTGCCCGCCGGTAATGGAGCACCGATTGGTCCCGCGGTTCACCTGCGCTCCAAAAGCGCGCAGCGCCAGCTCTCCATGGTCGCGCGTGCGCACCGGTTCCTGCACCGCGGTTTCGCCTTCCGCCAACAGGCCGGCAAACAACAGCGCCGATTTCACTTGCGCGCTGGCCACCGGCATCTGGTACTCAATGGCGCGCAGCCGCGCTCCCTGGATGTGCAGCGGTGGCCGGCAGCCCTCGGCGCCGGCAATAGCGGCGCCCATTTTCTGCAAAGGAGTCGCCACCCGCTGCATGGGCCTCCGGGAGAGCGATTCGTCCCCACTCAGCACGCTGGCAAAGTTCTGCCCCGCCAGAATGCCGGCGAGCATGCGCATGCTGGAACCGGAATTACCGCAATCCAGCGGTTGTTCCGGGCGGTCCAGCGCCGGGCCTCGTCCCTGCACGCGCACCTTCCCTCCCTGGCGCTCGACCGCGCACCCCAGCGCCCGCACACAGGACAAAGTGCTGGCGCAATCGGCACCGCTGGAGAAATTCTCCAACTCGGTGACGCCTTCGGCCAGCGCTCCCAGCATGGCATAACGATGAGAAATTGATTTGTCACCCGGCAGACGCAAGTTGCCGCTCAAATTCCTGGCTGGCTGCATGGTAACCGCGGGCAATGATGTGACGGAATTTGGCAAGAGAGTCCCGTCCGCGAGTTGCTCGCCCTTACGAAAATTTTTTGAGAAGCTGTGCTCGCGGCTTAGACAACTGTCGCTTGTTCCTGCCATCTGAGTCAATAGCGCACGCGCAAGCCGCCGCGCCCAGAAAATGGTTTTTCCACGGTCTTCGGGTCCCCCTGCCTAAGTCTGGAATGCCTCGTAATCTCGCCGCTTCGCACGTGAGGTATGCATGTCTGTCTTGCGGGATAAGCTTTTCCTGGTGTGTTTCATCGTTGCATTTGCCCTCGTTCCAGGCTGGGCTCAAATGGGAGGCCTGCAACAGTCTCCCTTTCCTGGCAGCTCACAATTTCCGGTCGGCCCGCAGGGTGGTTTGCAAACCAGATCTGGCCTCAGCGGCGCCATCACGGGCAGCGTCCGCACTTTGGACAACAGGCCAGTACCTAACGCCCGCGTAGAGATCGACTCTCTCGTTCAAGGGCAGCCCCTGGCGGCGCAGTACACCTCGGCGGACGGCAGTTTCATCTTGAGCAACCTGCCAGCCGGGGAGTATGAACTGAAGGCGGAATCAGGAGTTTCGCAGGCCAACGAGCGGGTGCAGGTAACCGACGGAGAAACCTCGGTGACCATGCGCATTTCCGATGCCCGTACAGCTCAGGGCGGAGATCCCAATGCGCCTTCGGTCTCGGTGCAGCAGTTGCGAGTGCCGGATAAAGCCGTCTCCCTGCTCGCCAAAGCTCACCAGGCAGCGGACAAGAACAGATTGGAGGACGCCTCCAAGTACATTTCCAAAGCGCTGCAGGCTTATCCCCATTATGCCCAGGCTTTTGCTTTGCGCGGGGTTCTGGAAATCCAGCAGCAACAGTTTGAACAGGCGGCTGTAGACGCCAACCGCGCCATCCAGGCCGACCCTAACTACGGAATTGGTTATCTGGTGATGGGCGCCGTCCTCAATTGCCAGAAGAAATTCCAAGAGGCTTTGCGTCCTCTGCAGCAGGCGGAAGTACTCGCGCCCCACGCCTGGCAGGGATATTTTGAGTCCAGCAAAGCCTTGCTGCAATTGGGAAAATACCAACAGGCGCTGCAGCAGATAAACAAGGCGTCCTCGTTCGGCGAGGCCGCCGATCATCCTGAGCTTCACTTGGTGAAAGGCTACGCCTACCTGGGACTCCACACCTATGGCGGGGCGCTAGGCGAGTTCCAGCAATATCTAAGCCACGCGCCCAATGGGCCTTATGCGGCGGAAGCGCGTTCTTTGCTGGAAAAAGTTCGGCCCTTGGCTGCCGCTGCGATTGCCCGTTAGGCGCGCGAATAAGCCTGAGAAGTGGCTTGCTGCAGCATCTCGGGAGGAACTTCGCGCAGCTTCAGCTGAAACTGGAACATGGCTGTCTCCGGCCCGCGCCCCCAGCGGTTCACTTGCCATTGGGCGCGCAGAAACCGGACTTCCGGTTGCTGGCGCAAGTCCAGCAGCAGCGGATGCTCTCCCCGGTAAAACTTCTGCGGGAAGGCAATCAGCGCTTTCTGCCCCCAGGCACTGCCGTCGGCCGAGCCGAACACGCTCACGTCCAGCGCCTGCTGCTCCAGGATGCGGGTGATGTTCAACTGCAGCAGAAAAACGCGATGCGTGGCCCCGCTGATGTCCACTGCCGGACCATCTCCCTTGGCTGTAACCGTGGTCGCTTCCGGTACCAGAAATGTATCCACCATGGCGGGAATTGTAGCAAAGCTAAAGCAGCAATAACGGAAGACCTGCACCAGCAGTCCCCCCACTGGAATGCAGAGAGGGGGCCGCGCGCCGGCAGAGGCGTAAGCGGTTACGTGTCGCTGGCGGCGGCGTCACCAACATTTCAGTGCGCCGGCAGCCCGTCCAGAAACTGCCGCAGCAGGGGCAAGGCAGTCTCGCTTTGTTCAAAAACCGCGTAATGGCCGCCGCGCGCGACCACCCGCAAGTGGCTGCCCGGAATGTTCTGGCGCATGAGTTCGGCGTCGGCCACCGGCGTGAGCGTGTCTTCGCTGCCCATCAGCAGCAGCGCGGGCACGTTGATGGTCTTTAGCGTCTCCACCGAGTCCGGCCGCGCCGCCATCCCCCTCTGTACCTGGGCGATGTCTTGCGCCGACATTTTCATCATCATGCGCTTGGCCGTCTGTACCAGATCGGGTCGGCCCTGATGTGTGCTTTCGCCCAGCAGCTTGGGAAGCATGGAGTCAATGAAAGGCTCGGGGCCGCGCTGCAGCACGTCTTCTGCCGACTTCAGACGATTGGCGCGTCCTTCTACGGTGTCCGCCTGTGCGCGCGTGTCGCTGAGAATCAGGGCCTGCACCCGCGGCCGGAAACGCCGCCAGAACTCGAACAGAATGTATCCGCCGATGGAGACTCCGGCAAAAATTGCCCGCCCCGCCTCAGCCGCGTCGCACACCCGCAGCAGGTCGGCGGCGTGCTTCTCCATGGTGGCCGGGCCCTCTCCTGCTTCCGAATCGCCGTGCCCGCGCAGGTCAGGCAGGATCACGCGGTAGCGCGTGGCCAGGCGCTCCACCACTGGAGTCCAAAACCCGTGGTGGGCGGGAAAAGGATGCAAGAGCACCAGCGGCGCCCCCGTACCCATGACTTCGTAGACGATCTCGGCGTCGCCGCTGCGAATCCGCTCCATGCGCGGTATTTAATCACACCAGGTGTGCCTGCCCGCGGGGCACAATTGGATTGGCAGGGAGGTTACTGGTTTACGTCTAGGCCGGCCTGCAATTAGCGGCTGGAAAGCTGAACCTTTACTTCCGCATCGGTGGGCACGCCATTGCACAAAGCCGGACGATAATGCCAGCGACGCACTTCGTTCACCAGCTTGCGGTAAAGCGAATTGCTGGCGGCGCCATCCAGAACAAACGGGCTGTAAACCTGGCCGTCGGTGCCAATGATGAAATTCACCACTATTTTGGTGTTGTCCGGAATGGCGGCCACCCAGGTGTGAGGCGTGGCCAGCGCCTGCGGCGGTTCCGTGGATTCGCATTGCATATCCACGTCGGCTTCTTCGAGGGGCTGAAATTTCAGAAGATTGATGTGGCCGCTGCTAAGCTTGGCAGAGCTATCTTCGTGGAAGGCGGCTGGGCTGGAGAAAAGCATACTGGGAGCGACCGCTGCTACACACGCGGCTGGAAGCAGGAACAAAACTAAGCACGCAACTCGAGTCATCGTGGGCGCAACCTGCCGGGAGTCCGGCCGACAAACGGCACCGTCTCCGCATGCCAGCACGGGGCAATTCGGTCGCCCAAAATCGAGAGTAGGTACTGGCCGTAAAAAGCACCACATCAACTACTTGCAACAGACCCGCTCAAGAACTGCAGAAGGGAAGTGCAAGCCCTTGCAGCAAAACAGCAAGCTGCTCGCCGCCAGCTTGCTTGAGTTGTGCGCCGGCGCAGGGGCCCACTAGTTCGGCGGCGCCCGCCGGACCACGACAGATCGGCGGCCTGCAGCACCGAACCGGCTGCTCTGAAAGTTTCCCGCATAAAGGAAAAGCGCGGCTTTTGCCTCTTTTACAAGCAAGTTGAGCAGAAGCGAGAGTCGCAATTTGGGGGCCTCGTTTGAAACGTTTTAAGAAAAAGCTTGACTCCCCTCCCCCACTTTGTGACAATTCGCCCATTTTCCGTTGCTCGATGCGGGATAGGTGTGTCTTTTCAGGACCTTAATAATTTCCCGGTGGAGGCAGGTATGCGTTTACGCGCTTTGAGTGTATTGACGATAACAGGCTTGGTCCTCTGGCTCTCCAGCTTTGCTCTGGGGCAGGCGGTTTATGGCAGCATCACCGGCACCGTGACTGATCCCAGCGGTGCGGCCGTTCCCAATGCCGCAGTCACCGTCACCGACACGGACCGCGGGGTCTCCTACCGAACCACAAGCAACACCGCCGGCAACTTTGAGCAGACTCACCTGCTGGCGGGCCATTACAACGTCAAAGTAGCGGCCCAGGGCTTTGCCGCCTTTGAGGCTTCCGCCGACGTGCAGGTGGATGCCAGCACGCGGGTAACTGCCACCCTGGCCGTGCAGTCAACCAGCAGTACCGTTACCGTCACTGCCGAGTCGCCCCTGCTCAAGGTGGACCGCGCCGATGTCAGCACCACCCTCAGTACCCAGGAACTAAGCAGCCTGCCCATCCTGAACCGCAATTTGACGGAAGTGATGTTTGCCACGCCCGGCGCCCAGGCCAATGACTGGCAGCACGCCGCCATGGAGAACCCCCAGGGAGGCATTCAGATTGATGTCAATGGCCAGCCTTTCACTCACAATGGCTTTCTGCTGGACGGCACGGAAAACAACAGCCCGCTGCTCGGCATTGCGGTCATCAATCCCAACATTGATTCCCTGCAGGAGTTCAAAGTAACGACTGGCAACTACGATGCGCAGTTTGGTTCTGTAGCCGGGGCGCTGCTGCAGGCCACCACCAAGTCGGGCACGAACCAATTCCATGGCAGTGGCTTTGAATTCCTGCGCAACGACTTCTTCAACGCCGCAGACCGCTTTTCCGGTTTGACCCTGCCCCTGCGGTGGAACCAGTTTGGCGGCTCCTTCGGCGGTCCTATCAAAAAAGACAAACTATTCTTCTTCGCCGATTACCAGGGCACGCGGCGCCGGCGCACCGCTTCCACGGTCACCACCGTGCCGACTGATGCCGAGCGCGCTGGCGACCTGCGTTCCCTACTGGGGAACTACATCTGCTCCGATGGCAGCACCTCGGCGGGACCCTGTGCCAGTCCCTTTATGGTGCCGACCACCGAGGGCGGAAGCATTGCGGCACGGGCGGGCATGATCTTCGACCCTAATACCGGAGCCTCGGATGGGTCAGCACGTTCGGCGATTACAACCGGGGGCCAGGCTAATGTGATCCCCGTGGCGGGTCCGGTGGCGAACATCATGAAACTGTTGCCCGAGCCCAACACCGCGCCGGGACAAGTTTTCAACAACTACATCGGCAGCGGCGGCGAGGTATTTAACAGCGACCAGGTTGACGGGCGCGTGGACTACAACTTCTCGGATAAATTGCATTTCTTTGGCCGCTATACCCTCGCCGATTTCGACATGCAGGCTCCGGGAGCCTACGGCGGAGAAGCGGGAGGGCCCGGCCTCAACGGCCTTTTCTTCGCCGGGCAATCTGTGGACCGCAACCAGAGCCTGGCCCTGGGAGCAACTTACACCCTCAGCAACACGCTGATTACCGACTTCCGCTTTGGGGCTTTTCGCTATCGGATCCGCGTGCAGCCCAACGGCGTGGGCACCACTCCTGCGCTGGATGCTGGTTTCCCCGGCCTCAACCTGGGTACACCGGAAACCAGCGGAATGCCCGCGTTCTATGTCAATGGCGACGGCGGTTTCAATTTTGGCTACGCCCTGGGCATTAACCAGTGCAACTGCCCGCTCAAGGAAACCGAAAACCAGTTTCAGTGGGTGAACAACTGGACCAAGATTCACGGCAATCACACCATCGGCTGGGGCATGGATATCCGTCGCGATCAGCAGCAACGAATTCCAAGTGACGAACATCGTTCCGGTGAAATGAATTTCAACGACGCGACCACCGGCAGCGCCACCGTGGATCAGTTGACCGGCGGCTCAGTTACCACCGGTGAGGGGCTGGCATCTTTCCTGCTGGCGGATCCTGCCACCTTCAACCGCTACTTTACCGGCATAGGCTTTTACCCGGCTCTGCGGCAGACTCGACTTTTCTTTTATGTGCAGGATGCCTGGCGAGCGACGCGGAAGTTGACCATCAACTACGGGATGCGCTACGAGAATTACCTGCCGCAGTACGCGGCCAAGCCGGGGGGCGCCGGCAGCTTCGATCCTAATACCGGCGAAGGGTTGGCGGCCGGTATCGGCAGCACGCCCGCCAACATGGGCGTTCAGGCTTATAACCTGGGTTTCGCGCCCCGTATCGGAATTGCGTACCAGATCCGGGAAAAGACGGTTATTCGTGCCGGCTATGGGCGCAGCTATACCCCCAGTGGCTTGGGGGCGGTGTTTGGTCAATCGCCCGAATACGACCCGCCCATTACCATGCCGCAGTCGGTGAACCCTCCCAACAATTACGTGCCCGTGTTTAACCTGGTGAATGGACCTCCAGCCCCCGCCAATCCGGCCATCAACACCACCACTGGGCGGTTTCCGTTGCCTAACGACCTGGGCGTGTACTATTTCTTCGATCCGCCCAGTTCCTACCGCATCCCGCTGGCGGAAACTCTCAACCTGACTGTTCAGCATGAAATCACTCCCACACTGACGGCGGAAGTGGGCTACGTGGGCAATCTGGGCCGGCATATCTATGTCAATCCCAACGCCAATCAGGCGGCGCCGCCCAGCCCGAACTGCCTGCTCAACGACCCCAATCCCAACGATCCAAACGGCTGCTCCAACCTCGACGCGCGCCGGCGCTTTGCCAAGTTCGGTCTGACACAGGGCCTATACCAGACCTGCAACTGCGACACCTCCAGCTATAACTCGCTGCAAGCCAAGCTGCAGAAACGCATGACCAACGGCTTGGATTTCCTGGTGACCTACACCTATTCCAAGGCTATGGCAAATACGGAATACGGTCCGTTCTCGAACAATCTGAACTGGTCGCAGGATCACGGGCCGGCGAATTTCGACCGCACCCACGCCTTGAGCATCGCACACGTCTGGCAACTGCCCTTTGGCCACGGCCGGCATTGGGGTAGCAGTTCGAGCAAGGCGATGGAAATGCTGCTGGGCGGCTGGGTGTTCAGCGGCATAAGTACCTTCTACTCCGGCCTGCCCTTCACCCCACTGGTAAGCGATGCACCGCTTGTGTTCGCCGACTTCAACAGCTTCCGTCCCGACGCCATCGGCGATCCCAATGTGTCCAACCCGAGTGCGAACGAATGGTTTAACCCCGCGGCCTTCGTCGCGCCCCAAAGCATTGGGCGCAATGGCGACGTGCGCCACAACTCCATGCGCGGCCCAGGCGAAGCCTTGCTCAACCTTTCCCTGGGCAAGACCTTCACCATCGCCGAAGGGAAGACGCTGGAATTTTCTTGGGAAAACTTTAACGCCATCAACCACGTTAACCTGGGCCAGCCCGCCAATTATGTGGACGCGGTTGGGGCCGGGCAGATCACTTCCACTCAGACCGACATGCGCCAGATGCAGTTCGGCTTGCACTTCCGCTTCTAATGGGATTCAAGGAGAGAGCCGCGCAATTGCGCGGCTCTCTCCTTCATCTGTTCAGTTCGCGCTATATCGTGTACCGGAAAGACCTAACTTGTTACGGCTCGGGACGGCATAACGGAACGGGTATTCGTATCAGGGCATGCCTTCAGGCATGCCGTTAAGGATCGCATCCGACGCCGGCTTTTGCCGCAGATGGAACTCGCGGGCGAGGGCGCGACGCCACAAGTGATCGGTAGAGACGTAACTTGTTACGTTTCTCAAATTACCAATTACAAATTGCTAAAGTACAAATTCATCTTCCTCCAAGCATTCCAGCTCAAAGGGACTTGCCCGATCTCATGAAAACACTTCCAATCGTCTGCACTCTTGCCATATTGCTGCTCACCATTGCTGCCCCGGCTCAAACCCCGCAAGCCCCGGCCAATCTTCCCCCCGACCCCCGCTACAAAGCGGACATCCTGGTCATTGTTGGCCATCCCGATGACGACACAGAGGTCACTTCCTACCTCGCGAAGGAGATAGAGGAGAACCACAAGCGCGTGGCCCTGGTCTATGGCACGCGCGGCAACTCCGGCGGTAACGCTGTGGGCTATGAACAATCCAAGGCCTTGGCCGACGAGCGCGAGATGGAAGCCCGCCATTCCCTGGCTACTTATGGCATCACCAACGCCTGGTTTCTGCACGGTCCCGATACGCCCAGCGAAGATGTGCTCCACTCCCTGGAGACCTGGGGGCATGGCGCCTCGCTGGAGGAGGTGGTGCGCCTGGTGCGGTTGACCCGGCCGGAAGTAATTCTCACCTGGCTTCCCAATTACGATGACGGCGAAGACCACGGCGACCACCAGGCGGCCGGCGTGCTGGCTACCGAGGCCTTCGACCTGGCCGGCAACCCGCTGATCTTTCCCGAGCAGGTGGCGGCGCCGCGCGACCACTTTAACGTCAGCAACTATGGCGAGGGTCTGCGTCCCTGGCAGCCCAAGAAGATCTATTACTTTTCCGACGCCATTCACACCGGGTTTTACAAAGGGAACGGTCCGGAATACCCCAGCAATGGCATTTCTCCTTCGCGCCATATCTCTTACGCCAAGGTAGGAGAGCAGGCCTGGAGTTTTTACCAGACCCAGGGCGACTACACTCCCGCGGAGTTGAAGGAAGTCATGGAGGCTCCGGTGCGCTTCATTTTCGGCAAGTCGCTGGTCGGCGGCTCGCCCATCGGCGATATTTTTGAGGGCATCAAGCCGGGGGCGATTCCATATCACCGCGCATCGGGCTACCGGCCGCCCCTGCGGCCGCCACTCTCCATCGAACTGGGCGGGCCCTGGGCATTTTACCGCCAATTGTGGCAGGCACACGACATTGACCACATCGCCAATCTCTACGCGCCGGAGACCGGCATCGCTCCCGGGGAAAGGCTGTGGGTACCCATTCTCCTTCACAATGACAGCGATTCGCCCAGGCAGATTACGCTCGACCCGGCCGTGCCCGCGGGATGGCGCGTGGAGCCGGGACCGCGTGTCTATACTGTCGCGGCTCACGACACCTATCCGGTTTCGGAGTGGGTGGTGGCACCCGCGTCGGCAGAAAAGGGCAAGTGGATGGGATTAGGATGGAAGGCGCGGTCTCAGGACGCCGATGCAGGCTCGGCGACGCTGCGCGCCCACGTGGACACCCAGCACATGCCGCAGTAGGTTTTAATTGCAAATTACAAATTGCTAAATTACAAATTCACGCGAGGATCATCTCACCCGATGAAAACCTTCACATCTCGCTGCCTTCTCCTCCTCTTAGCGCTCTCCTTCTCCGCCCGGGCGCAGTTGCCGCAGGCGCCGCCATATGCCGCGCCCGATCCGCGCTACAAGGCCGATATCCTGGTGGTGGTGGCCCATCCCGATGACGACATGGCGGCCGCGCCCTACGTGGCCCGCGCCCTCGACCAGGGCAAGAGCGCCGCGGTCATCTTCTGCACCCGCGGCAATTCCGGCTCCAATTACGTGGGCAACGAGCAGTCAGCTTCGCTGGGCGCCATTCGCGAGATTGAGGGCCGCCGTGCCGAGGCTGCGCTGGGCGTCTACAACGTCTGGTTCCTGAATGGGTCCGATACTCCAGGCCAGGATGTGCTGCACTCGCTCCAGGCCTGGGGGCACGGCACCGCGCTTGAGCAGGTGGTGCGCCTGGTCCGACTAACCCGCCCGGAGGTGATCCTTACCTGGCTGCCGGATTACGTGGCCGGCGAGAACCATGACGACCACCAGGCGGCGGGCGTGCTCGCCACCGAGGCCTTCGATCTGGCGGGCGATGACCTGGCATTCCCCGGGCAGGTGGAGGCGCCCCGCGACCGTTTGCACATCAGCAACTACGGCGAGGGCCTGCAGCCCTGGCAGCCGCAAAAGATTTACTACTTCACGGATGCTAGCCACGAAGACTTCGTCAAGGGCAAGGGCCCGGAGTACCGCACCGACGAGATTTCCCCGACCAAGCACGTCTCCTACGGGCAGCTGGTTTACAACGCCTGGATGCACGACAAATCGCAGATTGGGCCGGAGTTCAGCGAGGCGACCGTCAAGGAATATCTGGCCCGGCCCATGCGCTATATTTTCGGCAAGTCGGTGGTGGGGGGCTCGCCCACCGGCGACATCATGGAGAACGTGAAGCCCGAGGGTGTGCCCTGGGTTCCGGTCATGGGACACCACGCGGTAGCCGGGCCGGAGGACGGGCTGCAACTGGGCGGGCCGTGGGCCTTCTACCGCGACTTCTGGCCGCAGCACAACCTGGAGCATCTGGCCGGCCTGCTGGCCCCTGAAACCGCCATGGGCACGGCCGACTTCCGCCTCTGGGTGCCGCTCCTCCTGCGCAACACCAGCGGCGGCGCTCAGCAGGTAAGCTTGCGGTCGTCGCTGCCATCAGGCTGGACGCAGAAGCCCGGCCCCATGGTTTATAGCCTGGCGGCCCACGAGTCCCGCCCGGTCTCGCTGTTCCTGGTGGCGCCGCAGTCGCAGAAGGGAAGCTGGCAGACGCTGAAGTTCAATGCCGAGGCTGGGGGGCGAAGCATCGGCTCGGTCACGCTGAAGGCCAACGTGGTGTTTAACGGCGTACCGCAGTAGGAGAAATTGAAGAGTGAAGGTTTTCGATTGATTGCCCGTCTGCCAAGCTTTTGGTTTCAATCGTCAATTTTCAATCATCAATCTGAAATTGCTTTTCTCCGTGTCTCTGTGTCTCCGTGGTGAAATGTCTTTTTGCGAGACGCCAATGATCGCAGCGTGCCAACGTTGCGCATGTCGTCTCCCGGTGCATCTATGGGTGTTTCCGCGATGAACGCGGCATGCGCCAGGCGCGAATCGCTCAGCAGCCGCCGAAACGGCTCCAGTCCGATGGTGCCTTTGCCGATGTGCTGGTGCCGGTCGAGCTTGGAGCCGAACGCCGCCTTGGCATCGTTGCAGTGCCACACCGGAATGTTTTTCAGCCCTATCGCCAGGTCCAGATAGCGCAGCGTCTGCTCCATGCCTTCTTCGCTCACAATGTCGTAGCCGGCGACGTGCACGTGGCAGGTGTCAATGCAGGCGGCCACGGGGATAATGCCGCGCAGCCGCTGCACCAGTTCGGCCACCTGCTCGAAGTTTCCGCCAAGGGAGAATTCCGCCCCGGCGGTGTTCTCGATCAGCACCGTCAACCCGCCCTTAACCAGGTCGTAGCCCTGGGTGGCCGCCGCAATTGCCTGCGCCGCGCGCGCCAGGCCCTGCTCACGGCTGCCTCCACGATACGAGCCCGGATGCAGGACCAAATATTCAGCACAGAGGGCGAGCGCCCGCTCCACTTCGCCCCGAAATGCCTCTATGGACTGGCTGTGAAAATACGCCGTCGTGCCCGCCAGATTGATGAGGTAGTTGGCGTGAATCACCAGCGGCTTCAGATCGTATTTCTCGCGCAAGCCGCGCATGACGTCGCACTGCTTCTTCCCCAGCTCGTACGGTTTCCACTGCCGCGGGCTGGAAGAAAAAATCTGGAACGCGGTGCAGCCCAGGCGCCAGGCACGCTCGGCGGCGTTCTCCACTCCTCCGGCAATGGAGGTGTGAATGCCCACCCGGCGGGAAACTCTCGGCCACGGCCGCTTAGGTGGGGGCAGCTTCAGAATGTCCTGGTGACGGGAAAGAGAGCTAGCCATGGGCATCAAGAATGGTAAAGTCAAGCGGCAGGTTTGGCCAATGAAGCGACTAGCCATTTTCGTAATTGCTGTGGCAGCAGCGATTGCGTTTTACTTCCTAGTTTTTCCGCTGTTTCCATGGTCCGTCCACGTTCGCTGGCTGCGATGAAGGGCCGCCCCGTCGGATTGCGCACTGCCTTCCAGCAAAGTAAACTGAACGATTGTCGCAGGAGAGTTATCCATGCTAGTGGTGATGAAGGCGCATGCCACCGAGGAGGAGATCCGGGCAGCGTGCACGAAAATCGAATCGCTGGGCTATCGCGCCCACCCCATTCCCGGCGCGCAGCGCACCGCTATCGGCATTACTGGCAACCAGACCGAGGTCGAACCCGGCACGCTGGAGGAAATGCCGGGGGTGCAGGAAGTCATCCGCGTAAGCAAGCCCTACAAGCTGGTCAGCCGCGACATTAAGGAAGAGAACACGGTCATAACTTTCCCAGGTACGGACGCCTCAGTTGGCGGGCGCACCCTGGCCGTAATCGCGGGGCCTTGCGCGGTGGAAAGCCGCGAGCAGGCTTTCGCGATTGCTGCGCGCGTGCGCGCCGCCGGAGCCCAGTTCTTCCGCGGCGGCGCCTATAAGCCGCGCACCTCGCCCTACTCCTTCCAGGGAATGGGCGAAGACGGCCTGCGCATCCTGGCCGAAATCCGCGAGCGCTTCGGCCTGCGCATCGTCACCGAAGCGGTCGACCACGAGTCTCTGGAACTGGTGGAGCGTTACGCCGACGTCATCCAGATCGGCGCCCGCAACATGCAGAATTTTTCCCTGCTCAAGCGTGCCGGACGCGCCCGCAAGCCCGTGCTGCTCAAGCGCGGCATGTCGGCCACCCTGGAGGAGTTCCTCATGGCCGCCGAATACATCATGAGTGAAGGCAACTACCAGGTGATCCTGTGCGAGCGCGGCGTGCGCACTTTCGCCGACCACACCCGCAACACCCTGGACCTGAGCCTGATTCCGGCGGTGCAGCGGCTCAGCCACCTGCCCATCCTGGTGGACCCCAGCCACGGCACCGG
>DATEJK010000069.1:0-19002 GCA_035278025.1 Terriglobales bacterium | reverse complement strand
TTGTGTTCGTATTGGCGAGAGGAGTGCATAGCAAGGCCAGCGAGCACCTGCCATTCACCGCAGGAAACCAGCCTACTGCCATTTCTTATGTTCTGGCTGACTGTCGGACAGCAGGCACTGCCTTTGACTTGCCGGATTATGGCGGGCTTGTACGCGGAGTGTGTGCCACCTTACAATCGTGACCCTCGGCCGCATCATTGGAAGCTTTAGTACCCCGGAAGAGGATGGGAACCGGGCCCGTGTGTGCTAGATCGTGTGCTATGGGGGTGCGGAAGTTAAGATATTGAGCGGGATAAGCGATTGATTCTAAACGGAAGTCCTTTGTCTGCAACACCCGGAAAGGTTCGACTCCCACTCGCTTCCGCCATTTGCTTTCAATCGCTTACGCTGGATTTGGCCCCAGCTCACTATGGTATGGATCGGGGGTAGTGGTGCAGTTTCTGCACCACTACCGGATCGGGGAACTGGCTGAAATTGTGATAACAATGTGATAAATGCCCGCTCTACACGGCTCCTCAATTCTGCCGTTCTGATCCAAATATCTTGCGAAGGTGTACGCCTTTTAACATTTCGTAATGCGCTCGGAAAGGGTTTTCTTCAGCCAGGTGAGAGACTTACGCCGTCCGTTTGACTGTTCAATAGCACCGTTCGCAACAACTGGGACCGCTCAACATTATCCCGTAGCCTAAATAGAAGTTCTAAGATTCTGTGGGCAAGAGAAGGCTGTTGTTCAGCAGGAACCCGCGCCTTCTGCAGGTCCGCCTCATCTGCCGCTGTTCTTGGCGCCATTCGTTATGGTTGATAACGCCGACGACACCGAGCCTGGCGGTTGTCGCTCTTAAGTTTTGCCCGACGACGTTGCTCGAGAGCCACAGGCGTTGGGAACGTTTTCCGGGCGAGGCGCGGGCTGAGCGGGGTTGGAGAATTACAGCTTAAAATCGCTCTTCGGATTAGCGCGTAGATTCGCAGCCGGCGTCATCCGCTGCTGAAACTTTATGCGGTTCATCACGGCGTTCAGAACAAAAGCACTGACCGTACGACGCTCGCGACTTGCAGCTTCGCGGATTGCCGCAGCCTCGTCTTCGGTGCATCGGATTAACAGCGCCGTGCGTGATTGCTTGCCGTCATTGGTCATTGATAGATCTCGGTTTCGGGTCCTCGCCCGTGAGCCGCTTCACCTCCTCCATCAGTAGAACCGTTGGGCCTCCTTTTCAATGAAGTGTCCACTTCGAATTGCCGCAGCGGCCTGTTCCTCTCGCACTCCACTCCCTTACGGTATGCCTAAAAGGCCGATACGGGCAGATTTTGTTAGCCCACAGCATTGCGTAAGTGCATGGAAATAAAGAGATTAATAACTGGTTTATTCTGCCCGTTCTTAGCTCGCTCAGCTTTTTAGCGCAAGAATTTAATTGATTTTGTGTAGCGTTAGTGATACGTTTAGTTTTCTAGTACGGCGGTAAACAAGACCAGGGAGGTTGGAGCGATGCGAGCCCGGAAAGAAACCGCGGAGGCGACGTTCAACACCACAGATATCGCAAATGTTCCGAGAGGACGCAAAGGGAAGCATCACGTTATTGTGGCGGCGATCCTGGCAGATTTGGAAAGGCTGGAGCCGGGCCACGCGCTGAAGATTCCGATCGGCGAATTGACCGATACGACTGTGAATATTCGCTCCGCTTTGAATCGGGCGACGCGAAAGCTGCCCAGGGATGTAGCCACCGCCACAGACGACAATTTTCTCTACATTTGGAACTCGTGACCTGCTTAGGAGTTGGTCCTTCGCAAAAACGCGAAGGAGTGGGGCACTCGAGCGGCAAGATAAGGGTGTGTTACGTCGCGGCTGAAGCCGCGTCCTTGCGAAACGCTACCGTGCTTTCGTTTTCCAGTGCGTTGGCCAGCAGCAGGAGGGTTCCGCAGAAAAGCAGGGTGTCGAAGAAATAATTCAGCGCCTTCACGCTTTTAGGCGTTGCCAGGAGCATGGGCAGATAAATCCACAACACCGCCAGTAGAATCGTGAGCCCTGAAAAGGTGGCGGCCAGGCGCGGTTTCTTGTTGGCCAGCAGGCACACGCCGGCGAGAATCAGAACCACACCCACAAAATAACTTGGGAAAATTCGCCCGGGAATCCACCCGGGAGTGATCATTTCCAGCGGAACTCCCGGCACGTGTTCCGGATGAAGCAGATGCTCCACCCCATAGAACAAGGAAGCAATGCCCAGGAAGAATCGCGGAAGTGCGGCCAACCGTGCTGTGATCGGCGGTGCGGCTGACGGTTGTCTCGTCCCAGTGCTCCACGGCATCATGGCGAAAGCCAAGGCGCCGCTGCTAAAGGAAAGTTCTCTCAGCGCGAAAATCCAAACAAATCTGCTATGCGGGTGGGCAACGGCGTTCGGGATATCCATTATGCATACGAAGATCAGAAACGTTATTCCCACCAGCGCCGCCGCCAGCCGCGCCTGGACAAGAACTGCCATACTGAGCCCTGCACAAATAAAACCCAGGCCCACCGCATAGACCCAGAACGTGTGTGCGGGAATCCAGCGCGGAACCAGGGCGGCAATTTCCCTGGTGGCGGTGAAGTGCTCGGAGCCAAAAACGGTCATGGGAATTGCAAAAAACAGCCGCCCAAAGGGCATGACCTTGTCTACGCCAGGCTGCTGCGGCAGTTCCTGGAGAATGCGGACGAGGCCGGCGATAAAAAGCAGCAACGCGCAAACATACATCCAGAATGCCGTGGCTGTGAGGCCGAACGGCGCCGCCACAGCCAGTGCAACGAGAGCGGACTGCTGGGAACAGCACAGGACAATTTGCAACGGAGGGACGCTCCCCCGGCCAAACCTCGGGTCGCGACATTTTAGCCCTGGCAACCACGGGGAGCAACCACACTGACTGGTTCGCAGGATATGCGCGCCCCACGCCGGCTCCGCGCCGCGACTGGCGCGAAAAAGTCAGGTCCAGCTCAGGCGAGGCCGGTCAGTTCCACACATCGCGGCGCGCACAGGGGGGACAGGAGTCGGACAGGAATCGAGCCTATTGGCTGGCCTTCCGCAAGGTGGCCGCCAGGTGCGCGCTGGATCCTGCGTCGGTAGTTATTTCCCGCGTCCAGTCCTGATACCCAGTCGCGCTGACGCGAATGGCGTGCCTCCCGGGCGTGAGCTTGAGCGTGGCTGGGCTGTTGCCGTTGAAGTGGCCGTCCACATAGACGTCGGCGCCGTCGGGATTAGTCGTCAGGTCCACAGTTGCGACTGCATCGGCCGGAGGTGCGCTCTCCGCCATGGCCTTGGCCTGCGCCGGCGCGGATTCTTCAGCATCCTTGGCCACCGTGGTGGTCACACCCACCGGAACGAACGACCGTTCCTTTTCGGCAACGGAAACCGGCGCTCCGGTCACGCCCTGCAGGGCCACCAGCATGGCGCGGTAGTTGCTCTTGTCGCCTTGAAGCAGGATGCCTGCACTCTTGCCGTCCGGAGTTTTGTATTGGACGCCGATGTAGTGCAGCCGCGTCTTGTGAAACAGGCCAAAGAGCGCCACCGGAGCAACCAGAACGGCCAGCGCGATCATCGTGCCTACGCGCCGGTGCGCCTCCTGGCCGTAGCTGAGCGATGTGACCGACTTGGGAGGTATGTCAACCCGGGCCTTATCCTTCAACACCATGGTGATGGCATCCGGGGTTACCGTCAGCGTGTTGTCCCAGTCCTTCGGACTCACCTTCGACGGAACCGAGCCGCCGTTGTACCGAACCCGCGTAAAGGTGTTGCCTTCGGCGTAGGCCAGAATCGAGCAGCACAAAATTAGAGCCAGAGCCCCATGGAAGTGGCGCATACTCCCTCCTAAAAAGCTCTCGTATGGATTGTGGAAAAGATTGTGTCACGCCTTTGGGAACGCCAGGCCATAAATCCAGCAACAGGAATCAGCCGTGTAACCCGGCTTCTCAAGGTTAGAAAGCATCACTTTTATTGTCGGTAATCGAGGTCACGGCGAGATGTGACAGGCGGTGCGGCCCATTTCTCCCCGCTCAGTTACGGGTGGTGGGCTGGATAGACTCGCGCTACGGCGGCTTTTGTCGGCGGCGCGTTCGCCAGCAGCAGATGCAGCCGTAGATGCTGGCCAGGCGCAACCAGTGGCGCCGGGAGGCCGGAGCAATTCAGTTTTTCCCCATCCTGGAGCACGCACCCGGCTTGGCGAAGCCGCTGCGGTTCAAGTAGACTGGCCCCGCGCACGCCACCTTCGCGATCCGAGACCATCAACACAGGGGCACAGAGGAAAACTTGAAACTGAAGAATCCATGGACGGCTTTGCTTGCGCTCCTGACAGTCCTGGCGGCGTTCGCTCTGTATCGGTCAGAGGTCGCTTATCAGCACCGTAGCCTGATGGAAGCGTTTGTCATGATGGTAATCGCGCTCGTTTTCGTGAAGCGGGTGCAGAGAAGGTCCTGAGCTGTCAGCTCCTCGCCCATGGTCGGCATCAGCCATGTACCTGGCACGAAAGGGCTCTGCTTCGGAAGCGTGCAGCCACCAGCGCGATACCGCACTCTACACCCTTGTTTTCCTTGAGAGCGATTCGGACATCGCCGTCATGTGTTCCTCGCTTGCAACAGCGTTTCACATCTTTACCAACGAGGCGTGACTTGCAACGCACTGCCATTTGCCGTTTACCATCTTCACCCAGGTGTCCGTCCACCTCTCGGGCGACTCTATGGCGTTTCCCTTCTCGTCTGTTCCTTTGCCTTTAAACTCTCCCGTCGCGATGGCCGTGTTTCCGAAAACAGATACCTTCACGTCGGTGTACTCGGCAGACTGGTACTGCGAAGCTTTGGTTCCGGCCAGCGCTTCGGCTTTGCCCATCAATTTGCCGTTGCTGGAGGTTTCGATGAACCCGTCGGCCAGGAGAGGAGCAAGCAGATCAGGATTGCTCGTCTGTTGCGCCTTGAGCCATTGCTGCTCCAGGGCGGCAACCGCCTGCTCGCTCTCGCCAGCCATGCCTTGATTCTGCGGCCACGCGGGAATGGTTGCGCTCAGCAATACCAGTCCCACAATCCACCGTGCGAGTGTTTTCATTGATTGCTCCCTTTTGTGCTGGAAATTAGAAGGCCCATTGCTGCTGGGAAATCAGAGGGGCCCATTCGCGGGGGGTATAAACGGGGGCCATTACATACCCGGTTGGGATGATTGTCAACTTTGCCGATTCAGCGGCGGAAGGCCTGCAGAGCGCTGTGCTCCGCTAGGTGAATTTCGAAAAGGTTGATCAGCCGGGTCAGTTCCAGCAGAGCTTGTACCCGCTGGTGGACGTTGACAAGTTTCATCTCGCCACCCGCCTGCCGGACAATGCTGTAACACCGGGTCAGTTCGCCCAGGCCATCGCTATCCACGAAATCCACGCCGGCGAGATTGATGAGGAATTTCTTGCGGCCGTTGCCGGTGAATACGTGCACCAGGTCGCGCAGTTGGGTGCGGCCCTCACCCAGCGTCAGCCTGCCCACGCAATCCACCACCACAATGCGATCGAGTTCTCTTGCCTCGACTTGAAAAGGCATAGTTGGTTGCAGCCGGTTATTTCGCCGGGAATAATAAGCTGGGCTGGGTCGGCTTTCAAGTCAAAGCGCCAGGCAACTCCAGGCGCTGCGGCGGTCCCCGCTTCTCTTGAGCTTCTGTTCTCGGTGGCCGGTCAGGCGGCTTTAGTAACGCACCGGGCCCCAGCCGGATAGCGCCCCATTACTTTCCAAAGAAACCCGTGCAGGCGATGAAAAAATGGCGTAGCGGGCAGGAACATGAACGGGCAATAACCTTCCACCACATGTATACCCTGATGGCCGCAAAACTCAACCGCCGCCTTGCTGACCGCGCCTTGTCCGCCGCCGCGATGTATCCAAATCCGGCGCACGCCGGCTTCCGCACAATCGCGCACGACGCGCTCGGTTTCCCGCGGCGCGGTCATGATAAGCGCGCCCTCAGGAGGTGGTTCTATCTCCTGCACCCGGGCGAAACAACGCCGGCCCTCCAGGTCACCCGCGGCTGGATTCACCGGAACCATGTCGTAGCCTCTCTGGCACATCTCGCGGAAGAGCAAGCGGCTGAAATCCTTGGGGTCGCGCGACAGGCCGACGAGGGCGATTCGCCGTTGCCCCAGGAACTCATGAACGTCCTCCAGGGTGGTGGGCATGGGACTGGACCTCCTTGGCAATGCTGCGCTCAAAAAGATTCAAACTCCTGGCGCAGTTGCCGGCAGTGACCGGGCTCACATGAGGGCGTGCGTGCGGGGAGTCGCTATGGCTACGAACGAGTGAGATCCCCCGCGGCATCAATCGAAGCCGTGTTCATGAATTACAATCGCCTTCGGAAGGGGAGATCATGCTGAATCTGAAAGCCAGAGTGGTGCTGCTGGGAACCTTGCTGCTGATGCTTGCAGCGCAATTGAATGCCGCGAACAGAACTTCTGCGCCTGCCTCCTCAGTGCAGCCGCTTTTGGGACGCTGGGATTTGACCCTGAAGACACCGCAGCGCGAGTATCCTTCGTGGCTGGAGCTCAGCCACAAAGATGGACAGCTGCAGGCTCTGTTCGTGAGCCGTTGGGGCAACGCCCGGCCCCTGCCCAAGGTTGAGTATGCCAAAGGCCGGCTCACCTTTGTTTCCCCCAAGCAGGAAGAGGATCGCAAAGATGACATGGTCTTCGTGGGCAGGTTTTCCGGCGGCAAGCTGGTGGGGACCACCACCGGTCCCGACGGCACTCCCTGGCATTGGACCGGCGTGCGCGCGCCGTCCTTGAAGCGGAACAGTTCGCCCAAGTGGGGCGAGCCCGTCAAATTGTTCGATGGCAAGGACCTGACCGGCTGGCACATGAGCGACCCCAAGCTGAAATCCTGGACGGTGGAGAACGGAACCCTGGTCAGCCCCGGGCGGGGCGCCGAACTTATCAGCGACCGCAAGTTTCATGATTTCAAGCTGCACGTGGAATTCAACTGCGAGAAGGCCGCAAATAGCGGAGTCTACCTGCGCGGCCGCTACGAACTGCAGATCGAAAATGACCCGGTGCCGGAAGGACCGAGCATGCGCACCGGAGGCGTGTATGGTTTTGTGGCGCCTTCGCCGGAACAACGGCGGCAGCCGGGAGTATGGCAGACCTATGACATAACGCTGGTGGGGCGGACAGTGACCGTGGCGCAGAATGGTCACACCATCATTGACCACCAAGAGATTCCCGGCATCACCGGAGGAGCGCTGGACAGCCACGAAGCGCTGCCCGGGCCCATTTACCTGCAGGGCAGCGAGGCCGGACACGTCTCTTTTCGCAACATCGTGATTACGCCGGCGCGGTGATCTGGCGGCCTCCGCCGCTTATTTCTTTCCGCAGATGTCGTTGTCCGGCTCGCGGGAGGTGAATGTCGTCTTCTTGATGTCGAAATGCGGGGACTCGGCGCTCATCAGCCCGATCTGGGCGTCCGCTCCCGCCTGGGCGAAGAAATTCAGATGTGTGACCTTGCAGGGAACCAGGCTCAAGGGTCCGGAGCCGGCATAATCGAATTCCGTGACCAGTTGCACGTAGGCCGCGCCTTCCAGCTTGAAAAATTCTTCCTTGGCTTTGTTGAGCAGGCCACCAAGGCCGAACGGACCTTTCTCCAGAATCTCCGCCGCCTCATCCAGCATTTTGGCCGGCATAGCTTCCTTAATGGCCTCCACCACGCTCTCGGTGCCGAAGGAGATGGAAATTTTGGGCGCATCCACCGCCAGGACCACTCCGTGGGCGGCCAGAGACTCGGCCGTCGTGTTCTCAGCTTTGGGTTCGGCGTCCATGGTTCCCTTGGGTGTGCTTTGGCCGCCATGAATGTCCAGCCCGCCGGTGCCATTGTAAGTAAGGTCGAAACCTCCGGAGGCAGCGTCCTTTTTGCCGCCGAAGCCGGGCTTGAAGATCAGGTTTTCGTCAATGCGAAACAGCAAGGGAACGCCGTAAATATCAAAAACGTCTTTGGCAAAGGGTGGCAGCTTCAGCCGCGCCTCGCCGATGCCTTCATTTTCGCCTTCCGTCAGGGCCGCCCAGCCAACGTGCAGCTTGCCTTCCAGGGGGGTATCGTAAGCGAACTCCTCCATTTTCTGGCCGTGGATTACCGCCTTGAAAGCCGTGGCGATGTGGCTTACATCGCCTTTTGCTTTTATGCTGGCCCCGAATCCGTGGAGCTTCTTGATGGCGGTTAGACTCAGAGAGAAGCCGTCGCCTTCCGGCTCCCCCTCCACTTCGAATTGCCAGCTATTGACCTCGCCTTTGGTGTGAAGGCCGATCGAGGTCTTGTTTTCCTCTTCCCCGGCATGCACCACCGTCAGCGGGCCAAACCATCCCTGTAAGCCGCCGAGAAAGCCCCCATTCTCCGGCGACGCCGTATTTTGCGCGCGCACCCGGCGAAAATTGATGGGAGCCTTGAATTCAATGCGGCCGTCCTCGATGAAGTCGGTGAGGGCGGCGGGTTCGGTCAAAAGGGCAATCTGGGAGCCTTGTTTCTGCGCGTTAACAATGCGGCGGGCGCCCAAGTGCTCCAGGAACATGACTTTACCTTTGGTCAACTGCTCAATACGCGAATCGGAATCGTCAAAGAGAAATACGCGCGCGTCCCGGCTGACGCTGCGCAGCGCCTTCTGCACCGTAGGCAGATCGAGCCGGACTGTGTTTTTCGTGTAGGTCGCTTGGAACACGGCGCCCGGAGGCGTGTAGAAGCCGGCGGGTGCTGTGGTGCTGGCCGCTCCACCCGCAACTTCACCGCCCGCCGGTCCTCTTGAGCAGGAATAGCACGCGTTCAGAAACAGGGATAATCCAGCCGACAACACCACCGCCGCAATCCTCAGTTGCCGCCCCATTCACGCCTCTCCTTGATATTTTTCTAGTTAGCAGGTCGTGATCTTCTTGCTTGCCACAGCTGGGCCCGGTTCCGGTGAAGAACATCCGATTTTTTTGGTGATGGTACCACCGGCAGGGGCTTTGAGCTTGGTTCTTCGGCTGGTCAGAACCAGAAGTGCAATGGTGCGGCGCAGGAAACTGTGGGTAGATGAGCTTCCGACTTACTTCTCTTCCGGTGTTCCCAATTCGCGCTTAATTTCGGCGATCAATTTGGGCTTAAGGCGGTCCAGCACCTGCCCCACCAGTTCTTCGATGCCTGACAGCCCGGTGCTGACGGTTTCGGCAGGCTGGGAGTGCAGCTGCGAAGCCACGGCGGAGACGGTGGCCCGCGTGGCGATGGCCATCGCCGCCGACTGCATCACGCCTGCAACCCGGTCGGGAGCGGGCTGCGACGGCTTATCCTCCAGAGCAGGTTGCACGCCGCCGAACTCCGCTTCGCTGCGATTCACAGTGGGCGCGCTTTCCTCGAGTTGCTCCGTGCAAGCGGCCTCGGGCGCGGCTGCCGGCGTCTGCTGGTTTTCGTCCTCGCGTTCAGGCGGAGGCGCAGGGCTCATTTCTTCTTGAGCTACTGAAGTTGCCTCCGCGGCAAAGTTGGGCTGAGCGCGATCCTCGAAGCTGGCCGATGCCTTCTCCATCTCCTCCGCTAAGGAAACTGAGCTGTCCCGGTCTTCCACTGGGACTTCTTCCGCCTTCAGATCTTCTTTATCCGGCGCGCCAACTTCCATTGGCCATGGCCGCTGCCCGAGTTGCGCGCTTTCCTCATCCGGCCGGGACGGTTGTGGGCTAGCCATGCCCCCAGGAAGATTGCTCAAAATGGCGGCAATGTCATCGGAGGGCGGGGCGCCAGGTCCCGTTTCTGCCCCGCCGGCCGGAGGCTCGGCTGCCTCGACGGGTTGTTCTTCCGCAACTCCAAAATGGGTGGCAAACTGGGTCGCCCACTGGGTGCGGTCGGGGTCAAAAGCAGGATCAGTTGCGGACACCGCTACATTCTCCCCGCCCGAGGCGGAGAATTCTGGAGCCGCCGCCGGCAATTCGGGCACGCCCGGCAAACTGACGGTCTCGGGCTCAGTTTGGGCGGCGAAAACGCTAGCCTCCGCGGAGGGAGAATCGGAAGGCGCAGTTACGGCAAAATCGGTTGTGAAGGGCTTTTCGGGGGAGAACTCAGGTCTCGTGCCCCCAGCGTCGAAATCGGCTCCAGCTGCGGCTGCCGCCGCCTTGGCAATCGCCGCCGGCTCACCCGTCAAAGCTGCAGCTTCCGCCTGCACGCTGAACTCAGACGACCCTGCCTGCCACGAGCTTTCGGAGGCGCCGGTTTCGGCATTAGCGCCCGGTGCCGGGCCGACCTCAGACCGCCAGGAAGCAACCCCAGCAGCTTCTGCTTTCTCCGGCTCCGCCGCTACTTCAAACTCGCTGCCTGCGCTCTCTGGTTCGGCCGCTTCCGCTGTGCCGCGCGATAGCGTTTCTACGGAGGAGCTGCGCGCCAGGCTCTTCTCCTCTTCCTCTTCCAGTTTCTTGCTGGTGGTGACAAACTCGTCCTCGGGAGCTTCTTCCCATCGTGGCTTGGCTTTGGGCTGCGGTCCCAGCTTGCTTTTGCTTTTGGGTTTGGGAGGATTCGTGGCAGCCATTTCGGCGAATCGGGCGACTGCCGCCGCCAGCTCAGTGGCTTCGAACGGCTTTATAATCAGGGCTTCGGCTCGAACCCGCTGCGCATCTTCTTTGCGGAAGGGTTCCAGCTTGCCCACCGTCAAAACCACCGGCAGCGCGGCCGTTCCCGGGCCTTCTTTCAGGCGCTGGCACACTTCCAAGCCGCTGTATCCCGGCATGTAAATATCCAGGATCACCAGGTCGGGCTCCTGCTCCGCGATTTTCTTGAGGGCGGCTGCTCCGTTGCTGACGCAGAGCACCTCGTGCCCAGCCTCGCTGAGGATCTTTTTGCCCATGTTCTGGGCAGTCACACTATCGTCGGCAAGCAGGATTTTCACTGCTAAGTTTCCCTCTTTTTGGGGAGTTACGACGAAACGTTACTGTTTCAAAGCCCCCAAGTCAACGACAACGGGAACACGAAAGTAACACGGAAGGACGAAGCCCTGCGGGCCTCACCGGCAATCACCTCAACCGCTTGAAACAGCGGCGATTCCACACGCTAAAACGGATTCAGTTTATGTTTCTTCTTCTTTTTCTTGCTGGAAGAAGAGGCCTGGTTGCTGCTGTCTTGAGCGTTTTGCGTATTGGCCGGTTGAGCTGTGTTTCCGGAAGCGGCCGCATCATTGACTTGTGCCGGCGCGGGCGCCGGCGCGGTCAGGTCGGTGTTCGAGGTCGCAGGCTGGCCATTGGGCGCCGGTGCGGCTGCACCGGCAGGTGGCGCGGGAGTTGCGGTGCCTTGCGTGCTGCCACTGGTCGCGGACGTCAGGTCCTCAATGCCGCTGCTATTGGAATCCGTGGCCGGAGCCGAAGTTCCGGCATTGCTTCCGGGTGGGGTGGCCGCGTCGGAAGCCGCTCCGCCATTTGCCGCCGCGGGCGGTGCGCTACTCTCCGCGGGAGTGGCGGGGGTCTCGTTGGGGGAATCGCTGCGCGGAATCGCCTGGCTGGGCGGCGGTGTCGCCCCCGGTTTGACCTGCTCCACACTCACTGCGCCGCTTCCTGTGCCGCCGACATTGCCCCCGGCCAGCACCCGTCCTGCTTCTTGCACCACCTGCGTAGCGCTGGTCGGCTTGGGATCAACCAGCGTCGGCTCGCCCACCCGAGCCGCTTCCGCCATTTCCGGATGGCGGGTGAAGTTGTTCATGACGCGGCTCATCATTCCTGGCTCACGCCGGCTGGCTTCCTCAGCTTTGTTCTGAGCGATCGCCTGCGGGGTTGCTTTGGGAATGGGCTGACGCAAAGCTTCCAGTCGTCTCCTCGCATCTACGGCCCGATCCATCACCGGATAGCGGGTGAGGATCTCGGAGTAAGCGTTAGCGGCGTCCCGGGTGAAGTCCGCGATCAGCTTTCCTTTTGCCGTCTCATTGAGTCGGCCCAGGCGAATCGCATTGACCTCGCCTTCGTAGCACTGGCCCAGCAGAAACAGAGTTTCGTCGGCCTTGCTGTAGAGCGGATAGGACTGGGCAACGTCCTGCAAGCGGGCAATCGCGGCCGGGTAGGACTGCCGCAGGTAGTAGAAGCGTCCGATGCGATACTCGCGCTCCGCCAGCACCTCCTGCACCTCGCGCAGCCGCTCCTTCGCCACCGGCACCAGCTTGCTATCTGGATACTGCAGAATTACTTGCCGGTATTCATCCTCGGCCCGCAGTGCATGGGTAAAATCGCGATCCGGTTTTTCCATCTGCTGGAAGTGGATGTTGGCGATCTTCATCTGCGCTTCCGCCGCCTCCGGCATGTTGGGGAAGAAGGTGATGAAGTCCTTGTACTCGATCTCCGCCTGCTGCAGGGAGGCCGTCCCCCCCTCGGCATACCAGGAGTCGCCCACCGCCAGCTTGGCGCGCGCCACGTATTCCGAGTCCGGGTAGGTGTTGATCAGGGTCTGCAGGCTGAGCCGCGCCACGTCGAACTTGTTGTGCTTCATGGCGTCCATGGCCCGGTCGAACAGGACCTTGTCGGGCTGCTTGGAACCCAGGTTGGCCAGTGGATTTTGCACCTTCTTGTTGGTGCAGGCGATGGCGAGAGCCAGCAGAACTACTATCCCGGAGACGCTCAGCAGACGACGAAACATTACCTACCTCATTCGCGTAGTAACCGCAGCTTACGCCACGGGCGCATACCCAGCCGAACCTGAATACAGCAACTCTACACCTTCTGCAAGGTCGCTTCCATGGCCGCTTTCAGCAAGGTTTGTGCGTTGATTTTGGGATTACCTGTCCCAAACACCGCGTTGCCCGCCACCAGAATTTCGGCCCCGGCACGCACCACATTTCCCACCGTGTCCAGGGCGACTCCGCCATCCACCTCCACTCGGAAGTTCAGGCCGCGAGTGGCGCGCAACTGTGCCAGCTTGCGGATCTTATTGAGTGAATTGGGGATAAATTGCTGCCCGCCAAAACCTGGGTTTACCGACATGACCAGGACATAGTCCACCATGTCGAGCACTTCGCTCAGGCTCTCGACCGGAGTAGCAGGATTGATAACTACCCCCACCTGGGCCCCGTGGCTGCGAATCAGTTGCAGGGTGCGGTGCAGGTGAACACAGGCTTCCTGGTGCACAGAAATCCAATCCGCGCCCGCGGAAATGAACTCAGGAATGTACTGGTCGGGGTTTTCGATCATCAGGTGGCAATCGAGAGGTATTTCTGTCGCCTTCCGCAGCGAGGCCACCACCGGAGGGCCGATAGTGATGTTGGGCACGAAATGCCCATCCATCACATCCACGTGCAGCACACTTCCGCCCCCCTCAACCGCCGCGTGCACTTGATCGGCAAGATGAGCAAAATCAGCCGAGAGAATCGAGGGCGCCAGTTCAATCAAACTGGAGAGGTCCTGGGCACTGGGTCTGAGCAGATTCTACCACGCAAGTTGAAAGCGACCGCCCCTGGGCCTTTACTTTCAGTGGTCTGAGCCTTCCCCTTTCGCCTCTCCAAATCAACCGGGATGGTCCTGGGGGCTGGCACTGCTTGCCTCTGGCAGCTTTGGAATCGAGAGCAGCAGCCCGGGCATGGCCGCCCAGATTGGCATCGAAAAGGGGGAAGGATCGGAGGAGAAGCGTGCCAGCAGCAGAGAAGCAGCCCCCTGAGCGGCCAACGCCCTGGAACCTGGGTGGACTGACGGTAAGGCAATTGAGCCTGCGGGTTTGGCACGGCATCAATGACGACGATGTATTCGGCCGTGCCGGTCAGATCGCCTACGGATTTTTGTTCGCGGTTTTTCCCCTCTTCATGTTCCTGCTCGCCATCCTGGGAATCGTCGCCGGGCCCCAATCTTCCATCCAGCAGCACCTGGTTATGGAGTCTACGGACGCCATGCCTCCGGCCGCAGCACATGTCGTGCAGCGCGTTGTGCAGGAGACTACGCGTGCCAGCGGCAGCGGCAAGCTCTCCTTCGGGTTGATTCTTACCCTCATCGCCGCTACCGCCGCCATGACCAACATCATGGATACCTTGAACGCCGCCTACAACGTGCGCGAAGGCCGCTCCTTTCTCCGATTTCGCGCTATCGCGGTGTGGCTCACGGTGGCCATTGGCGTTCTCATGGTTATTGCGCTCACCGTTGTTCTTTATGGCAATGGCATCGCCAACAGCGTCGGCAACATTGTAGGTTTGAGCGACGTGACTACTTGGACATGGAAGATCGCCCAATGGCCGGTCGCCGTCTTCTTCCTGTTGTTCTCCTTCGCTCTGATCTATTACTTCGGGCCCGACGTGGAATTTCCCGTGTGGCACTGGATTAGCCCAGGCTCGGTTGTGGGCGTGTTTCTCTGGGCCGTGGTCTCCTTCGGCTTGCGCGTTTATCTGCACTTCTTCGACAGTTATAGCAAGACATACGGCTCCCTGGGAGCGGTCATGATCCTGCTGCTGTGGTTCTACGTGACTGGAGTGGCGATTCTCATCGGCGGCGAGGTCAACGCTGAAATCGAAAATGCCGCCGCGAAAAAAGGGGTTCCCGAGGCCAAGGAAAAAGGAGAGAAGAGGCCGGGAACCAAGGAGCGGAGGGCAGCCTGAGAGCAGCTACCTGTCCGGCAAACTACCAACTACTGCTCTTTACTCCCGGTGTTACTATCCGCGTAGATGCCACTGCTTGAAGCGCGCGACCTGGTCAAAGTCTTTCCTCTGGGAGAATCCATTTTCGGGGGCGGAGCCCAGGGCGAGGTGCGCGCGGTGGATGGCGTGTCACTGGACATTGCGGCGGGGGAAACCCTGGGCGTGGTGGGCGAATCGGGCTCCGGCAAAAGCACCCTCGGCCGCCTCATCCTGCGCCTGATTGAGCCCACTTCCGGCAGTGTGCGCTTTGCGGGCCAAGAGGTGCTGCGCGCCGGCGGCGCGGAATTGCGGCGGTTGCGCCGCGACATGCAGATCATTTTCCAGGACCCCTTCGGCTCCCTTGACCCCCGCATGCGGGTGGGTGAAATCATCACCGAGCCCCTGCTGGTGCACAACCGCACCGGGCGCCGCGAGCGCCGGCAGCAGGTCAACGATCTGCTGCGGGCGGTGGGATTGGAGGAATCCGCGGCGGAGCGCCATCCTCACGAATTCAGCGGCGGACAGCGGCAGCGCATCGGCATCGCCCGCGCCCTCGCCCTGCGGCCCAAATTTATCGTGGCTGACGAGCCGGTTTCGGCGCTCGACGTCAGCGTAGGCGCGCAGATCGTCAATCTGCTGGCCCGCCTGCAGCGCGAGTTCGGACTCACCTACCTCTTTATCTCCCATTCCATGCCGGTGGTGCGCTACCTGGCTACGCGTATCGCCGTGATGTACCGGGGCAAAATTGTGGAAACCGGCCCTACCGAACAAATCGTTGCCAGCCCGGCCCACCCGTACACCCGCAGCCTGCTGCAAGCTACGCCGGAGATGGATGGAGCAGCTTTCAAGAATGAGCGTCCAGCCGATGGAGCAATTAGCACTTAGCAATTAGTACTTAGCTCCTCGAAGCCTCTGCACAACCGGCCGCTGTTTTTCGGCAGTACCGACACGGCTGGCTGGCTAAATGCCGAGTGCTAATTGCTTAGGGGCTGAATGCTGCCTGCTGAATGCTCTCTGTTGCCCTTGGCGCCGCCAATGGCTAGAATCCGAGCTTCTCGCGGAAGGGAGCATTGCTCATGAGTTCCATGCCTGCCGCGGCCGCCCAAACCGCCCCGACCGCCTTATCGGAGGCGCAACGCCTCGTTAACACCTTCATCGCGCCCAGCAAAACCTTCAGCGACTTGCGCCGCAACTCCCGCTGGTGGGTGCCCTGGCTCGTGATCGCCATCGCTTCGGTGGCTTTCATTGCCGTGATTGACCGGAAGGTGGGCTTCGACCAGGTCGCACACAACGTCATTGCCAGCTCTTCGCGGTTGGAGCAGATCGAGCAGCTGCCGCCCGACCAGCGCGCCCAGCGCTATGAAAGTGTCGCCAAGTTTACCCGCATCATGGCCTATGCCAGCCCGCTGACTGGCCTCCTGATTTATCTGATCATCGCCGCCGTGCTGATGGGAACCTTCCGCTTCGGGGCGGGCGCGGATATAGGATTCAAAACCTCGCTGGCCATCGTGATGTATGGCGTCCTTCCCTTTGCGATCGCCGCGCTGCTGGGCATCCTCTCTCTCACCGCCGGAGCCAATCCCGAAGCCTTCAACATTAATAATCCCGTGGCCAGCAATCCCGCTTACTTCATGGACATGGCCAGCAACAAATTCTTCTACACCCTGGCCACCGCGCTGGACGTGTTCACCATCTGGAGCATGGTGCTGATGGCCATCGGCTTTGCCCGCAACAGCAAGCTGCGCGTGGCTACCACCTTCACCGTCATCGCCAGCTGGTACCTGCTGTGGAAGCTGCTGGCCGCCGGGTTGGCGCTTCTCTCCTGACCCGTTGTGGTGTGACCGCAATCACAGACTCGTCCCCGTCGCGGCTTCGATAATTCGCCTTCGCTTGGGGGTGCGCTTATGGTGTGTCGTTTTGCTGCTCCGCTGCTTCTGGTCTCCTTCCCGTGGTTGCTGATCGCAGCCCAAACCCAACCGCCGCCCAACGCCACCGCCCAGTGCATCGAGTGCCATAGCAAAATCACGCCTAATATCGTTTCCGATTGGAAACTGAGCCGCCACAGCCAGGGGGATGTGGGCTGCGACGCCTGCCACGGCGACCAGCACACCTCCGCCGCCGATGTGGCCAAGGTGAAGATCCCCACACCCGACACTTGCGGCTCCTGCCATGAAGCCCAGGTGGCGCAATTCAAGAAAGGCAAGCACGCCTTCGCCTGGGCCGCCATGAACGCCATGCCCACCATCCACTACCAGCCTATGGCGTTAATCGAAGGCATGAAAGGCTGCGGCGCTTGCCACAAGCTGGGGTTGAAAACCGACAAAGAGATTGCCGATCTGCGCGCCCAGGGCAACACCTTCGGCATCGCTTCCTGCGACGCCTGTCATACCCGCCACACCTTTTCAGTAGCGGAAGCCAAACAGCCGCAGGCCTGTGAAACCTGCCACATGGGCTTCGACCACCCGCAGTGGGAGATGTATTCCTCCTCCAAGCATGGCGTTCGCTCCGCCCTGAAGCAGCTGAAGGTGCTCACCGAAACCTCCGCCGCTCCGACCTGCCAAACCTGCCACATGCAGCAGGGCAATCACGAAGTGCGCACGGCCTGGGGGTTCCTGGCGGTGCGCCTGCCCATGCCCGAAGACAAGCAGTGGGCGGCGGATCGCGCCATCATCCTGCAGGCCCTGGGCGTGCTTGATCCCAGTGGCAAGCCGACGGCGCGGCTGGAAGTGGTGAAACAAGCCCAGGTCGCCCGCCTCACCCAGGAGGACTGGCAAGCCGAGCGCGACAAGATGCTCAAAACCTGCGAGCAGTGCCATTCCATCAACTTCGCCCGCCGTCAGTTGGAACTGGGCGACGATATAATCAAGAACGCCGACCACCTCATGGCCGAGGGAATCCGCACAGTCGCCGGACTCTACCAGGATGGCACCCTGCCCAAGCCCAAGAACTACGCCTATGCGTTCCCCGACCTGCTCACCTTTTACGACGCGCCCCACGAGATCGAGCAGAAGCTGTTCGTCATGTTCCTGGAGCATCGCATGCGCACCTTCCAGGGCACCTTCCATGCCAGCCCCGACTACGCGCTGTGGTACGGCTGGAACGAAATGCAGCAGGACCTGACCCAGATCAAAGAACTTGCGGCCCAAATGCGGCGCGAGCAGGGAGCGCAGCGCGCGGTCACGAAAGCGCCGGCGCCAAAGCGATAGCCGCCCGCATGCAATCATTTAGAACTGTCATGCTGAGCGGAGCCGGCTGATCCCGCTTTGCGGGATCAACTGGCGCAGTCGAAGCACCTTGCGCTTCGCCCCAGATGCAGGCACCTCAGCGTAAGGGCGTGAAAATGAAACGCAAGTCTCTCGACTCGTCCTTCCTCGCTTCGCTCGGGCGGGTTCGCTCGAGACGACATCTGTAGGGGTATCCGCAGAGCTTGCAAAGTTCCAGTTTCGTAAGGTTTGCCGCGCTCGAAACTCGAAACTGCCTTTCCGCCCCTTTCTTGACACTGCCGCGCACCCGCCGATATGCTAAATATTGCTTCCGCAAGAACTTGCGCCGCCTGTGGAGCAGTTTTCCCGGCGGCTGCCAGTGCCAGCAAGCAGTTTGCGCTTCCCGCGGGCCTTCGCGGTCGGGGTGGGGACGTGCGGGAGGTTCCAGATGTTGATCAGTCTCCAGGAACTAGAGCAGCACCGGGTTGATTTTCAGGAGGAAATCGGCGCCGATGTTATTGATTTTGGGGAGGATATCCACCAAGTCCGGCCCCTCAAGAGTAGCGGCCACGCGGAACTGGTGGAGGAACGCAGGGGACATCGGGAACGCATTGAGGACATTCGGGTGGTGGGCGAGTTTTCCACCCGCCTGGAATTGAATTGCGCCCGTTGCCTGGAACCGGTTTCCCGCGAAATCTCGGGGGATTTTGACCTGCTTTACCGTCCGCGCGGGGCTGATTCGGGCGTGGATGAGCGCACGGTCCCGAAGGGCGAAGCTGAGGTCAGCTACTACACCGGGGACGGCGTGCTGCTGGAGGATGTGCTGCGGGAGCAGGTGCTGCTGGCCGTTCCCCTGAAGGCGGTGTGCCGCGAGGATTGTCGCGGGCTGTGCCCGCATTGCGGGCGCAATCTGAATGTGGAGCAGTGCAATTGCGCCGAGCCGCTGGAAGACACCCGCTGGTCGGCGCTGAAAGAGATCAAGGACAAGCTGCAAAGCTAGAATTCGCCGGTTTAAACTGCTATAGGGCTCTTGGGCTCTGGGCCAGCCCCGGCAAAAAGAGGATTTCATGGCAAACCCGAAACGACGTCATTCCCAAAGGCGCACCTCCACTCGGCGGGCGCACGACCATCTCTCTGCCCATTCACTATCTGAATGCCCCAACTGCCACGAGCGCAAAATGCCGCATCGCGCCTGCCCCAAATGCGGCTACTATAAAGGCCGCGAAGTGCTGGAGATGGAAGAGTCGAAGTAA
>DATEJK010000068.1:0-94617 GCA_035278025.1 Terriglobales bacterium | reverse complement strand
GTCGCTGGCCTCGTACATGACGGCAGTTGAGCAACTGAAGGAAGCGGTCGGAACCAGGAATTTGCCATGAGCCAAGTTAATCGTAAGCTGAAGGGCCATTCCGGCTGGAGCCTGGCGGCCACGTTTGGTCTGGCGGCGGTGCTGACGCTGGCGGCCTGCAGCCAGAGCACACCCAAAACCGCCGAGGCCGCCAATCCCAGCAGCGGCGGAGCGCTGCTCTTCTCGGTGCCGGCGCAGCAGATGTCGCATGTGCAGGTGGTGACAGTCGAGCCCGGCACTCTGCGCCGAGTGTTGCGCCTCAGCGGCGCCGTGGCTTTCAACGCCTTCCGCACCACGCCGGTAATCACCCAGGTCAGCGGGCCGGTGAGCCGCGTTGTAGCGCAGCCGGGCGAGGTTGTCCGCCAACACCAGCCCATGCTCTATCTGGCCAGCCCCGACTACTCGCAACTGCGAGCCAACTACCTCAAGGCCCGGGATGCGTTCGACCTGGCGGATAAAAACTATCTCCGCTCCAAGGATTTGTACGCCCACAACGCCGTCGCCGAGCGCGATCTGCAGGCGGCAGAATCAGCCCGAACCCAGGCCCAGGCGGACATGGTGGCTGCGGAACAGGCGCTGACCATTATCGGCATTTCCAATCCTGAAACGGTTGTCTCCAAGCCAGCATCGCCGGAAGTGCCGCTGCTGGCGCCCATCGCCGGCGAGGTGGTGGAGCGCCTGGTGTCACCCGGCCAGGTAGTGCAGGCGGGCAACACGCAATGCTTCACCATCTCCGACATGAGCACGGTGTGGGTGCTGGCTAATGTTTTCCAGGACGATCTGGCTTACGTGCACGTGGGCGACCCGGTGGACATCACCACCAGCACTTACCCGGGACAGCAATTCCGCGGCCGCATTTCCTATGTGGCTGAAGGGCTGGATCCGGCTTCGCACACAGTACAGGCGCGCGTTGTCACCCAGAATCCGGGGCGGCGTTTGAAGAAGGACATGTACGTGACGGTAACAGTGGCGGCTGGCGCCATAAAGAATGCGCTCACCGTGCCTGATTCGGCGGTGCTGCGCAGCGCGGAGAACGAGCCCTTTGTCTATGTCTCCGTCAACCAGGCCGGTAACCAGTTCGCCCGCCGCACGGTCAAGCTGGGGGAGAGCAATCACGGGGCGACGCAGATTCTGGACGGCCTGAAGCCGGGGGAACGGGTGGTGGGCGACGGCAGCTTGTTCCTGCAATTTGCTAATTCACTGCAGCAATAGGGGAGACACGGGCGGGACCAGTTCCGCGCTAACCGAGGATGATTCACCGCATCGTTCAAGCTGCCTTGCGCCAACGCTTTCTGGTGCTGATGTTTACCGCCTTTATGGCGGTTGCCGGAATCATTTCCTTCCAGCGCATGCCGGTGGACGCCTACCCCGACCTCTCCCCGCCCATGGTGGAACTGATTACCCAGTGGCCGGGGCACGCAGCCGAGGAAGTGGAACGCCTGGTCACGCTCCCCATCGAGATAGAGATGAATGGAGTGCCGCGCATGGAGGTTATGCGCTCCATCTCGCTCTACGGGCTTTCCGATATCCGCCTGACCTTCGAAGAAGGCACCGACGATTACTTCGCGCGCCAAGTGGTGTTTGAGCGCCTGGGCCAGCCGACCCTGCCCGCGGGCGTGACCCCCACCATGGCGCCGCTCTTCAGCCCCAGCGGCCTGGTTTACCGGTACGTGCTGGAGAGTCCCGACCGCAGTCCGCAGGAACTGAAGACCTTCGAGGATTGGGTGGTGGAGCGCGCCTACCGCTCGGTGCCGGGAGTGGCCGATGATTCCGGCTTTGGCGGCGCCACCATGCAATACCAGGTGCTGCTCGACCCGGCGCGGATCTACGCCTACCACCTGAGCGTGCCGCAGGTAATGAACGCCCTGGCGGCCAACAATGGCAACGCCGGCGGCGGCTTTTACTCGCAGGGCGGCCAGTTCTATTACGTGCGCGGCCTGGGGCTGGTGCGCAACACGGAAGACATTGGAAACATCGTGGTGGGCAGCAGCAAGGGCGCGCCCATCCGCATCAAGGACATCGGCCAGGTGGTGATCGGCCACGCTCCCCGCCTGGGTGAATTCGGTTTCCAGAAAAACGATGACGCGGTGGAAGGTGTCATCCTCATGCGGCGAGGCGAGCAGACCCAGACTGTGCTCAAGGAGGTAGAGGAAAAAACCAGGCAGCTCAACCAGCAGATTCTGCCCAAGGACGTGAAGGTTCTGCCCTATTACGATCGCAGCGAACTGGTGAACCTGACCACCGACACGGTGGAGAGCAACCTGCTGCGCGGCATGCTGCTGGTGCTGGTGGTGCTGATCTTTTTCCTGGTCAGCATCCGCGCCGCCATCATCGTTGCCCTCACCATTCCTCTGGCGCTGCTGTTTTCCTTCATCGTTCTGCACGCGCACGATGTTTCCGCCAACCTGCTATCCATAGGCGCCATAGACTTCGGGATCATCATTGACGGCACCGTGGTGATGATGGAGAACATTTATCGCGAACTTGCGCTGCGCGAAGGCCAACCCATTAACGTCAATGAGGTTATCCTGACCGCGGCCCGTGACGTGGACCGGCCCATTTTCTATTCCGTGGCCGTCATCATCGCGGGATACCTGCCCATCTACGCCCTGAGCGGACCTTCCGGCAAGCTCTTCCACCCCATGGCGGAGACCATGTCCTTCGCCCTGATTGGGGCGCTGATTCTTACGCTCACCCTTACTCCAGTGCTGGCTTCGCTGTGGTTCAAGAATGGAATAAAGGACCGCGTCAACAAGCCTTTCGAGTGGGTCAAAGCCAAATACGCCCGCCAGCTTGACTGGTCGCTGGACCATCCCAAGCTGACGCTGCTGATCGCGACCGCAATTTTTGGCGCCACCCTGCTGCTGGTTCCCTTCATCGGCGGCGAGTTCATGCCTCACCTCGATGAAGGCGCGTTGTGGGTGCGGGCCACCATGCCCTATACGATTTCCTTCGAGGAGGCCAGCAAGATTGCGCCCCAGATCCGGCAAATCCTGATGTCCTACCCGCAGGTGACGGTGGTGGGCTCGGAGTTGGGCCGTCCCGATGACGGCACTGACCCAACCGGCTTTTTCAATTGCGAGTTCTACGTCGGGCTCAAACCCTACAAGGACCAGGCCTGGCAGAGCGGCAATGTCCGCGACAAAAAAGAGCTGATTGCCTCCATTGATTCACGCTTGCGCGCCTTTCCCGGCATCATCTTCAACTACACCCAGCCCGCCGAAGACGCGGTGGACGAAGCGCTCACCGGCCTGAAGAGCGCGCTAGCGGTCAAAGTTTACGGTCCGGACTTGCAGGTGCTGCAGAAAACGGCGCTCGATATCAAGAAAACCTTGTCCCAAGTGCCGGGTTTTACCGAGTTGACGGTGGTGCGCGAACTGGGGCAGCCCAGCCTGCTGGTGGACGTGGACCGGGAGAAGATTGCCCGCTACGGCATCAATGTGGCGGATGTTGAAAACGTAGTGCAGGCCGCGGTGGGCGGTCAGGCGGCTACCCAGGTTATTCAGGGCGAGAAGCTGTTTGACCTGGTGGTGCGCATGCAACCCCAGTTCCGCAGCAGTGCCCAGCAGATCGGCAACCTGCAGGTGGGCACGCCAGATGGACAACTTATTCCGCTCTCCCAACTGGCCACCATTTCCCAGGGCAACGGCGCCTCATTTATCTATCGTGAAAACAACTCGCGCTACATCGGTATCCAGTACAGCATTGAAGGCCGCGATTTGGCGCGCGCCGTGGAAGACGGCCAGGCGGCGATCAGGAAATCCATCATCCTGCCTGAAGGCTATTGGCTGACCTGGGGGGGCGAATACAGCCAATATGTGCAGGCCAAGCAGCAGTTGAACGTTATCGGTCCGCTGGCGGTGGTACTGATTTTCCTCATCCTGTTCGCCCTGTACGGTAATTTCAAGTTCCCGGTGACCATTGCCTTCGGCGTGGTCATGACCGAGCCGGTGGGGGCACTGATCGCACTCAAACTGACGCACACTCCTTTCAGCGTTTCCTCGGTGCTGGGCTTGCTGGCGCTGCTGGGCGTTTCGGTGGAGACCGCGGTCATTCTGGTCTCCTACATTAATAAGCTGCGCCTGGAAGGCATGGATATACGCGGGGCGACCCGCGAGGCGTCGCTATTGAGGCTGCGGCCTATTATGATGACGGCACTGGTGGCCTGTTTGGGTTTGCTGCCCGCCGCCCTCTCCACCGGCATCGGCTCCGACACTCAAAAACCATTCGCCATCGTCATCGTCGCCGGCCTGGTATCCCGCCTTTTTCTAGGCTTCTTCGTCAATCCCGCATGGTACCTGCTGGTGGCCCGCGACGGCGACGTGCTGCAGGTGTAAGCCTTGTTGCGGCTACAGTCCGGCGGTGACATTCCTCCAGTTGTTCAGGGACTCGCGGTATGTCGGAGCGACTGCCGGTTGCGGTAAGATAGTGCCCGAGTTTAACGTGTCGCGAAAGGCACAGGTCGCGAATTTCGTCCAGGGCAAGCGGGCACTGGCATTAGCCTGCCTGCTGCTGACCCTGACCGCAGCACTCGGCGAAGCAAGTCACATCCATCTGAAGGCGGAAGCAGCAAGTTCGCCCATTCGCTGCTCGCTTTGTGTTGCCGCGCATACCGCCAAGCCCGCACCTCTGTGCGAGCCGATGCGCACGGCCAGGGTATTTGCGGCGTTTGTTCAGAGCCGAACCCCAGATCTTATTTCGCGGCTTGCTACCTGTGATCTGTCCGTACGCCCCCCTCCCGCTGCCAGTTAGTTGTCCCCAAAGCATTCCTATTCACAACTAGCTGACACCCTGGGAGAAAAAGCATGTACCTGCGGGCGCGGTTCGCCGTTTTTGCTCTTTTTGTTTCTCTTGTTCCTTACAACCTTGTTCTGGCACAGTCTCTTACGTCGGGTACGATTGAAGGCAAAGTCACCGACCCCACTGGAGCCGTGATTCCCGGAGCCACGGTGGATATCGAGAATCCGGTCAGCGGGTTCAAGCAATCAGCTACGACCAACGCCGCCGGGAACTTCGGTTTCCAGAACGTTCCCTTCAACCCTTATCATCTCAGGGCAACCGCTAAAGGTTTCGAAACCGTGCAAGAGGATGTTACGGTGCGTTCCCCCGTCCCACTCAACCTTGAAATTACGCTGCAAATTGCGGGGACGAGCGAAACCATCAACGTTGAGGCCAGCGGGCAAGACCTGGTGGAAAACGACTCCACCGCACACACCGATATTAATGGCAGCTTAGCCCGCATGCTGCCAAAAGAGAGCGTCAGCACGGGCTTGAGTTCTGTAATCATCCAGGCGTCGCCGGGCATCGCGGCGGACTCCAATGGAATGTTTCACCCGTTGGGGGAACACTCGGATACCACGTTCAGCGTGGACAACCAGCCCATTTCCGACCAGCAAAGCCGCACCTTCTCCAACCAGCTCTCCATGAACAACATTCAGTCTCTGGAAGTGATTAGCGGGGTGCCGCCGGCCGAATATGGGGACAAGGCCAGCCTGGTGGTCAACGCCACCACCCGCTCGGCGCTGGGCAGTGCCAAGCCCTTTGGCAGCATCACGGCGGGATACGGCTCCTTCGGCACCTCGAATGGCGCTGTAACGCTGGGACTCGGAAACAGCCGGTTCGGCAACTTCCTGTCCGTGGACGGCGTGAACAGTGGGAGGTTTCTGGATTCGCCGGAGTTCTTTCCTATCCACGACAAAGGCAACGCGGAAAACTTATTTGATCGCCTCGATTACCAGTTCGGCCTCTCTGACACCTTCCACCTCAACTGGTGGCTTTCGCGGTCGTGGTTTCAGATCCCCAACGATTTTGACCAGCTCAATGCCAAACAAGACCAGCGGCAGGAACTGGAGACCTTCAATTTCGCGCCCGGCTATACCCACCTGTTCAACAGCTACACTCTTCTGACGGCGAATGCCTATGTCCGCCAGGACCGGATCAGTTATTTCCCCAGTGCCGACCGGTTCTCCGATCAGCCCGCCACTCTCTCCCAGGGGAGAAGGCTGACCAATGCTGGGGTCAAAGTGGATGTCTCTTACGTGAAGGGAATTCACAACGCCAAGGCAGGGGTCAATTTCTACCATACATTCCTTTCCGAAAACTTCCAGACCGGCTTGACCGATCCGTTCTTCAATGCCTTGTGTGTGAACGGGGCAGGTGCGCCGGTGGCTGCGCCCGGCGTGCTCAACCCCGTCCAGTGCGCGGGCGCGGACTTACTCGCCAACCCTGGCTTTCAGCCGGGGCTGCTGCCCTTCGACCTCACTCGAGGAGGAGCCCTATTCAGTTTTCGCGGAAGCACGGACGTCAAACAGGAAGCCGCTTACGTGCAGGACACCATCAACCTCCGCCAGTTCAGCATCTCGGCCGGCCTGCGGGCCGACAACTACAACGGTCTGAGCAGCGGTTCGGCCCTGGAGCCTCGCCTCGGCCTGTCCTACCAAGTGAAGCGGACCAGCACCGTGCTGCGCGCTTCTTATGGCAGGCTGTTCCTTACCCCTTACAACGAAAACCTTATCCTTTCCAGTTCCACCGGCCAGGGCGGGCTGGGAAAAAGAGTATTTGGAGCTTTTGGCCAGCAGGCGATCACGCCGGCGCGGCGCAACATGTACAGCGTGGGATTTGAGCAGCCTGTAGACAGACACTTGTCCATCTCGGCCGACTACTTCTGGAAATACACCAGCGGCGATTACGACTTCGACGTCATCTTAAACACACCGCTTGCCTTTCCGATCCAGTGGAAGAAGTCCAAGATTGACGGCTTTTCGGCGCGAATCAATTTTCCCCGCTGGCACGGACTGACCGCTTACAGCGTCATGGGCCACGCTCGCTCCCGTTTCTTCGGTCCGGAGATTGGAGGCATCATCTTCAATTCCCCGGTGGCGGCCAGCGGCCCGTTCCGCATTGACCACGACCAGGCCTTCGAGCAGAACACGCACTTGCAATACCAGGTGGGAAAATCGGGGCCGTGGTTCGGGTTTACCTGGGACTACCAGAGCGGGTTAGTCGCGGGGGAAGTGCCGGATTTTGCCGCTGCCCTGGGTTTTGACCCTGACCAGCAAGCGCAGATCGGGCTGTTCTGCGGAAGCACATTTGCCACCCCAACCGGCGGTCTGACCAGTTGCTCTGCGAACACCTTCGGGGCGACTCGCGTCCACATTCCCCCTGCCGGCACTTACAATGCCGATACGAATCCGGCCCGAATCGCTCCTCGCCACCTGTTTGACATAGGTACGGGCATGGAAAACGTGTTTAAGACTGAGCCCTATCACGTTAACCTGACCTTCACCGTGGTCAACCTGACCAACAAGGTGGCGCTCTACAACTTCTTATCTACCTTCAGCGGCACGCATTTTGTGACGCCGCGAAGCTATCAGGCCTCATTGGGGCTGTCGTTTTGAGGGTGGGGAGGCGTAATGCTCTTGCGCTGCTAAGATTTCGCTCCGGGCGGGCGAAGTCTGGATTCGGGGCTGTCGTCTGTGCCCTTCACCACCTCATAGTGGCTGACGAACTCATCAAAGCTGCTGAGCACCGCCTGCGCCTGCGGCGCGACCACCGCCTTCTCAACGTCGGTCCCGGCAAACTTCCGGATCGCGTCCATCGAATCCCACAAGGTGAGCACCACAAATTCCACTTCTCCATCGCTCTTGCGGCGCAGCAGGTATGCCGCGCGATATCCGGAGATGGCGCGCAGCTCGGGAAACACGTTATTGGTTAAGTGCTGAATGTATCTTTCCGCATTCGCCGCCGTGGTCCGCCCTTTCCATTGCCGCACGATGCGGCTCTTCCCCGCGGAAGCTTTGCTCGGCGCCGCCGCGCCGGCCGGGCGCATCGGTTTGGCCGCATCTTCCCCCGCCACCGTGGTCCATTCCCGGACGTACCAGCGCTTGACCGTTCCGCTGGTCACGTAGGGGTCGGCTCGGGCAAACTTCTCCGCCACCTCCGGCGAATCGCCCTTGAACAGCAGAACCGCGCCGTCCACCGGGTCGGCCAGCGCCCCGCCCAGCACCAACTCGCCGCGTTTGCTGGCCTGCCAGGCCTTTTCCAGGTGGGCAGCGCGAAACTCGGCACGCCGCGCCACGTAGTTCTCGCTTACTTCGTAGAAAAGAAGGTAATGCATCGGTTGACCTCCGAAGGATTTTATCTCTGCGAAGGACTAGAAGGTTTCAAGGTGTCAAAGTTTCTCGCAATTGACGTGTCGGTTTGCGGCTTTCTGAAACCGTTGAAACCTTGAAACCTGGGAAGCCATGAACCTTGGGAAACCTGTAAATCCTTTGAAACCCGCCCTGGTCACGGATTACCGACGTAACCGTAATCTGGTACCTTCGGGCCATTGTCCTTTCGGGTGCCCGGCGCTACTGTTCGGGAAAGCCCCGGTTCCCCAGCCGCGGGCGGGGTGACATTACATGAAGCCTTTGCAAGTTTGGTGGGTGGCTCTGGGATTCCTGGTGGCGCGCTGGGTTTTCAAACGGCAGCCGATACTCGATCCAGTGACGCGGCTGCGTTCCATGGGCGGGTTGTAATCTGGGTTATGGGCCCTGGCAGCTTACGGCTGTTTTTCCGTGGCTGCCTCTGGATGCTGCGCGCTCTTCTGCAGTAGTACTTCTTCGATTTCGGGGTAGAGAGGGCTGATGCGCTGAACCAGCTTCCACTCCGCCATCGCTTGATCGTGTTTCTTTTCCTCCCACAGCACCGCGCCCAGCAGGAAGTGGGCGCGGTCATTGTTCTGGTTCACCACTAGCGCCTTCCGCAGGAACGTTTCCGCTTCCCCGAGCTTGCGCAGATGTAGCAGAGCTTCTCCGATCAGCATCAGGGCATTATCGTTCTGCGCGGCCTGCGGCACTGCCTGTAAGAGGGCTAGTGCCGGTCCATAGCGGTGGTCCTGAATGACAGCTTCGGCATGGCTCAATTGATCGCGAATGTGCTCCGCGGCAGCTCCCTTTTCCCGCTCCGCCTTGCCCACCGGTTCCACGTTTTCCAGCAAGGGCTGCACCCAGCTTGTATCTTCGGGCTGAGTCGTGAAGCGGCAGGCCACCAGGGTATATCCCTGGGTGCCGTGGCCGAAGGTGGCCTGGCCAAACAGGATTTGTGCCTGGCTGCCCACCAGTTCGGGCCGCATTTTGTATTTATTCGCAAAAGCTTCATCCACCTTCGCGTCGGAGACGTACTCCACCACATCGAGCTCCGCCCGGCCTGCCTTTATCTTGCCCAGATAGTGGACCTCTCCCGGACGCAGGGATGGTCCCACGGTTACAGCATGTGCCGTGCTGCGCATCATGAACCCGCCCGAGACCATGGCGTAATAGCGCGAGGCTTCCGCTGACCATAAGCTCAGGTCCATCTCCAGGCGGCGGCTGAGGCGGTCGCCGGAAGCTAGAGATTCGATGTAGCCGGTGCGATAAGGCGGGCGATCAAATCCCCACACGAACACCACCGCCTCCGTACTGGGGTTATAGAGCGGCAGGGAACGGTCTTCGCCCAGTTCCCAGGAACGCTTCTCCTGCCACTCGCCTGGCGCGGTCACCTGAATGTAACGGTCGTAGAGCACCTGCTGATCGCTGGACGGGGGCTGGGTTTCCGCCACTGACGCCGGTGCGGCAACTGGTTGATTGGCGGGCCCCGACTGAGCTTGGGCGCAAATGGCGGCGCCAAACGCCAGCCAGCAAAAGAGCCAGCCACGGATGGCAGAACCGCGCGAGACGAATCTAAAGGCGGAAGGCATAGCGGTCTTTCTATGAACGAAGATTGGGTTTCCTCCAGATAGTGGCACAAGAGGGCCAAAGGTCAAGTGACCATGGGGCAGCCTCCCCGCTTGTGCTACGACCAACGTGACCCCTCCCCTCCGCCCTATCTTGTTCCGCTCTGGGTAAAATTTCTGAAACTGTGCGGCGCTAGTAATTACTTGAGTTCGCTGGAGCTGGAGTTGGCGCCAGAGCCGATAGAATGCGATTCAGGGGAGTTCGTCGTTGTCTATGAGGCGTATTATCGGGGCACTGCTGGTGGCGCTCGCCCTGGGGCTTGGCTTGGGCATACAGGCCCGCGCCCAATCCAGCGACCAGGAAGGTCCATCCCTGGGTGATGTTGCCCGTGCTTTGCGTGCTAAAAAGCAGCCGCACCTGCCGGTGATTACCAACGATAATTTTTCCCGCCTGCCACAACTGATCCGTGAGACCGAGCAACGGGCGCTGGCCGCGGGATTGGTGTCGGCTCCGGTTTCGGTCAAGCATTCGGAACCTGAAATCACGTGCAGCCTGGCTTTCAGCGCCCAGACGCCCTCGTCAAAAGAGGCCAATGCCTCCACGCCCCAGGATCTTCCTCCGGGTGCGCTGGCTAAGCTGGATGGTCCCGCGGTCATCAGCGGCGATACCCTGCAGCTCTCCATTTACAACGGCAGCAACTGGAACGTGCAGGAAATCACGGTAGGGTTGACGGTGGTGAGGCGTGAGAACCAGATGGCGGCGCTGGCCGGTCCCGCGCAGTTGCTGCCCGCCAGTTCGGGCGTGGGGCCCCTGCCCACGCTTAAAAAGCCCGACGCGACTTTTCTTTATCACCTGAAGGGGGCGGCGCCGCCGCTGTCAACCACCGCCTTCAAGCAGGCACTAGGTCTGAATCTGGGATCCAATGACGAGTGGCATTGGGCCATCCTGCAGGCCCGGGGAGTGCCCGAGACTCCCTGAAAAAAGCAAAATCTGCCAGGGAAACAAAGAGTCTGGACGGTTCGGGGAAAGCCGAGCTTTTCCGAAATCAAGTAAGACAGCAAATACTAGCTGCCGACCTTCTCCACTTTGCCGCTTTTGGCGCTGCGATAGGCGGCATCCAGAATCATCTGGTTGGTCCAGCCTTCCTCTCCGGGGGCGGGAAACGGGGCCTTGTCTTCTACCGCGGCAGCGAACGCATCTACCTGGCGGCCATAAGCCAGGTGATTGGAGACGCGTTCGGTATCCACAATTTCGTCCTCGCGCAGCAACTCGATGCGGATGGGGTGCTCGACATTGAGCGCGTCATGGGCGCGCAGAACGCCGTTTTCGCCCACTATTTCCAGGGGGGTGCGATAAGCCGCCCGGGTCGAGACCAGCACCGCGCCCAGCACGCCACGCGCGAATTCCAGGGACAGGACGGCCGCCGCTTCCACGTCGCCCGATTCGCGGTCGGCGACGGTGCGGGCGCTTACCCGCAGCACCTCGTCCTGGAGGATGAAGCGCAGCGCGTCAATGCAATGCACGCCCACGTCGGCGATGGGCCCGCCGCCGGCAATGGCCCGCTGGTTCAGCCAGACGCGCGCGTGGTTCCGTCCGGGGTAGGAAAATTCGCTGCGGGCGAAGATAACTTTACCCAGTTCGTGGGAGGCGACACGCTCCCGGAGCCGCGCCGTGCTGTCTTCAAATCGGAACACCTGGGCCACGCCCAGCGTCAGCCTGGCTTTGTGCGCCGCCTCCACCATCTTCCTGCACTCGGCGGCGTTCATGCCCATGGGCTTTTCCACCAGCACCGGCTTGCCGTGCTTCAAGGCCAGCAGCACGTCGGCCAGGTGGCTGGCGTTGGGGGTGGCCACGAACACGGCATCCACCTCTTTTGACTTGCACAGCTCCTCGGCGGAATCGAAAGCCAGGGGAATGCCGAACTGTTTGGCCGAAGCCTGCGCCTCCCCCAGTTTGCGGCGGCTGAGCGCGCTCACCCGGCAGCGCTTGGCCCCAGCGAAGCCCGGCATCAGCCGTTTCACCGCGTGCAGCCCGAATCCCAGTATTCCGAAGCGAATCATCAGGTGTAAGGGTAAAAAATAAAAAAAAGCAGAGACAGCGCCGCCAGCACCCACAATCCCGGCCTGACCTCCCGGAAGCGCCCCGCCACCAGCTTGCAAAAGGGGTAGAGCACGAAGCCGGCGGTAATGCCCACGCCGATGTTGTAGGTGAAGCTCATCAAGGCTACCACGGCGAAGGCGGGAATCAGTTCGGTGAAGTCGTCGAAGCGAATCTTGGTAATGGGCGCGAGCATCAGCAGGCCCACCACAATCAGCGCCGGCCCATAGGCCTGGGGCGGGATAGCGGCTACGAAGGGCGAGAAGAAGAGTGCTCCGGCGAAGCACATGGCCGTAACCACCGCGGTCAGCCCGGTTCGACCGCCGGCCTCCACTCCCGTAGCCGACTCGATAAAGGCGCCTGAGGTGGTCGTTCCCACCAGGGCCGCGAAGGTGGTGGAGAGAGCATCGGCGATCATCGGCCGCTCAATTTGTGACAAATTGCCGTGTTGGTCCAGAAACCCGGCGCGGGCCGAAACGCCAATCAGAGTTCCCATGGTGTCCACGAAAGCCATCACGAAAATGGTGAGCACCACGGGGAAAAACCCCCAACTCCACGCCTGCCTCAAATCCAGCTTAAACAACACCGGGGAAAGGCTTGGCGGCAGGCTGACCCAGCCCTGCGGCGGCGGCGCCACTTTGACGCCAAATGCCAGCAGGGCTGTGGTCACAATGCCCACCAGAATGGCTCCTGGAAAGCGGCGGATCATCAGCACCGCCATCAGCACGAAGCCAAAGATGGCGACCAGCACCGGGGCAGAAGTCACATGCCCGGTGCGTACCGGAGCGCCCTGCGTGCCCAGCATCACGATGCCGGTTTCGTTCAGGCCCACAAATGTCAGAAACAGCCCGATGCCCACCGCGAAGCTGTAACGCAGCGCCGAAGGGATGGCGTCCACAAGCCATTGACGCAACTTGACGACGGTAAGCAGCAGGAACAGTACCCCCGCAATGAAAACCGAGGCCAGCGCCGCCTGCCAGCTATAGCCCAGAACCTGGACCACGGTGAAGGCGATGAAGGCGTTTTCCCCCATGTAGGGGGCGATGGCAAACGGCCGGTTGGCGTAGAGGCCCATCAACAACGTGCCGAAGATCGCGGTCACGATGGTGGCCACCATCGCGGGCTGGGCGGGAATCCCGGCGGATTTCAGCACCGCGGGGTTGACCACGATGATGTAGGACATGGTGACGAAGGTGGTCACACCCGCCGTGACCTCCCGCCCCAGGGTGGTGCCGGATTGCTGCAGGCCGAAATATCGCCCCAGGAAGTTCTGGGGCGCGCGGGCAGCGGATGGGGGCACGGACACGGTCATGAGTTCATATCAATAGAAGCCGAAGCGCCGTTCCTGTCAACATAGGGCCTGCAGGCGCCCTGGCCGCAGCCTGGGTCAAATGCCAACTGAAAGTGCCAACTGCTTCCGTTACAATCGCACCACCCATGCCGCGCACCGTCTTTGCCGCCGATCTGGGAGGAACCAAACTGGCTGCGGCGCTGCTTACCACGAAGGGCAAGTTTCTGGCCCGCAAAACCGAGACGGTGGACAAGTCTTCCACAATGGCGCCAGTGGAGCAGATTTGCAGGATGGCGCGGGAAGTCTCGGGGAGGACCAAGATTCATGCCGCCGGCATTGCGGTGCCTGGCCTGGTGCGCCGTAACCGTACGGTGTGGGCACCTAATCTTCCTGGATGGGAAAGGGTGCCGCTGGAGAATTTATTGCGCAAGCGGCTGCAGGCTACGGTGCAGGTGGAAAGTGACCGCAATGCCGCCGTGCTGGGGGAGACCTGGCAGGGCGCAGCGCGGGGCAAATCCGACGTGGTGGTGCTGGTGGTGGGCACCGGCATCGGGGCCGGAATCCTCAGCGGGGGCGAGGTGCTGCGTGGCGCCCACGAACTCTCCGGCTGCGCGGGCTGGATGGTTGTTTCCGAAGCGGATGGGGATGAAGTCCGGCGGCACGGTAGCCTGGAAGCTTTTGCCTGCGGCCCGGCGCTGGTGCGTGCTGCGGTCAACAGCATCGAAGCCGGCCTCGCCAGCAAGCTGGCGACACTTCCCATCAAGGAACTTACCACGGAGGCAATCGCCCTCCTGGCTCGCGAGCACGATCCTTTGGCGCGGCAGATTTTTCAGCGTATGGGCAAGTTGCTGGGCTTGGCCGTGGCTAACCTCATCAGCCTTTTCGATCCGGAAGTGCTGATTGTGAGCGGCGGAATGATTGCCGCTGCCGACCTCTTCTTCGAAATACTGAAGGAAACCGCGCTGGCACGTTGCCAGCCACTGGCCGCCCGGCAGGTGCAGATCAGACTCAGCCGCCTGGGCAACGAGGCCAATCTGCTGGGCGCAGCCCGCCTGGCGCTCACTGCCGCGAGGCGGAGACAATCTTCAACCATCCATCGCCACTCCTAAAATCTTATGAGCCTCTATCAATATCGCGACCGCATCTCGGATGTACTGAGCAAGATCTGGAACACGCAGGCGGATAACATCACCCGTGCCGCTAATACTATGGCGGAGTCTATCGCCGGAGGAGGCCTGGTCCATCTGTTCGGCAGCGGGCACTCTGTGATCCCGGTGCTCGACATCTTTCCCCGTTATGGCAGCTTTCCCGGCTTTCGTCCGCTCATGGACGCGCGCCTCATGTGGACCAACGTGCTCGGGTCGGGCGGCACTCAGGGCTTGTTGTGGCTGGAACGCCGGGAAGGCTACGCGCCGCTGCTGTTTGAAAATGAGCCCATCCGCTCCGGCGATGTCATGCTGGTGTTCTCCCATGGCGGGCTCAACGCTGTGGTGATCGAGGTGGCGATGGAGGCCGCCCGCCGCGGGTTGCGTACCATGGCGGTCACCTCCATGGACAACCAGCGGCAGCGCGCGGCCAGCCACTCCAGCGGCAAAAAGCTCAGTGAAGTGGTGGAACTGGTGATTGATAATTGCGTGCCCGCGCAGGACGCGCTGGTAGACATCGAGGGCTGGAAAGCGCCGGTGGCAGCCGGTTCCACGGTGGCTATCGTTACCATCGCGATGGCTCTGGTCGCCCAGGTTGCCGAGGAGCTCTCCCGGCGCGGCCTAAAACCCCCGGTCTTTGTTTCTCCAAACGTGGCGGGCATTCCTGCGGACAACAACCACCAGGTATACGCGGCCTACGAGCGGTCGCTGAAACGCTAATCATGCTGCAGAAGCGAAAACGCGCATGGCTCTTTGCAGCTGCCTGTGCGGGCATGTTCATTTTTGGCGTGGTGCTGGCGCTGCTGGGCACCCTGTTTGGCTTGCCTGCCATGCGCCAACGACTGGGCGTTAACCTGGCCCAGCAGGGCGATCTGTTCCTGCTGTTGTTCGCCGGGGTTTGCTTCGCCACCGTGGCGGTGGGGCCGCTGATTGACCGCTTCGGCAACAAGCTGGTGCTGCTGGTTTCGGCGGTGCTGGTGACCTTGGCTCTGCTCGAGTTCTCGGCGGCACATTCCATGTTTTCCGCCGGCATTGCCGCTCTGGTAATTGGGCTGGGCGGCGGCGGGCTCAACACGTCATGCAACGTCCTGACCTCCGAACTCTACGAAAGCAACCGCGGGCCCATGCTCAACCTGCTGGGCATTTTCTATGGATTTGGCGCCCTGTTTATCCCCCTGCTCGCGGCCGGCATCACCAGCCTGCTGCCCATGCCGGAGTTGCTGCTTTTTACCGCCATTCTCCCGGCCATTGGCGCGGTTGCCTATGCGGTGCTGCCATTTCCTCCCGCGCGGGAAGGCCATGGCATGGCCTGGCGGGAAGTGGTAGAAGTGGTCCGCTATCCCGGGCTGCTCCTGTTCGCGACTCTGTTGTTTTTGGAGTCGGGCAACGAAGCCGCGCTCGCGGGCTGGACTTCCACCTACCTGGGTCATGCTGGAGCCTCCGCCCAGTTAGCCACCTGGGTGCTTGCCGGCTACTGGGCTGGGCTGATGCTCGGGCGGCTTTCCGCCACCCGCCTGCTGCGCTATTTTCGCGATGTGCAGTTGGTGCTGCTCAGCGCTCTGGGTGCGATGGCCGGCTGTGCCATTTTGCTGGGTGCGCGCTCAGTTCCGGCGCTGGCGCTCGCCGTCTGCTTCACGGGGTTTGCCCTTTCACCCATCTATCCCACCAGCCTGGCCATGATCGGCGACCGCTATCGGCGCTACGCCGGCACCGTATTCGGCGTGATTTTCGCCATTGGGCTGGCTGGCGGGGCCATGTTTCCCTGGGCGGTGGGGCAGATTGCGCAAGCGCGCAGCGTACACGCTGGTTTGGTGCTGCTTCTGGCGGGCGCCTGCGCCGTTGCGGGCACGGTGGTGGTGATTAAGCACCGACTTTGTGGAGGTCACGCGCCAGGGCGACAGATCTGAACTGCTCGAGCGGGCTCTTCGCGGGCGAGGGCGCCCGCGCCACAAACACCATTTCAAGGCCTTAGGCCCTCTTCATGCGCGCATTTGCGGCAATTCCGGTTTCGACTGCAATTCCGGTGCTTCCGGCACGGATTCAGGGATTTCCAGCGGCAGGCGCCAATCCCGCGCCGAAGCTTTTCCCGCTTGCATCCAGCCATAGCGAGTCAGCAAGGAGCCGGCGATGGCCGACCAGCAGGCGGCGCGGCGCATTTTTTGCGAACCGCTGATTTGTGCCGCCAGGCGCAAACTGAGGGGCGCGGGCCCGGAGAGCACCCCGCCCAGGCGCGTGATCCAGCCGCTCAAGCCATGCTTGAGCGGCTCCAGGGCCGCCTCTGACCGCTGTTCCAGGTGCACGCCCTCATAGGCCTCGACCGCGGAGGCGGCAATTCCCAGCATATTAAGGGCGGCGCTGTTATGACCCAGCAGTTCGAGAATTGCCACAGCTGAGTTCAGCCCAGACATACCGAAGTGGATCGGCAGGGTAGTGACATTGCGGTTCCACACGGGTATAGCCGTAGCCCCGATCAGCACCCCGGTATAGTTGTGAAAGGGAAGACCAAGGGCGGCGGAAAATACCTCGGAAATGCCGCCCAGCAAGCGTACGGGCGCAAAATCGAAACGTTCGGCTACCAGTTCGGCGAAAGCAGTCGCCCCTGAGAAAGTGCTGAATGCCGCCAGTGTCCAGGCACCCACGGACATGGCGCTTTGCTTCTTGAACACGCGCAGCATGTTCAGGAAGCGCTCCGGCCGTCCCAAATCGGCTATCAGGAGCCCGGTCGAAATCATGGCCCCGGCCGCGGCCACCAGCCTGGCATTGCGCCGCAGTTCAGGGTCCCGGCCCACCCAGTTAGCCATGGCGCCGACCACCGCAGCCGAGCCCGCAGCGCCACCCACGAAAAAATACAGAGGCACCTCCCATTTCCACTGGGGCTCTTTCAGCATGGGAATGCCGTAATAGCCATTTTCCGGCGAGGCTTTGGGGAAGGGTGCTCCCGGCGGATGCACACCCGCCCCTTCCACCCGGCCGCGAGACTCGGCTTCCCGCCGCAGTTGCAGCAGGCGGGCTTCGCTGGCTCGTTCGGGGGTGGGTGAGGACTCCGGCGGCAAGGCTTCCGTGCTCATCGGGGATATCTCCTTCTGGTGGATTTCCGGCGGGCGTCGCCCTTGGGAGCGGCAAGGAAAGCCAGCAGCGAACCTGCGACCAGCGCGGCAGAACCGAAAGCCGCCGCCCGCCAGGCCGCCTTCAGATGAATGGTTGGCACCTCCGGCTTGGGTGGCAGGTTGTAGGTTCGCGGTTCGCCGCGCAGGAGGAAAAAGGCGTGGATCCCTTCCACACTGGTGTCCTGCGGGTCATATATCTGAGCGTCGTGCACGCCGCGGCTGTGCAGTTCCTTGATTCGCTCCTGGGCCACCAGGCGAAGCTCACTGAGTTCACCAAACTTGATGGATTCGGTGGGGCAAGCTTTGGCGCAGGCCGGCGGCAAACCCGCCTTTTGCCGGTCATAACAGAAGGTGCACTTGAAGGCGCGGCCGTCGGACTCGTTCTTCTGAATCACCCCGAAAGGGCAGGAAACCACGCAATAGGAGCACCCGTTACACACATCGGGCTGAACATATACGCCCCCGAACTCGGTGCGCACAATGGAGCCGGTAGGGCAAGCCTCCAGGCAGCCGGCCTGCTCGCAGTGCTTGCAGACATCGGAGGAAAAGCTCCAGGAATTCACTTCGCCCGCGGCGCCGCCGAGCCCCGGCTGCGGCTCCCCCTCCACGAACTTCACGTGCCGCCAGGTGGCAGCTCCCACCGCCCCTGTGTTGTCGTAGGAAAACCCAGTCCAGTTCAGGCCGTCCTCGGCCACCCCGTTCCATTCCTTGCAGGCGACCTCGCAGGCCTTGCAGCCGATGCATAACGTGGAATCAGTCAGGAAAGCGGTGACCCGTCCATCTGAACCGGGCAGGGAGAAATCAGGAATGTTGGCGTTCATGCCGCCCTCCGCATCTGTTCCCGCAGTTCATCGAGATCGGCCTCGCCCTGAGGGCGCCTGCCGGGCTGGATGTTGCACACCAAGGCCTTGGTTTCCATGATGCGAACGTTGGGCTCCTCCGAAATGGCCAGCAGATCATTGGTAACATCGCCCTTCACCATTCCCTTGTAACCCCAGTGATAAGGCAAGCCGACCTGGTGCACGGTGCGACCCTCTACCCACATCGGCCGCATGCGCGTGGTCACCATCACCCGCGCCTCAATGATCCCGCGGGGCGTGGTGATGGTGGCCCAGCCGCCGTGCTCCAGGCCCACCTCTGCCGCGAGTTCCGGAGAAACCTCCGTGAACAGTTCGGGTTGCAGCTCCGACAAATGCGAAAGCGTGCGGCTCATACCGCCGGCCGTGTGATGCTCAGTCAGGCGGTAGGTGGTCAACACGTGGGGAAATCGTGCGTCTCCTGGCGAGAGGGCATAAGGATTATCGGGCCGCTCCTTCTTCTTGGCTGGCGGATTGCTCGTGTGCTGCGGATACAGCGGGTTGCGAATCGGCGATTCCAGTGCTTCGTAGTGCGTGGGCAGCGGCCCGTCTTTCAGCCCGCTGCTTACCCAGATCCACCCTAAACCGTCGGGATGGAGGATGAAGGGCTTGTCGCCCGCGAGCGCGTCCAGACCGGTTTTGTTCTTGGCGTCTCCGGGGTCGCCCGGCGCCTTCGTTTTGGGGAAGTCGGGCGTGTCCGTGCCCGTCCATTGCTTTTTCACTTCGTCCCACCACACCAGCTTCTTGCGCTCGCTCCAGGGTTTGCCATCGGGACGGGCTGACGCGCGGTTATAGATGATGCGCGTATCTTTGGGCCAGGCGAATCCCCAGCCATGCCCCAGCAAACCGTTGGGCTCGCGCTTATTGGCTTTGTTCTCACTACGGCTGGGCATAAAGCCGGAGTAGATCCAGCAGCCGCAGGCAGTGGAACCGTCATTGCGCAGGGCGTCGAAATTTTCCACCAGGGCGCGGTCGGCCAGAGTAAAGCCGTTGATTTCGGCGTCTATGTCCTCCACTCTGGGCTCGGCATGAGCGCCGTGCGTGGAATAATCCCAGGTCAGCGCCCGCAGGCCGGCATCGCGCTCCCGGGTAGACACGGCCGCCTTCTCCTTGATCCGGCGGCCCAAGTGATACATAAACCAGGTCTCGCTGCGCGCGTCGCCCGGCGGATCCACCGCCTTGTTATGGAACTGCAGCAAGCGCTGTGTGTTAGTGAACATGCCGTCCTTTTCGCCCTGGCCCGCGGCAGGGAAGAGGAAAACTTCCGTACGGATATGCTCCGCGCTTAGCTCGCCCCGTTCCACTTCCGGGGAGTCATACCAGAATGATGCTGTCTCGGTTTCCACCATGTCGCGCACCACCAGCCATTTCAGCTTGGCCAGTGCTTTTCGCTCCAGGCGGCCATTGGGCGCGCCGACCGCCGGATTCTGTCCCATCACGAACAGGCCTTCCACGTGGCCGTCCATCATCTCGAGCCAATAGCCGAAGTGGGAGTGGTCGCCGGTGACCCGGGGCAGCCAATCGAATCCCCAGTTGTTGCCTTCCTGCGCCGCGTCCCCATACCAGGCCTTAAGCAGGCTGACGATGTACTTGTCGAAGTTCGCCCACAGGCCGACCTTGCTGCTGTGTTTGCTCACGTACCGCTCGAAACGGTGAGAATCGGATTCGAAGTAGGGCATGGGCAGATAGCCGGGGAGGATGTCGTAGAGCGTGGGTATGTCGGTTGAACCCTGGATGGAAGCGTGCCCGCGCAAGGCCAGAATGCCGCCGCCGGGCCGCCCGATGTTGCCCAGCAGCAGTTGCAGAACGGCGGCCGCACGGATGATCTGAACTCCCTTGGAATGCTGCGTCCAGCCCACCGCGTAGCAAATGGCCGCGGTTTTGTCCGGCCCGGAAGCATTGGCAAATGCCTCCGCCGCCTTGAGAAATATGTCCCGCGGGATTCCGCAATATCGCTCGATCATCTCCGGGGTGTAGCGGGCAAAGTGCCGCTTCAGAATCTGGAAGACGCAGCGCGGGTTCTGCAGGGTACGGTCCTCCCGCTGTTCGCTTTCTTTCGCTACTTCCCCGCCACGGTCGTGCCCGTGTCCGCCGCCGGGCGAGCCGCGCAAGGCGTGCCCACCGCTGGAAGCTGCGTGCGTGACGCCACTATCGGCTTCTTTGATTTCTGACCCGGCATACAGCCAGGTCGCGGGATCGTACTCTTGCTCTTCCTCATCGAAGCCGGAGAAAGCCCCGCCCAAATCCTCCGTGTCCTTGAACCGGTCATTGATGATAGTGGGGGCGTTGGTGTAGTGAGTTACGTACTCGCGAAAGTATTTTTCGTTCTGCAGGACGTAGTTGATGACGCCGCCCAGGAACAGAATGTCAGTCCCTGCCCGCAGCGGCACCCAGATGTCGGCCATGGCGGAGGTGCGGCTGAACCGCGGGTCCACGTGGATAATTTTTGCGCCGCGCTCGCGCGCCTCCATCACCCACTGGAAGCCCACCGGGTGGTTCTCCGCCATATTCGAGCCCATGATCAGGATGGCATCAGCGTTGCTCAGGTCCTGCTGCGCGGTGGTGGCCCCGCCGCGTCCGAAAGAGGTGCCCAGACCGGGCACCGTGGAGCTGTGTCATATTCGCGCCTGGTTGCTGATGCATACCATGCCCAGGCCGCCGCTGAACAGTTTCTTGATCAGGTAATTCTCTTCATTGTCCAGGGTCGCCCCGCCCAGGTGGCAAATGCTGGTGGTGTGCGCCACCACCTCGCCATCTTTTTTCTCAATAAAGGTGTGCTCGCGGCTTTCCCACAGCCGTTCGGCGACCATATCCATGGCCGTTTCCAGCTCGAGTTCCTGCCAATTGGTCGAGTAGGGTGCGCGATAGCGTACCTTGGTCAGTCTTCCAGGGTGGGTGTGCAACTCGAACGTGTTCGCGCCTTTGGGGCAGAGATGCCCGCGCGAAATCGGCGAATCGGGGTCGCCTTCGATGGACACCAGTTTGCCTTCTTTGTGGAAGATGAGCTGCCCGCATCCCACCCCGCAGTATGGGCAGATGGAACGCGTTACCTCGCTTCCCTTCGTTTTAGGAACAAGGTTGCGCGTGTGTTCCGACCAAACCTCGGGCCCGGTTCCGTCCGCCCCGGTACGAATCTGTCGGATTAAGGGCCAGCGCTCCAGCAGATCTTTCAGCATGAAAACCCCCGCAGCAATGAAAGTGCTACGTTGTTAAAGAACCGGGGTTGTGGGGCTGGGTTGCCATGAGATTTCCCGATCAACTCCGCGGGAGATAAAAAAAGGGTGGCCGTTTGGCCACCCCGTCTGCGTTGGGCAGAGCACTATGCTCCGGCCAGTGTGAAGTTCACCGTTATGTTGGTGTCAATTTCGACTGGCTTGCCATTCAGCATATACGGTTTGTATCGCCATTGCTTCACGGCACTGATCGCAGCTGCCGACAACATGGGATGTCCGCTTACCACCTGCAGCCCCTGCACCTGGCCGTCCTTGCCGATCACCGCGTGCAGCACCACCGTACCCTGAATGTGAGCCTGTTTCGCCAATGGCGGATACTGCGGGTCCACCTTGTGGGTGAGCAAGCCCTGTGAGACGCCCTGCGAAACACGCACTCGCTTTAATTCAACTTTGGGCACCGCCACCGGGGAATTGAGAACGCCTCCCAGTACGCCGCCCACCTGGCCTCCAGCGACGCCTCCGGGCACGCCACCTACAACGCCGCCCATAGCCGGGGGAGTGTTCGCCGGCGCTGCCGCCGAAGCCACCTCCTGAGTCTTTACAATCTGCTTAGGAATCTTTGTAGGCGTGTGCAACTCATTGGGATTGAGCTGCTCCTTCACGACCGGCGCCGCTTTGGCTACGGCTGCCGAAGCCGGTGGAGGTGGAGGCGGCGGTGGCGGTGGGGCCGCCAGCTCAGTCACCATTTGTTTCGCCGGCAACGCCTCCACAAAGATCAGCGGTATCAGTACCAGGAAACACACAATCGCGATCTGAATGATGAACGACACTGCCGTAGCTTTGCCGCGGCTGGTCTTGATCCGGTTCGTCGATTCAATAAGGCTATTCTCAAACACCGGTCCATCTCCTTTCAGGGCGCAGTTTGCCTAAGGCAGGGCGCCTGCGGAATCGGGTAATACCCGCTCCATCAACTCAAAGGGCCAGCCTCCTGCCGGGGGGAACAAAAATGGAATATCAGTCAGGCACTTCGGCTGGGCCTAATTACAAGCCCCAATTTGAAAACAACGGTTCTCTCTCCAGTTGTAAACGGCAAACGTGCATAACCCGCGTGCTCACTATTTGATCGCTTACTTAGATTGGCGCCGCGACAGGATAGGATGCATCTTGCTGGTGCACTGGCCAGGGTTGCTGGGATGAGTTCATGGGAGGCCGCAGGCACGCCGAGTACATATGCACGCGCACAAAGCGATAAAATCATGAGGTTCGGGCGGATAGCCGAGAACAAGGCGCGGATTGCCGCGCATACCGGGAGCAACTATGGGCAGCGCACTGGAAACCTTCAACACACCTTCTGAGCTCAGCGAAGCCGCCCGCCGGCCGCTGGTAGCGGACCAATGTGCCCTGGTGGTAGTGGATATTCAGGAAAAGCTGCTGCCGCCCATCTTCGAAAAGGAGCGCCTGGTGCGCAACTCGCAGTTGCTCATCCGGCTGGCGGGAATTCTGCACATTCCCACGCTGCTGACAACCCAGTACTGCAAGGGGTTGGGCAGCGTAGTTCCGGAGATTGCCTCCTTGCTGCCGGAGTCCGGTTCCATGGACAAGCTGGAATTCTCCTGCTTCGGGAGCAGGGAATTTACTGCCGCGCTGAAAGCTTTGCCCGGCCGGCGTAACACCATCCTGCTCTGCGGGATGGAGGCTCATATCTGCGTTATGCAGACAGCGCTAGGGGCGCTGCAGCAGGGCTACATTGTGCACGTCGCCTCCGATGCGGTGAGTTCGCGGGCGGAGTGGAACTGGAAGATAGGGCTGCTCAGAATGCGCGATGCGGGCGCCGTCATCTCGTCCACGGAGATGATGATCTATGAATTGCTGCGTTCCTCCGGTACGTCTTCTTTCAAAGAGCTCCTTCCTCACCTGAAGGGCTGAAACCAGCCTAACTCCTAGGGCCGGTGTGCGTGTGTGGCTTGACACGATGTGTTGACCCAGCCACAGTTCCGCGCCGGTTGTTGCTTCTAAGCTGCTGATTATTAACACACTAAGAGCGGCATCTCCCTTGCCATTCCTGCTGGCGCAGGTCCAGGAGCAGGAGGCAAAGATGAGCGACGCAGGCCAGCGGCAAATCAAGAAAGCGGCGGAAAAGGTTCTGCTGTTCTTGGGATTGATGACGCTGATGTTAGTGCCAGGTTCGTCAGAGACGCTGCCGACGGTTCCTGAGCAGAAGCGCGTGGTAGTGGTCAGCATAGCGGACCGCAAGCTGGCGCTGCTGGAAGGCGGCAGGGTGGTGAAGGTTTATCGCGTAGCCGTGGGAGCGGAGGCCAGCCCGAGCCCGAGCGGCGAATTTGAGATCGTCAATCGCCTCACCAATCCCACTTACTACCACCCGCACGTCGTGATTCCCGCCAGTGAAGAGAGCCCGATCGGGACCCGCTGGATAGGTCTGAACCGCAAAGGATTCGGAATTCACGGCACCAACGACCCGCGTTCCATCGGGCGCGCGGCTTCACATGGGTGCATTCGCATGGAGAACCGCGACATGGAGCACTTTTTCGAACTGGTGCGGATAGGCGACGAGGTGGAAATCCACGCCGAACGTGATGCGGTGACGGCGGGGGTATTTGGCGGCGAGACGGCGACCATGCAGGCTTCAGCCGCGGCGCAACCGGCGGCAGGTCAGTGAGAGAGAGGGCGCAAATGGAAAACGCAATGATGGCGCTGATCGCAGTGGCGGGTGTGACGTTTTCCGTAGCCATCGCGCTACTGGTGGAAGAGATGCTGGTGGGCGGGATGTTTCGCCTGATGTTCGCGCGAGCCCACGCGCAGAGGCCAGAACAGAGGCGGAAGGAGGAAGAGTATGTTGCTGATTAAGTATGTGCTGATGGCGGTCGGGATCGCGATGTTCGGGTCGGCGGCGGCGGTTCTGGGATATGACCTTTATCTGATGGCAATGGCGCGGCGCGCGCTGGCGCAGTTGCAGCCAGGGCAGACGGCGCCCGAGGAGCGCGAGGTGCGATGGCGGGTGAGCGTGGGTCTTGCGCTCTTGGCCTGGGCGCCCATCGTGTTGGCCATGAGCCTGGTGGTAATACCGGCGGGGATGGGGGGAGTGCGGGTAAGCCAAATGTCTGGAACGCTGGCGGGAACGCTCTACCCGGGGGCGCACCTGGTCCGTCCATTCGTTGACAGAGTGGTGCTGTTCGACACTCGCGACCGGTTATTCACCACGGGAGTGGTGGAAGACCATGCTGGCGCGTCCCAGCCGGCAGCCGGTGCGGCGCGGTCCGAACTGATGAAGGTGCAAGCTAAGGAAGGACTAACGCTGGGGTTAGCCATCACAGTGCGTTATCGGCTGGATTCGCGGCACCTGGATTACATCCTCAACAACCTGCCGCAACCGGTGGAAACGGAACTGGTGCCGCCTGTAGTAGCCAGCACATGGCGCGAACTGGTGCCCAATTACACGGTGCGCGAGGTGTTCGCCAGCAAGCGGGAGGAGGTGCGGAGGCGGGCCGCGGAGGCGATTACGCGCAAGCTGGAGGCCGACGGAATCGTGGTGAAGGAAGTGATGCTGCGCGATATCCAGTTGCCGCCGGAGTACGCCAAAGGGCTTGAGGACTTGTTGCTGAAAGAACAGCAAAACGACCGCATGGGAGTGGAAACGGAGATTCAGCAGAAACAGGTGCGAATCGCCGAACTGGAAGCAGAGGCAATCAAGGCGCAGCAGGTGAAGCAGGCGGAAGGGCAGGCGCAGGTGCGTGTGCTGCAAGCCAAGGGCGAGGCGGATGCGATGAAATACCTGCTGCCGCTGAAGAAGCAGCAGATCGAGCAGACCAGGCTGGAGTCGCAGGCGCGCAAGGAGGCCACGGTGCAGAACGCGGAGGCGAACGCGCAGGCCAAGGTAATTGACAGCAAGGCGGAGATGGACCGTCGCAAACTGCTGGCGCAGGCCGAGGCGGAGCGCATTCGCTTAACCGCGGCGGCAGATACGCAACGGATGCAGAGTGAAGGCGCGGTGCTGAAGCAGAATCCACTGCTCATCAACAAGATCATTGCGGAAAAGCTATCCGACAAGCTGCAGATCATGGTAGTGCCTGCCGACGGCAAGTTCATGTTCGCGAATGACCTGTTGCGCGGGCTGAGCATGGGGAACCATGCCGCGCCGGCGCCACCCGATGACCCACCCACGCAGTAGCAGTTTTCGCGGGGGCGGCCCCAACCATAGGCCGCCAGAGGGGCGGCCCGGAGAGACCGGGCAATAGGAACGCCGAGGGGGGAGCGATGGCGGTTTATAATTCGCAGCGTCCACACATGTTCCTGCGAATCAGCAAGCCGCTGATGCTCGGCGTGGCTATGGGACTGCTTCTTACAGTTCCAGTTGCATTGGGCGCCGACTGGGGGGCGCCCGCCCTCTCCCTGGCCCAGAAAATTGCGGCGGTAACCGGCCCGGGAGCGGTGGCGCTGGAGGTAAACAACCGATCTTCGCTTCGCCCGGCAGAGGTGGAGCAGGCGCGGGGCGCACTGGCAGCCGAGCTGGCGGCGCTCGGTGTCAAAGTAGTGGAGAGCGGCCAGGTGGCAAACGTGCGCGTCACCTTTTCGGAAAACGCGCAGAGCTACCTGTGGATTGCCCAGGTGAATCAAGGCGGGGGCGACGAAAAGGTACTCATGGTTTCGGTTCCGGGCGCGGGCACAGCCGGCAGCTTCGGCCCGAGTTCGCCGCTCAATATTCACCGCACCTTGCTCTGGTCGCAGCAGAGCCCCATTCTGGATGCCACCGTGCTCCCAGGGGGCAACCCGGAACACCTGCTGGTTTTGGATGGCGAGAAGGTCGCGCTTTTCAGCGGCGAGGGCGGGCGGTGGCGGCCGGAGCAGACGTTTCCCATTACGCACGCGCGTCCCTGGCCGCGTGACCTGCGCGGGCGCATTGTCTTCAACAGCGAGCACTTATTCGACGTGTATCTGCCGGGAGTGGTTTGCGGGGCGGTGCTGAGTTCGCCCTTGAGCATGATCTGCCATGAAGCCGACGATCCCTGGCCGCTGGGTGCGGGCTCCTCGGGGGTGCGCGGCTTCTTTTCACCCGCGCGGAACTTCTTCACCGGGGTGGTGGCGCCGGGCATCGGGAAGCAGAACACGTATGCGCCTTTTTATTCGGCGGCGGCGCTTCCGCGCGCGCAATACATATTGTGGGTTCTGGCGGCAGTGGATGGTTCGGTGCACCTGGTGGACGGGATCAATGATGTTACGCCCAGGCTGCCGTGGGGCAGCGAGATCGCGGGGGTGATGAGCAACTGCGGTTCCGGATGGCAGATTCTGGCGTCCGCGAGAACCGACACCGGCGACAGCTTGCGCGCTTACGAGGTCCTGGATCGTGAGCCGGCGCCCGTGGGCATTGCAACAGAATTCAATGGTCCCCTGAACGCATTGTGGAGCAAGGACGACGGCAGCGCAGTGGCGGTGGAACGCAATCCAGACACGGGGAAATATGAGGCGTACAGCCTGGCCGTTACTTGTCATCAGTAGCATTCTGGCGCTGGCCGGCGGGATGGCGGCGGCGGTGCGGCCGCATTATGGCGGTGCTGTGCGCATCGCGCTGCGCGAGGCGCCGCTTTCGCTCGACCCAGCCCAGTTGAGTGTGGCGCAAGGCAAGCAGATTTTCCCTCTCATTTTCGAGGGACTGACCCGGTTCGATGCCCATGGCCGGTTGCAGCCGCATCTGGCTGCGCGCTGGGAGTCCGGGGTGGGGAACCAACGCTGGCAGTTCTGGTTGCGGACGGGAGTGAACTTTCACGATGGCACGCCTCTGACGGCGGATGCGGTTGCAGCTTCGCTGCGCGCGGCCAACCCGGCCTGGACGGTAAGCCCCGACGGAGACTCCGTGGTAATTGAAACCGCCGCTTCCGATCCCCAGTTACCGGCGGAACTGGCTCTGCCGCGGAACGGAATTGCCCGGCACGCCGGCAACAGGCTCCTGGGCACGGGCCCTTTTCAGATCAGCCAATTTCAGCCGGGAAGAACCCTGGTACTGGCTGCGGATGAGGATTATTGGGGCGGGCGTCCGTTTGTTGATTCCGTGGTTGCCTTGCTGGGGCAGAACTGGCGACAGCAGTTGATGGTGCTGGAGCTGGGCAAAGCGGACGTGGTGGAAGTGGCTCCTGAGCAAGTGCGCCGCGCCGGCCTCTCTGGCCGGACCATCGCGGAATCAGCTCCCAACGAACTGCTTGCCCTGGCTTTCACCCGCGGAACGGAGTCCGAGGAGGAGGCGCGGCTGCGGCAGGCGCTCTCCGCCGGCATTGACCGCGCTTCCATCGTGAACGTGCTGCTGCAGGGGCAGGGAAAGGCAGCCGAGGCGATTCTACCCAACTGGATGACCGGTTATGCCATGCTTTTTGCGCAAACTGGCCGTCGTTCCGGAAACCTAACCGCCGCGGACACGGGCACCATGACGCTTTCGTACGACGCGAGCGACCCAGCCAACCAGTTGATTGCGGAAAGGGTGGCGCTGAATGCGCGCGATGTAGGCATCCGGCTCCAGACGGCGGCTTCGTCCGCCAACGCCGATGTGCGCCTGCTGCGGATTCCCTTGGCTTCACCGCAGCCGCAACTTGCGCTGCAAGCGGTGGCCACGGCCGCCGGTCTGGCTGTACCGCAATTTGAGGGAACGTCGGCGGAAGAGCTCTATGCGCGGGAAAAAGAGTTGTTGCAGTCGGGCCGCATCATTCCTCTGGCTCATGTGCCGCAAGCTGCCGCAATTGGGCCGGGCGTGGAGGGCTGGCGAACCGATCTGTTCGGCGACTACCGGGTGGCAGACGTGTGGCTGAGCGGGAGCAGGCCGTGAGCTTCCGCCGCAAGCTGCTGCTCATGTTCACGCTGACCGTGTTTCTTGCGGTCGTGGCCGTGGCCTGGACAGTCTCAGTGATCACCAGGCGCGCCTTCGAACAGTCGGAGCAGGAGCGAACGAGGGCGCTGGTGGCGCAGTTTCACCGGGAATTCAACCGCCGGGGACAGGAGGTAGCGAACCGGGTGGAAGCCATCGCGGGCAGCGAATCGGCCAGCCGCATGGCGCTCGACCTGGACCGGCAGCCCGCGGATGCGGGCGCCTACGTCAACCAGGCGGGAGTGGAAGCCAAGGCGCAGCAGCTGGATTTTTTGGAATTTGCCGATGGAAGCGGCAGCATCATTTCCTCGGCGCAATGGCCGGCGAAATTCGGCTACAAAGAGCCGCAGCTGGCCAACGCGGCTCAGGCGCGCTCCGCCAACTCGTTTCTAAAACGCGAAGAGCTTCCCAACAGCACGGTGCTGGGACTGTTCGCTATTCGAGAGGTCCGGGTAGGGGACAAGCCCTTGTACGTGATCGGCGGGCGCCGGCTGGACCAGGAATTCCTGAGGACGCTGGAGCTGCCCGCGGGAACACGCGCCATGCTGTATACCAGCGCCGGCGGCAACTATTCCCCGGCGTCGTTGCTGGCCGCGGCTGGACCGGTACAGGGAGCGGACAAGCTGGAGCCACTGGTGGACCAGGTTCAAGCCACAGGGGCAGAGCAAAGCACGGTGGTGAGCTGGTCCGCGGACCCTGCCGAAAGCGAGAGTGTTGACGCTATCCCGCTGAAGAGCGAGAAGGGCGATGTGCTGGGAATGCTGCTGGTGGGGAATTCCAGGAGAGCGCTGGTTGCCGTGGAATCGCGGATCCGTTCCACGGCGCTGCTGGTTGCCGGCCTTGCGCTGCTGCTGGCCATCCTCATGAGCAGTTGGATGGCGGCCCGGGTCACGCGGCCGGTGGAACAGCTGGCGAAGGCGGCGCGCGAAGTGGTGGCCGGCAACTGGCAGGCGCGGATACAAGTTGACTCAGACGATGAGCTGGGCGAGATGGCGAATGCTTTCAACCAAATGACACAGGATTTGACGGAACAGCGTGAGCGGCTGGTGCAGGCAGAGCGGGTGGCGGCCTGGCGCGAACTGGCGCGCCGCCTGGCCCACGAATTGAAGAATCCGCTGTTTCCGCTGCAGATTACGGTCGAGAACCTGCTCAAAGCCCGGGAGCACGGCGGCGAACAGTTTGACGAAGTTTTCCGCGAAAGCGCGGGCACTCTGCTAGCCGAAATAGCAAATCTGAAGGCCATCATCAGCCGCTTCAGCGAATTCTCCAAAATGCCCCAGCCGCAGCTGCAACCTGTGGACCTGAACGAACTCATACGCAACGTGCTGCAGGTACACCAGGCACAGATGGGGGCGGAAGGACGGCCGGCGATTGCCGCCAGCCTCCATCTCGATGACAAGCTGGGCAAAATGGCAGCCGACCCGGACCTGTTGCGCCGCGCGCTGGCCAACCTGCTGTTGAACGCGATTGACGCCATGCCCAACGGCGGGACGCTCACCCTGCGCACGCGGTCCAGCCGTGAAAATGTCTGTATTGAGGTAAGCGATACGGGGAGCGGCTTGACGAAAGAGGAATGCGACCGCCTGTTCACGCCCTATTACACTACCAAGGAGCACGGCACCGGGCTGGGGCTGGCCATCGTGCAGTCGGTGGTGAGCGACCACCTGGGCAGGATAACGGTGAAGAGCGCGCCCGGGCAGGGCACGACATTCGTTATCGAGTTGCCGTGGGGCCGAAAAGAGGCCGCGCAGTTCAGCGCCAAATCAGGATAAGGAACAAGCATGGCTGCCAAAGCACATCTCCTGATTGTGGATGACGAAGCCAATACGCTGGCTTCGCTGTCGCGCGCCTTTCGCCTGGCGGGGCACGAGGCAACGGTCTGCGACAACGCGGCCAAAGCGCTGGAACTGGCTAAGGCGCAAGACTTTGATCTGATCCTTTCGGACGTGGTCATGCCCGGCAAGGATGGGCTGGCGCTGCTGGAAGATTTGAAGGCGCAGGCAGTGACCACGCCGGTGGTCATGATGTCGGGTCAGGCGCACATCGAGATGGCGGTGCGGGCCACCCGGTTGGGCGCGCTGGATTTCCTGGAGAAGCCGATTTCCACGGAAAAGCTGCTGCTGACGGTGGAGAATGCGCTACGGCTGCAACGGCTGGAGTCGGAAAACCGGCAATTGCGGCAGCGCCTGGGCAAGCACGAGATGGTGTGGGCGGGCGAAGCCATGCGGCGGGTGATGGCGCAAGTGGAACGGGTGGCAGCCAGCGAGACGCGCGTCTGCATCCTGGGCGAGACGGGGACAGGAAAAGAGCTGGTAGCGCGGACGCTACACGAGCGCAGTTCCCGCGCCGCCGGCCCGTTTGTGACGGTGAATTGCGCTGCCGTTCCCGCCGAACTGATCGAATCGGAGCTGTTCGGCCACGAAAAAGGCTCGTTCACTGGGGCGGCGGGGCGGCACATCGGCAAGTTCGAGCAGGCGCAGCACGGGACCCTGTTTCTGGACGAAATTGGCGATATGCCGCTGGCCATGCAGGCCAAGCTGCTGCGCGTGCTGGAAGAAAACGAGATCGAGCGTATCGGCGGAGACAAGCCGGTTCCCGTGGACGTGCGCGTGCTAGTGGCCACGCACCGCGGCCTGGAGACGCTGGTGGGGCAAGGGAGATTCCGCCAGGACCTGTTTCATCGCGTTTATGTTTTTCCTTTGTTGCTGCCGCCGCTGCGCGAGCGCAGGGACGATATTCCCGTTCTGATTGAACATTTCGTGCGTCAGGTATGCGCGCAGAATGGGTGGAAGGAAGCGCGCTTCACGCCGGAGGCGGTGGAAGCGATGCAGAATTATTCCTGGCCAGGGAATGTGCGCGAGTTGCGCAACCTGGTAGAGCGTATGATTCTGCTTTGCGCGGACGGCAGCGTTGACCTGACCTGCGTGCAATCGGCATTGCCTAAGCTGCAGGGCGGGCCTGTGCCGGCGCGCGCTTCCGGTACGCTTTCTGAGCGGGTGGAGGATTTTGAGCGCGAGATCATCCTTACCGAGTTAAAGCGCAACCAGTTTCACGTGACGAATACGGCGAAAGCCCTCGGCCTGGAGCGCAGCCACTTGTACAAAAAGGCGGAACAGCTGGGAATTGACCTGCAGGCGGCGCGCAAGATGGGTGAAGGGGAGGTGCTGTAATATCAAGGCATGACCGGAAGACATGAAGGTGAATGATGCACAGGTCTAGCGGTTGGCCGCCGGTGCGCCCGCCAGTCCGTCCTTCGCGGCGCCCCCGCTGGTTGCTGGTGGCTCTGGCCGTGGTTGCCCTTGTCCTGCTGGGTGGCCGGACCTGGCTTTCCTATTACATTGACGCGCTCTGGTTCGGCTCGCTGGGTTATGGCCAGGTATTCTGGAAGACGCTGAGTATTCAGTCGGTGGTTTTCCTGGCTTTTGCCGCGGCCACGTTCGCCATTCTGTATGGAACATTTCTAGGGCTGCAGTGGGCCTATCTCACCGATTTACCCATCGGGCACACCATCTGGATCGGCGGGCAGCCGCTGCGATTGCCGGTAGAGCCGATTCTGCGCCTCATCGCCATCGCCGCCTCGCTGCTGATCGCTCTGGCCAGCGGCGCGGTCATGATGGCGCAGTGGCCCACATTGGCGCTCTACTGGTATGCGCCAGGCACCGTTTCCGGTGGAGACCCGATCTTCGCCAGGCCGCTGAGTTTCTACCTGTTCACCCTGCCAGTGTGGGAGTTGATTGCGGGGTGGCTGATGCTGCTGGCCGTGATCATTTGCGCGGTCGCTGTCTTCTTTGTGATTGTGGCTGGCGGTACCCGCGCGCTGGAGAGAAGTCGTGGCACCTACCGGCCGTTATCGTGGCGGGGCCTCTCGCTGGCCTTCGCCTTTCTGCTGCTGATGCTTGCCTTGCAGGTATACCTGGGGCGCTTTGACAAGCTGATGGAGGCACACACCATCTTCAGCGGCGTGACCTACACCGATGCGCATGTGCTGCTTCCGGGTCTGCTGGTGGTATGTATTGCGCTGCTCGCCGGCTCGGGTATTGCGCTGGTCAATGCGGTGTGGGCGCAGCGTGGGCGCTGGCTGATCGCAGCCGTGGTCCCGGCCGCTGTCTGTTATCTGGTGTTTCAGGCGGCCGGGTGGTACGTCAATAGCTTCATTGTCAAACCAAATGAGCTGGTGCGCGAAAAACCTTACATTAGCCACAACATCGAGCTTACGCGGCAGGCCTACGGTCTGGACCGGGTAACACGGCGCGAGTTTCCCGCCGAAACCAGCGTGCAGGCCGCCGATGCGGCAAACAATCAGGCCACACTGCAGAACATCCGGCTCTGGGATTGGCGCGCTCTGCAGGATACCTTGCGGCAGATCCAGGAAATCCGCACCTACTACGATTTTCCCGACATTGATATTGACCGCTATGAAATCAACGGCCAAATGCGTGAAGTGATGCTGGCGGCGCGCGAGTTGAACCTTGACAAGCTGCCGGAAAGCAGCCGCAACTGGATCAACGAGAAGCTGATTTACACCCATGGCTACGGAATCACCATGAACCCGGTCAACGGGTTTACGCCCGAGGGTTTGCCCACCCTGCTGTTGAGCAACATGCCGGTGCAGAGTACGGTACCGAACCTCACGGTGGACCGCCCGGAGATCTACTTCGGCGAGCTGACCAACAGCGACGTGTATGTGAAGACGCGCCAGAACGAGTTCAACTATCCGCAGGGCGAGAGCAACAGCTTTACCAGCTACCAGGGCACGGGCGGGATCGTGATTGGCGGCTGGCTGCGGCGCGTTCTGATAGCGGCCGCGCGCGGCGATGTGGCCAAACTGCCCTTCAGCGACGACGTGAGTAACGGCAGCCGCCTGCTGATGCGCCGCAATCTCCGCGCTCGGGTGCAGGCTCTGGCGCCGTTTCTTACCTTCGAACCCGATCCTTACATCGTGGTCGGCGGCGACGGCCGCCTGTACTGGATGATGGACGCGTTTACCACTTCCGACAACTATCCTTACTCGACTCATTATTTTCTGAACGACGACCGCCTCAACTACATGCGCAATAGTGTGAAGGTGGCGATCGATGCCTACAACGGAACGACCACGTTTTACGTTTTCGATAACGAAGACCCGGTTATTGCGGCTTACCGGCGCGTGTTTCCCGGCCTGTTCAAAGATGCGGCGGCAATGCCGCCGGAATTGCGCAAGCATGTGCGCTACCCGGAACTGCTGCTCAGCCTGCAGGCGGAAGTTTACGGCCTCTATCACATGACCAATCCGGAGGTGTTCTACAACCGCGAAGACCTGTGGACGGTTGCCAATCAGGTGGGGATGAGTGAGATGGGGGAGCAGGCAACGCAACCAATGCGCCCGAATTTTGTGCTCATGAAGCTGCCGGGAGAATCGGGGATAGAGTTCGTGGAAATTCTTCCCTTCACGCCCGCCAACCGAAACAATTTGATCGGCTGGATTGCCGGACGCAGCGACGGAGCTCATTACGGCACTTCCGTGGTGTACGATTTCCCAAAAACGAAACTGGTTGACGGACCGCTGCAGATCGAAGCGCGTATTGACCAGAATGCGCAGCTCTCCGGCCAATTGACGCTGTGGAACCAGCAAGGATCGCACGTGCGTCGCGGAAACCTGCTGGTGATTCCGATCGGCCGCGCCCTGCTCTATGCGGAGCCCATCTATTTGCAGGCACAACGCAGCCCCATGCCGGAGCTGCGCCTGGTGGTGCTGGCGCTGCAGGACCGTTTGGCCTATGGGCCAACTTTCGAGTCGGCCATGGCGGGCCTGTTTGGCGGTGCGGCTTCGTCAGCCACTACGGAGGGATTGCCGGCGGAAGCAGGACAACAGGCGCCGGTCTCGGGCGCCACGGCCGAGGTCGCGGCAGAACGCAACGCTCTGATCACCCAAGCCGCCAAAGATCTTTCCGACTACCAGCGGCTGACGGCAGAGGGCAAGCTGGGAGAGGCGGGGCAGAAGCTGGAACATCTGAAGCGCACGCTCGATCAGTTAAACAGGCGCGCCCAATAACGCGGAGCCAGCGCGATGGAATCCTCGAGGCGCCCGCGCCACGAGTGCAGTAGGCCCTTGTGCACAACATCTTTGTGTTTACCTGGCCAGGAAAATGGCGTCATTTCGCGGCGTGGCGGGGAATGACGAGCAGCGCGGCGGCGGCATGAGGGAGAACGAACTCATAATCGCCACGCGCGTTCGCCTGGACCTGTGTGGTATGCGGAGCCGCGATGCGGCCGTTGCTGTCAAATTGTCCTCCGCCGTAGGTCACAGCCAAGGATGGCGAATTCAGGTCGGGAGCTTTGAGGAAGAAAAGCTGGCCGGAGCCCGCCCTCGTGTCCAGGTGCACACGCACGGAGCCGGAGGCGGCGGCGTCCTTATTAATGACCACTACATTTACCGCACAAGTTGCGCAGCCGGTGGTGGCATAGGCGCGGACGTTAGCCGAGGTCTGCGTTTCGGCAGGCAACAAATGCTGGCCGGAAGCGCTGTGAGCGAACAGGTACATGGCGTAGTAGAGCGGCCGAGCAATGTTTTCGTACTGCTGGCCGGTCCCACCGTAGGTGTCAACCGGATTGTATGAGCTGCCACCGGGACGGTAGCTGATGTGAAAATTGACCCCGGTGAAACCATCTTCAGCATTGGTGAACAGCCAGTCGAGTCCCCACAGCGCGGAAGCAAAGGCATTGCTCACCCCGGGCATGCCGCCGCAGGAGGCGGAGTTGGTTTCGGCAAGCGCAATGGGCAACTTGCGTTCGCGGGCGGCTGCCACCCAGGTTCGGGCTTCATCGTTAAAGCGCGTCATCAGGTCCGCAGCCAGCAATTGCGCAACCGTAACCTTGCGGCCGTTGCAGGTGGTAGTGGGGTATTCATGTACCGTCACCAGTTTGAGGTTGGTGGGGCCGACGCCGTCCATGAAAGTGCCTAAGTCTCGCGCATTGCGCCAGCGACAGCAGGTGGCTGGGCCAATGACCGGGTATTTCCCGGTGGCGGGGTTCGTTTGAAGAGCGTGGATGTAGGCGAGAAACTCCTTCACGTGGTCGGCCGGCGAGTAGGTCTTGGGCCGGGAGGGCGGACCGAAAAGGTCAGGCTCGTTGCCCGGTTCGAGGCCCAAGACTTGTTCCGGCTTGATTTCCTTTGCGATGCCTTGCGTGACTTCTTTGAGCGCCCATTCACTCGAGTTCTGCTTGAGATTGAGTCCAACGATGAGGCGCCAGCCCGAGGCCTGCGCGGCTTCAGAATAACGACGAAAATCTGCTGTGCTGAGGGCCCCCTGGCAGAGGCCGGGATGGGGAGCGGCGGAAGGATTCCAGCAGGTATTGTCCTGGCTGTTGCCGCCCAAGCGAAGGATTCCCGGACCCAGGTTGCGCATGAACTGGAAGAAGCCACGATTGGGGGCTTCGGCACTGCCCAGAGAGTATTCGGCCCGGCGGGAGGCAGTTTTGCCACCTGCGGCAAAAGATTGCAATCCCTGCCCGGCGGTGGAAACCTCAAGGCTGAAGCCGACAAAATCCTTGGGAATTTGCCGGCCAAGCGATTCGGTTTGAACTGTCACGGTCGCCAAGGGCGTTTGCCCGGCACTGGCAAGCACCGCGACGAACCCACAGAGCAGTAGACAGGCTGCGACCCAAAATGCCGCATGCAGAGGAACCTTCAGGCTCAGATTTCGCATGCCGAAGGATACAACGGCGGCCGGCAAAATGTCGGGGGCGATGCTTAAAACGGAGTCCGGACGCAACGGACCAGCGGGCGAGATTGCAATCATTCCTTTATTCTCGGAATCGCATGTTGTTGCTCCCCGGAAACGCTTACAATAATACGTTTGCCGGGTTACGTTTAGAGACAGGCGGCAAAATCCAGCCTGAGCGCCGCCTGCCGGGTGCTCTTCATTTTCCGTGTTTTAGCGATTCAGCAATTGCAAGCAGGAGCGGTTTTTCAGCAGCAGCGACTCACATTTTTTGAGGGAGAGGCATGGACCGTCGCGACTTTATCAAGACCAGCGCCACACTGGCGGCCAGCGGAGCGATCAGCAAATATCTGCCAGCGGAAGCATTCCAGGGCGACAATGCACCGCAGAGTGGGCGACTGGTTCTGCCCATCAACCGCAACTGGCGGTACAGCGCCCGGCTGCCGAAGGGATTCGAGGCGCCTGAGTTCGACGATTCTGGATTTGAGAAAGTTGTTATTCCACACACCAATAAACGGCTTCCCTGGCACGGCTTCGATGACAAGTCCTATGAATTCGTTTCCGCGTACCGGCGGCATTTCAAACTTGCGGCGGAAACGAAGGGGAAACACGTGTTCGTGGACTTTCAAGGCGCCATGACCGCTTCCACCGTGTGGATCAATGGTCAGAAACTGGGCGAATATAAAGGCGGATACACACCGTTTTCGTTTGAACTGACGCCCCACCTGAATTGGGACGGAGACAATGTTCTGGCGGTGGCGTTGGATTCCACAGAGCGGTCCGATATCCCGCCATTTGGCTACGAGATTGATTACCTGACCTTCGGCGGCATCTATCGCGAGGTTTTTCTGCGAGTTGTGCCGGCCACGTTCATTGAGAACATTTTCGCGCAGCCTAAGGATGTGCTCACCCAGTCTCCCGGCCTGGCGGTCGAATGCTTCGTTCAGCACCTGGAGCCGTCCCGCGCGGCGCTCGCGCTAGAAGTTGAACTGCGCGATGGCGGGAATGTGCTGGCAAAGGGTACGGCGCGAATCCCTCCGGCAAAGGCGGCGGGTGAGCCGGCCGCTTACACGGTCCAGATGGAGAAGCTGGCGGGCATCAAGTTGTGGGATCTCGCCCAGCCCAATCTTTATACCGTAAACGCCCGGCTCTTGAGGGGAAGCACAGTAGTTGATGAGGAGAGCCGCAGGTTCGGATTTCGCCAGGCGCAATTTACCGATCGTGGGTTCGAGCTGAACGGAAGGGTCATCAAGCTGCGCGGGCTGAACCGGCACCAGACTTTTCCATTTGTCGGCCAGGCCATGCCGGCGCGAGTGCAACGCCGCGATGCAGATATCCTGCGGAAGAACCTGAAGTGCAACCTGGTCCGAACTTCGCATTACCCCCAGTCGCCGCACTTCCTGGACCGCTGTGATGAGGTTGGACTGCTGGTGTTAGAAGAAATTCCCGGCTGGCAACACATCGGGGACGCGGCCTGGAAGGACATTGCCGTGGATAACGTGCGGCGCATGATCCGCCGGGACTGGAACCATCCGGCAATTATTTTGTGGGGTGTGCGCATCAACGAGTCCAAAGATGACCATGATTTCTACACCCGGACCAATGCCCTCGCTCATTCACTGGATCCAACGCGGCAGACGGGGGGAATCCGCTACTTTCAGGGTTCAGAATTTCTGGAAGACGTATTCACCATGAACGACTTCGGTTTTCCTCTGAAGCCGCCGAACCATCCCCGCTATCTGAATACCGAGTTTGTAGGACATACCTACCCGACTAAGACCATAGACAACGTGGCGCGGCTGCGGGAGCACACGCTGCGTCACGCGCGCATCCACAACCAGCTGGCTTCCAATCCGCAATATGCCGGCGGCATCGGGTGGTGCGCGTTCGACTACAACACGCACGGAGATTTCGGTTCAGGCGACCGCATCTGCTATCACGGTGTCACGGACATTTTTCGCGAGCCCAAGCCCGCGGCCGGCTTCTACAAGTCACAGTGCGACCCGGCCGAGGAAGTGGTGCTGGAGCCCGCATTCCACTGGGCGCGGGGAGACGAATCCGTTGGATTCTCGCAAGCTGTTGTCTGTTCTAATTGCGACCACCTCAAGTTTTACATTGACGACAAACTGGTGACCGAAGCCGACCCCGATCGCGGCGAGTTTGCTCATCTTCGCTATGCTCCCTTCAGTACACAGCTGGGCGAACTGTTTCACCGCTGGGGGGACCTGCGCATTGAGGGCTATATACAGGGCAAGAAGGTGGTCAGCAGGACGTACTCCGGAAAGGGTGTGGACCAGAAGTTCTGGCTTGTGCCCGATGACACCAGCCTGCTAGCCGACGGAGCCGACAGCACGCGGGTTGTGTTTCGCGTAACCGACGAGTTTGGCGCCATTCGGCCGTTTGCGGATGACCCCATCCGGTTCGAACTCGAAGGCCCGGCGGAGATCATCGGCGACAATCCCTTCGCCCTGGTGGGGGGCACGGGAGCAATTTGGATTCGAGCCCAGGAACAGCCCGGAATGGTACGGCTCACCGCAACCCACCCGCGGTTAGGCCAGCAGGAAGCCATGTTCGAGGTCACTGCGGTTGAGCCGGAACGGGCGTAGTTGCGCTCGCTCAAGTCATCCAGTTCACGATTTGGCGCAGGTCGGCCGGCGAGTTGGATTCGGTCCCGCGGGGCAGGGCCGGGCCGATGGCCAGGGCCTGGTTGTGATCTTCGAACCATGCCAGGAAGGAAGACTTGTCCGCCCCTGGGAGGCGCTGCTGGTTCACCCAGTTGTAATAGGCGCCCATGTCGCCATCAATGAGCGAGCCGATGGGATCAAGTTGTGCGGGAGAGCGCCTGGCGGACAGCAATTCACTCATCGGTCTCTGCCGCTGACGGGGGGCGAACCGTACCAGCAGGGTCAGCGGTTGCGCGCGGCGCAGGACTTCCCGCGCTCCCCACTGGGCGAAGGTGGTGCTGAAAATCTGGGTTCCAGAACCTTCGGTAAGCAGCTTCAGCTGGAAGTAATCGAGGATGGGGTCGCCCGCGGCGTTCATCCCCAGATCCGCTGGGCGCAGCCGCGCCAACAGAGTACGCAGCGCTTCCGGTCCCATGCCCGGGCGTTCGGTTTCTGCCTGGATCTTGCGCAACAACGATGAGCGCACCGGCTCCAAAGCCTGGTAAGAGACACACGTCAGGGCGGAGTCATGATTGGCGGCTTCACCGCCGTCAATGTACCAGTGCGCATAGGGTTCGGGATGGGCTTTGGCTCTTCCGGCCACCACATCCAGCAGCAACTGCACACCGTTTGCCGGGTTGACATGGCTGAAGTATGCGCCTTGGGCGCGGAGATCGCGGAAGAGGGTCTGATCGTAGGAGCTTACTCCCTGGCCGATAATGCTGATGCCCAGTCGGGGCACAGCCGGAGGTCGGGGGGGCGCCAAGCCGTGCAGGCGGTCGGCATACGTGAGGGCTGCGGCGCGAAAGGAGTCAAGCTGGTGGGTGGCCCATAGGTAAGCGGAGAGCTGTTCCACGTACTGAGCGGGAGCATTGACCCAGTCCGCGCGCTCCAGATTGGGCGAAAGAGCGATGCGGACGAACGGCTGCATCCAGTCGTCCAACTCCTGTGGGGAGAGGCTGCCCAACGTCGCCAGCTCCTGGTCGAGGTTTTGCCGTTCAGCAGGGAATTTCAGGTCATAATCAATTGCCTCCCGCAGCAGGTTAGGCAAAAAGCTCAACGGCAACTGGCGCAACAACGGCAGATAGTGAACAACCAGTTTTCTGGCTTGCGGCCGATAGCCGGTGAAGTGCTCGGCTTGGAGCTGGTTGGGAAGCATAGCGTTCACGCGAGCTCTGCTATTGGCCGCCCCTGCGCCATGGAGGCGGAGAATCCCAACATGGAGCCCAGAGTTGGGGCAAGATCTGTCGAATCAATAGGGCGGTCGAAGACCACACCTTCGCGCACGCCTGCTCCCATAGCCAACAGCCAGGTAGTGCGGGAGAGAGCGTCGCCGGTGCGGTGATGCTGAAAGCCGTTGCCGCCGGCATCCAGGTCGGAATCGCGGCCGAAATCCGGCAAGATCAGCAAAGTGGTGTTGCCGGCGTATTCCGGCTCGCTCTGGATAAGTTTCCACAATTCGGAGCAGAGCCGGTCGGTGCGTTGAATGCCCTCCAGGTAAAGCGAGTAAGCGCCGGCGTGCGCCACATCAATATCATGCAAAGTTATCCACAAGAGGCTGGGAGATACCTGCCGCATCAGCTGGCGCGCGATGTAGACGGAGAGCTCGTCGGGGCTGGAGAGGGTGCGGGCATGAGCCTTAAAGTCCGCAACGGAGAGCTTCAGAATTTCCTCCAGCTGCCGCAATTCAAACTCGCCGCCGCCGAGTTGCGGAGCGTAATAGGGGGTCTCGTAGTTATCACGGAGCAGATGCTGGTAATCAGTGCTGCTGACGCCTCGCATAGCTGCTGTGAGCAGGTGCTTGGGCAAAATCACTTGTGCCCCCAGCCCTGACCCGAAGGAGCGGTAATCGCTCTCGCCAATGCGGTTGAAGCCGTTGCTGGGGGCCACGACCCAGGCATCGGAGGAAGGCCGCCTCAACTCCTTGCGGAAATACTCGAACACGGTTGGGTGTTGCGGGGGAAGGGAGGCGAAATTGTTGATCGTCTCATACACCCCGGTAGCCAGGCTCGCGGTGGCTACATAGTGGCCCAGGATGCCGCGATTCACCACCTGAGTAAAGAAGCTGGCCTGAGGGATGAACTCGCGCATCATGTGAGGGATGTTCTGCTGGCCTTGCGGGGCAAAGGTTTCCTGGTCGCGCGCCCCACCACCGAAAGTGATGACGACGATCTTGCGCTTTTTGCGTGGAATGGCGGTTGCCGCGAGCAGTTTGGAACTCAGCAGCATGCTTCCCAACGCGACTCCGGCGGCGCTGCGCAGGAAATCGCGGCGGGTGCGGGCAAGGGCGCGGCTGAGCTCTCCAGGGCTGAATTCCCGGAGGCGTGCCGCCTGGCCACTCACCAACGAAGTTGAAATATCCAATGCCATCGCCCACCCACCCCACCAAGTGCAGCAATAATACTGCGAATTGTTCTATTTGGAGCCGCACAACTTCATTGAGACCTCTCCGAGCCTGTGTTTTTAGCGGAATAAACGAATTGCCGAATGGCGGCCCGTTGCCGGTCGAGTTCAGCCTGATGCTGGGTGCGTGCTTTCTGGTACAGATCGAACTGCTCTTGCGCCAGGTCTTTGCGTCCGGTGTGCACGTAAGCCTGGGCGAGGCGATAGTGGGCTTCAGACAGTTCGGGATTTTGCGCCAGGGCCTGCAGATACTCCGCAACTGACTCGGCGTACCTCTTCTGGTCGGAGTAGAGGTTGGCAAGCTGGAGATGGGCCTCCGCCAGCCGCGGGTCAAGCGCCACCGATTTTTTCAGCAAAGATTCGATCTGCGGAAAATTTACACTGCTGTCCTGCATGCGCCGGCCCTTCCACAAGCTCATGGCGTAGTAATAAGGGGCGCGCGCGTTTTGTGGGTTGAGCTCCGCAAAACGACGGAAATGTTGGATAACCTCGTTTGCCTGGCTGGGCGAGCTGTCGTAAGCCTTGGACAGGAAGTAGTAGCAGTTGGGGTCAGAGGGATTCAGGTCGGCGGCTCGCAGCAGCGATGCCACGGCCAGGTCATAATTTCCACGGGAATAGAGCGCTATTCCCAGGCCGATGGCCAGCCTGGGCGACTGCGGATAGCGGCCTGCCGCATCCTGAAACACCTGGATGGCGGGATCTAAAGTGCGATGAAGGAGAAGTTCGCTGCCCCAATCGAACAGGTTGCTTTCGCTCGGCTCCATGTGGGCCGCAGCCTGGAATTGCTGAGCCGCGGTTATGAAATCGCCATTCTTCTCCGAGACCTGCGCCAGCAGATTGTGCAGTTCCGCGGTGTCTTTTTGCCGCAAAAGCTCCTGTACAACGCGCCGAGCGTCACCAAGCTTTCCAGTTTCAAAGTAGGCGAGGGCTAAGTCATAACCGTTGTCGTAGGAAGCAGGATTGATGTTCTGAGCGCGCTGCAGGAACGGCGTGGCCTGGGACAGCTTCTGGGTCTGAACGTAGAATTCGCCCAGGTTGTGATTAGCGTCAAAGTTACGCGGTTCCAGGGCAACCGCCTTGCGAAATTGGACTTCGGCGGACTGAAGCTTCCCCAGGCGCATCAGCACTGTGGCCCAGTTGCCCCTCGCTGGCGCGGAGGAGGGATTCAGGCGCACGGCTTCCTCCAGTTGTTCGCCGGCCTTGAGGTTCTGCTGCTGCGCGGAATAGACCAACCCGAGCAGTTCGTGCACCTCGAAGCTGTTGGGTGCGTGAGGGAGCAAAGCTTCCAGGGTTGTCGCCGCTTGTGCGTATTTGCCGGAGTTATAGTCCGTGACAGCCGCCTGAAACTGGCGATCAAGAGTCCGATTCTGCTGGGCTCCTGCCAAAATGCCAGAGGCAAAGGCCAGGGCGAGCAGCAGAAAAGACGACCTCAATCGGTAAAGCACAGGCACGGGGCGGTAATGTTAGCACGGCGCTAGAGCAGGCGGAGCGGCCTCTAGGCAGATACCCTGCGGCAGGATTCATACTTGCTCCTGCCGCAGGGAGTGTAAATGGCGGTCTAAAAATACAGTTTCAAAGCAAACTGAATCTGCCTGGGATCATAGGGTGCGTCGCGAGTGGAGCCGCTCTCGCCGAAGGTGCCGGTCCCAAACGTGCCATCGCCGTTGGGAGTGAAGTTGAGAGAGCCCGGGATGGCCACCACGCCGTTGCCGCCGAATCCAGGCGCGTTGAAGTTGGGGTGATTGAATATGTTGAAGAACTCCGACCGGAACTGGAGGCGATAACGTTCGGATAACCGGAAGTCCTTGAAGAGGGAGAAGTCCAGCCTGTCGAAGCCCGGGCCTTCCACCTGCGAGGGCTGCGGCCCGCCGATGGCGCCAACGCCGGTCAGGGGCACACAACCATTGGGGTCATTGGGAATTGGAGCATTGTTGGTTCCCAGTACGCAGGGCTGGGCGAAAGCTGCCGCATTCAGGAAAACGGGCAAGCCATCCGCGCTGGTAGTCCGGCCAGGAGTTGGATCTTTACCGGGAATCACGAAAGCATTGCAGTTTAAGCCGCCGACCGTGGTTGCTGTAGGGCAAGCGACGGTAATGGGTTGGCCGCCCTGCACGGTGGCAATCCACATAATGCTCCAGCCACCCGCCAGAGCATTTGTAACCCCTTTGGCGTTGCCCATGAAATGCTTTCCCTGGCCGAAGGGTAGCTGGTAGCCGCCACTGAAGTGGAAAACGTTGCGAATGTCGAATGGCGCCAGGCCGTAGTCGGCATGGATGCCGATACCGGGCACACTGGGAGCGCGGTAGCCGTTGTTGTTTACGCTGCCGCCGTTCAACAAGTCTAGAGCATCAGAACGCACCTTCGACCAGGTATAAGTTGCGAGAAAATTCAGCCCGTTCGCAAATTGCTTCTCCAGCTTGGTCTGCAGTCCGTGATAGTAGCTGTTTCCATCGGTGGTGGCGAAGCTGTTGCCCCGGCCAAAGTCAGGAAACTGAAGGAAATCGGTGGGATCAGCACTGGCCGGCGCCAGTTGGGTAACGTTGTTGGAGCCGGGGAATACCTCCAGATGTCGTGCCAGCGAGGTAACGTAACCGGCCTGCAACGACATGGAAGGAGTGAGTTGGTACTGCAGAGTAAAGTTCCCGCCCATGGAGTAGGGGGTAATGTAATCGAACTGGATTCCGCGCAACGCCAGTCCACTGGCATTGACTAACAGGGGACTGAGGGGCGTGCAAGTAAACCCTGTTTCCAGGGTCGGCCCGCCGGCGGGGGTGGCAGTCGAGCACCCCGCGAAATTGTTAATGGGTTCCCCGTCATTGGGATTGAAGAACTGGAAGTTGAACTGGAAGGGATAGTTTTCCCCCAGATTGGGCGAGAAGCCGCGGTTTTCGAAGCCGTTGTAAAAAATGCCGAACCCGCCGCGCGCCACCAATTTGTCAGAGATCTGATAGGCGAAACCTAAGCGCGGGGCAAAGTTTGTTTTTTGGGAGTTGCCTAGCCCCTTGCCATACTGATTCCCAATCTTCAGCCCAATTCCGTCTTTGGCCAGCAGACTCAGGAAACTGGGCGACAGGTTGTTGGAATTGGGGCCCTGCTGGATCAAGTACAAGGGAGAGCCAATAGGAGGCCCACCGGGCACGAAGTTGGCCTGGTTGCCGTGATGTTCATAGACCAGGCCGAAAAAGTCCCAGCGCAAACCCAGGTTGAGGGTCAGTTTGGGAGAAACCTTCCAATCGTCGTTGATGTAGCTGCCGTAGTAGTTCTTGCCGTTGTCGGTTAGCGAAATATTGGAAACAAACACGCTGGTGGGGCCACCGACATAATCGATGCCGCCAGGTACGGTAGCAGCGGTAGGCGTAAGCAGGAACATGGCGCGGCCGGTATTGCCTCCACCGACGTTGGGAATATCCGTGTAGTTGCCGCCAAAGTCGAATTCACCGCGCGACCACGGCGGCTGCAGGGTTGAGAACTTCACGTGCTGAACTTCAAATCCCATCTTGAAGGTGTGCTTGCCGTAGATCTTGGTGAAGTCGTCGGTGAATTGAATGGTGGAGCTGACTTCATCCGAGGGCAAAAAGGCGTTGCTGCCCAGAGTCTGCAGGCCATTGATGCCAAAAGCCGGCAGACCTCCGTTCTCATGTTCCTGAGGAATGCCCTGGATGCCGAATTGTCCCGGCAGGTCGCTCAGATTATTGGCTTCCGGAGAGACCCGGGTGGTGTGCAGGTAGTTCAAACCCACACGCGCGACGTTAATGGCGGTAGAAGAGAACACGTGGGTGTAGGCGAGAGCGCCTTGTTCCGCGAGCGCCGTCTGATTGCCTTCCTGAAAGCCGCCGCCGTCGGCGATGCCGCCGAAAATGCCAGGAATGAACTGGGGATCATCCACCAGGCTGAAGCGGAAGAAAGTCTGGTTCTTCTCGTTGAAATTAACGTCCAGGCGGGTATCGAACGACTGCCGGTCTTCCTTCAATTTCGGCGAAGCGGCGTAATTCGAGAACAGGGAACCGGTGGTGGGATTCGGGTAAAGGTTCAGGAGTTTGATGGCATTCGCGTCCAGCCGCCCGGCCGGCAGTTGATTGAGTCCACATCCCGCCAGGGTGAAAATCGTGGTGCTCGCCGGGCAGGTGCCGAAGGGGTCTCTGGCGAAACCTGTACTTGTGGCCACCAGCCCGGAGACGGGATCAACCACGCCGGCGGTCACGTTGCGCGTGGTAGCGGGATCGAGAATGGTACCCAGAGGAATGGTTCGGCCCAGGGCGTCAGTGTGGGTGCCGCTCTGTCCGGTGATCAGATCGGAGAAATCGGTGAATCCGCTGTTGCGTTCGAGCAGGGTGGGAACGCTGCCGGTGTGCGGGCTGCCCTGGCGGCGCTTGAAACCTTCATAATCGCCAAAGAAAAAAATCTTATTGCGGCCGTCGAAGACACGCGGGATCACGACCGGGCCGCCAACGGCAAAGCCGTACTGGTTCTGGCGCAGTTCGCCCTTCTGAGTTTGAGGTTGACCGGTAACCGGGTTCTGAACTTTCTCGAAATAGTCGGCGGCATCCAGCTTGTCGTTGCGGAGAAACTCCCAGATGGTGCCATGAAAGCTATTGGTGCCGGATTTCACGCTGGCATTGAGAACAGCGGCGCCGGAGCGGCCGAACTCGGCGCTGAAGTCGGAAGTCTGAACTTTGAATTCCTGGATGGCATCCACCGGGGGCAGGACGACATAGTTCGTGCCGTTGAGAAAGTCAACGGTGTCGGAATTGTTGTCAATGCCGTCGAGCATGTAATTGTTCTGCGCCGGCCGCAGTCCATTGGCGGCGAAAGCGCCGGTGGAAGCGTTGCCACGCGTATCAGCCTGGGGGGTGTTCACCCCGGCCGCAAGTTGCGCCAGAAAAGTGAAATTCCTGCCGTTCAGGGGAAGGTTGTTAACGTTCCGGGTATTGACCACCTGGCCCAGCGAGGCGTCCTGAGTCTGGAGCACAGGCGCCGCCCCCGTCACTTCCACCGTCTGCGACACATTGCCCGGCGGAAGCGTGAAATTGATTTGCAGGTGCGAGGCCACGTAGACCGGAACGTGCACCTGGCTCACCGTCTGGAAGCCGGAGGACGAAGCTTCCAGCGTGTAGGTGCCAATACGGACCGGCGTGAACTGGTAGAGACCGTCCGAACCAGTGGTGGTGGAGAGCGATACGCCGGTGCCCTCGTTCTTGAGGGTAACCTTGGCACCGGTGATGACCGCCCCAGAACTGTCGGCAACCTTGCCGATGATGGTGCCAGTATCCACCTGAGCGTTGGCGGAAAAGGGAATCAGCAGGATGACTCCGCTTGCGATCGCCAACAAAGCTCGCAGGATTTGAGAAACGAGCTTCCGCTCCATGACGCTTCCTCCTTGGGGGCCGGTTACGGGTTGACCAAGAATCTCAACACGATGATTACAAGGAAGAACCCATGGGAAACGTTTTCCCAGCAGCAGGGCTCACGGACAGACGCGAAAACCTGGGCCTAGGAACAACGAGCCTGACGTGCCACACAGATGACCAGGGATAAACCTGCCGCCTGGAAGGGCAGTACGCCCATCCCAAAGGCAGCTGTCATGCCACCCGATGTTGAACAACCCACAATCCGCTCGACAGGATCGAGCACCCCACTTCACTTGGCGCAGTTAGAACCCGACCGGAACTTAAACGCTTAACCTGGTGCCGTCGTTTATCACGGCGCATTTCCTCTTGTCAAGGTTTTTTTTGCCTGTGCTACACTCCTGGCTGTTTTAGCGGCCGGAATCGGGCAGCGAATGGAACACTCCCGGCGATGAGCGTGACCACGATCCGCGATGTGGCGAAGGCTGCGGGTGTTTCCACCGCCACCGTTTCCAATGTTCTGAACAATACCGGCAAGGTGGGAGCGATCACGCAGCGGCTTGTGCTCTCCACCGTCAAGCGCATGGGGTACATTCCGGATGCGCACGCCCGCCACCTGGCGCGAGGCGGGCGGCATACGCTGGGAATCATCGTGTCTGACATCGAGAACCCGTTTTTTCCCGAGGTGATAAAGAGTTTTGAAATTCGCGCCCGCCAGCTGGGATACGACGCCATTCTCAGCGATACCAACTACGATCCGCGCCGGACGCGGGAAGCGGCAGAAAGAATGATGGAACACAAGGTGCGCGGGGTTGCGGTCATGACTTCTGAAATCAGTCTTCGGCTGATTCGTGAGCTTGCCAGCAGGAGGATCGCGGTCGCCTTCCTGGATCGCACTCCGGCTCGCGACTACATGAGCAACTTGCGCGTTGACTATTTCTCGGGAGTCGAACAGATTGTTCGTCACCTCTACGATCACGGGCACCGGCGAATTGCCTTTGTGTCCGGAAGAGCGGGACTGAAGTCGAATGTCGCCCGCCTGCAGGCTTACGAGAAGTGCATGCGCGATGTAGGACTCGAACCCGGCCCGGTACTGCCCGGAGATTTGCGCTTTGAGGGAGGACTGGCCGCGGGCTTGGCCATTGCCCGCGTAACCCCGAAGCCGACCGCGGTAATAGCCGTGAACGACCTGACGGCAGTCGGCGTTATTAAAGGCCTGCTGAACGCCGGTTGCCGCGTGCCGCAGGACGTCTCAGTCACTGGCTTCGACAAGACGCGCCTGGCTGAATACAGCAATCCTTCCTTGACGACGGTGGACATCCACCGGGAGACCCTGGGGCAAATAGCGGCCGATGCTTTGCACGAACTTTCCGCGTCGCCTGACGCCAAGGGCAGAGAATATAGGGTGGGCGCGGAACTCATTCTGGGCGGTTCCTCCGGCCCGGCTCCCTGTTGACCCCGCATTGCTTTTCGCTTTCACACGGAACACAATGTGGGCACGGTAGAGAGACTCCTGAGGATGGGCAGTCACAGGCTCAGCAACCATACGCTTTCCCGGCGGACCCTGCTGAAGGCGATGGCATGGACTCCAGTTGTCTTCCTCCCGGCTCCCCTGCGGGCATTCGGCCGGGGTGGGGTTCCACAGAGCGACTCCGGCGAGGTGCACAGTTCGGGTCTGCCGGCCCAATTCCATCTCACACCCCAATATCCGCAAAAATCCAGCCTGGATGATGTGCTGCGCAAGATCTCACCCGGGGCGGACGAGTACATCAGCGAGAAGCACGCTTTCGAAATCATGGGCCGGTTGCAGGAGTGGGAACGGGCTCTCAAAGCGGATGTTCCATCCCTGGCTCAGTTGGCCAATTTCCTGGACGCCGCGGTGCAAGCCAGTTCGCTGCAACCCAGCCGGAGGATTCCCCTACGATCCGCCAATGGAATCGAGGTATCTCGACGGCGGTTCGAAGGCGGAGTTGTGTCGGGACGCGATAACTGCCTGCAAGAGGTAAAAAGCTACTTTGCGGAGATGTCGCAGATAGAAACGGCAGAGTTCCAAATCATAGGCATTGAGCAGGTGGTTGGCTCGCCGGGAATGGTCCGCGCGCAAATTCGCTATGAACTGGCGGGAACCCGCCGGGATGGAAGGCGGGAGCAGCGAATCGGGCATTGGCTGACCGACTGGTCCGGCGATGCAAACAATGCTTGGCGGATGCGCAGCTGGCGAATCGCCGGGGAGGAGACCGTCAGCCGGGTTCGCGGACCTGTTTTCCTTGACGTGAGCGCGGCAGCGCTCGGCCGTACTGAATCGTACAGGGACCAGTTGCTGCGCGGCACGGACTACTGGCGCACGGTGCTCGACGGCGCCTGCGGAATTGATGTTTACGGCAACCATGGCGTGGCGGTGGGCGACCTCAACGGGGATGGCTTGGATGATATCTACGTCTGCCAGTCCTCCGGGCTGCCCAACCGCATGTATTTGAACCGGGGCGATGGCACATTCCAGGATGTGACCGAGTCCTCGGGATTGGGAGTGCTGGATGCAACCGCCTGTGCCTTGTTTGCTGATTTTGAGAACAAGGGGATGCAGGACTTGCTGGTGGTTTGCGCCGGGGGGCCGCTTCTCTTCGTGAACCGGGGGAACGGCAGGTTTTCCATCCGGCGCGATGCTTTCAAATTTTCCCGGCCTGCCCAAGGCACATTCACGCATGCCGCTGTGGCCGACTACGATGGCGACGGTTTTCTGGATATCTACTTCTGCGTGTACAGCTACTATCAGGGGCTGGAGCAATATCGCTACCCGGTTCCTTACTTCGACGCGCGCAATGGGCCGCCGAACTTTTTGTTCCACAATCAGGGAGATGGAACGTTTCAGGACAACACGGAAGCGGCGGGTCTGAATGTGGACAATAACCGCTACAGTTTTGCCTGTGCCTGGGGGGACTGCGACGGCAATGGCAAGCCTGACCTTTACGTGGCCAACGACTTTGGCCGAAGCAATCTGTACCGCAACAATGGCGGTGGCACGTTTACTTCGGTGTCGCGCGAGGCCGGCGTAGAGCAAGCCGGAGCTGGCATGAGCGCCTGCTGGTGCGATTTCGAGAACCGGGGAAGCCAGGACATCTACGTGGGCGATATGTGGTCAGCCGCCGGTTTGCGAGTTTCGCAGCAGAACTTGTTTCACGCAAAAGATCCCGAAGACATTCGCGCTCTCTACCGTCAACATGCCGGCGGCAACTCGCTGTACCGAAACGACGGCCAGGGGAAGTTCCAAAATGTTGCCCGGGCGGCGGCGGCCGATGTGGGACGCTGGGCATGGTCCTCGGACGCCTGGGATTTCGATCACGATGGTTACGCGGACCTGTACATCAGCAACGGCTACATTTCAGGCGGAGATACTCGCGACCTGGCCAGCTTTTTCTGGCGGCAAGTGGTCGCTAAGTCCCCTTCCGATTCCACACCTTCGCCGGCGTACGAGCAGGGATGGAATGCGATCAATGAGCTGATCCGCTCAGACGCGACCTGGAACGGCTATGAGAGGAATGTTCTGCTGTTGAATAACCGCGACGGCACATTTTCCGACATTTCAGGCACGTCGGGGCTGGACCTTCCTGACGACAGCCGCGCTTTCGCCCTCGCCGACCTGGACCATGACGGGCGGCTGGAGGTTGTTCTCAAGAATCGCAGCGGGCCACAGCTACGGGTCCTGCACAACGCGATGCAGGACCTGGGCAACGCGATTGTCTTCCGGTTGCGCGGACGAAAAAGCAATCGCGACGGGATTGGAGCGGCGATAACCGTAGAAGGAGGCGGCCAACGCCAGACCAGATACCTCCAGGGAGGTTCCGGGTTTTTATCGCAACACACCAAGGAACTGTTTTTCGGGGTTGGGTCCGTCAAAGGGAGCATCCGCGCCACGGTTCGCTGGCCCAGCGGGATTAGCGATGTCTTCGAGCCCTTGCCTGTTAATCATCGCATTGAAATTGAAGAAGGCTCTTCCCAGTTTACCGCCAGGCCCTTTGCGGCTTCTTCTCCATCCTATGCGCAACCTGCGCCCGCACCAGCTTTAGAACAGTTGCCGTCCTCGGTCGAAACCTGGCTGATCGAGCCATTGAAGGCGCCGGAGTTTGCCTTACCCGATCTGGCCGGCGAAATGCGAGCTCTAAATACATTTATGGACGACTCTGTGGTCCTTGTGTTCTGGACCATGGCGTCCGCAGCTTCCCTGCAGCAGGTCAGAATGTTACAGCAAGGCCTGGCCGCTTTGTCAGCAAGGAACGCTCGCCCAGTCGGCATAAACGTTGATCAGGACCGTGATGCCGCGGTTATGAGGGCGTTCGTCGCTAGGGAAAAGATCTCGTTCCCGATCTTGCTCGGTGACGATAGAGTTGCCGGCGTTTACGACATCCTCTACCGCTATTTGTTCGACCGGCGAAGAGACCTGCCCATCCCGGCGACTTTCCTGCTGGATAAATTGCGGAATATCGTCAAGTTGTATCAGGGGCCGGTCGCAGCCGAACGGATACAAGAGGACTTGCAATCCTTGCCCAATACACCGGAAGAGCGCCTGCGGAAAGCGCTTCCCTTCGGCGGAACCCTGTACCAGGGTGGGCTGCAACGCAACGATTTCACTTATGGCGTGGCATTGTTTCAGCGCGGCTACCTGGAACAGGCGACGGCGGCCTTCCAGCAAGTGATAGCGGACAAGCCGGATAATGCGGAAGCATTCTACAATCTGGGGACACTTTACCTGCGCAGGCATGACCCGCAGCCGGCGCGTTCCTATCTGGAGTACGCGCTCAAACTGCGTCCCAATTATCCTGAAGCCTGGAATAACCTGGGCATGATTGCAGGCCAGGAGGGGCAGGCGGCGGAGGCGATCCGCGATTTTCAAAAATCATTGCAACTGCGGCCGGATTATGTGACGGCACTGGTCAATCTCGGCAACCTGTATCGCCGGGAGGGAGCGCCGGCGGAAGCAGAAAAACTGCTGCGCCACGCCCTTCAGGCCGAACCGGAAAACGCTGAGGTCAACTATAGTGTGGGAATGTTCTATGCCCAGGAGGGCCAAACGGAGCCGGCCCTGCAATTCCTGGAAAAAGCTGTCGCATTGCGCCCCGAGTATGCCGATGCCCTGAATAATCTGGGAGTTCTGCTGGCGCGCGCGGGACGGGTGGCGGAAGCGGAAGAACGGTTCAAAACGTGCATCCGCGCGGCGCCACAATTCGACCAGGCTTATCTGAACCTGGCTCGCCTCTATGCCATGATGAACGACAAGCAGAAAGCGAGAGCGGTGCTGCAGGCGCTCCTGCAGCAACAACCGCAGCACAAACTGGCGCGGCAGACGCTGGAAATGCTCCATTGACGCCGCGCCGGAAGGCAAGATAGAGTGCAGGCCATCAGGTCGCATCGGCCATGGTGATCGGCTCTTCAGTTCAGGATCTAAGCGCGAGGCCGGAGTGCCGAACCAGTTTGCCCGCAATCCTCGTATGTTTTCTTCTGTGCATTGCCCCCGCGGCAAATGCGGCCTGGCAATCTCCCTCTCCGCGGCGCGTTTCTAAGCCCGCCGGGAAGAAAGTGTCGCCCTTTGCGGCGGCGGAGATGCTGCTGACGCAGGGACACATCGCCGAAGCCAAAGAGGAAATCCAGGAACAACTCAAGCTGAATCCCGCCAGCGTGGACGGCTACAACCTGTTGGGAATTGCGAACAGCGAAGAGAAGGATTACCCGGCTGCCGAAGCGGCATTCCAGCAAGCGCTTCGCCTCGAACCCGCTTCCAGCAAAAGTCACAACAATCTGGGAAACGTATACGTGGCCGAAGGAAAACTGGAACCGGCGGCGAAGGAGTTCAGGGAGGTATTGCGGGTTCATCCCGGGGATCGCGGCGCCAATTACAACCTGGGAGTCGTGTTGCTGGCGCAGGGCGCGCCGGTTGCCGCGTTGGCCCATTTCCAGCGCGTCCAGCCCCTCAATGTGGCAACCCGCGTCAACATGGTGCGCGCTTATCTGCAGGCCGGCAAGATGGAATCGGCGCTCAAGCTTGCGCACGAGCTATCCGCGGAAAAAAAACAGGATGCGCAGTTGCATTTCACGCTGGGGGTGCTGCTGGCCTCCGCCAAACAATACCGTCCTGCCGAATTGGAACTGGAGAAAGCCAGCGCTCTCCAGCCCCAGGCGCCGGAGATTGCTTATAACCTCGGGGAGGCGTATCTCCGCACCGGAGATTATGCCAAGGCCGAACTGCTGCTCAATCGGGCCTTGAAGCAGAAGCCGGACTCAGTGGATATCCTGTACGTCCTGGCCCAGGTCTACAACGACGAGAACAGACCGCTCGATGCTCTGGACGTTCTGGTGCGGGCCCACAAAATTGCGCCGCAAAACACCGATGTCATCTTTCTGCTGGCCCGGGTGAGCATGTCGCAGAATTACTTTGAGGACGCGATTCCGCTGTTGCAAGCGGGGCTGAAGATTGACGCAGAACGGGCGGACCTGCGCGCCGCTCTGGGCGAAAGTTACTTCATGGCCGGTCAAACCGAAAAAGCTATAGCCGAGTTCCAGCAACTCATCGCCGTGGACCCCTCCGCGCGCTCCTTTGCTTTTATGGGGCTGGCTTACCGTCATCTGGGGCGATTTGACGAAGCTCGAAAATATTTTGAGCAGGGGCTGAGACAAGACCCGCGCAACGCCTCCTGTCTCTTCAATATCGGCTACATCGAGGAGAGACAGGGAAAGAACGCCAAGGCTGAAGGATTGTTCCAGAGGGCGCTGCAGTCCAATCCGAATTTTGCCGACGCACTTCTGGAGCTTGCCAACCTCCGAATGCAGAACAAGAACTATGCGGAGGCAGTAGCCCTGCTGAAGAGGTACATACGAGTCAGCCATGCTCCGGCTCAGGGATATTACCGGTTGGCGATGGCGGAGAGAGCTCTTCACCAGATGCAGGCGGCCGAACGTGACTTGAACGTCTTTCAAACTCTGTCCAAGGATTCGGCTTCGGGACCTTATCCCTATCAGCACCTCTTCGACTATCTGGATAGCCGCACCAAGCTTTCCGCAAAGCAGAGGACGCAACTGGACCTGAGCCAACTCATAGAGGAGACCAAGAAACATCCGGATCAGCCTCAGGACCTGTACCTGCTGGCGGAAACCTATCTGAAGCTTGGAAACCGCGAGCAGGCCCAGCAGGCAATCGCCCAACTCGATAAGCTTAGCGGGAGCGACTACCGCACGCAGACCGGAGTCGGCGTACTGCTGGCGCGCTACCGGATGTATCCGGAGGCCATCGCGCATTTTGAGACGGCGCTTAATCTGAACCCAGGGTCGGATGACGTGAAATTTGATCTGGCGGATACATATTTCCGAAACCGAAACTACGATCAGGCTCTGACGGCCGCGCAGCAGGTGTCACCCGCCGGGCAGCGGGACGATGCCTACCTTTCGTTGCTGGGCGATATCTACAGCCACCTCGGACAAACAACACGGGCAACCGAGGTCTTCGAACAGGCCATTACCCGCAACCCTGATAATGACCAGTACTATCTTTCGCTCGCTCTGGTTCAGTTGCGGGACGGAAACGTCGCCGGCGCCGGGAGAACCTTGAACCAGGGGCTGGCGCGAATTCCGGGCTCCGGCAAAATTCTCTGGGGCCTGGGCATTGTTGCGGTTGAGGAAGACCGGACGGAAGAGGCGGCGCAGCGCCTGGAGCGGGCAGTCGAACTGATGCCGGAGTGGGTAGGGAGCTATTCGACGCTGGGTTTTTTCTATTTTCAGACCGGACAAATCGGCAAAGCGCGCGAAGTGCTGAGCCGTTTCAAAGGAAGCAACGCCGGCGGCCTCAACATCAACCGCATTGAAGAGGCGCTGAGCCAGGCGCCCGCCGGGTCCTCTTCGGCTCCGGAACCGATGTCGCCCAGGGCGCGAGAGCAACTGCTGCAGCTGGCGCTATCCATCGCTGACCGGATGCCATAAGCCGGCCGGCCGGCGTCAAGGGCGGCGGTTCGTGATGCGAATAAACGTTGGATATAATCGGCGACCGGATTTGCGATTGCTCCTGATCGGCTGAACGCGCTAAGGACATCCGAGCAGAATGGAAAGAAATTCAATAGCGCGCCGGCCATGGGCTTGGGCAAGCAAGTGCAGCGCGGCGGCGCTGTTTGCTGGATTGGCGATTGCCGGCTTGAGACCTGCGGCCGCGCGCGTTGCTGAGAAACAAGATACTCCTATCAAGGTCCGCTATACGGACGTGCGGCAAGCGGCCGGAATCAATTTTGTTCAGGATTCCACTCAGACCGGCCAGAAATACTACCTGGAAACCATGGGCACAGGAGTGGCGTGGCTGGATTACGACCAGGATGGGTTGATGGACCTGTTCTTTGTCCAGTCGGCCGCTACTGATATCTACAAGCCGCCGCATCCCTTGCGCTGCGCGCTTTTCCACAACAACGGCGATGGCACCTTTACCGATGTGACCGCCAAGGCCGGCGTGGGAGGAGAAGGACATTATGGCCAGGGAGTGGCGGTGGGGGACTATGACAATAAAGGCTATCCCGATTTGTACGTGACTGGCTACGGCCGCGCCATTCTCTACCACAACAACGGCGATGGCACCTTTACCGATGTGACCGCCAAGGCGGGGGTTGCGGACGAAGGTAATTGGTCAACCAGCGCAGCCTGGTTTGACTATGACCGCGACGGCTGGCTTGACCTGGTGGTGACCAATTACATCAACTGGACGCCAAAAAATAATCTCTGGTGCGGAGAGCGCCGCCCCGGCTACCGCTCCTATTGCAACCCAGGCAACTACACGGGGCAGAAAACCAGGCTCTACCACAATAACCATGACGGAACCTTCACCGATGTGAGCGATGTTTCCGGAGTCGGCAAGCCGGAGTCCAAAGGCATGGGCGTGGTGGTAGCCGACTTCAATAATGACGGCTGGCCCGATATCGCCATTGCCAATGATACCTGGCCCAATTTTTTGTTCATCAACAAGCATGATGGGACTTTTCAGGACCTTTCCCTGATTTCCGGCATGGCGGTGAGCGAAGAAGGCAAGTACGAAGCCGGCATGGGAATTGATGCCGCGGACGTGGATGGCGACGGCTGGCAAGACGTGTACATCACTCACCTGGATTTCGAATTAAACCGCCTCTACCACAATAACCAGGATGGGACGTTCACCGATGCTACCTATCCTTCGGGGATTGGAAACAAGGCCATCCTGCTGAGCGGAGTGGCGGCGAAATTTCTCGATTACGATAACGATGGCTGGGACGATATCCTGCAACTGAATGGGGCCATGCTCGATAACGTCCACCTTTACCATCACGAAGTCTCGTATAAAGAACCATTACTGATGTTTCGCAACCTGGGCCAAGGAAAGTTCGAAAAGGTTTCAGAATCGCTGGGGGCCGATTTCATGCGCGCGGTCGCGGGCCGAGGCCTGGCCACCGCCGATTACGACAATGACGGTGACATTGATATTGTCACCAACAACCGGGGCGATTTTCCTTCACTTCTGCGCAACGATGGCGGAAACGCCAACCATTGGCTGACCGTGCAGTTGATCGGCACGCGTTCCAACCGGGACGGTATTGGCGCTTCCTTGAAGCTGACCAGCCAGGGATTTACCCATGTGGAGCAGGCCAAAGGCGGCATGAGCTACATGTCGGCGAGCGACCCGCGTATTCACTTCGGTCTGGGCAAACGTACCCGGATTGATTCCTTGGAAATAACATGGCCAAGCGGGCACGTGGATCGTTTGACCACCGTGCCCATTGACAGGATTATTGCCGTAAAGGAAGGAACCGGGATTGTGCCGCGAAAAGTTCCTCACATTCCGACCCGATGATAACCGCGAATTTACCTCCGCTTTGTTGTAGCCATTGTTCCGAGCCTGGGGTTGCTCACCCGCTATGAACCTGCCACGGCGGCGTTTCCTCGGCTCATCCCTGGTTGTTCTCGGCGGCACTCTCTTGGAGGCCCTCAGCACCCCGCTTTGGGGATGGAGATCGCGGCTGGCCCTGGAAGCAACGGCTCCGGCCGCCTCTTCCCCCGTCACCTTCGTAGATGTCGGCGGGGAAGCAGGCCTGAACGCCCCCAACGTCTGGGGCGGCGTAGAGCGCAAGCGTTACATCATTGAGGCCAAAGGCAGCGGCTTGGCGTTTTTTGATTACGATAACGATGGCTGGCTGGATATTTACCTGACCAATGGAAACCGCCTTGATACTGACTGGCCGCCGGGCAAGGCCCCCACATCGCACCTCTATAAGAACAATCGCGACGGCACCTTTACGGATGTAACCGAGAAATCGGGACTGGCGCGCACCGGCTGGCAAACCGGTGTCTGCGTGGGCGATTATGACAACGACGGGTGGGATGACTTGTTCTGCTGCTTCTGGGGCCACAACATCCTGTTCCACAACAATGGCGACGGCACCTTCACCGATGCGACCCACAAAGCCGGCCTGTACCGGCCGGAAGCGCACTGGGGCGCGGGTTGTACCTGGCTGGATTATGACCGCGACAGCCACCTCGATCTTTTCGTTTGTAATTACATTAAGTTGCCGGAGAAGCTGCCGCCGGTAAAAGACGCGCCTGTCTGCCAATGGAAGGGAATTCCGGTGATGTGCGGCCCGCGCGGCCTTCCCGGCGACACCAACATCCTTTATCACAATAACGGCGATGGAACCTTTACCGACGTTTCCGCCAAGGCGGGCATCCTGAAGCCGGGACCTCGATATTCCATAACCGCGGTTTCCTACGACTTCGATAACGACGGCTGGCCGGATATTTATGTGGCTGTGGATTCCCAACCCAGCATCCTGTTCCATAATAACCACGACGGCACGTTTACGGATATGGCGGTAATGGCAGGCTGCGCCTTCAGCGACAGCGGCTCCGAGCAGGCGGGCATGGGCGTGGCAGTGGCCGATTATGACTGCGACGGCTGGTTCGACATCTTCAAAACGAATTTTGCCGACGATACCTGCAACCTCTATCACAACAATGGCGACGGGACTTTCAGCGACGTGAGCTTCGCCTCCGGCCTGGGTATTAACAACCAGTACGTGGCCTGGGGCTGCGGTTTTATGGATTTTGATAATGACGGCTGGCCCGACATCATCCAGGTGAATGGCCATGTGTATCCGGAAATAGCGGCGCATGACATCGGCCAGACTTTCAGGAACCCGCGCCTGGTTTATAAAAACCTGGGGAATGGCAGGTTCAAGGATGTCTCGGCGGAAATGGGCCCGGGCATCAATGAGCGCTTTTCCAGCCGCGGGGCAGCCTTCGGCGACTACGACAACGATGGCGACATGGACGCGCTGATCCTGAACATGAACGACTTGCCTTCCCTTCTGCGCAATGACGGCGGCAACAGGCAAAATTGGATAAAAATCAAGCTGCTCGGCACGCATTGCAACCGTACCGCGATCGGGGCGCGGGTGCGGGTAGTGGCTGGTAAACACGCGCAGATAGACGAAGTCCACAGCGGCGCAAGCGTAATGTCGCAAAGCGACCTTCGCCTGCACTTCGGCCTGGGGAAAGCCGAAATGGTTGATGTGATCGAAGTCAAGTGGCCGACCACGCAAAAGCTGGAACGGTTCACCAACGTCAAGGCCAACCAGATTCTCACGATTCGCGAAGGCGGCGGAATCGTGGCCGCCAGCAAGCCTAAGGGCAAATAGCCCGGCTATCCTGCGCCTGCCTAGGGATGAATTCTTGCCGCCCAGCCGCCTCCGGACGCGAGGTGAATCTTGAACTTGCTGGCCCGCGTAACCTGGCTCACCGTTCGCTTATAGTCGCTGGCATAGCGGTCGGCATTGACGCCGTCCTGGTAAGCCTCCATGGTGAACGTTCCCGCGGGCAAGAACGACAAGTCAACCTCCAGATCGCGCGGCGTCCAGTCGCTCATGGCGCCGACGTACCAGTCGCTTCCGTTTCTTCGCGCCAGCAGAACGTATTCGGCGATTTTGGCGTCAAGCACTCGGGTATCGTCCCAAACCGTGGGAACAGGACCGAGAAAGTCCATGATTTCCGGCTCCCGCAGGTAGTTCGAGGGGCTGTCGGAGAGCATTTGCAGCGGGCTCTCGTACACCACGTACATGGCCAGTTGCTGGCAACGGGTGCCGAGCGCCATGGGCTGGCGGAAGATGGGCGCAAAAGTTGCCTGGGTGGCATTGCGCATGGCCCCGGGGGTGTAATCCATGGGTCCGAGAAACATGCGCGTGAAGGGCAGGGTGACGTTGTGTTTCGGTTCCGAATACCGGCTCCATTTGCTCCACTCCATCCCGCGCACGCCCTCGGCGCTGATAAGGTTCGGCCAGGTGCGGGTCATGTAGGCTGGTTTCTGGTCGCCATGGAAGTCAACCAGCAGCTTGCGCTTGGCCGCTTCCCGGCTTACCCGGTAGTAAAAATCAACCACCGGCTGGTCGCTGCGCTGCATGAAATCAACTTTGATGCCCTTTACGCCCCATTTTGCAAACTGGTCGAGGGCGGGGATCAGCTGGTCGTTTAGCGTCTTCCAAACTACCCAGAGAATAATGCCTACGTTCTTCTGCCTGGCGTAGGCGGTCAGTTCCTCCATATTTATTTCCGGAACCACCTCGAGCACGTTGCCCAGCTTGTACCAGCCTTCGTCGAGGATGATGTAAGGGATGCCATATTTGGCCGCGAAATCAATGTAGTACTTGTAGGTATCAGTGTTAATGCCGGCCTTGAAATCAACCCCGTACACATTGTTCGCATTCCACCAGTCCCAGGCTACCTTACCGGGCTTGATCCAGGAGGTGTCCTGCACCTGCGAGGGCTTCTGCAGCAGCCAGACCAGTTGGTTGGTGATGAGATCGCCATCCTTCTCTGCGACTCCGATTACTCGCCACGGGTAAGCTCGCGTGCCCGCGGTCACGGCAATGTAATCGGCCGCTTCGACGACTCGGAAGTTCCGGTCTCCCTCCAGTTGCTCCTTTAGCGGATAGGGAGGAAATGTCGCCGCCAGGGCGTTGCCGCCGGTTCCATGCAGCCAGAGGCCGGGATAATCTTCCAGGCCGGACTCGGCGATCGCCACCTTGGCGCCCTCGCCGGTATCAACCACGGCCGGCAGGCTAGCCAGGAATTCGGCGTTGATCTCGCTCAGATGCTGGGGAAGATACAACCGTTCGTTGTGCGAAAAGAAGCTGTCTTCCTGGGGATAGAACACCACAAAATCACCGGGGAAGCGGAACACTGCCTCCTCGCCGTAAACCTTTACCTGCTGCTGGGGCAGGGAAGTCTCCAACCGGTAAGCAACGCCTTCATTGTAGGCGCGAAAAGCCACGGCGTAGCCGCCCTGCATGGTGAGGCGCAGTTCGTTGTAGTGGTCGCGGATTTTGGCGAACTTCTGGCGAACTACGGGCTCGAGAACCTGGTCGTGACTGCGCTCCTTCGCGGCGAGAACATGCGGAGCAATACCCAACTTGTTGTGCTCAACGTCGAGCGAGAGCGTGCAGTCTTCCAGCAGGGACCTGCCATCCAGCAGCACGTCGTACCGAACCTGGTTGGCGGTGCGAACCCTGATTTCGATTTTCTTGTTGGGTGAGCGCAAATCATAACTGGATTGGGCGGCGGCAACGCCGGCGCATGCTAGAAGTAAAACGGTCGCCAGCAAACCCCTGGAGAACATGATCACCTGCTTTCCGAGCGGACTCGTGAATTGCACGGGATTCTATTCTCCGCGCCAAGTGACCGCAACGGGCAATGGGAACAAGTGGCAAGGTGGCCCCAATCGCAGCCTGACTGTCAAATCGAAAGGAAAAGATTGACGATTGGAGAATAACGATTGACGATTGAAACCCAGCAGAGCGTTGTGGCAGGCTTTCGTTGAATCAGAGTACAAAACCAACTCGCCTTCCGGTAACAGGCTCAGCACCGGCGGCTGAGCCGCCGTTCACCGGCCATTATCGCTGGGTTATCTGCGCCCTGCTGTTTTTCGCGACCACCATCAATTACATGGACCGGCAGGTGATCGGGATTCTCTCTCCCTACCTGCAACGAATCATCGGCTGGAACGATATTCAGTACGGTTACATTGTCACCGCCTTCCAGGCGGCATACGCGCTCGGCCTGCTGGTAATGGGCCGGCTCATTGATCGCGTGGGCACCCGCATTGGGTATGCCATCTCCATCGCGGTGTGGAGCCTTTCGGCAATGGGGCACGCGCTGGCGAACTCCGTTGGGGGATTCGTTACTGCGCGTTTTATGCTCGGCTTGGGGGAATCGGGCAACTTTCCTGCCGCTATAAAAACGGTGGCGGAATGGTTTCCCGGAAAGGAGCGTGCTTTCGCCACTGGCCTGTTCAACGCCGGCTCCAACGTGGGAGCAGTGCTGGCGCCGCTGGCAGTCCCCTGGATCTACGTTCACCTGGGCTGGCGATGGGCCTTCCTGTTTACCGGTTTTTTCAGCGCCACCTGGCTGATTGCGTGGCTTGTGATTTATCGCCGCCCAGAACAGCATCCGCGGCTCTCTCCGAGCGAACTGGCGCACATCCGGAGCGACCCTGCCGAGCCCCTCGGAACAATTTCCTGGAAGCAGCTGTTGCCGCATCGCCAAACTTGGGCATTCGCTGCCGCCAAGTTCCTCACCGATCCCATCTGGTGGTTCTATCTGTTCTGGATTCCTTCATTTCTGCATAGCAAACATGGCCTGACGCTTACCGAGTTGAGCGCGCCGCTGGTGGTGATTTACGTCATGGCGGATGGCGGCAGCATCGCCGGAGGCTGGCTTTCGTCGCGGCTCCTGAAACGTGGCTGGAGTGTTAACCGTGCCCGCAAGACAGCCATGGCCGTTTGCGCCCTGGCGGTTGTGCCGATCGTCTCCGTTTCGCGGGTGGCGCAGTTGTGGCCGGCGGTTCTGCTGATAGGCCTGGCTGCGGCGGCTCACCAGGGCTGGTCGTGCAATTTGTTTACCTTGGCCTCTGATATGTTCCCCAAGCGGGGAGTGGCTTCGGTTGTCGGCCTCGGAGGATTCGCGGGCGCGGTCGGCGGAATGTTGATCGCTGACGCGGTCGGCCACATATTGCAGTGGACGCACAGCTACGTTTTACCCTTTTTGATTGCGGGATGCGCCTACCTTATCGCGCTCCTGGTCCTGCATCTGCTGGCGCCGCGTTTGCAGGCTGTGCAGATTGATTCCGCAGCCCAGGGATGATGCAACTTCCCGGAAGCTACGGCTCCAGCTGGAAAATGCGCTCCATCAGCAGCCACTTTTCTCCTGGCTTGGCCTGTGGCAGCGGCCGTTGAAACTTCCACATCAGCTCCTCCCATTCGCGCACTTTCTTGTTGGCTCGGTCGAGCTTAATCTTGTGTTCAAAAGAGAACTTCGGCCCTGCTTCCAGAATCATAAACAGCCGCGTGCCAAGCAGATAGATTTCAAGATTTTCCACGCCCGCATCCTTGATGTCCTGGGTGATCTCAGGCCAGATTTTCTGGTGATAGCGCTTGTACTCGGCGATAAGCGCCGGGTCGTCTTTCAGGTCGAGGGTGAGGCAATAACGTCGCATCATGATCCTTGCGCCTCGGCTCCGGCGGCGGTAACCGCCGGGCTGACGGTCGTTAAGGGCTTGTATCCCTTCACTCCGAAATAGAGGATATACACGTAGCAGATTAGCGGGACGATGAACGCGGTCTGAATGTTGCTTGCGTCGGAGATGCGGCCCATGAGGGCGGGGAAGATGGCGCCGCCGATGATGGACATGACCAGCAGCGACGAGCCCCGCTTCGTCAGCTGGCCGAGGTTCTTGATGCTGAGAGCGAATATGGTCGGGAACATGATGGAATGAAAGAAACCGATTGCGACCACCGCCCAGACGGGCACGATGCCGGAGGTAATCAGGGCGATGGTGATGCACAGCAGGCAGCCGACTGCAAATGCGGATAGGAGCCGGGGCGGGGCAATGCGCTTCATCATGGCGGAACCCGCGAAGCGTCCGGACATGAAACCTATCTCATGCCCAAGCAGGTAGTAAGCGGCAAGTCGCGCCGTCATCCCCGGAACCGTATGCTGAGCAAAACGGATGACGAAACTCGCCACCCCCACCTGTGCGCCCACGTAAAAGAACTGCGCAATCACGCCCCGCACGAGATGTGCGTGACCGAAAATGCTGCCGCGCGGTGTCCCGGGAACCTCGTCGTCCCGACTTTTGTCCGTGATGTCCGGCAGGTGGGTGAAGCGTATGACCACCGCCATAAAAACAAAAATGCCCGCTATGACAACGTAGGGCAGGCGGACGGAACTCGCCTCCGCCGCGCGATAGAGGCGTAACTGGGCCGAGGTCATCGCAGCCAGTTGGCTGGGAGTCCGCTCAACTCCGGTAAGGATGAATGCGCCGCCTATGAGCGGCGCCATTACGGCTCCCACCGCGTTGAAGGACTGGGCGAAATTCAGGCGGCGTTCGGAACTGCCCGCCGGCCCCAGAATAGTGACATAGGGGTTGGAGGCCACTTCCAGGAAGCTTTGTCCGCACGCCATTACGAACAGAGCCAGTAAAAAGTACCTGTACAGGCCGGCTGCGGAAGCGGGTAGAAACAGCAGCGCGCCGGTCGCACACAGCGCCAGTCCGGTGAGGATCCCACGCTTATAGCCTATGCGCTCCATCAGCCAGCCGGCGGGAAACGCGGCGAGGAAATACCCGCCAAAGAAGGCCACCTGGATAAACGATGATTGGAAATCGCTGAGCCCGAAGGCATCGCGAAAGCGCGGAATCAAAACGTCGTTAAGATTGACCCCCAGCGCCCACAGGAAAAACAGGCAGGTGATGAGAACGAAGGGAACCCAGAACCGCCGCTCCGTGAAGGGAACGGGTCGGGTTGCTGGGCGTAGCCGGGATTCACTCATCATCAGCGTGGCTTCAGGTCAAAGCGCGGTCGAGGTGCACGTACCCGCCGTCCACAAAAAGGAACTGCCCCGTGGTGTGGCTCGCCCGGTGGGAAAGCAGGAAGAGCACGGTGGCGGCGATTTCTTCCGCCGTGGTCATCCGCTTGCCCAACGGTATGTGGCCCACGATAGAGCTCAGTTTTTGCTGCGGATCAGGGAAGCCGCGGAGCCACTGCTGGTAAAGCGGAGTCATCACTTCCGCTGGAACGACTGCATTCACTCGAACCCCGGCAGAAAGCAATTCGACTGCCCACTCCCGGGTGAGGGCGAGAATGCCGCCCTTGGCGGCCGCGTAGCCCGAGGTATTTCCTTGGCCGGTGAGGGCCACCTTGGATGCGATGTTGACGATAGCGCCGCCCGAATTCTTCAGCGCTGGCAGCGCGTAATGCGCCACGTTGTAGTAATGAAGCAGATTCCGCTCGAGCGAGGCGACGAATGTTTCCGGACTGCCGCTTTCCAGGCCGATGCCGTCGTTAACCCCGGCATTGTTCACCAGGGCATCGAGGCGGCCGAAGAACTGAATTGCCTTGTTCACGGCAAGGCGGCACTCCTCCGGCCGGCAGAGGTCGGCAGCCACAAACCGCGTCCGATCGTGGTCCAACTCCCGCACCAGCCCGGCGCCGGCGTCTTCATCGCGATCCACAATGATCGGAATGGCGCCTTCCTGGCTTGCCGCACGGCAAATCGCGGAGCCGATTCCCTTGCCCCCGCCGGTGACAAGAATTACTTTCTCTTTAAGCTGCAAGTCCATAAAATTTTGCCGCGTTCAGGCCAAAGATCTTGTCTTTTTCGCACTGCGGCAGAGCGTTGGTGTAATCGGAAATGATTTTCTTCACCTGACAGTAACTGCCTGCGAGCTGGCACACGGGCCAGTCCGAACCAAACATGAGCCGGTCGCTTCCAAAACAGTCGAATACCACATCCAGGTAAGGTTCAAAATCGCTTGGCCGCCACCGCATCCAGTCGGCTTCGGTTACCATGCCGGAAAGTTTGCAGTGAACGTTGGCTAAGGCGGCCATCTGCCGCATCCAGCGCTCCCAGCCAGCGATTTCTTTGGCCCTTACCTCCGGTTTGGCGATATGGTCAACCACAAACTTCTGCTCCGGAAATCTTGCCGCGAACTCGACTGCCGCCGGCAGTTGCCGGGCGTAAACCAGAAGGTCGTAGGTGAAGCCGAAGGCCTGCAGTTCGGAGATGCCGCGCAGAAAATTCTTGCGCAACAGGAAGCGCTCATCATCTTCCGACTGCACGATGTGGCGAAAGCCGCAAAGCTTCTCAAATTGCGAGAAAAACTTCAGCCGCTCCGGCAAGCGGTCCGAGCGCAGGTCAACCCAGCCGACAACCCCGCGGATAAAACCGTGGCGCTCAGCCAGATCAACCAGGAACATGGTCTCATCTTCTGACTGATCGGCCTGGACCGCAATGCAAGCCTCCACTTGGTTAAGCTTCAGCTCCGTAAGCAGGTGCTCGGGGAGATAATCCCGCTTGAGCGCGGCCATCTCGTCTGTAATCCATCCGTCGCGGACCGGATTGTAGCGCCAGAAATGCTGATGGGAGTCAATGGTCATGGCGAGTCGTGACGCTCAGAGGGAAACCCCTCGCTTCCAGGGAATGAAATCATCCTGCGACAAGCCTTCCGCCTTAACCTTCCTCTCGCCACTGGCTACTGCGATTACAAATTCAAGAATTTCTTCGCCCATCTGCTGGATGGTTTTCTCGCCGGTGATAATGCCGCCCGTATCCACGTCAATAATGTCCGCCATTTTGGCCGCCAACTCTGAATTGGTGGAGATTTTGATCACCGGAGCGACGGGATTTCCCGTCGGCGTGCCCAAGCCGGTGGTGAACAGCACGACGTTGGCTCCCGCCCCTGCCTGGGCGGTGACGCACTCGACGTCATTGCCCGGTGTGCGGAGAAGGTTCAGCCCGGCCGTGGTGGAATATTCCGGATAATCCAAAACGGCCGTGACCGGAGAGGTCCCGCCCTTTTTCTCTGCCCCCGCCGACTTCATGGCGTCGGTAATCAGCCCGTCGCGGATGTTGCCGGGAGAGGGATTCATATCAAATCCGGAGCGAACCGCCTTGGCACGGGCCGCATAATCGCGCATCAGCTCCATAAAACGATTGGCCACTTCCGGGCTGGTACAGCGATTGATAAGGTCCTGCTCCACCCCGCATAACTCAGGGAACTCTGAAAGAATGCTGCGGCCGCGTAAAGCAGCCAGCAGATCAGAGGTGTAGCCTATCGCAGGATTGGCGGAAATGCCCGAGAAACCGTCGGACCCGCCGCATTTCAGGCCAAGGCAAAGCTCCGAGAGGGGCACGGGCTCGCGCACGCATTTGTTGGCCTCGATCAGGCCGAGGAATGTTTCCCGGATGGCCTGTGACATGATGGCGGTTTCGGTGCCGCTTTGCTGCTGTTCCAGCATCACCAGGGGTTTGCTGAAATTGGCATCCCGCCGGCGAAGTTCGCCGCGAAGGATTTCCATCTGCGCGTGCTGGCAGCCCAGGCTCAGGATGGTGGCGCCGGCCACGTTGGGATGGTGGAGATAGCCCGCAATCAGTCCACAAAGGTTCTGCGAGTCTTCATGCGTGCCCCCGCATCCCCCTTCGTGCAATAGGAACTTGATGCCATCGAGGTGTTCAAACACACGCCCTTGCGCCGGCCTGGTGGCGGCAGGACGCGGACTGCTCCGCCTGATTTCCTCGAACCTGCGCTCCCGGTAGAGCTGGGCCAACTCGGCAACCTGGTCGCGATAGACGTGTGGGACGGCGTAGCCGAGCGCTTCCTCGAACGCGCTCTTCAAGACCCCCACATTCCGGTTCTCGCAAAAGACAAGAGGCACAACCAGCCAGTAGTTGCGCGTTCCCGCCTGGCCATCGGCGCGGCGGTATCCCATAAAATTGCGGTCGCGCCAGCGCGAGACGTCGGGGGCGCGCCATTCCTGCTTTCGTTCCTGTTCGTGAAAAGGCGTGGCTGCGTGCTGCAGGTTTCGGGTGGTCAGCAACTCGCCGGCGCGGATGGGCTGCAGGGCTTTACCCACCACCACGCCATACATCACCACTTCGTCTCCGGGCCCAAAATCGCGCAGCGCGAACTTGTGCTTGGCGGGAACGCTGCGCACAAGCTGGTAAGTGACGCCGGCGAATTCGATCCGTTCGCCGGCGGGCAAGTTTGTCAAGGCGACAAGCACCTGGTCGCGCGGGTCCAGTTGCAGCACGCGGGCTCTCGTTTCCACTGCAGGCACGTTTCCCCCTTTTCTGGGTCGCAATATTATGCGATAAAAGCGGCTTGCGTTATAGGTTGTGCGTTCTCCGGCCGTAAGGCAAATAAACCCACGAGCCTGCTGTGGTTTTGAGAGAGGTGCAATCCCATGCCCATCCGCTCTCTGCGGTTTCTATCCCTCGGACTGTTTCTGGCCTGCTTTTTTATCCCCGGGCGCGCTGCGGAAATGCCCCGTCTGATTCAGAAGGATGGACGCTATGCTTTGCTGGTGGAGGGGCAACCGTTTCTGATTCTGGGAGCGCAGATCAATAACTCCAGCGCGTGGCCGGCGGCCTTGCCGCAAGTGTGGCCGGCCATCGAAGCCATGCATGCCAACACCGTGGAAGCGCCCGTGTACTGGGAACAGATGGAACCACAGCAAGGAAAGTTTGATTTCACCGTTGTTGACCAGCTGGTCCGGGAAGCGCGCCAGCACCATGTGTATCTGGTTCTGCTGTGGTTCGGCACCTGGAAGAACGGGAAAATGCATTACGTGCCGGAGTGGATCAAGACGGACACGGCACACTTTCCCCGGATGCTCGATTCCCATAGCCAGCCGATTGATGTGCTCTCTCCCAATGCTCCCGCAAACCTGCTGGCCGATAAGACCGCTTTCGTCGCCCTGATGCGCCATTTGCGCGAAATTGATGGCCAGCAACATACGGTTCTGCTGATGCAGGTGGAGAACGAATCAGGATCGCTGGGCACGGTGCGCGATTTTTCGCCGGCGGCGGAAAAGCTCTTCCAAGCGCCAGTTCCGGCGCAATTAGCGAAGGCCCTTCACAAAGGGCCGGGCACTTGGAAGCAGGCTTTCGGCGCCGAGGCGGATGAATCCTTCGCTGCCTATTCAGTTGCGCATTACATTAACCAGGTGGCCGCCGCCGGCAAAGCCGAGTTTCCCCTGCCTATGTACGTGAATGTCTGGTTGAAGTATCCACCCGAAGCCGTTCCCGGCGTCCAGTACCCGAGCGGAGGCCCAACCCACAACATGCTGGACGTGTGGAAGGCGGCCGCTCCCGCCATTGACATGATTGGTCCGGACATTTACACCGATGAGTCCGATCTGTATCGCCTCGCACTGCAGGTCTACCATCGTCCTGATAATCCCGCCTGGGTGCCGGAAACGGGCGCAACCGATATGGACGCCCATTATTTTTTCTACGCCCTGGGAGAAGGAGCCATAGGATTCTCACCTTTCGGCGTGGACTACACCGGCTGGACCATCCAAGCTCAAAAACCGCCAGCTCTTCATGCCGAGAACTACGCCTTGATCGGGCCGATGGACCACGAAATTGCCCGCCTGAATTTCGAAGGAAAACTGAAGACCGCGGTAGAGGAAGAGGGCCAGGCCGAAACCACCCTCGATTTCGGCAAATGGCAGGCGACGGTTGCCTTCGGATTTCCTCAATACGATGGCGGCCGCAGGGCGCCGGGCACGGCCGACCACCATGGCCGCGCTCTGGTGGCTCAGCTTTCGCCCGATGAATTCCTTGTGACTGGTATAGATGCGCGGGTCGGGTTCCATCTGGCGCCAGCAGCGAACGGACATATGCAAATTTTGCGAGTGGAAGAGGGGCGGTACGAAGATGGCGGCTGGAAATTTCTTCGCTTGTGGAATGGCGACCAGACTGATTTCGGGCTCAACTTTACCCATCAGGGCAGAGTCGTGCACGTCAGGTTGGGGACGTTTTAGAAGCGAGCCCTCGGCTGGGGCCGGAGGACCCTCAGTGCGCCTCAGGGCTAAGCGCGCGGTCCAGCCACAATAACCCACCTCGGCCAACGGGCGGGACGCGGAAAATGAGGTGACCGCCCTGGCTCTCTCCCGGCACCTCTCCTTTCTTACCTAAAAACGGCAGGTAATACATCCGCATTCCGGTGACCGCCGGGAGAGTTACGGTCATGTCCGATTCCGGCGTGGGCACGGCGTTCTTGCCCCCGCGCAAGCCATTCAGGTTCAGGAGGAAAATGTGGGGCACACCATTCACCCGCGCGATATGGGTGATAAGTAGAGGAGATGCGGCGATTTGAATCGCGCCATCATGCGCGACGGCGGCGAGCATCTTGGCCGCCTTTTGCTGATCGCTCTTTTCCAGATTCGGATCGAGTGATTGCAAGTATCCCGCCCCCGGGCGCCCGGCGAGCCGCAGAATGTGAGGCGAAGGCGGCAGTTCGGTGGTGTCCTGCCCGCTGATGATGACTTTTGTGCCGTCGGCCAGCAGTTTTCGCAGGCCCGCACGCTCGCTGCCATCGAGTACGCGCACATCCGGCAGGATTAGAGTTTTTCCTGGGAAGCTTTCCAGGGTCCGCGGAGTTACGACTTCCCATTCCTGGTGCTGCTGCAGCAGAAGAATCGCCCAGCCCTGGAATTCGGGCAGGAACTCTCCGCTAAAATAATCCCGAGTGCGAGGAGAAAAGTAGATGCCGACAGGCCGGATAGACCGGCGCTCCCCATAAATCTCAGCCTGGTTTTCTGCGATCCACGTAAAAATGCGCCGCCGCATGGCGCGATCGTTCGAGCCCGCCATCACATGGCCGGGCGCATCCCAGAAATTTGCTCCCGCCGCCACCTGCGACATGGCCAGGTTCTGCATGGCATCTCCAGGCCTGATCTTCGGGTCGCCATCCCAGGAGTAGTTCAAAATCCAGGTGGGCTTGCCCTGGGCGAAGGCTCGAAACGCCCGCATACCAACCTGATACTTGAGCCAGTCCAGCGGCGTCCGCGAGGAAGCCATGTGGTTGCCGCCGCCGAACTCATACTCATGCGCGACCGCGTCCACCACCGGATAAAGCTCATAGACATCGGCGCCCACGCGCACCGCCTCTTCTTCAATTCCGGGATATATTTCTGGAATAGTTTTGATGCCAGGATTCACCGCCTTGGCATTCTGATCAATTTCGTGCATGAACTCAGTGATGGTCCGAATTCTGAAATCAATCCACTTGCGGAAGTTGGGATCGCTAAAATCCCCCAGCTTCAGGTCATGGCGTGCGTCCAGCCCAGTGGATTTGCGGAAAGCGGCGACCGTGTAGTCGTCAAAACTGGCCCAGCTGTCTTCCCAGCCTTCGAAATGGGTCATCCAGTAAGGAATATCAACGTAAATGCCGTCAATGCCGGTGGCTGCGATCTCCCTCACCCGCTGCAGGTAGACTTTCCGCCATTCCTTGGCATAGGGGCTAATCCAAACGTCCTCATCGCCGGGAGCAATCCAGAAAGCGGCGCCCCCGCTGAAGACAGCCGGTTCGCCGCTTAGCTTCCGCTGCAGCCAGTCCGGATGCTCTTTGGCCAGTGTGTGTGCGGTGCGGTCGGCATGCGCGGTAATGCATTCCAGACCGGCGATATAGACGAAAGCATAGTTATGGGCGGCATGCGCCCGTTGCGCCACTTCCCGGATAGCCGCGAGCTTCTCCCGCGGATCAACGAAGCTCTCGTAGCGTCCGGGGATATCGTTATCCACTTCAATGCCGAAGACATTGTCCTCTGTGGCGCTGCGCACAATCTCCGCCGCATTGCCGCTCTTGAGTGAATAGGCCCCGATGCGGACAAAATGTGTCCAACTCTCCTGCCCTGAGTTAGCGGCTCCCATGAGCACTAAGGTGAACAGCAGAAAACTTCTTCGGCTCATTTTCAGTATTCGATCAACGATGGGTGAGTGGAGTCGTTGCGCTTGCATCGGTTCAGCCCAGTGTCGCCACTGCCTCCAATGGTTCCAGACCCGTCCGCGAGACTCGCTTCCCAGTCCGGCGCCTCCTGCGAAAGCTTCGCCCGTTTTCAGGAAGGCTTTCCTCTGCCTGCCCAAACCTCAGGCCGGGTAACAATGGGCTACCTGGCGGAGCAGGCAGCCCCCATATGCCTAGAACTGAAAGCGGGCTCCGAACTGCATTCTACGGAAATTGTTGGTGGTGGAGGTTACAGTCCCGAACGAGTCGTTTCCCAGACCGATGTCTGGAAAGGCGAAGCGTTGCAGGTTGGCGACATTGAACATTTCAGCGCGGACCTGAAGTTGCATGCCTTCCCGAATGCTGAACTCCTTAGAGAGTGACATGTCGAGATTGCGAATTCCGTCACCGCGCAGATTTGAGAAGAATCGAGGAGCATCCCCTGGGACGTTGTCGCCCGGATCTGCGAAACAATCCTGATTCAGGTAGGGCAGTCCCGACCGGGCTGCCTCGTGATAGCTGATGCCGGTGGTGAGTTGGGAGCAGACCACGTTCGGTCGCGGATTGCCGTCGGCCAGCAACCCGTTGGCGTTATAAATGGCCAGCGGTTGTCCCGATTGCAGTGTGATGATGCCGTACAGCGACCATCCGCCAATGAAACCATCCAGCACCCGGCTGATACCCCTGCCAATCCAACGCTCCCGGCCGACGGGAATATCCACAATGAAACCTGCAGTTAAACGGTGGGTGGCGTCGTTGGCGCTGATGCTATGTTCGGCTTTCAGATTATCGAGCACCTGCGGATTATCGAACTGGAGGTTGCCGATCCAGGCGTTGCGTCCAGCGGAAGATTCATCAGTCGCCTTCGACAATGTGTAGTTGCCTTCGAAGCTGATGTAGTGGCTGGCGCGCTTCTGAAACCGGATTTGTAGGGAGTTATACCAGGAATTGGCATTAAGCGTGGGCAGTCCTTCGAAGCCCCCATCGAACTGGGGAAAGGGTTCCAGCAGGAGGCCTTGCGGAATTTCAGCGTCGAGGTAACGCGAGTCCGCCACATCGGACGGGTTGAAAATAGGACTGGGCGGACAATAGGAAGCCGGTGAGGCAACCGTTGCGAAGAAACACTGGAACGGGTTAGGTACGTTGGTATTCAAGTAATCGGACACTGCGGTGCTGTTCGGATCATGGGTAGGGTTCAGCTTGGCAACCAGGGCATTGCGCACAGCCGAAGAAATGAAATTGCGATTGCGCGTGCTGACGCCGTTGACTGGCCCTCCGGCTCCGGCCCAAGGCAGGTGCGTGCTTCGGTTTGCAGAGTAGTCCACGCCCACTACGATCTGTCCCGGAAGCAGGTGCTGGATTCCCAGGTTCCACTGGTAGACCTCGGCGTTGCGCGCGACCCCGGTATCCAAGTCACTGGAATTGCTGAACCCCCACTGCGCCAACTTGCCGTAGGTAGTTCCCTGCGGCGGCGCCAATCCGTTTGGAAAAGGATTGCTTAAAGTTGCGAATTGAGTCTGGAAATTATCCTTCGTGAAATACATGGTGGCCGTTTTGGAGAATGATGGGCCAGCATACTGATAGTTGGTGGCCACATTCATGCCATAAAAGATACCCGCGCCGCCCCTCAGCACGGTGTTGGAGGCAAGTTGGTAGGCGAAACCGAGGCGGGGCGCAAAATTATTTCTATCCACTCGCGAGTTGCGGTCACCCGAGGTGGGGAACACACTCGTCCCGATGAGGTTCCCGATCTGTCCAAACTGGGGGAATTCTCCGGAAGCATCCCGAGCCACAGGAATGCTGATGCCGGTCGAGCCGGTAAAGTCGCTGAACTGCAGCCGGTTGTGGCGTTCGCTATAGGGGGTGCTCCATTCGTAGCGCAGCCCAGCATTAATGGTTAATCTCGGTGTGACCTTCCAGTCATCTTGAACATAGAAGGCGGTTTCCTTCGACTTGTCCGCCACCGCCGGAACGATGTGCAGCGAAGCCCCAAAGGGGAAACCAGTCAAAATCGTGGCAAAGGGGTTTCCCTGATTCAAATCCCCTAAGCTCGCGTTGGGTTGCGAGGTAGTGACGTCACGCGAGAAATCGAAGTTTCCGGTGGGATCATCGGGTTGCCAGAAGTTGTTGTAGAAGAGCCGCTGCTCTCCACCAAACTTGAGCGAATGAGCTCCCTTCACCCACTGCAGGGCAGAGGAGTAACTATATAAGCTGTGGGCAAAGTGGGTATCCACGCAGCACTGCGTGTAAATGGAGAGAAACCCGCCGTCCACGTTGATGCTCGGCACTCGGTCGAGTCCGTTGGCTGCCAGAATAGCAGGCAGGCCGACATCACCCAGCGTGGGATAGTTGTTCGTCTGGCCCGGCGCATGCACGCGATCCACACTGAACCGGTTCGTCCACAGAAGAGTGGGAGAAACCGTCCAGTTGTACTCCAGGCCGCCATTCTGCGCTGTCGTGGGATAGATTACGCCGTCACCCAAGTCACCGTTGCCGACTACCGTAGGTGCGGAGTAGTCATCATGGTGCCGGCTGTATCGACCGGCAATCTTGTGCTTGTCGCTGATTTGATGATCTATTTTGACATCGAATTGCCACCCAGGATCGGTACCGACTATGACCTGCCGCCAGTTGGGATCGCCGGGAGCGGCGCCTGGAATGTTCGCCCGCGGATATAGATTCAGGATCTTTTGCCCGATCGGATTAATGCTGCCGGCCGGGATCTTGTTGTTGGGGAATTGGGTCCGAACGCAGGAACCACCGGAAGGAGTACAGCTAAAAGGATTGTAGATGCCGGCATTTGCGGTGTCGGGATTGGAAGGATCCGGCAAGTTGGCAGCGCTTTGGGAAAAGTCGCCTCGGCGCTCCAGGTCCGTGGGGACTATTCCCTCCAGGTTGATGGGGTCCTGCTGGCGGACCTTTTCAAAATCTACAAAGAAAAAGGTCTTGCTCTTTTTGATAGGACCGCCCAGTGAGAAACCATACTGATCGCGCACATGATCCGGTTTCTCGCCGCTATTGAAGTAATCGCGGGCGTCGAACGCCGCACGCTGCCCATACCACCAGCCGCTGCCATGAAAGCTGTTTGAGCCCTGTTTCAGCAGCATGTTCAGGATCGTGCCGCCGTTATTGCCGAACTCGGCAGAAAAGCTGTTGTTCTGAACTTTGAACTCCTGCACAATTTCCACCGAGGGCTGGTAATAAACGTTGGAATTTCCGCCTTCGCCCTGTTCCGGCGCACTTATGGGGCTGCCGTCAAGAGTCACCTGGGCAGTGGCGTTGCGCTGCCCGTTGGAGACGAAATTCGTCCCCGAGGGATAGTTGTCCGTAATCCCCGAGCCTGTAGACTCCGTTACTCCGCCGGCCAGGAACACCAGGCCGAATAAGCTTCGGTTATACAGGGGAACGTCGCGCACATATTCGTTGCTTACGTCGGTGCCGATGGCAGCGCTCTCGGTGTCGAGCAAGGGCGCGGCCGACGTAACCTCTACATTGGTGGCTACTCCCTGCGGGCGCAGTTCGAAGTTAATGGTCGTCTGCTGGTCCACCTGCAGCACCAGATTCTTTCGTTCCACCGCCTGAAACCCTGGGCTTTCAGCCTTTATTGTGTAGGTCGCCGGGCGTAAACCGGTAAGGATGTATTGACCGCGATCGTCACTGCGCGTCGTGAGAGAGATAGCGGTGGCGTTGTTGATGATGGTGATCGTCGAATTGGCGACCACTGCACCAGTCTGGTCCGTTACCAGGCCACGAATTTGTGCCGTGTAGCTGGCTTGCCCGACGGCGCTCACCGATGACAGGAGAATCACAGCAAGGACTGCTTGCAGGAGAGATTTAAACGGGCTCATCGCTGCCCCTCTTCTGCTTCCGGTGTCCAAGTCAGCGCGTACCGGAAGCTTTCGAATTGCCCCGGACACGATTGTGAATACTTACGAATCCCATCTATTACTTACTTCTGACCGGGAAGTCAAGTCAAGAGCATAAGCAAAAAATATAAGCAAGGCGCCGGACCCGTTCTGTGACCTGGGTCACGTGGTTGCGCCCATCTGAGGGCGCCGGCCCTGGGCGCCTGTGTCAAACCCGGCGAAGAACTTAAGGCTTTGGGTGGGTGCATGAAATCCGCCCGCCCGTCAGAAAATACCCTCTTCGTTGCCGAACTGCTAAATTGGCGGGTGCGGAAAATGATCTGCATCCCATGCAATGAACTCCCAGGGTAGGTGGATGAGGCGGTGGGGCAGCGTTCTGGCGTGGATAGTGATTTCGCTATCGTGCGCGCTGGCAATAGCAATCATAGCCTTGCGCCGGGGCGAATCTATCAATGCGATGTGGCTGGTGGTGGCTGCGCTCTGCAGCTACGCGCTGGGCTATCGTTTTTACAGCAAGTTCGTTGCTGCCCGGATGCTGGCTTGGGACGCCTTGCGGGCCACGCCCGCTGAGCGGCTGGAGAACGGCCGCGATTTCGTCCCCACCAACAAGTGGGTAGTGTTTGGCCATCATTTCGCCGCCATTGCCGGTCCTGGGCCTCTGGTCGGGCCGGTGCTGGCGGCGCAGTTTGGATATCTGCCCGGAACCCTGTGGATTCTGGCCGGCGCGGTCTTTGGCGGCTGCGTTCAGGATTTTGTCATTCTTTTTTTCTCCGTCCGCCGCGACGGCAAATCGCTTACTGAGATCGCCCGCGACGAGGTTGGCCGCATCGGAGGTGTAGTCGCTTATCTTGCCGTAATCAGCATCATGATCATCCTGCTGGGCGTGGTTGCTCTCGTTGTGGTGAACGCCCTCAAATCGAGCCCTTGGGGCACTTTCACCATCGCTATGACTATTCCCATTGCGCTGCTGATGGGTGTCTACCTGCGTGTGCTGCGCCCAGGCAAGGTCCTGGAAGGCTCCCTGCTGGGTTTCGTGCTGGTGCTGCTGGCCATCTGGGGTGGGCAATGGGTGGCGCAATCGTCTACCCTGGCGCGCTACTTCACCCTCAGCGCGCCCGCCCTGGCGCTTCTCATCATTGCTTACGGCTTTGCCGCCTCCGTGCTGCCGGTATGGCTGCTGCTGGCGCCGCGCGACTATCTGAGCACCTTCGTGAAGCTGGGAACCATTGCGGTACTGGCGCTGGGCATCATCGCTCTGCGGCCCACACTGCACATGCCGGCATTAACCCGCTTCGTGGATGGTACCGGGCCGGTGCTGGCGGGAAAGATTTTTCCCTTTGCCTTCATCACGATCGCCTGTGGCGCGGTCAGCGGCTTCCATTCGCTTATTGCCAGCGGCACCACCCCCAAACTGCTCCGGCGTGAGACGGAAGCGCGCCTGGTCGGCTACGGCGGCATGGCGGCGGAGTCTTTCGTCGCCGTGATGGCCATGATTGCCGCCTGCGTGCTGCAACCCGGCGTGTACTTCGCCATCAACAGCCCCGCTGGCGTGGTCGGCAGCGCCCCCGCTACCGCAGCCGCCACTATTTCCTCTTGGGGATTCCCCGTCAGCGCCGCGGGTATGGCCGCCCTGGCTCGGGAAGTCGGGGAGCGCACGCTTTTCAACCGTACTGGCGGCGCACCCGCTTTCGCCGTCGGCATGGCTCATATTTTCGCCCACAGCCTGGGCAGCAGGGTGCTGATGGCCATCTGGTATCACTTCGCCATTATGTTCGAGGCGCTCTTCATCCTGAGTATTCTCGACGCCGGAACCCGCGTGGGCCGTTTCATGTTTCAGGAGGCCCTGGGGCACGTATGGAGCCCTCTAGGCCGCACCAGTTGGTATCCCAGCGTGCTGTTGAACAGCGGGCTGATTGTTGGCGCCTGGGGATATTTCCTTTGGCAAGGCGTGCGCGATCCCCTGGGCGGCATTAACTCCCTGTGGCCTCTTTTCGGAATCGCCAACCAACTGCTGGCTACTGTCGCCCTGTGCGTAGCCACTACCATCGTCATCAAGATGGGCAAGCCCCGCTATGCGGCCGTCACCCTGGTCCCCTTGGGCTGGCTGGTGGCTGTTACCTTCACCGCTTCCTGGCAGAAGATTTACAGCTCCAACCCTCGCATTGGGTTTCTGGCTCACGCCCGCCAGTTGGCTGCCCTTCCCGTGCCCACTGCTGATACGGCGCGCCTGATCTTCAACGACCGTCTGGATGCGGCCGTGACTGCAGCCTTGGTCATGTTAGTGCTATTGATTGTGCTGGAGTCTGTGCGGGAGTGGATGCGCGTGCTATCCGGACGCAAGCTGGCTTGCGTCCATGAAGCTCCCTTTGTGCCGACCCGTTTTGTCGCGGAGGAGGCGTCTTGAAAAAACTCCGTCGGACTGGCATTACGTTGATGGCGATACTGCGGGAAATTTTCGACGAGTCCCCCTATCGCCGTTTTCTGCAGCGCACCGGCCGGCCGTCATCGTCCGCCAGCTATCGCGAATTTCTGCGCCAGAAATTTGGCGAAAGGCCGGCGTCACGTTGTTGTTGAGCGCAGAGCGACCACCGGCCTGGGCAATCGCCAGCTCTGAGCATTCAGGAAGAGGAGGAAATCCGGGGCGAGCGGCATGCCGCGGCGTAGATGTCCAATACCGACCGGATGTGAAGGTGGATGAGGGCGCGGGGTTCGGGGTGCAACCTGCCGTCGCGGACGGCCTCATCCTCCAAGGGCAGATACTGGCTCAACAAGCCAAGCGTCAAGCTGCAGCCGGCCAGGTTGTTCAGCAAGCGCCCCATTTCTCCTTGTACCGCCGGGTCCTGCCAGTAGTATCGGCAGCGGTCGCTAAGGCTGAAGGCACGGGCCAGCCGCAGGTCAGTGGCGTTGCCATGATGGTAGGGTTGCCAATAGGCGGGGTGGCGCAGCATGGCCGCATCTAACTCCTCGCGCACCATCGAGATACGAGTGGCTGGCCGGCCGGCAAACAGTTCGCGCTCAATGGCGCTTAAGGCGAACACGGCCTCGCGGAAGGCGAAGGTAAGCGCTGGTCCAACTTTCAGAATGGCGAAATGGTCCTTCACCATGGCCGCCAGCGCGCTGGCATGCTGGTAGTCCGTGGAATGTGCTTCGTACACCAGCGCGGGACGCTGGGGCAGCGCGGCGGAGAGGGCATGAGCTTTCTTCGGGTCATAATCCCACACTAGGTTGTCGCCGAAATCGACTCCCGGTTGCACCACCAGGCCGATAACCCGCTCCCATACCGTCGCCAGCTTATGGTGGGAAAAGGCCGTGGCGAAAAGTTCAAGCGTACTTTCAACCTCCTCGCCGGTGGTCAGAGCGGGAGGCTCGCCGGGACCGACCTCCCCTCCCGGAGCGGGTACTTCCGTGCCAATCACATAGAGCGGAGGCGGCGACCCGGCCGGCAAAAGCTCAAAGGCCTGTTCAGCGGCAGAACACAGAATCGCAGCCCGTTTCGCGATGATTTCTGGCATCAGCGGACTCGAGTCACCCGCGCAGGCCATGCTCGCATCCAGGTGAATCTTGTGGTAGCCGGCGAGCACGCACTGGCGCGCCAGTTCGCAGCCCTTCTCCAGAGCAGTGGCCGCCTGTTCGCCTCGCCAGGGATAGGGCCCGAGATGGTCTCCGCCCAGCAACATCCGTTCCGGCGGCAGCCCTGCCTGTTGCGCTGCAGCGCGGACGGCCTGCGCGAACTGGCGCGGCGTCTGGCCGCTGTATCCGCCGAATTGGTTAACCTGGCTGGAGGTGGACTCAAGGTGCAGCAGGGAGCCATCCTCCACGGACTTCCGAATGGCGGCCTCCAGTACCCACGGATGGGCTGAGCAGACCGCATACGTCCCTACGGGGTCCCCGTCTCGATTGCGTTTGACGATGCTCTTGAACTCAGCGACGCTAAAGGATTCCGGCATTGGTTTATTTTGCTGCCTCTGGCGCTGGGAAAATCGCCCGCTCTGCCGGCTACATTTTGCCACGATGCGGGAAGCGCCACGGCGCACCCGTTCACCTGGGCAATGCCTCTGGGTGTCCTCCCATCTCAATGCCCATTTTTCCCAAAACGGGAGGCCTGTCCAAAGGTCGGTCCACTAGGCCAATGGGCGCGAACAGGAAAAAAGTGCCGTTTAACCCCAAATGTAAAAACATTTCTTGACTCCGCAATCCGTACGATGGTATAGCAGCCGGACCAGTTGTTGAAAGGAAGGTTTCCATGGGTGCTTCGACGGTAGAACTGGATCTCGCTGGACCCCGCAATGCGATGAGAGCTCTCTATGCCGTAGGAGTAGGCATTGCCTTTTTACTGGTGTGTCTCCCCATGTTCGGACAGACCGACCGGGGCCGAATCCTGGGCAATGTTCACGATTCCACCGGCGCCGTCATCGTGGGGGCCAAGGTGACCATCACGGACGTGCAACGAGGCGTCTCCCGCAACCTGATCACGGACAGTGCCGGGGCCTTCTCAGCTCCGGGATTAACCCCGGGAACCTACGAGGTCCGGGTGCAGTCCGAAGGCTTCAAGGCTGAGGAACGGCAGAACATCCTGCTCGAAGTCGGCCAGGACGTGCGGGTGGATGTCGGCCTGCAGCCTGGGCAAGCCAACCAGACCGTGACCGTGAGCTCAGAGATCCCCCTGGTCAATACCATCAATGCCACCCTGGGCGGCACGGTGGACAATAAGACCATCAACGAACTGCCGTTGAACGGCCGCAACTACCAGAATTTATTGTCCTTGCGCCCCGGTGTTGTGGTTTACGCGGGCGGCGGCCCCTGGACCCAGGTGGCTAACGGCATTCGCCCGGAAGACACCGGTTACGTGGTGGATGGGGTGAGCGATGACGAGGCCTTCATGGGCCTGAGCGTCACCAACGCGGCCGCCGTTGCGGGTGACGCCGCCACCCTGCTGCCCATTGACGCCATACAGGAATTCAACGTCGAAGAGAATCCTTCCGCCGAATTCGGCTGGAAACCCGGCGCCATCACCAGCGTCGGCCTGAAGTCCGGCACCAACCAACTGCACGGTACGGCCTACGGCTTTGGCCGCTCCGACTCCTTCGATGCCCGCAACTTTTTCAACCGCACTCCCGACCCCAAGACGCCGGTAAGCCTCGAACAGTACGGGGGCACGCTGGGCGGGCACATCGTGAAGGACAAGCTGTTTTACTTTGGCGCCTACGAGGGGCAGCGTTATACCGTAGGCAATGCCCTCAATTACAGTCTCCCGACCACGGCCTCCCTGGCCACTCCGTCAAATCCGGCGGGCGACCCCACCAGCAGCATTCCCGACGCCGAACGCGCCCTGGGCATGGCCAATGTGAGCCCGGTCAGCCTGAAGCTACTGCCGCTGTATGGCCCCAACGACACCCAGGGGACCTCCATCACGCGCGGCTTCAACAATGTGAACGCCTCCAACAATGCGCTGGGCAAGATTGATTACCACATCAACGACCGGCACACCTTGAGCGGTTCGTATTTCTTCGGCAACGACAAACTGGTGGCCGAGGATTCGCCAGAAACCCAGGCTTTCTTCTTGACCCAGATCCACTCCCGGGCGCAGACGCTTTCTGCCCACGAGACCTGGGTCGCCAATTCCCGCCTGGTCAATGACCTGCGCTTTGGCTACACCCGCTACACTTTGAGCATCGCTCCCAGCGATCAGAACACGCCGCCGAGCGCCTACGGCTTGAACACCGGCATTACCAATCCGGTTTTGGGCGGTCTGCCGGGCATCAAAGTCACCGGATTCACGGAACTGGGCGGCTTTCCCAGCTTCCCCAAGTACGTCGGTCCTGACAACACCCTCTCGTTCATGGACAACATCTCCTACCTGCGCGGCAAACATGCGCTGAAGTTTGGCGGTGAGCTGCGGGATTTGCGCGTGCACCAGGGCACATGGCGGAAAGGCCGGGGTGAATTCCGGTTTAATTCCTTGGAGGATTTTCTGTCCGGCACTCCCAACCGCGCCATCCTGCTGGCCGGTGTTCCGACCCGCGATTTGTCACAATGGGAATACTCCGGCTTCTTTCAGGATGACTGGCGCGCGACCCGGAAGGTAACCATCAACCTGGGACTGCGCTACGAATATGACGCGCCACCGACCGAGGCGCACAATCTGCTGGGCAACTTTGAGCCCGGCGTCGGATTGGAGCAGGTGGGTAAGAACATAAGCTCCATCTACAAGCCTGACCACAAGAATTTCTCCCCGCGCGTTGGCTTCGCCTGGGATGTTACCGGCAACGGGACTACCGTGGTCCGCGCCGGCGGCAGCCTCATCTACGATGTGCTGACCATGAACTCGTTCCTCTCCCAGCAGAATACCCAGAACGCCATCACGCTGGGCCTGGGCGTAATCCCCACCGGCGCTCCCCAGGTGGTGAATGGGGTCACGCAACCTGGCCCGGGCAACATCCTGGCCAGCGCAGTGACCGTTCCCGGATCGTCGCTCAACTGGAACGGTTCCGCTCCCGGCGGGGCCACGGTATTCCCCAGCAACGTCACCAGCCTTCTGCAGTGCGGTGATGGCCTGGGTAACGATCCCGGCCCCTGCGACATCATGGCCATGGATCGCAATTACCGCAGTCCCTACGTGACCAACTGGACGCTGGGCATCGAGCACGCCTTCTCAGGAAATGTCTCCTGGGATGTTTCCTATGTGGGCAATCACGGCTCTAAGCTCTCCGGCATTTACGACATCAACCAGATCAATCCCCAGTCGCCCGCGGAACTTGCCTGCGGCCACTGTGAAGCCAATGCTGACCGGCCGTACGCGGCTCAGTTTCCCTACCTTGAGTTCATCAACTTCCTGACCAACGTTTACCGGTCAAACTACAACGGCCTGCAAACCACGCTCAACGCGCGTAACCTGCACGGACTAACCCTAATCACGGGTTATACCTACTCCCACGCGCTGGACAATATGTCGTACAACTGGAATCAGTATCTGCCGCAAAACAGCATGGCGCCGCGGGCCGACTACGGAAACAGCGACTTCGACCTGGCGCATCGCTTCACCCTCTCGCTCACTTACGCGCTGCCCAGCAAGAAGTCGCCGCTGCAGTTGCTGGAAGGCTGGCAGCTGAACTCCATCGTCACCCTGCAAAGCGGCATGCCGTGGCAGACGTTCGATTCCGCGAACGACCTCAGCGCCACCGGCGAGTTCGCCGACCGCTGGAATTTCTCCGGCAATCCCGCGGACTTCAAATCGGGCGGTCCTAATCCCATTCCCTGCTTCGGGTTTGGCGGGACGACGGGCTGCTCGCCGAACATTCCCGGGCCTTGCATGCAGGCGGCCCAGGCCATGGGGTCAGGCGCGGTCGCTTCGCTGAACAACCTGGGCTGCTACATGGCCGGCAATTCGGTTATGACCCCGCCGGCTTTGGGAACTTTCGGCAACCTGGGGCGGAACGTTTTCCGCGACACCGGGTTCCGCAACCTGGATCTCTCCGTTGCTAAGAATTTCCGGTTGAAGGAACGATTGACCGCCCAGTTCCGGGCGGAGTTCTTCAACGTCCTCAACCATCCCAACTTCGCCAACCCCTGGGGCGGGACCAGCGGCTATGGGCCTGGGGGCGGGTTCTCTGACCCATCGGCGCCAGGTTCGTTCGGCTGCGCTTGTGGCACGCCGGACACCGCCGCCGTCAACCCGGTGCTGGGGTCGGGTGGCGCGCGCGCCATCCAACTCGGCCTGAAGATGATCTTCTAGCCCGGGGAAGAACGAAAACAAGCGAGGGCCGGACGCCGGTTCGGCCCTCGCTTTTATACAGGGTCAAGCTCTCAGTGCTGTTGCAGCAAACAGTGCTGCTGAGGCGGAGGGGGACTCGTGGCCAAGGCAATCCAGGCGCTGCGGCGCTATGAACGGGTCGTGCAGCAGATCGAGCAATGGATCCTGGAGGGCAGCATGAAACCAGGAGATCAGTTGCCCGGCGAGCACGTTCTGGCGCAGCAGTTTGGCGTGAGCCGCACGGCGGTGCGGGAGGCGGCGAAAACGCTGCGCGAAAAAGGTTTGATTGAGCCCTTCTCCGGGAGAGGCACGTTTATTACCCATGGCATGTCGCAGGTCATGCGTCAGTCCTTGGACCTGATGGCCAAAATGGGGCAACTGGACGGCAGCGCCCACCTGGGGGAGGTACGGAACATCCTGGAGCCGCACATTGCGGCTTTGGCGGCCACCCGCGTGCAGCCGCAGCATCTGCGCGCCATGCGGGAAGCATACCAGGCCATGGACCGAAACCTGGATAATCCGGACGGGTATATTGAAGCCGACCTGGATTTTCACCTCGCTCTCGCCGAAGCGGCGGGGAACCCTCTCATCCTGTCATTGCTCGATTCCATTGTCGGTTTGTTGCGTGAGGAGCGCATACGGTTATTTCAGATCAAAGGCGCTCCCCGGCGCAGCCAGTTGCACCACCTGCGGATTTTGGGAGCTGTCGAAGGACAGCAAGCTGAAGCCGCACGTCAGGCGATGCGCGCTCACCTGCAGGAAGTCCGTAAGTATTCCTCGCAGTAGCCCACCGGAGGCAAACGAATAACAATGCATAACGCTGTGTGGGGTATGCCGCGGGGCAGATCTCGTCGAGGCTCACGAGGCGCAATCAGGTGGATGCTGGTGGCCGCGCTTGCCTTGGGGGGAGCTGCGGCGCGGGCAGTTCCGTCGGAGCAGGGCAAAGATCAGCAGGCGGTGTGGCGGGCTGACCAGGCCTTCGTCCGTGCCATGGCCAAGTGGGACAAGGCAGCCCTTCGAGACTCGATGGCCAGCGGCTTCGGCTGGACGGAGGCCGACGGCCGCACCGTGGACCAGCAACAATTCCTGGATGGGCCGGCCCAGAGCGCACCCACCGAAACTGAAGCCAAGCTGCATGATTACGCCAATGTGATGTTTATAACTGGAGCGCAGAAGACGCCTGGCGCGCACCTGCGCTTTGTCAGGGTGTGGGTGAAGGAAGCTGGCAATTGGCGCATCCTGCTGGGCCAGCAAACCAACATCGAGGGCGGCGCGAAGCAGGAACAGGCCACCGTAGCGGCGGGAACGCCCTGCCAGAACCCGTGCAAGACCGTTCCTTACCACGGTTCCGCCGAGCAACAGCAGGTGGTGGCATCATGGCAGGACCTGGAGACAGCGGTCAACCAGCGGAACGCGGACGAGTGGGCCCGGCACGTGGGCGACGAGTTCGTTTTCAACATCAAAGAGAATGGCAATCCGCTGACCAAGGCTGACCGTGTGGCCACCATCCGCAAGCAGTCACAGGGCAGCAGGGTGACGGATATCGGGGCGGTGGCGCCCAATTCCATGGACGTGCGGGTGTTTGGCAATACGGCGGTTATGCGGGACACGCAGCAACCCACCACCCATGCCCGGCCCTACCGCGCCATGCGCATCTGGGTGAAGCGCGATGGGCGCTGGCAGCTGGTTTACAGCCAGCAAACCGCGATGGAGAAATAAGTCGAGCCCTTAGCGTGCCTTCATGTAGCGGTTGAAATAGGAGATGGCATCTTGCACCGCTTGCGCCTGGACGCGATCAGGAGCGTAGACGCCTTCCGGGTTGCGCCGCACGAAGATGAACCCGTGCTCGTTGTGGTCGTAGGACTTCCACTGCACCTCCTTGCCCGCCTCGCGCAGCAGTTCGTAGTTGAGCCGGAAAATGTCCTGGTGGTGATCCCGGTCGCGTCCCTGTATGAAGATCGGTGTGGTAATGGCGTTTATGCGCTTCATGGCCATCGCCATATCAAGCTGGGTACGCGCTTCAGCCGTCGCCTTGCGCTGCATTTCTTCGCTGTTTACCGGCAGCGTTTCGGGGCCCCGCGGCGTGCCTGGCGCGGGCGGCCGCTTGGCCAGGTAGTCCATGGAAGCGGGCTCGCTGGCAATACCCGCGCGTAGCCCATGGTACTCGCTGGAAATTTTCATCAGCATTTCGCCGCCATGGCTCAGTCCCAGGTAGCCGACACGGTTCCGGTCCACATAGGGAAGCGTCTTTACAAACTTGATGATGGCAATGGCGTCTTCGTACTCCAGCGGCCCCCGGCTGAAGATCTGCCGCCCTTCCTGCTTGCCCTCCACCAGCGGCTTGCCGTAGGTGTCCTCCACCTCGGCGCGGTAGCGTATCCAGGCCACAGCGTATCCCGCCTTCAGGAACTGCTCCAGCGTCCAGCTTCCGTTCTGCGTCCACTCGCGAATCCAGCGCACACCCATCCCGCCGTTCATATGCGCGAATAAAACGATGGGGAAGGGGCCGTTACCCGACGGCTTGCGCAGGCCGATCGGCGCGTAGAGGCCGTCCACGGTTTCCACGTAGATGATGTGCAGGGGAAATTCCGAACCCTCCACCGGCTCCACGATTTCCGTGACCGGGTTCGGTACCGGCTTGGTGAAGAAAATGTGGTCGGGATCAATGCTGGCGTTCTTGCCCTGCTGAGCGAATGCGGTTCCAGCGAGAAGCGCCGTAGCCGCGAGAAGCACAAACCCTCGCACGAAACCTCCTGAGGTTGCTAAGTTTTCCTGCTCACCACCGCCTCGATGCTGCTGCCAAAATCCTTGAGCATGACCACGGCGGCGTTGCGCCCGGGCGCGCCGCTCACGGAGCCGCCGGGATAGGTGCAGGCGCCGGTCTGATAGAGGCCGGCAATGGGCATGCGGTGCTGCGCCCAGCCGGGCATGGGACGCATGGGGCCGGTCTGGGCGGCATTCTGCGCTCCAGCGTGCGCGCTGCCATGCCAGAAATGCGGGTTCATGCGCTCGAAATCAATAGGGCTCTCAATGAACTCGGCCAGAAACTTGTCTGGCGTCAGGCTGGGGCAGAAGCGCCGCAATTGCTTCAGGTTGGCCTCCGCCACCTGCTTCTTGATCTCGTCCCAGTGCTGCGGGCCCTGCTTGATGTCGTACGGATACCAGGTAACCAGCTTGAGGGTGTGCATGCCGGCGGGGGCGCGGCTGGGGTCGGCCACGGTGCAACAAATGCAGTGCATGGGCGGGTCTTCGGTGTTGATATTGCCGCAGACGTCGTCCAGGGCCACGCGCAAGGCGCGCTCGGGAGAAACCAGCAGGCCGGTTTCAGCCGGCGAGATGGTGCCTCCCCCGTCCAGCGGGAACACCGGCGCCGCGCTGGTAGCGTAATGGCTGACGAACATGGCTTCCTCGGCCTGCCATGTATCCACGCCATCGAGGAAGTCCTGCGGCCAGAGCTGGCGTGGCGCCATATCCACCAGGTGCTTGATGTGTAAGGTAGATACCACAGCCTTGCCGGCGCGGTAAGAGGTGCCGTCGCCGCACTCCACCCCCACGCAGCGGCCGTTCTCGATAATGAAGCGCTCTACCCACTTGTTAGTAAGGATGACGCCGTGGTGGGCCTCAATATAGCGGCCGAGCGCCTCGGCCAATTTTCCCGACCCGCCTTTGGGCATGGGACGTCCGGAGTGCTGCTGTCCGAAAGGCGAGTAAGCCACCCGCCCGGTGACGGGCGCGTCGGGTGCTTCCGAAGTTATATGCGCCAAAAAAACCATGAAGGCGAGGGAGTGCTCGTCCTCAAAATTGGCGCGAATAATTTCCCAGGCCGACATGGCCAGGCGGCGCTGCCACAGCTTGCCGCGCGGGTGCGCCGACAGCCGCTCGGGAAGCGAGGGACCGAAGCCAATAGGCGTGAAGGTAGCGTCGCGGAACATGGGCGCAACCGAGTTGAATTCCTCATACATGCGGCGGTAGGCGGAGGCATCCTTTTTGGAGAACTTGGCGAATTCGGCGATGGTGCGCTCCACATCCCGCCACTGGGTAAGGTGGCTGCCATCGAGAAATGCCATGTGGAAGATGGGGTCGGGATCAATGTATTCCAGCCCGTAGTCGTGCAGGGGAATCTCGTTGTTGCGCAGCATGGGATTGGACTGGATGAAGTACTGCGCGGTGGAACAGACGTCGTCCTGGAAGCCGCGCAGGGTCAGCTCCGCTGTCTTCACGCCGCCGCCGATGGTGGGACGGCCTTCCAGCACCACGCAGCGGTAGCCCGCCTTGGCCAGATACGCGGCCGTGACCAGGCTGTTGTGGCCGGCGCCGGCCACAACGATGTCAAAACTTTCTGTCCGCGGGCCCTGCTGGCCGATGGCCGTCAGGGGCTTGAGGACCAGGGGCGCCACCGCCGCTCCTTTGAGAAAACCACGCCGGGTGATGTCGCTCATGACTTTGCTCCTATCGGTCGCTGGTCTTGCCCGCCGCGGCGGGCTGCGTGGTTGCTGCCTGTCCCCCTTGCAGCGAAGGGGCGGAGTGGCAGGTGCCGCACACCGTTTTGGCATGATTCTTCTCATGGCAGGAAATGCAGACAGCCATGGTGGTCACGCTGGTCTTTTCAAACATGGCCGGCATGTCCTGCACCGGGCCATGGCAGTTTTGGCATTTCAAGCCGGCAGCGAGGTGAAAGCGGTGGCCCCACTCCACCCCGGGCAGCACCTTGTAGACCCGCACCCAGGGGATGTCCTGATGAGTGCGGTCATATTCCGCCAGCTTCTTGATGGCCGGCGAATCCGTGGCCACAGACTGGTGGCAGGTCATGCAGGTCGAGGTGGCGGGATAGGTCATCAGCTTGCCCGGATCAGGGTTGGTGTGGCAAAACGGGCAGCCGATTTTCAGGGCCAGATGCGTTTTGTGGCTGTAGGACAGCGGCTGCGTGGGTGCCGCCGGATGCAAGGGATTGTCGGGCACGAGCTGCGGCGGATAAGCCGGCGTGTTCTGGGCAGGCAGCTTCATGCCGCTCACAAGCAAAATCGCCAGCACTGCGACGAACAGCGCGGGAATGGGCTTAGGTCGCACAACCGCACCTCCGGTTCCTTATGTCTTCCTGCTGACTACCTCTTCAATGCTGTTGCCGAAATCCTTGAGCATCACTACCGCCGCATTTCGCCCCGGCGCGCCGGTCACGGAACCGCCGGGATGCGTGGTGGCCCCGGTCTGGTAGAGGCCGGGGATAGGCATGCGGTGCTGCGCCCAACCCAGCATGGGGCGCATAGGACCGGATTGCGCGGCATCCTGCCTGCCGCCGTGCGCGCTTCCGTGCCAGAAGTGTGGGTTCATGCGCTCAATGTCGAGCGGACTGGTTAGAAAGCGCGCCAGAATCTTGTCGTCGGTAAGGTTGGGCGAGAAGCGCCGCAGATAGTCCAGGTTGGCCTGGTCCACCTGGTGCTTGATTTCGTCCCAATGCTGCGGCCCTTGCTTCAAGTTGTAAGGCTGGAAGCCGATGATCTTCAGGGTGTGCATGCCCGGCGGCGTGCGCGAAGGGTCGGCCACGCTGCAGCAGATGACTTGCAGCGGAGGCTGGTCCAGGTTGATCCGCCCCGAGGTGTCGTCAAACCCGAAACGCAGGGCGCGGTCGGCGTTGGCGATCACGCCCGCCTCGGTTGGCGTCAGGCGGCCGCCCTGTACCGCGTAACTGGGCGCCACCGAGGTGGCGTAATGGCTCACGAACATGGTGCGCTCGCCCTGCCAGGTGTCCACGCCGTCCAGGAAATCCTGGCCCCAGAGCTGGGCCGGAGCCATTTTGACCAGGTGCTTGATGTGAATGGTGGAAAGCACCGCCTTGGCGGCGCGATAGGAGCTGCCGTCGTCGCACTCCACGCCGGCGCAGCGGCCATTCTCAATGATGAAGCTGCGCACCCACTTGTTGGTCAGAATTGCGCCATGGTGGGCTTCGATAAAGCGAGCGAGGGCCTGCGTCAGCATTCCTGAGCCGCCCTTGGGCAGCGGGCGTCCCCCATGTTGCTGGCCGGCGAAGGCGTAGGCCAGGCGGCCGGTTACAGGGTCGCTGGGAGCTTCCGAGGACAGGTGTCCCATGAACAGCAAGGCTGCCCGGGAATGGTCGTCTTCAAAATTCTCGCGGATGATCTCCCAGGCGGACATGGCCAGGCGACGCTGCCACAGCTTTCCCCGCGGTACCTTTGCCAGGCGCTCGTTCAGGGGCGGAACAAAACCGATGGGGTTGAAACTGGCAGCACCGAAAACTGCCTTAACCGAGTCGAATTCAGCCAGCATGCGGCGGTAGGCAGCGGCGTCTCTCCGGGAAAATTTGCCGAATTCGGCGGCGGTGCGGTCCGGGTCGCGCCACTGGGTAAGGTAAGCGCCATCTCCAAACTGCACGTGGAAGATGGGATCAGGCGTAATGTATTCCAGGCCGTAGTCGCCGAGGTGAAGTTCGTCGTTTTTGAGCAGGGGGTTGGCCTGAATGCCGCTATGAGCGGTGGAGCAGACGTCGTCATGAAAGCCGCGCAGAGTCAGCTGTGCGGTTTTGACGCCGCCGCCAACGGTTGGCCGGCCTTCCAGCACCAGACATCGGTAGCCTGCCTTGGCCAGGTAGGCGGCGGTAATCAGGCTGTTGTGCCCGGCCCCAGCCACCACAATATCGAAGCGCTCGGGCGGAGTGCCTTGCGAAGTCAGGGAAAGAGGGCGGAGAGCCAGAGGCGCCAAAGCCGCACCCTTCATGAATCCGCGCCGGGTAAGGGCGCACATGCCACGCCTCCTGATGTACGACGCAGAGTGTGTACTGGTAAGCCGCGCATCATACCACAAAGCGGTCAGACCACCGTACAACCTCACCCCGCTCGGCCTCCCATAACCGCCTAGGCGCTCTGGTACAACTTGGTCATCACAAACTCGCGATGCCCCAAGGCTTCGGCGCAGGTCAACCGCCCATTGCAGGTGCGCAGCATGATGTCAATCAAGCGGTCGCCGGCCTCGTCCAGGTTCATTTCGCGACGCAGCAGGCCGGAAACGTCCAGGTCAATATGCTCGCGCATGGTGCGCGCCGTGCGCGGATTGGCGGTGAGCTTAATCACCGGCTCGATGGGATTGCCGATGACGTTGCCCTGACCGGTGGGGAAGAGGTGGACGACGAATCCGGCGGCGGCCTGCAGGGTCACGCACTCCGCGGCCGCGGAGGATGTATCCATGTAGTAGAGGCCGGGGCCCTTGGCGGGCGCTTCGGCGGGCTGCAGAACGTCAATATACCTGGTCTTTTTCCCGATTTTCTGCAGGTTGCCGAAGGCCTTTTCCTCGATAGTGGTGAGGCCGCCGGCGATGTTGCCTTTCGTGGGCTGCGACTCCGAGAGATCGCTGGTCTTGTAGCGGTCAATCACCTCCTGGTAGGCGTTGAACACCTGCATGAATCGGTCGCCAACGTCTTTGCTGGCGGCGCGGCTGGCGCAAACCAGTTCGGCCCCGGTAAGTTCGGAAGTTTCCCCAAAACAAGTGGTAGCGCCCAGCGGGTCCAGCTTGTCAATCAGGTTGCCGACCGTTGGGCAGGAGCCCAGGCCGGAAGTAGTATCGCTCTCCCCGCATTTGGTGGAGACGAACAGGTCCTGAATGGAGCAGCGCTCGCGCTGCTTTTCCGTTGCCCACTGCACGAACTCCTGCGCCTTGCGCGAAGCGGCGGCAATGGTGCTGATGTCGCCGTTGGTCTCAATGGCGAAACCGGCCACAGGCTTGCCGGTGGCGGCAATGCCCTCGACCACGCGTCCCGTCCAGCCGGGCTCGATGCCGATGACCACGCAGGCAGCTACATTGGGATTGCAGCCGGTGCCGATCAGGGTGCGGAAATGCAATTCCAGGTCCTCGCCGAACTGCAGCCGGCCATAAGCGTGAGGAAGCGCCAGGCAGCCCTTGATGTTATTAGCGACGGCTTCGGAAGCCGCATTGGAGAGGTCGTCCAGGGGCAATATGACCACATGATTGCGAATTCCTACCCGCCCATTCTCGCGGCGATATCCGTAGAACTCGTAGCCTGCCATTCTCACCACCTCTTGGTCTTCAGGTTGTGAACGTGAACGTGGTGTCCCTTGCCAACATCTGTTACGGCGCGGCCGACGTCATGGCCGTATTTCAGGACAGTGTCGCCGGACTTGATGTCGCGCAGCGCGATCTTGTGGCCGAGCGGAACCGGATCCAGCGACTTGAGAGTGATGGTCTCGTCGGTCTCCATGATCCAGCCGGTCAAGTCTTTGCCCGGCTGGACATCTTCGACCACCACGACGCCGACCGTGTCAGCTTTGTCGTGGACAATAAAAGCGGTGGTCATCCTTTTCTCTCCTCATGAACGACGAAAATAAATTGTTTTACGAAGCGTGCGGGGCGGGGGCAGGGGAGTCGGACTTGCCCAATAGGCGCATGATTTCCATGGCTGCCCGGTTCACTTCTTCCCGCATGATCTTGTCGGCCTGTTCGGCGTCGCGCGCCTTGATGGCCGCAACTACAGACCGCAGGGCCTTGATGCTTTCCTGGGAGCGCCGCGGGGAACGCTGGGGGTGAGCCAGGCCCAGGGCCCTCCAGCGTCTTATGCGGGCATGCAGCGTGGCGATCATGGACGACAGAGTCTCGCTGCCTGCGCCCTCGAACAGCACATCGTAGAAACGATTTTTAGCTCCCAGCAGTACTTCGGGGTCGGCGGCCTTGTAAGCCGCGGCGGTCACGGTGAGCGCGGTTTGCAGTTTGCGCAACTGGCCATCGTCGGCGTTTTCCACGAACAGGCGCGCGGCCAAGCCCTCCAGCACGGCGCGAATGGAGTACAGGTCCTTGGCTTCGGCCAGCGTGAGTTCGCGCACCACCGGTCCCTTATTGGGAATCATGGCGACCAGGCCTTCGGACTCGAGCTGGCGCAGGGCTTCGCGAATCACCGTGCGCGAGACCCCCATCATGGCGATCAGTTCGCGCTCCACCAGCCGGGCGCCCGGTCCCAGTCGGCCGCTGATAATCGATTGCCGTAATTCATCCAGAACCTGGTGGCGCAAAGGAGCAGCCGCGCGAGGGATGGCGGAGAGAACCGCGCTAATTCTTGGAACCTGGCTTGACGGGGAAGTCATGCTGTAATACGGTACTACCACTCGCCTGCTTTTGTACAACGCGGGCAGCGTCACGGTCAAGACATTCCATTGCATAAGGGGCCATCATGAGCGCAGAGCCGGTCAAAGTCGGCATTGTGGGGTTGGGCCGCTGGGCCAAGGTCCTGACCCGCGCTGCCGCCAAATCCGACAAGCTGAAAATCGTCGCCGCCTACAGCCGTTCCGAGGAAAAGCGTCAGAATTTCGAGCGCGAAACCGGAGTGACCGCGGTGGCCGACCTGAAGCTGATGCTCTCCTCGCCGGAGATTAGCGGCGTCATTCTCACTGTGCCCAACGAGCAACACCTGCCGGTGGCCCGCGAGGTGGCCAAGGCGGGCAAGCACGTTTACACGGAAAAGCCGATTGCCAGCACGCTGGAGGAGGGCCTGCAGATCGCGGCGCTGGAAACGCAGTTTGGCGTTACTGTGACCGTGGGCCACAGTGCCCGGCTCATGGCCGGCGCGCGAAAAATCCGGGAAGCCATTGACAGTGGCGAACTGGGCCGCGTGGCCTTCCTCGAGGCCAACTTTTCTAACGAACGCGCCCTGGAACTGACCCCCAACACCTGGCGCTGGTACAAGGACCGGGCGCCGGGAGGGCCCTTGTCGCAACTGGCGATTCACCAGTTCGACTTGCTGCATTACCTGGGCGGCGAAATTGCGGAAGTAGGCTCCATGGCGTCCAAGCTCTCGCCGGTTGGGGCCGAGGTGGACGACCAGTCCATGACCTTGCTGAAATTTGCCGATGGAAAGGTCGGCTACGTGGGCTCGTGCTGGACTTCGCCGGGCGTATTCGCGGTGCGCGTGTTCGGCTCCAAGGGGCTCATGCACTACGAGATAGATTTCGGCACCTGGGACACGCCCGATAAGCTGCACCTTACCTCCACCCTTTACATCCAGCGTGGAAAAGATGGCTATGGCAAGCGCGAGGAGCTGAAGGTGCCCCCGAGCGACATGTTCCGTGCCGAGTTGGAGATGTTCGCGGAAAGCTGCCGCAGCGGCAAATCCGGCGAACTGAGCGCGAATAACGGCAATATCGCCGTGGCCGTGGTCTATGCCGCCCTGCGCTCGATTGAGAACAACGGCCGCTATACCCGGATCGCGGATGTGATGGAAGCGGCGCGCGAACGCCTGGCAGAGAGGAGCGCCATTGCCTAGCCGGTATTTTGTGGAGCTGACGCAACCGGAAATCGCCGCCCAGTTCAAGAAAAATCCACTGGTCATTCTGGCGGCAGGGAGCGTGGAGCAGCACGGTCCTCATCTGCCCAGCGGCACCGACATGTATGCCGTGGACGCCATCGCGGAAGCGGTGGCGGACCGCCTGGACGGCCTGGTGCTGCCGGGAAGCCCGGTAGGCGTCACCCCTTTGCACATGCCCTATGAGGGCACCATCACGCTTACGCCCGAAACCTACATGCGGGTGGTGGTTGAAACTTGCGCCTCAACTGCTCGCCACGGGGCGAAATACCTGCTGATTATCAATTGGCACGAAGGCAACATCCCTTCCCTCGCCATCGCGGCGGAAGCGCTGCATCGCGAGCATGGCATGACGGTGGCCACGGCGCAGGCATGCTATGTGGCCGCCGACCTGTTTGGCCCGGAATGCAACGGGCTCACGCACGGCGGGGAGATTGAGGCCCTGGCCGTGCTGGCTCACCGGCCGGAATTGGTGCACCTGGACAGAATTGACCACTCCTCGGAGCACGGTCACGCCAGCAAAATGGATAAGCTGCGGCGCACGCGCAGTTATCAGCCCGTGCTCACCGATATCCGCTCCATTGCGCCCACCGGATGGTACGGCAGTCCGCAAACAGCCACGGCGGAGAGAGGGAAACGCATGGTGCAGACCATCGCCGACGCGATCGGTAAGGAAGTAACGCAGATTTTTCGCCAACTGGATGCGGTGCAGGGCGGAGTGGCTGAGATCAAGAAATTGCATCAGGTGGGCTGATGGCGCGAGTCTGCACGCAAGCCGAGGCGAAGCGGCTGGGGTTGCCGGGACGGACCGCACTGGAAATTGTCTCCGGGGAGAAGGGGGCGCGGGCGGTTACCCTGCGGCTGGTGGAAGTACCGGTTCCCGCGCCCAACGAGGCGCCGCGCGGGCCGCACCAGCACAGCGACTTCGAAGAATGCATATACGTGCTGGCCGGCCGGGGCACGACTTATGCGGACAGCGGCACCTATGAGTTGAAGGCGGGCGATGCGCTGCTGGTTCCGCCCGGTGAGAAACACGTAACCCGCAACACGGGAAACGAGCCGCTTATGTTGCTGTGCTTTTTTCCCGTAGCTGACATCGCCGGCGGAACCAGGGAACCGGGAACTCGATCCTAGGCGCTCCAGAGGGTCATTGCATGGACGTTGTATGTCTGCGGCCGGAATCCGATTTTGCGCGGGTGGGGGCTTTGCCGCCGTCCTCGCTGAAGGTCGTCTATCGCACCGCCGACAGTTGCGATGTAGGAAAAATGGTGAAGCAAGCGCGCGCCCTGGTCATTCCGGCGGTGGGTCCGCGCATTGCCCCGGCGCTTCTTGAAGGCAGCAGGCTGGAACTGGTGCAGGTCACCGGCGCCGGACTGGACCGGCTGGATGAAGCCACGCTGAAGCGGCTTGGCATCCCGGTTGCCAACGTGCCCGCGGCCAGTAACAGCGCGGTGGCGGAATACGCGGTGGCCGCCGCCGTGGTTCTGCTGCGGCGCCTGTGCTGGGCAGACAGCGAAGTGCGCAAAGGAAACTACGCTCCGAGCCGGGCGCGCCTCGTTTCGGCAAACCTCAGCGGGCTGGAGGGATTGCTGGCCGGCGTGGTGGGCCTGGGCACGATAGGGCAGGCGGCGGCAGCTGCATTTCACAAAATGGGCTGCCGCCTCTGCTATTACGATCCCGCGCCCCGCGACCGCGCCGCCGCGGAAGCGTTGGGCGCCCGTCAGGTGTCGCTGCATGAACTCCTGGAAACCGCCGATGTAATCAGCCTGCACGTGCCGCTGGTGGCGGAAACCCGGGGCATGATCGGCGAGCGCCAACTCGCAAAAATGAAAGCGGGAGCGGTGCTGGTGCAGGCATCGCGGGGCGGGGTGGTGGATGAAGTGGCGCTGGCCAGCCATTTGCGGTCCGGCCACCTGGGCGGCGCCGCGGTGGACGTTTACTCCAGCGAGCCGCCTTCCGCCGACAATCCGCTGCTGACGCTGGCGGCCGAGGGTTCAGACCGGATCTGGCTGACCCCGCACCTCGCCGGGGTCACGCGGCAGGCTTCCGAAGTGCTGTTCCGGACGGCTTGGGCGAACGTGGAGCGAGTACTGATTGCCGGGCAGCCGCCCTTGAATCGCGTGTACTGAGGACCGGTGGCTTTGAAAGGGTACGGCTTCAGCCGTACCGCAAAAAGAAAAGGGAATACGGGTTTTGCCCCTGAGGCACGAAGTAGCTGGGCACAAGCGCCTATGCCGCGCAAACGCTGGTACACCACTCTTTACGTGCAGGTGATCATCGCCATCCTGCTGGGGATAGCGGTGGGGCACCTGTTTCCCAAAGCCGGGATTGCTTGCAAGCCGCTGGGAGACGCGTTCGTTGCACTCATCCGCATGATGATCGCGCCGGTGGTGTTTTGCACCGTGGTGCAGGGCATCGCCTCCATGAGCGACCTCAAAAAGGTGGGCCGCATCGGAGTGAAGGCGCTGGTTTACTTCGA
>DATEJK010000067.1:0-21716 GCA_035278025.1 Terriglobales bacterium | reverse complement strand
AGGGGCTGGGTACCGCCGGCGCCGCTACGTTGCGGGCGGTCGCGCCCGGCATTTCTGAGGCGCTGATCACGACCGCCGCCGGGCTGTTTGCCGCCATTCCGGCCGTTATCGCCTACAACGCGTTCAGTCACCAGATTAAGGAGTTCGCGGCGCGCAGCGATGATTTCTCTCTGGAGCTGCTGAATACGTTTGAACGCACCGCGCCGGCGCCGCCGCCACAGCAACCGCACTCCACCTACCGGAGCGCGCTCAGCGAGGTTCGTGATTAATGGCTTTTACCAACGCTCAAGGCCGCACTCAGAGTTCGCTTTCGGACATTAACGTCACCCCGCTGGTGGACGTGGTCCTGGTGCTGCTGATCATCTTCATGGTGACCGCGCCGGTGCTGCAGTCAGGTATTGATGTGAACGTGCCCAAGACGAGGACCGTGAAGGAGATCACGGAGGAGCGGGTGGTGATCAGCATTGACCGCCAGCAGCGGGTATTTCTGGGCAACCAGGCCATCAACATCCACGACATTGCCGCCGCGCTGCATCAGAAGCTGCGCGATCCCTCGCGGCAATCTATTTTTTTGCGCGCCGATCAGGATGTACCGTTTGGCGCCTTCGCCACGGTGATGGACGCGGTGAAGCAGTCAGGCATCACCAACGTGAGCATCGTAACCCAGCCTTTGCAGGAACATGGCAGCAAGCGCTGACATCTTCTTCGAGCATGACCCCTGGCGCCGGCCGCTGGCCTGGTCGGCGGTCCTACATGGCCTATTGTTCGCCGCCATCGTCGTGTATTCAGTGGTGCACTTTCCGGGCGAGAACTGGGGAGCGGGCACGGGAACGGGTGGCGACGCCATGAGCGCCACGCTGGTTTCAACTATTCCTCTTCCCGCCAGCCCGATCAAGACGCAAAACGTGCTGGCCAACGAATCCAAGGGCTTGTCGCAGTCGCTGCCCCAACCCAAAGAAGTGGAGCAGCCGGAGGCGATTCCGATTCCCACGCGCGAGGCCAAGCGCAAGCCGCGGGAGCGAATTCCTTCGGTGGACCGCGCCCAACCCATCCAGCCGATTCCGGAAGCCAGCAATGTGGTGCCCTACGGCGAAGGTGGGCCGGTGACCAATCTGTATGGCTTCACCTCAGGGGGAGCCAAGGGCGGCTTCAACTTCACCGGCGGGGGCGGCGATTTCGGCAGCCGCTTCGGCTGGTACGTGAACGCCATGCGCAACAAGATTTCCGAGAACTGGCTGAAGTATGAAATTGATCCGCGCATCAGCACCGCGGCGCGCTGTTACGTAACCTTTGACATCACCCGCTCCGGCCAGCCGACCAACATTCGGATTGAGCAATCCAGCGGCGTGCCCTCGCTCGACCAGTCCGCCATCCACACCTTGCAGCGCATTGACAGTTTTGGGCCCTTGCCCTCGGACTACTCGGGCAGCAGAGTTTCAGTGGAGTTCTGGTTCGACTACCACCGCTGATGCGCTTTCAGGTTCTTGGATGAAATTTTCGTTGAATCCTCAACTCCAAGGTTGATAGGGTCAAATCAGTGATGAAACGTGTGATATCCGTCGTTATCAGTGTCTTCTTCTGCTCCGTGTTGGTGATGGCGCAACAGGACTGGATTCGCACCGGCACCGGTCTGGGCGTAGAAAAGGTGCGCATGGCGGTTCCCGATTTCAAGCCCAGCGGCGCCGATGCGCAAACCGCGGCCCTGCAAAAGGTGTTTGACGACACCCTGTTTTACGATCTGGACCACGCCGGAATTTTCGACATGGTTTCGAAAAGCTTCATGCCGACGCAGGTTCCAGGCTCGCCGCAGGACGTGAACATGAGCCAGTGGAGCAGCCCGCCTCCCAATGCCTCCATGCTGGTTTTCGGCAACCTGGGCGTAACCGGCACCAAGCTCACTGTGCAGGGCTGGCTTTACGACTTGAAGAACACCAGCAATCCGCAAATTTTGGGCAAGCAGTACAACGATGCGGCGAGCCCGGAAGCAGCGCGCAGCATTGCCCATAAATTTGCCGACGAAATTATTTTCCGCCTGGGCGGCGGCCTCAACGGCATTGCTGAAACCAAGATTGTGTTTGTCAGCAGCCGCAGCGGCCACAAGGAAATCTGGGAGATGGATTACGACGGGGGCAACCAGCACCAGTTGAGCCACATGGGCTCAATCGCGCTGTCGCCCCGCATTTCTCCCGACAGCAGCCGCGTGGCTTTCAGCGGCATGACGAAGAACGGCTGGGAAATTCTGATGTATTCCATGGATCTGGGGCGGCTGGTGCACTTTCCCCACGTTGGCGGCTCGAACTTCACGCCCGCCTGGTCGCCCGATGGCACCCACCTGGCGTTTTCTTCTTCGCGCACCGGGGACCCGGAGCTTTACGTCACCGATTCCGACGGCGCAGGCCTGAAGCGCCTGACCGTCCATCCTGGTCCCGATGTCGCTCCGGTCTGGAATCCCAAAACGGGAGGACAGATAGCCTGGGTGGAGCGAAGTCTGGTGACACGCCTGCCGCAGATTTGCATTATGGAAGCAGATGGCACCAATCAGCAGCACGTCACAGACGAGGGCTTTGCGGTTTCGCCATCATGGTCTCCGAATGGGCAATTTCTGGCGTTTTCCTGGATGCGCCGCTTTGGACCCGGCGAGCCGGGGGCGCAGGACATATACGTGATGGATGTGACCACGCATACCTGGGCGCAGTTGACCCACGGAGAAGGGCGCAATGACTTCCCTTCCTGGTCACCGGATAACCGGCACCTGGTGTTTCAATCGAGCCGCTCCGGCCGGGAGGAGATCTGGACCATGCTGGCGGATGGCACGCAGCAGCAACAGTTGACCACCTCGGGCGGCAATTACGAACCGAACTGGAGCTGGAAATAGATCGAGCCAGTTTCATCACGACGAGTTTTTCTTTGGGCGGACATCGTGGGAGAAATTTCTCCCGCGAGCCGCAGATTCGATTGCACGCGCCAGTCCCCTGGCGCGTTTGTTTTCAAGGGAGGATGAGGTGAAGCACAGCCATAAGAAGTGGATTACGCTCGTTATCGCCTTAGGCGTTGTACTGATGCTCGGCGCCTGCAAGAAGAAAGTGGCGCCGCCACCGCCGCCACCACCACCGCCACCGGCCGCTCCAACAGCGTCGCTAACGGCCAACCCCAGCACGATCGAGAAAGGCCAGTCCACAACGCTGACCTGGGAGACCCAGAACGCCACCGATGTCAGCATTGATAACGGCATCGGGACCGTGCAGCCCAGCGGCAGCCAGTCGGTTTCGCCCACCGATTCCGCCACCTATCACCTGACGGCGAAGGGAGCGGGCGGAACCCAGGAAGCTACGGCGCGGGTCACCGTAACCCAGCCGCCGCCGCCACCGCCGCCTGCGCCAACGGCCAGCGAAGAAGACCTCTTCAACCAGAATGTTAAAGACGTCTACTTCGATTTCGACAAGTACGATGTGCGGGCCGACCAGCAGGCAGCGGTCCAGGCCGACGCCGCCTTCCTCAAGCAGCACCCCAACATCAAGCTGACCATCGAGGGGCACTGCGATGAACGCGGCTCAACCGAGTACAACCTGGCCTTGGGCGACAACCGCGCCAATGCCGCCAAGACCGCTCTGGTACAGAACGGGGTTCCCGCCGAAGACATCAAGACCATCAGCTACGGCAAGGAAAAGCCCTTCTGCACCGAGCACACTGAGGAGTGCTGGCAGCAAAACCGGCGCGCTCACTTCGTGTATCAGAAGTGAGCCGCCAATGATGGCGGGTGGCTGCGCTTGCGGCTGCACTGCGGGCGCGCCACCCTCCGCTGTATCCTAGGGTGAAAGATGTTTTTCTCCTGAGCCGGGCGCTACAGCCGACAGGAGGGGGCACGCTGGGGTTGGACTAAGTTTGAGGGTTTGGCCCAGAGCAGCCATTCTGCATCTAAAAAGACAGGATTCCTGCCTGCAAATGGGAACGTTTATGAAAAATCAAAGACTTATTGCAGCTACGTTTATGGTTGCGGTGCTGTTGCTAAACCTGCCCGCTTTCGGTGTCAGCAAGGAAATTGTGCAGCTGCAGACGCAGGTGCAGGCGCTGCAGGACCAGGTGGCGCGCATGCAGCAATCCTTCGACCAGGGCATGGGCGTGATGAAAAACTTGATCGAGCAGAACACCGACACCATGAACAAGCTGGCGGGTACCATGACCCAGCTGCAGCAGGTAATGCAGAAACAAAACGCAGACGCGGGCACGCGCAGCGACCAGCTCTCCGGGCAGATCCAGACGCTCAACGACAGCCTGGATGAGCTAAAGGCCCGGCTGGCGCGGGTGACGCAGCAGCTGGAAGCCATGCAGACGGCCCAGCAGAACCTGCAAGCCCAGCAACAGCAGCAGCCGCAGGCTCCGCCCCCGGACGTGCTCTACAACAACGCCGTGCGGGACTACAACGCCGGCAACATGGATTTGGCCAAGCAGGAATTCGGCGAGTACGTGAAGGCTTATCCCAATACCGACCTGGCCGGCAACGCGCTGTTCTACGTGGCTGAAATGGAGTATCGCGCGGGAAATTACCAGGCCGCGGCCCAGGATTACGACAAGGTTCTGCAGCAGTTTCCCAGCGGCAACAAGGCCGCCTCAGCGCAGCTGAAGAAGGGGTATTCGCTGATCGAACTTGGGGATAAGCAGGGTGGAGTGCGGGAACTGAGCCAGTTGATCCAGCGCTTCCCACGGTCTCCTGAGGCCACCCAGGCGCGCGAGCGGCTGCGGCGGCTGGGCGTGGGTCCCTCACGGACGCGGCGCACGCCTCCGGCGGAATAAGCCAGCTGGTATAGCGCCGGACTCTCCACGCAAGACCGAGATCTACCGCCGAGGCGCTGAGGGTTCAAGATCTGCGTCTCAGTGGTGAGAATCGCTTTTGGTGCTACTGGTTCTTTACCGCAGCCCTATCCAGGCGGCGGGAGCGCTTTTTGGCTTGCTTGCGCTGCCTTTTAGCGAGCTTGGCCTGGCGGCGCTGCTCGGCGCTCATGCGGGCCCGCTCCTGCCTCTCTCGCATTGAAAGGCGGCGGGCAGCGTGGGGCGCCATCTTGTGCGCAACCGCGTTGTGCGACTTGCGCGACGTTGGTGCGGTCGCAGGCGCGTCTTGCGCGCATAACCCAAGGCTCAATAAGAAGCAGAGGCACAGCAGCCGTCCTGCTTGCTTCATCCACGCCCCCTGACTTTCCCACTCTTGCACTTTATGGCTGATTTTTCAAACCCAAATCCGCCAAAAAGTTGCGGGTCGCGCCACCCGGAGCAACAATTAGAGCAGCCACCGACATCAGAGGGAGGGCGCTTATGACGACATTAACCAGGACGGTGGACATGGACAGCCACAAGGGAGCATTCGAACCGGAGAATCCGCGGGAGAAGGGCAACACCTCGATGGCCGGGCAACTGCCCCATCGCGGCGAGGATCCATTGATTAAGTCGTCTGATACCGACTTCCCCGAACCGGGCGAGAATGCCGAGCATAGCGGCGAACCCGAGCAGGCCAGCCTGCTGGACAGCGATGAGGAGGAATCCATTGATGGCAGAAAAGTCACCAGCAAGAAGACCACCGGAAAAAGAAAGCGGCATTGAGCCCCTGGACCAGCCCAGCCGCACCCGGGAGAAGATGGAGGAAATGGACGGGGCGGAGGAACGGGGGGAGAACCCCGAGCACGTGGGTATTGACCAGGATCCCGGCGAGCGCCAGAAGAAAAACCAGGACGAAAAGGACGACCCGCTGGCGGCATGAAAGCGGAAGTCGGGCCGAGAACCGGGAACCTCGTACCGGCAACTGCCCTAGCGCAATTCTTCCATACACTCTTCCAGCGCCTTGCGGCTGGGACGGGTGAGCTCTTGCGGCAAAGTGGCCAGGGGCTTGTCCGTCATATTCACCAGGTCAATAAAGTTGGGCGCCTTGGTGTTCACGTAAAGCACCCCAGTAAGCACCTCGTTCTTCTCGTGCGCCTCGAGCAAGCGGCCGATGGCGGCAATACGGTTGGTGGGGTCGTACTCCTCTTCCAGTTTGCGCAGACGGAGCTGCGAGCCGTCGTGCATGGTCACATCCACCGTTGTGCCGGGGTCGTAGTCCACGCTGATATCCTCGAAGACCGGCACGAAGCTCACTTCGTGCAGCGGCTCGTCGTGGTCCTTCATGTACTTGTAGGACTTGGTGGAACCCTCGTGGTCATTGAAGGTCACGCAAGGCGAAATCACATCGAGCATAACGGTGCCGCGGTGGGCGATAGCCGCCTTCATCATGGCATGCAGTTGGCGTTTGTCGCCGGAAAAGGAGCGCCCCACGAAAGTGGCACCCAGTTGGATGGCGAGCACGCAGGTATCAATCGCGGGCAGGTCGTTGACCACGCCTGTCTTCAGCTTGGAACCAATATCTGCAGTGGCGGAGAACTGGCCCTTGGTCAGCCCGTACACGCCGTTATCCTCGATGATGTAGATGATAGGCAGGTTCCGCCGCATGAGGTGGATGAACTGGCCCATGCCGATGGAGGCGGTATCGCCGTCGCCGCTGACGCCCAAGGCCAGCAGGTTGCGATTGGCCAGCACCGCCCCGGTGGCCACTGACGGCATGCGCCCGTGGACCGCGTTGAAGCTGTGAGAGCGGTTCATGAAATAAGCCGGGCTCTTGGATGAGCAACCGATGCCGCTCAGCTTGGCCACGCGCTCGGGCTGTACGCCCATTTCGTACATGGCTTCCAGAATGCGCTCGGAGATGGCGTTGTGGCCACAGCCGGCACAAAGCGTGGTCTTGCCCCCTTTGTAGTCCAAAACGCTCAGGCCAATGCGGTTGGTCTTGGGCGTGGGTGTGGATGTGCTCGCCATTTACTTGCCCTCCATCATCATGATCTCGTCGGTTACGGAACGTGCGTCCAGCGGCAGGCCATGAATGTGCGCGATACTGCGCAGGCGGGTGACCCGCTCCGGCGCCAGGTCCAGCTTGAGCAACGACAGGAGCTGCGCGTCGCGGTTCTGCTCCACTATATAGACGCGGTCGTGCTTCTCGATAAATTCATGCACTTCGCGGGTGAAGGGATAAGCCCGCACCCGCAGGTAATCGGTTTCCAGGTTGTACTCGGCGCGCAACTGGTCGCGGCTCTCGGTAATAGCCCAGTGCGATGTGCCGTAAGCGATGATTCCAATTTTGGACTTGCCGGTGTGCACCTCAGGGCGAGGCACATAAGAGCGCGCGGTTTCAAACTTGCGATTGATGCGCTCCATGTTGTGCTCGAAGTCGTCCGGCCGCTCACTGTACTGCGATTTTTCGTTATGACCGCTGCCGCGCGCGAACCAGGCGGCGGCCGGGTGTTCGGTGCCGGGCAGGGTGCGGTAGGGGATGCCGTCCCCTTCCACGTCCTTATAGCGCTGGAAGGCGCCCAGCCGCTCCAGATCTTCCTTGCTCAGCACCTTGCCTCGCTGGATGGGCTTCTCCGGATAATCAAAGGGCTCCGACATCCAGTTGTTCATGCCCAGATCGAGGTCGGAGAGCACGAACACCGGCGTCTGGAACTGCTCCGCCAAGTCGAAAGCCTCGCCGGCAAAGCTGAAGCACTCATGCGGCGAGGAGGGGAACAGCAGGATATGCCTGGTATCGCCGTGGGAGAGGAACGCGGTACAGAGCACATCACCTTGCGAGGTGCGGGTGGGCAAGCCGGTGGACGGTCCCACGCGCTGGATGTCCCAGATGACTGCCGGCACCTCGACGTAGTAGGCCAGGCCGGCGAATTCCGCCATCAGTGAAATACCGGGTCCGGCGGTGGCGGTCATGGAGCGGGCACCCGCCCAGCCGGCGCCGATGACCATGCCGATAGCGGCGAGCTCGTCTTCCGCCTGCACAATGGCGAAGGTGGCCTTACCGTCAGGCCCGATGCGGTATTCCTTCATGTAATCAATGAGGGTTTCGACGAGCGAAGAGGAGGGGGTGATCGGGTACCAGGTGACCACGGTGACGCCGGCAAACATGCAGCCCAGGGCGGAGGCGGAATTGCCGTCAATGATGATCTTGCCCCGGTTCTTGTCCATGCGCTCGATGCGGTAAGGGTCGTTCTTGGTGAGGCTGGAGAGGGCGTAATCGTAGCCGGCGCGCGCCGCCGCCAGGTTCAGTTCCGCCGCTTTCACCTTGCGGGCAAACTGTTTGCGGATGGCCTTTTCCACTTCCGCCATCTCCAGGTTGAGCAGGCGGGCGACCACGCCCACATAAACCATGTTCTTGACCAGTTTGCGCAGCTTGGCTTCCGGGCACACAGTGGCCACCAGCTTGTCGTAGGGCACGGAGTAAAAAATCAGATCCTGGCGCAGGCTGCGCAGGTTGAGAGGCTCGTCGTAGAGAACGACCGCGCCCTCGCCCAGGGCCATGACGTCTTCCTGGGCGGTTTCCGGGTTCATGGCCACCAAAAAATCGATCTCCTTCTTGCGCGCGATGTAGCCGTCCTTGTTGGCCCGGATGGTGTACCAGGTAGGCAGGCCGGCGATGTTGGAAGGAAACAGATTCTTGCCGGAAACGGGCACGCCCATTTGAAAAATGGTGCGCAGCAGCACCGTGTTCGAACTCTGGGAGCCAGAACCGTTCACGGTGGCTACCTGGATGCTCATATCGTTGATGATGGGTTTGCCGGTGGGTTGCCCGGCATGCTGGATCGCTACATCAGTGGTGGCCATGGGGTCTTATCCTTATGATGCCCTGCAGCGGGACTGGAATGGGCTTCGCATCTATGGGGAGACTATTCATTATACAAACCGCCTGGGATGGAGCAAAGCCGCGAGCAGCGGGGGAACAGGACTGATAAACCGGCGACACTAGTCCTGGCGGAAGAACTGCGCCATCTGGCGGAACTTATTGTATCGTGAGGCGACTAAAGCGGAAGCGGGGATTTTTTTGAGCTCGCTATAGCTCTTGTGCAGGGCCTTATCCACCAAGGCGGCGGCGGCATCATGGTCGCGATGGGCTCCGCCTTCGGGCTCGGGCACCACTTCATCCACGCAGCCCAGCTCGCGCAGATCGGCGGCGGTGATGCGCAGGGCCTGGGCGGCCAGCTCCTTTTTGCCGGCATCGCGCCACATGATGGAAGCGCAACCCTCGGGTGAAATCACCGAGTAAATGGCGTTCTCCAACATCAGTACCCTGTCGGCCACGGCGATGGCCAGAGCCCCGCCGCTGCCCCCTTCCCCGGTGATGGTGGTGACGATGGGCACCTGCAGGCGCGCCATTTCCCGCAGGTTGCGGGCGATGGCCTCCGCCTGTCCCCGCTCCTCAGCTCCCAGGCCGGGATAAGCGCCGGGGGTGTCCACGAAGGTGAAAATCGGGCGGCCGAATTTTTCCGCCAGCCGCATCGCCCGCAGCGCCTTGCGATAACCCTCGGGGTTGGGCATGCCGAAATTGCGGTAGACCTTTTGCTTGGTATCGCGCGCTTTCTGGTGCCCCAGCACCAGCACCTCGTCGCCGTGGAAGCGGGCCATCCCGCAGACGATGGCGGGGTCGTCGCCGAATGCACGGTCGCCGTGCAACTCGCTCCAGTCGGCAAAAATGCGCTCCACGTAGTCCAGCAGGTAAGGGCGCTGGGGATGTCGCGCCAGTTCGGTCTTTTCCCAGGCATTGAGGTGGGCGTAAATCTGCTGCCGCAGGGCATTGACCCGCTCGTGCAGTTGCTGCAACTTACGGTGGGCGTCCTGGTTGTCGCCTGCCAGGGTTTCCAGTTGTGCGATCTGCTGCTCGATTCGTTCCAGTTCGTGTTGTGCCTTGGTTGCCGATTCCATTCTGGTCTGCCGGCCGTCCACCGACGCTTCCCACAGCGATTCCACCATGGAGAGCAGGAATTCAGAAACCGCGAAAACACCGTCGCTGCCTTCGCGTGCCCGCGCCGCCCCGATGCCCGCTCCGCCTGAGCCGTGTTTCGTCGTGGCTGCCACTCGCTTCAATCTATAATCCGCACGCTGCCCCGCCCGCAAAGTTCCTCCACGCGGTCAATGAAGTTGCGGTCTGGTTGGACATTATAGCCTTCGGCTTCCATTACCACCATGAAGTCGCCCTGGCGCTCCACGTCAAATAACACTTTGGCAGCGCCTTTGCGCTCGGCGCAGAGCAGGTGCAGGTGATCCACCGTGGCCGCGGTGGCGGTTTCCAGTGGGATGCGGATGCGCAGGTGATTGGCCAGCTTGGGACGGGCATCCTCCAGCGGCATGATGTCGCTGACCGTTAGCTTGGGACTGGCGCCTTCCTCGACCCGCACCCCGCTGCGCACCAGCACCGGCACCTCGAGTTTCAGCCGCTCCCCCAGGCGCTTGTAGGCGTCGGGAAACACCAGCATGTCGAGCGAGCCGGTCATGTCTTCCAGGGTGGCCTGGGCGTAGAGGTCGCCGCGCTTGGACTTGAGCACGCGCACATTGGCGATGATGCCTCCGATGCAGATCTCCTCGTCTTTGCCCGTGGAGTATTTCATCTGGCCAATTTCTTCGGCTGTGCGCGCGTTCAGGTCGCGCAGCTTGTCGCGGTACTTTTCCAGCGGGTGGCCGGTGATGAAGAAGCCCAGGATCTCCTTTTCCGCAGTCAGGCGCTGGTGCTCATCCCAGTCCGGCACCTCGGGCAGCCGGTCGTTGTGGGCGTGTGCCTCATCCTGCTGGAAAACGCCGAACAGGCCGTGCTGGCCGGATTCGGCGTCGCGCTGCGCCTTGGCCGCGCGCTCCATAGCTTTGTCCAGCACCTCCATGAGCTGCGCCCGGCGGCCGAGCGAATCCATAGCGCCGCTCTTGATCAGCGACTCCAGCACGCGCTTGTTGAGCAGGCGCAGGTCCACCTTCTCGCAGAACTGGTAAATGGTCTGGAAGCGGCCCACTTCCTTGCGCGCCGCCACAATGGATTCGATGGCGTTGTGCCCCACGTTCTTCACCGCCGCCAGGCCGAAGCGTATGGCGGCTCCATGGGGCGTGAAGTTGGCGTCGCTGACGTTGATGTCCGGCGCCTCTACCGCAATGCCCATCTCGCGGCACTCATTGATGTATTTCACCACCTCGTCAGTGTTGCCGGTCACCGAGGTGAGCAGCGCGGCCATGAACTCCACCGGATAATGCGTTTTCAGGTAGGCGGTGTGGTAGGCCAGCAGGGCGTAAGCCGCTGAGTGCGATTTGTTGAAGCCATAACCGGCAAACTGCTCCATGAGGTCGAAAATCTTCTCGATCTTCCTGGGCGGGAAGCCGCGCTGGGTGGCGCCCTCCACGAAGCGCTCCCGCTGCTTGGCCATTTCCTCGGCCTTCTTCTTGCCCATGGCGCGCCGCAGCAAGTCGGCCTCACCCAGGGAGTAGCCGGCCAGCCGGTTGGCGATCTGCATCACCTGTTCCTGGTAGACGATGACGCCCAGTGTCTCTTTGAGGTTCTCTTCCAGTTCCGGCAGTTCGTATTCAATCTTCTTGCGTCCGTGCTTGCGGTCAATGAAGTCGTCAATCATGCCGCCCTGGATGGGACCGGGGCGGTAAAGCGCGTTGAGGGCGGTCAGGTCCTGGATGGAGTTGGGCTGGTAGCGGCGCAGCACGTCTCTCATGCCGTGCGATTCAAACTGGAAGACACCCGAGGTCAGCCCCTTGTGGAAGACCTTCTCGTAGGTCTCGTTGTCTTCCAGCGGGATATCGTCGAGGGTCATCTTCTGGCCGCGCGTCTGCGCGATCAGCTTGAGGGCGTCATCGAGAATGGTGAGCGTGGTGAGCCCGAGAAAGTCCATCTTCAACAGGCCCAGCTTTTCGATGGCGGTCATGTCGAAGGCGGTGACGATTTCGTCGTTCTTGGTCTTGTGCAGGGGCACCAGCTCGATCAGCGGACGAGGTGAAATGACGACCCCGGCGGCGTGCACCCCCGAGTTGCGCACCAAGCCTTCGAGCTTCTTCGCTGTTTCAATCAATTGCCTGACTTGGCCGTCGTTGTCGTAGGCGGTCTTGAGCGGAGGCGAGTCCTCCAGCGCCTTATCGATGGTGATGTTTAGCGTGGTGGGCACCATCTTGGCGATTCGGTCCACCTCGGCGTAGGGAATTTCCATCGCCCGGCCCACGTCCTTGATGGCCGCCTTGGCGGCCATGGTGCCGAAGGTGATGATCTGGGCCACGTTCTCGCGCCCGTACTTCTGGGTGACGTAGCTAATGACCTCGCCCCGCCGGTTCATGCAGAAATCAATGTCAATATCGGGCATGGAGACGCGTTCCGGGTTCAGGAAGCGCTCGAACAGCAAGTCGTGCTGCAGGGGGTCAATGTCGGTAATGCCCATGGCGTAGGAGACCAGCGAGCCCGCCGCCGAGCCGCGCCCCGGTCCCACGGGAATATGGTTCTCCTTGGCGTAGCGGATAAAGTCCCACACAATCAGGAAATAACCGGCAAACTTCATCTGCTGGATGATGCCGATCTCGCGCCCGAGGCGCTGCTCGTACTCAGTAAGCGGATGCTTGAGCCGGCCTTGAGCCGCCAGCGAACGCAAAGTCTCAGCCCGGCGGGCAAAGCCCAGGCGAGCCACCTTTTCGAAATAGGTGTCGAGGGTTTCGCCTGCCGGCACGTCGAAGCGGGGGAAGGGATGGCTGATCTTTTCCAGGCGCAGATTGCAGCGCTCCGCGATGGCCAGGGTCTGGGAGAGCACGTCGGGCGCGTCTTTGAACACGCGGTACATCTCGTCGTAGCTCTTGACGTAAAACTCGGTACCCTGGAACTTCATCCGGTTGGTGTCCTGGATTGACTTGCCGGTCTGGATACACACCATCACGTCCTGGGCGTGAGCGTCTTCCTCGCACAGGTAATGGCTGTCGTTGGTGGCCACCAGCGGGGTGTCCAGTTCCTGCCCCAACCGGAACAGGTCCTTGTGAATGCGCCGTTCCATCTCCAGGCCCTGATCCTGGATTTCGACAAAGAAGTTCCGCGGACCGAAGATCTCGCGGTAGAAGGCGGCGGCTTTTTTCGCATCCGCGTACTTCCCTTCCGTCAGGCGCTCGCAAACTTCGCCCTTCAGGCAGCCGGAAAGAGCAATCAGTCCCCGGGTGTGCTCGGCCAGGAATTGTTTGCTGATGCGCGGCTTGTAATAAAAACCATGAAGTGATGCTTCGGAAGTGATCTTGGCCAGGTTGCGATAGCCTTCTTCGTTCTCCGCCAGCACCAGCAGGTGGTTGTAGGTGTCGCCGTCGGGGGGAGTGCGGTCGGTGCGGTGGTCGTCTTTTTTGCAGACGTAAAGTTCGCAGCCGATGATGGGCTTGACCCCGTGCTTGGTGGCGGCATTGAAAAAGTCCACCGCGCCGAAGATGTTACCGTGGTCGGTCATGGCCACGGCCGGCATTCCCAGGGAATGCACCCGGTCCACAAGTTTGTGCACGTCGCAGGCGCCGTCCAGCAGCGAATAATCGGTGTGCAGGTGAAGATGGATGAACTGTTCGGCCATGCCCTATGGAAAGCTGCGAATGGGATTCGTTACTTCCATTTTACCCACCTGTTGCGGCCGGGGCGACACCCAAATATCCACAGTTTGTGCGATTTGTGCCTCTCCCTCCGCCGAGGACTGCAGGGACATACCAAAATGTGGCATTCTAGAAATCCTCAGGTGCAAAGGAACAAAGGATTGCCGGTGAACACGCGCAGGGCCCTCATCATCCTCCTCATGCTTGCCTTGTCTTCCCTGGCTAGCGCCCAGCCGGTGCGGATCATTTTCGATACCGACATGGGCAACGACATTGACGACGCCCTCGCCCTGGCCATGCTGCACGCCTTCGAGAGCCGCGGCGAGGCCAAGCTGCTGGCCGTTACCATCACCAAGGACAATCGCTGGGCCGCGCCTTACGTGGACCTGGTGAATACCTTCTACGGGCGCCCCGACATTCCCATCGGCATGGTGCACAACGGCAAAACGCCGCAAAGCAATCCCATGATCCAGGGCCCGTCGGAGCGCAAGCGACCGGACGGCAGCTACGTCTATCCGCACAAAATTGCCGATGGCAGCCAGGCCCCTGAAGCCGTTGGCCTTTTGCGCAAGGTGCTGGCGGAGCAGCCCGATAGCAGCGTGGTGATTGTGCAGACGGGCTTCAGCACCAACCTGGCGCGCCTGCTCGATTCTCCGCCCGACAGCATGAGCCCGCTCAGCGGCCGCGAACTGGCGGCGAAAAAGGTCCGGCTGCTGGTGGCCATGGCGGGAAACTACGTTTCCATCAAGCCAGAGTTCAACGTGGAAACCGACGTCCCCTCGGCCAGCAAAGTGTTCGCGGAGTGGCCCACGCCGATTGTGGTCAGCGGCTATGAAGTGGGCCTGGCCATGCTCTTCCCCGCCCGCAGCATCGAGCATGATTTCGCCTATGTGGCCGACCATCCTGTGGCCGAAGGCTACCGTCTGCTAATGAAGATGCCGTATGACCGGCCAACCTGGGATTTGACCGCGGCGCTCTACGCGGTGTGGCCGGACCAGGGATTTTTTGATCTGTCCCCTCCCGGCAAAATTACGGTCCTGCCCGATGGGGGAACAAAGTTCGCGCCCGACGCTAACGGTAAACAGCGCTATCTGATTGTGAGCGACGCGCAAAAGCCGCGCACGCTGGAAACCATGATCCTGCTGGCCAGTCAGCCACCGCAGCAAGCGCGCGCGGCAGCAGCGGCCCGTTAGCTACCGCAGCCCGTAAACGCTAAGCTGTCCTTTAGCCCCTACGTATACCTTGCCGTTCGCGATAGTAGGGACGGCAAACTTCACCGCTCCCCCCGGATTGTCGCGCTGTGGGTTCTCATTGCTGTTGTACAGCTCCCTCTGCAGATCGGTGGCGTCATAGGCGCGCAGAATCTCGGAACTGCCATCCACATACCCGTCGGCCTGAATAATCCACACGATCCCGCTCTGGTTGCCATTGGCGGAAATGGAGGGCGTGGGGCCGGGAAACTGAAACGAGGTGGAAGATTGTGATTCGGGCACCACGGCGAAATTGCTGTTCTGGGAATCGAACTTGAAAGCCTTCAGTGTGTCCCAGGTTCCGCCCACGTATAGGGTGCCGTTCCACCACGCCGGGGTCCCCCAGACGCCGGCGCTGGCCAGGGGAATGGCCTGTACGATGCCGGTGTCGCCGGTGGGGTCGAATTTCCCCATGTGGCCCGCGTCCAGCAGGTAAATGGTTCCCGACTTTCCGGTCACCGCCATCAACTGCTTGCCGCGGAGAGCGCTCAGGCGCGGCAGGAGCACCACCCCGCCGGAGCCGGGCTCGATGTCGCTGGCATTGAGCGCCTCCTGGTCATAAGGGGTGAAGTAATCCACTACCGAGAAGGCGCGCCCATTGCTCATGCCCAGCCGAACCACGCTGTTGCCAAAATTCAAACCTCCTTTGGGGAAAGCATCGAAGACGCCGTTTCCGGTAGCGAAGTAAATGTCTTTTCCATCGCCGGCGGGCGCCGCCCCCGATTGCCAAATGCCGCCGCCCACTCCGTTGGGGGTCGCGTTCCAGGCGGCAATCTGGTGCAAGGTGCGGGCATCGTAGGCCATAACCCAGCCGTGGTAAGGCCAGCCGTCGCAATGCGAGGCCCAGGCGATATACACCATTCCATCCTGAAGCAGAAGGCCGGCGCGCTGGTGTTCGCGCAGGGGATCGAAGCGAACCACACCACCGCTGGATGCCGCCCCCGTGCCCGGCAGCGCCGCGGATATGACCACGGGGCCGCCCAGGCGTTCCGCGCCGGTGCGCACGTCCAAGGCATGCAGGCGCTGCACAATCTGGCCATTTTCTTCGGTCTTGCTTACCAGGTACAGAATGCCGGCAGCGGCATCTATCACGGGCGTGCCGGTGATGCCGATTTCGGGCACGATATCGGAGCAGCCGTATTCATTCACGTCCTGCGCGGGCGCGGGCCTGATTCCGGCCGCGGGATCGATAAAGCTCGTCTTCCACAAGGGCGCCGCGTTCGCGCCATCCGCATCGTCAGCATCGAACGCGTAAACACTGTCGTGCTCCGTGGCTACGAACACCACGTTGTGCGCGCCTTTGTGGGGAACGCGAACATCGGGCAGGTAAAGAGGCTGGGTGTAAACGTAGCCGTCCACCGGCCGGGTAAAAATCTTGCCGAACTGCCGCGCATTGACGTTGTCGGGCCGGAGAATGGTCTCCAGAACATTGCTGCCCTGGCGGGCGGGGTTGTTGTGGTAGGTGGTGACCCTGACCTTGCCATCGCCGCTCCCCGGCGCCAGGCTCAGCACGAGCAGGGCAAAAATAAAGGCCAGGGCCAGGGGCCAGCTCTGGTTGCGAGGAACTCCCATGGTCAAGTTATCTGATGCTTCAGCCATACTCAGCGGTGCTCAGGCTCGGCGGAACCGGCCCCTGCCGTCAGAAATCAAATGTAAATCTTCAGGAGCGTGGGCCTGCTGCGATGCTAACCCATAAATCGTTCACTCTAAGAACCTTTACAGAACTTTACTCATCTGTGCCCGCTCCCGATCAGCGCCTGCCCCCCTGGACCGGCCAGTCCATGCGGAAGGCTTCTGGAAGCGCCGCGGGAACCAATTTTGCAGCGGCTCCAGGCAGGTGTAAACCTCAGGCATGATGTAAAGAGTCATGAGTTGAGAGAAGAGCAGACCTCCGACGACGGCCACCCCCAGGGGCCGGCGTGATTCAGAGCCGGCGCCCACGCCCTTGGCGATGGGCAGAGTTTCCATCAGCGCCGCCATGGTGGTCATCATGATGGGGCGGAAGCGAATGAGACAGCCCTGGTAAATGGGTCATGACCGGCCGCTTGATAAAGGGCTCAGCGATGCCCATGCCCCAGCCACAGACTGATTTTGCTGCAATCACGGGCCAGGCTACGGTGATGCACCGCACCATAGCGGGTGACGAGGAGGAGGTTTGACAACAGCGGATTGCTCGGCCAATACTCGGTCGCTTTCAGTGCTGGAGGAAGTGGTGCCGCGAATCAAACACGTGTTTGTCCTGTTTCTTTTCCTTTCAGCTGCTCTTGTGCCCTTGCGGGCGCAATCGCAACGCTGGTCTGAGGTCAAGGCCAATGCCTGGTACCAGCAGCAGCCCTGGCTGGTGGGAAGCAATTTCACCCCCGCCGACGCCATCAACCAACTGGAGATGTGGCAAGCCGCCAGTTTTGATCCGCAGGAGATGGACAAAGAACTGGGATGGGCCGAGGGGCTGGGCATGAACACCATGCGCGTGTTCCTGCACGATCTGCTCTGGCAACAGGATGCGCCAGGCTTCAAGCAAAGGATGAGTACTTTTCTGGAGATTGCTGCCCGCCATCATATTCAGCCTATTTTTGTGCTGTTTGATTCCTGTTGGGATCCGAACCCCAGGCTGGGTCCGCAGCATCCACCCATTCCCGGCGTGCACAACTCGGGGTGGGTCCAAAGCCCCGGGGCGGCGGCGCTGCAGGATGAGTCACAATATCCCCGGCTCGAGGCCTACGTGAAGGGAGTGGTCAGCGCCTTCGCCAAGGACCCGCGGGTTCTCGCCTGGGATTTATGGAATGAGCCCGACAACACCAACACGGGCTCTTATTCGCGCCTGGAGCCGAAAAACAAAGTGGAACTGGTGCTGGCGCTTCTGCCTAAGGTTTATGAGTGGGCGCGGGCCGCGCATCCCTCGCAGCCGCTGACCAGCGGTGTATGGGATGGAGACTGGTCGGCGGACAACAAGCTAAGCCCCATGGAACGAATTCAGTTGGGAGAATCCGACATCCTGACCTTTCACAATTATTCCTGGCCGGAGAATTTCCAGAAACACGTGCGCTGGCTGGAGCGCTACCACCGGCCCATCATCTGCACCGAATTCATGGCGCGCCCTATGGGAAGCACCTTCGACACGATTCTTCCTCTCGCCAAGAAAGACCGCGTAGGCGCGATTAACTGGGGACTGGTAGCCGGCAAAACGCAAACCTACCTGCCCTGGGATTCGTGGCAGCGGCCCTATGTGCTGGAGCAGCCTCCGGTCTGGTTCCATGAAGTGTTTCATCGCGACGGCACTCCCTATCGCGAAGAGGAAGCCCGCATCATCCGCCAGTTGACCGGGAAAGCCTCGCAGGGCGGCGGGAAATAATGCCGCGCTGCGGCCTCTATTGGGTGGAAAACTTGAAGGTTGTGGTGGAACGGAACCACCGTCCCGCCTTCAGTTCGGTCGAGGGGAATTTGGGCTGGTTGGGCGAATCAGGAAAATGCTGCGTCTCCAGGGCAAAGCCGGAGCGAAGCGGATACTTGACCCCGCCCTTGCCCGCCACCGTACCGTCGAGGAAATTACCGCTGTAGAACTGGATTCCCGGCTGCGTTGTCCATACTTCCAGCACGCGTCCTGAGCCGGGGTCGTAGGCGCGGGCGGCCAGCACCGCCTTGCGCATGGGATTGCCATCCAGCACGAAGTTGTGGTCGTAGCCGTGCGCCAGCTTTATCTGCTCGTAGTTGGAATTAATGCGGGCGCCGATGGCGGTGGACTTGGTGAAATCGAGGGGCGTGCCCGTCACGCTGGCAATCTGTCCCGTGGGAATCAGATTAGCGTTGATGGGCGTGAAGCGGCTGGCATGCAAGGTCAGTTCCTGGCCGAGAATGTTGCCGTGTCCCTGTCCGGCAAGGTTGAAGTAAGAGTGGTTGGTCAGGTTGACGACGGTGTTTTTGTCGCTGGTTGCAGCGTATTCAATTTTCAGGCTATTGTCGTCGGCCAAAGTGAAACGAACCTCCACCGACATATTCCCCGGGAAGCCCTGGTCGCCATTCTTGCTCAGGTAACTCATCTGCACCGCCGCGGCTTCCGGGGTGGAAACGTCCTTCGCCTTCCACAGCCTCTTATTGAATCCGTTGGGGCCGCTGTGCAGGGTGTTGTCGCCGTCATTTTTGGGCAACGTGTAAACGCGGCCGTGCAGCTTGAATTGGCCGTGGGCAATGCGGTTGGCATAGCGGCCGATCGTGGCGCCGAAATAGGGTTTGTTGACGGTGTAGCCCTCAAGATTGTCGTAGCCCAGCACCACGTCCTCGAATTTGCCGTGCCGGTCCGGCACCTTCAAGCGCACAATCGTTGCGCCGTAGTTGGTGATCGCCGCTTCCATGCCGTTTTTGTTGCGCAGGATGTAGAGGTCAGCCGGCTGCCCGTCCGGCGTCCTGCCAAACGACTCCCTATGCATTCTGGTGTTGCCACTCGCTCCGTGCTGCGCAAATACCATGGGCAGACAAAGCGCGAAAGGAAAGACCAGGAGCTGGCAATAAATGGCGATGCGGTGCACGTAGCCTCCTCAGCTGGTAAAGCGGCGGAGTGAAACTGGCTGTTGCTGCGAACTAGGAACGGTACTGCCTCTGCCCGGTTTGGGTCAACTTGCGAGTTCGGTTCGGCCCCGGCTCCTGCCCTCGCGCCTGTGATAAACTCGGCCTCCCATTCGGTATTACGATCGTCGTCTGAAACATGAAGCGTGCCGTCGCACCTCCTCGCGTGGTCCAGATAGAAGACCTGCGCCGCGTGGCCAAGGGCCGCGTGCCCCGGGTGGTGTTCGACTATCTGGATGGCGGCGCCGACGGCGAAGTGACGCTGCGCGAGAACTGCCGCGCCTTCGAACAGGTCACCTTCCGGCCGCGCCATGCCGTCGCCGTGCCCGCCTGCGACCTGCGCACGCGGGTGCTGGGACTGGATCTTTCACTTCCCTTTCTGCTGGCTCCCGTGGGCTACAGCCGGGTGATGCACCCAGACGGCGAGTGCGCCGCCGCGCGCGCCGCCGGTAAAGCCGGCACCGGCTACATGCTTTCCACCCTTTCCGGGCATCGGCTTGAGGACGTGAAAGCTGCCTCCAGCGGTCCGGTGTGTTACCAGCTCTACCTGGTGGGCGGGCGGGAAGAAGTAGCGCAGCGCACAGTGGAGCGCGCGCGGGTGGCGGGATGCGCGGCGCTGGTGGTGACCATTGACACAGCGGTGGCCGGGTTGCGGGAACGCGACGTGCGCAACGGCATGGTCCCACTACTGGGCGGGAGTATTTTTTCCAAGCTGCCCTATGTTTCCCAGGTGCTCTCGCGGCCGCGCTGGCTGCTGGACTTCCTGCTCGATGGAGGGGTGCCGCCCATGGCTAACGTTGTTCTCCCCGACGGCAAGCCCATGCCGCTGATTGACGTTGGGGCCGCGCTGGCGGCCGCCGCAGTCACCTGGGACGACTTGCGCTGGCTGCGCCAGGCGTGGCCCGCTCCCATCGTGGTGAAGGGCGTGCTCACCGCTGAAGATGCGCGCCGTGCGGTGGACGAGGGTGCGGCCGCGGTGGTGGTCTCCAATCATGGAGGCCGGCAACTGGATTGTGTTTCGCCAACTCTGCGGGCGCTGCCGGAAGTGGTGGCGGCGGTGGGCGATAAAACGGAAGTGCTGATGGATGGAGGCATCCGCCGCGGCGGTGACATCGTGAAAGCCATCTGCCTGGGAGCCCGCGCCGTGCTCATTGGGCGCGCCTACGCCTACGGCCTAGCAGCGGCTGGGGAAGCAGGGGTCACTCGCGCCATCCAAATCCTGACTGCCGACCTGGAGCGCACCTTGCGCCTGCTGGGCTGCTCCTCCATCCGCGAACTCGATGGGTCATACGTAGAAGTTCCGCCGGAGTGGATGCAGCGATCGGCCCAGGTCTCCGCGATTTGACCGTCAAATAAATCACAGAGGACACAGAGGTCATTGAAAAACTACAACCGTGGAAATCCAGGCAGGAGGTTCAATATCCCAAAAAGAAAAATGAGATAAGCCCTCCTGAGTATCTTTTCGGCTGTGGTGATGATCTTGGGTTTGGTTTCACATAGGAGCCCGACATTTTCCAACAAACGCTCAACCCGGCCGGGAACATGTGGATCACGGTTCTGCTGGCACTGGTTCCATTGGCGGTGCTGCTGTTGCTGCTGGCTGTTGTGCGTCTGACTGCATGGCTGGCGGCCCTGGTTGCCGGCGCGGTTGCGCTCGCTCTGGGCGCGCTGGTCTGGCACGCCCCCTGGGGCGGCATGCTGCGCGCTTACTTCTATGGCGCTCTTTCTGGCGCCTGGGTGATTGACTGGATCACCCTCTGGGGCTTGGTCATCTTCAACACCCTGGTTGTGACCGGCGATTTCGCCCGCTTCAAATCCTGGATGGTGCGCCACGCCACCGCCGACATCCGGGTGCAGACCATCATGCTGGCCTGGGCCTTCGGCGCGCTGCTGGAGGGCTTGGTAGGCTTCGGCTATCCCTGGGCGGTGGTGGTGCCCATTCTGGCCGGGCTGGGTATTGCCGATCTGGAAGCCATTCGCATCGCCGCCCTGGCCAACAATGCGCCCGTGTCCTATGGCGCGCTGGGAGTGCCCATCCTGGCGCTGTCAGTGGTCACTTCCCTGCCCGTGATGGCGCTTTCTGCGTCGGTGGGAAACATCGTGGCGGTCCTGGCGCTGCTGCCGCCATGGGTCTTGATTTACCTGGTCAGCGGCTGGAAAGGCGTGCGCGAAGCTTGGCCGCTGGCTTTGGTGGGCTCTTTCTCCTACATCGCCGGGCAGTGGCCGGTGGCGCACTACCTTGGCCCCTACCTGCCTGACCTGAGCGGAGCGCTGGTCTCGTTCTGGGTGCTGTTTGGATTTGTGAAAGTGTGGTCGCCAAAGACCATTCGCGGCTTCGGAGGGCTGCCGCTGGAACTGATGCCCCCAACCGCTGAGACTTCGGCGTCCGGCGTTGGGAGCGCATTTGCTGTGTGGCTGCCATACATTGTGCTGATCGCCGTGGTGGTGGCCTGGACCGGTCCCTGGTCCCACCTGCCCTCC
>DATEJK010000066.1:0-12722 GCA_035278025.1 Terriglobales bacterium | reverse complement strand
GCAAAGCGCTCGAAATCTTTGGGTGACATGTGCTGGGCATGTTCAATCCGCAGCCGCCTGTCTTTTTCTCCGTTCGCCTTGATTACATCCTGGAACAGGTCCAGCACCAGGGAAATTGCCTCATCGCCGATGGCATGCACGCAGAGCTGCAAACCCGCTTTGTCGGCTCCGATGAGGCGCGCGCGCATCTTGGAAAGTGGCTGCATTTCGTCGGTAAGCAGACCTCGGGTTTTTGGGTCATCTGTATAAGGCTGGAAAAAGTAGGCCGTAGTTGATCCCAGCGAACCGTCGGCAAAGGCTTTCATCGCGCCCGTGCGCAGAAGGCTGGAACCGAAGGCGTGCCGCACGCCAACCCTGGCGTAATTTTCCCAGTCGTCAATCAGAGGCGCCACGTAAATGCGGCTGGTCAACTCCCCTTTTTCCTCCAGCTCCTTGTAAGCCTCCAGGTTGCGCGACAAATCCTCATTGGTATTGGCCATCTCCTGCAGGCTGGTCACGCCTACGCTGCGGGCGAGCGCCAGAGCATTGCCCGCGGCTTCCAGCCGTTGCTCATGGCTGAGCGGCGGAATGACTGCCTCGACCAGGCTCTTGGCCCCGTCTTTCAGAATTCCAGAGGGATTGCCGTGCGCGTCCCGCCCGATCTCTCCGCCGGGCGGATCGGGAGTCGCGGCCGTGATGTGCGCCAGCTTCAGCGCCAGGGAGTTGGCCAGGTACATGTGGCCGTCGTATCGCCCTACGGCCACCGGATTGTCAGGCGTAACCTTGTCAATCATCTCCCGGGTGGGAAGCTGGGGCGGATTCCAGCGCTGCTCGTCCCAGGTCCCTCCCAGGATCCAGCGCCCCTTGGGCTGTTGGGCCGCGTATTGCGCGATGCGCGCCGCGAACTCCTGCGCGCTGCCGGCGTCTTTCAGTTGCACGCTGGCTAGCCCCAACCCGCTGTCCAGGAAGTGCGCGTGGGCATCGTTGAAGCCGGGCAGCACCAGCCTGCCGCCGGCGTCAATCACCCGCGTCCCCGGTCCGCGCCAGGCGTCAATGGCCGAGGCACTGCCCACCGCCGCAATGCGCTCTCCCAGCACCGCCACCGCTTCCGCCCGCGGCTGGCTCTTATCTACCGTGTAAACCTTGGCGTTGGTGATGATCAGGTCCGCCGAGGGCCGGTTCTGATCCTGCGCCCACACCGTGCCGGCTACGACCAGGAGCATCGCCATTTGCCACCAGAGTCTATGGTTTGCAAGCGAGCTGCGATTTGTTTTATGCCTGGATTTCGGGCGAGCAACCATTCGATCCTGCCACCCCGTTAACTGACCACTGGCCTTATCTCTGTCCCCATTTCAGCTTGGTACGCAGCACCTCGAAAAACGTCCTCTTCATGCGCAACAGCTGCACCTTGTGCTCCGACTTGTGGCAGCTCACCCGGTCGCCTTCCAGTAGCGGCATGCCGACTTGCCCATCCACGCTGAGGAAGGCATTCTCCTCCGCCGCCTTAACCACGATGGCAATTTCCACCGAGTCGCGCACCACCAGGGGCCGGTGGGTGAGCGCATGGGGCGAAACCGGCGTGATCACGAAACCTTCCACCGAGGGCATCAGGATGGGCCCTCCCGCCGCCAGCGAATACGCCGTCGAACCCGTGGGCGTGGCCACGATAAGTCCGTCTGCCTTATAGTTGGAGACAAAATCCTGGTCAATATAAAGGTCGAAATCGGCCAGACGCGCGATGGCGCTCTTGTTGACCACCACATCGTTCAACGCGTGATACTGGGCTACGCATTTACCCTCGCGCAGCAACTGGCAATCCAGCATGGAGCGGAGTTCCGTGCTGCACTTGTTCTGGTCCATGCCCGTCAGGGTGGAATAAAGCTCCGCAAGCGGGACCTCGGTCAGGAAGCCCAGCGAGCCCAGGTTCACCCCCAGCACCGGTATTCCGGCCTTGGCCACGGCGCGTGCGGCCGCCAGCAATGTGCCGTCACCTCCAAGCACGACCACAAACTTGGGGCTGCGGGCGGCCACCGCCGAACGTTCCACCACCTCGGGCCCTGAAGCGTAGGCCGCTGTCTCGTGGTCAACCACCACTTTGTAGTCATGCTCCTGGAACCAGCGCAGCAGCTCCGGCACGATTTGCGCCAGTTCCGGTTTGGCGGGCTTGGAAAAAATGGCGGCCGATTTCATGTCCACTATGTCCCTGAATCAGAATCGCTGATTGTACAGCCTGGGCCCGAAGGTGGTCAGCCGCCGGCCTCTAGAACGCGCCGTACAAGAGGAATTCCCGATTGCCTTCTGCTCCCAGGATGGGCGACTCCGTGACCTCGGTTTCGCGGCAACCCAGTTCCAGCAACCGCGCGCGAACTTTCTCCACCGCTTCCTTCTGCGCCTCGGGGTCGCGCACGATTCCCCCTTTTCCCACCCTTTCCCTGCCCACCTCGAATTGCGGCTTTACCAGCACAATCACCTTTTTGTTAAGGCGTTGCGCAGCTGGAAATGCGGCGGCCACCACGGCCGGCAGCACCAGGGTTGCGGAGATAAATGATACGTCCATGACCACCAGGTCCACGGCTTCCCCGATATCCTCGGGTTTCAGATAGCGCGCGTTGGTCTTTTCCACGAGGCGCACCCGGGCATCCTGCCGTAGGCGGAAGTCAAATTGTCCATACCCGGTGTCTAACGAAATCACCCGCACCGCCCCGTGTTGCAGCAGGCAATCGGTAAAACCGCCTGTAGATGCCCCAACGTCCAGGCAGATCTTCCCCGCCACGTCCACCTTCCAATAATGCAGCGCCGCCTCCAGCTTCAAACCGCCGCGGCTCACATATTTCAGGTCCGGTCCCAGCAGGCGGATTTCCGCCTCTGAATCCACCTCCGTCCCTGCTTTTTCAACCTTTTGCCCGTTAACCAGCACACGTCCGGCAAGTACCAGGGCTTGGGCGCGCTCCCGCGAGGGCGTTAGGCTTCTTTGCACCAGCAACTTGTCTATACGCACTTTCAACTTTTAGTCGCTGTGATTTTCTTTCTGCAGTTGCGCACTTTAACAGGTGCAACCCGTAGAAGTTACGTGTGTTGAGAGGCTTACTTCGATACTGACCCGGTTTTCCACATAATTTTCCACAACCATGTTGAAAATCTTTGGGGCGTTGCGGCCCCTGGATTGCCTGTTGCGTTTTTCATCAGACCCGGACCTTTGGGCTCTCCGCGAACCCCATGGGACCGGGACACACTTACTCCAGTCCCAGCCCCCCATCCACGGCCAGCACCTGGCCGGTAATAAACCGGGGCGCGGTGGCGAAGAACAACACCGCGCGTACCACTTCATCGGCCTTACCGTTGCGTTGCATGGGCGTCTTGTTCCCGACTCGTCGCAGCAAGGCGGCATCTCTGCCGTCTCCCAGGTCAATCATTCCTGGAGCCACGCAATTCACCGCGAGCTCCGGCGCCAGCGCTTTGGCCATCACCTCGGTCAGCATGGTGAGCGCCGCCTTGGAGGCGCAATAGTGAGCGTGGGTAGCCCAGGGCCGCAGCCCGCCCAGGGAACCCAGGTGAATGATGCGTCCCTGGCGCTGCCGCAGGGGCTTGAGTGCGGCCTGCGACATCAGGAACGGACCGCGCGCATTCACGGCAAACATCTCGTCCCATCGGCGCAGGGTGATCTTTTCAAACGCCACGGTCTCGTAAATGGCGGCGTTGTTGACCAGCACGTCCAAACCGCCGAATTCGCGTGCTACTGTCTTAACCGCGTTGCGCACGCTCTTTTCCTGGCGCACATCGCAGGCCAAGGCCAGGGCCCGCACCCCCAAGCGGCGAATGTCTTCAGCCGTTTGCCGCGCCTCGCGCGCTGATTCCAGGTAGGTGATGGCCACGTCGGCGCCGGCTGCCGCCAGGGCCAGGGCGATCTCCCGTCCGATCCGCCGCGCTCCCCCTGTCACCAGCGCCGCCTTGCCCCGCAGTTCGCCTTCAGCCATGGCCGCGATTGTACCCTGTGGATTAGCCCTCCGGTCACTTGACCCTGCCGCAGGATGGGCTAGCGTACTCAGATGGACGAAATCAAGAAGATCTACCGGGTGGTGCGCTGGGCCAGTTTTGGCGGGCTGATAATCGGTATCTTCCTGCTGCTGAAGAGCCCCGCCCCGGTCGCCCAGGCCCTAGATCCGGCTGTGATCCAGCAGAACGCCGACTCTTTTCAACAGAAGCTTACGGAACTGGCCAATGCACAATCGGCGGGCGATTCGGGAACCGAAGTCCACTTCACCGCACCCGAGGTAAATGCCGCCATCGTGCAGGCAACGGCTCCGCAAACTGCAACAGCGAGTCCCCGTCCCACCTCGCAGCCCACGCCACAGCCCACAGCCGAACAGGTGCCCATCAAGTCCACCCTGGTGAGTTTTGACGATGACGTAGTGAAAGGGCAATTCCTGACCGAACTCTATGGTAAGGACGTTTACATCACTGTAGCCGGCCACCTGGGCAGCCGCGACGGCTACGTTACGTTTGAACCCACGGAATTCAAGGTGGGCGACTTAAGTGTGCCCGTTTCTTTGGTCAATCCCGCGCTGCAGAACAAGCTGGCCGACCCGGAGAACCGCGAAAAAATGAAGCTGCCGGTATTCGTGAAGGATCTGCGGGTGGAAAACGGGGAGCTGGTAATAAGCGAATAAGCCTTATTTTGCCTTGCCCTCGCGCTTGCCGCGCACCAGGTGCAGCATGGAATCCAGGGTTTCCGCCAGGTCGTCCTGACAGCGGTGAACCGACTTCTGGGCCATTTCCTCGGTATCTTTCTGGAACTTTTCCATCACTTGGGCCAGGTGCTTCTCCAGCCGCGGCGTCATGGCCTTTTCGAATTCCATCAGGCGATCGCCCATCTCCCGTGATTTGCGCTCCGCCAGTTCCTCAACCTGGCGCTGGGCTTCCCGGCTGCGCTGCTCAATGGGCTCGCGCGCCATCTCCACCGCCATGTGGATGCGGCCCTTGATTTCTCCGCTGGTCTCCACCACGGCATCGTGCACCGCCTGCCGCAGCCGCTCCATCTGTTTTTCCATCCAGTCCTGGGCCCCATCTCTGTGGCGCTGGAAGGCGGCGTTCTCCGCCTCCGCGCGTCGCGCCTCCTCCTGCACGGAGGCAAGCAGCTTGTCCAACCCGCGGCTGCTGTTCTCGGCGCGCGCCAGCAGCGGTTCCAGCGACCCGCTGAGCCGCTTCTCCACCGCCTCCATTTGCTCGCGGATGATGAGGGCTGCCGCCTTCTCCACATCCGTGCGCAGCTTATTCACCGCGTCGCCGGTAGCGCGCTCAATGTAGCCCTGCAGCCTTGCTTCCCAGCGTCCCGCCAGTTCGTTGGCCCGCGTCTCTACCCAGGCCTTTTCCGCCTGGCTGGCCTCTCTCTGCTTCTCCCAGATGTGGCGCTGGCTGGCAAATTCCTCCTTCAGATGGGTATTAAGCGACCCGCGCAGCTCATCGCTTACCTGGCGCAGCATGCTTTCCGAGGAATTGCGCAATTCCGCCATGTGCGTGTCGAGCGATGACCGCAGCTCCTGCTGCCGTTGCTGGGTCAGTTCGTCCAGCTTTTTCTGCTGCGCGCTCACCTGCTCTTCCAGGCGCTTGATTTGTTCCTCAGACTGACTGCCCACCCGCTGCAGAAGCCCGGCCGCGCTGCTCTCCACTTTCTGCTCGGCCGCCAAGACGGCGGATTCCAGCTGGGATTGCAGCGACACGCGAATGCGTTCGCCTTCCTCCAGCCGGGCGGAGAGTTCGCCCGACTGCCTGGTCATTTGCCGCAGCTGTTCCTGCGCGGTGGCGGCGAGACGCTGCGCCTCCGCCACCTTCTCGGTGATTTCCTTTTCCCGGCGCTCGGCCTGCTGCTGCACTTCGCTGGTGAACCTTTGCACCCCCGAGGCTACATCTTCCTTGATCTGCTGGCTGGCCGCCTGGGTCAACGATGCCACCATGGATTCCAGCGACTCGCGCGCGCGTCGCGCTTCCTCGCTGCTGGCGCCGAGTTCACTGATCTGAGCTTGCAGACGGCTGGATTTCTCCTCCAGCGCCGCCGCCGCTTGCTGCATCTGCTGCTTCTGGGCCTCCAGCTCGGCCTGCAGAGTGGCGCGCAGCTCGTCCCGCAACTGATCGCCGATTTCGCGGACACTGTCTTGCGCCGCCTTGAGCTGCTCCGCTTGTTCCCTAACCTCAGCCGAGCGTTGATCGGTCTGGGCCGACGCCGCCTGTTCCTGCAGCTGGCGCAGACGCACGGCCTCATCCTGTGCCGCCTCTTGTGCCTGTTTAAGCTGGTCCTGCAGTTTTTCTGTTTGCTCGCGCAGGGAGTGCTGCAGAGATGCCCGAATTTCCTCGCCCGTGGCCCGCAGCGCATCTTCAGACGCCTTGCGCGCTTCCTCTTGTGCCGCGCCCTGCTCGGCGGCGGAGACCTGCGCTGCCGTTGCCTGCTGCAGGCGCTCCTGCAGCTCTGCCACCTGCCTTCGCAGGCCTTCAAACTGTTCTTCCGCTTGCGCATGCAGTCTCTGTTCGGCCGCTCCCACCGCCTCGTTGGCATGCTGCTCCACCGCCTGCGGCACCAGATGAATCAGCGACTGCATCCATTGCTGCAGCTGCCGGATTTCCTCCACTTGGGCCGCACTCGCCGCCGCCTGCCCGGGGTTGCCGACCGGAGCCGGCGAAGGGGCGCCCGCAGCTCCCGCTGGACTGCTGCTTTCCGCCTCCGGCTTAACTCTCTCCTTGACGATCTCGCTGAGCACAGTGACGTGCGCTTGCAGCCGGTCCTGCAGCTGGCAGAGCGACTCCAGCCGCGCCTCGGCATCCACCATCTGCTCTTTCCAGTGTTCCAGCTTGGTTTCGACCTGGTCGTCGACCTGCCACATCAGATCTTGCAGGTGTTCTTCCATCTGCCGGCGCAGTTCCACCCAGTCGCGATCGCGTACGGTGTAAGCCACTCTTCCGCCGGTTTGCGCGCCATTGCCCCGGTCCGACTCCGAAGCCCGCTGTCCGGAGCCGCCGTTATTGGGGTCCGCGGTTACCGGCTTCGCTGCATTAATCTTTGGAGGTGGGGCTACAGCCGCGCTTTGCACGGCAACCGGAGCGCTTGCGGGCGGGGCGGGATTCACAATGGAGAATTCCGGTGCTGCCAGCGTTGCGGTGGAAGCGGCCACGCCCGAAGCTCCGGCGCCGGCGGCGGCGCTGGCAGCCAGCGGAGCCGCCGGCTCGCCCTCCCGCCCGGCTATGGATTTTTCCCAGTCATGGGGAGGATTGCGCACCCCCCACACGTTGCCCGGCACGTCCAGTTGCACTCCCAGCAACCAGGCGCGCCCGTCCTCTCCCAACTTCACCACATCGGCAATGTGCGCCATCACCTCGCGATTATCGGGCAGCAATCCGACTTTCACCGGCGTGCCCTTCTCCAGCGTAATGTGACAGATCACTCCGCAGCCGTGCGCATTCACGGCTACGGTTTCGCAAGTTTCGTTAAATGGAAAACGCGGATCAACACTGGTGATTTGGATCGGGATCTGCCACCGAATCCGGGTCGAGCGCCGCATTATGGTGTGTTGGGACAATCGTCCTCATTCACCGAAAAGGACATTCAGTGTTCGGCGCAGACACCATAACCAGTTCCGGCCAAAGCACTTTCTCAGCATGAATTGTATTTTTGCCGGGGAAACAGGCGAAAGTAACTGAAGTAACCGGCGGCTTCGACCGCGGGGGCAAGTGGAATAGCGGAGCGGCCCGCAACTCCTCGGTTCATAAGGTCATAGGACCCCTACCACGGTTTTCAGGCGCAAGCCGGCGTGACCGACCGCACTTTGGTCACTTCGCGCCAAATGAACATGCATATGCTGGCGGGATGCGGCCGCCTCTCCCTTAAAGGAAGCCGCCTGTCTGAATGGTCAACGCGCTCAAAGCCAGTTCCACCTTGGTGATGGCCTCATCCAGTTGGGCGTGGTGCTCGGCGTTTTCCAGTTTTTCGCGCAAGCTCCTCAGCACCTGGCGGGCCCGGCTGAGGTGTTCAATGGCTTGCGCTGAATCTGGAGACTCGGGCGGCTTGGCGGCGGACCTGGTGGGCATTCTCCAACTCCTTCTCTATTAGCTTAGCGCGGATTGACCGTGAAGGCGCGCAAAACCGCGGCGCCAGCGGAAGCTGGTTAGCGGATGCGTTTCAGCCTGCGTTCCCGGCGGCCCGAGTTGCGGCCGGCAAGTTCCGGGCGGTCAGCGTTTCCTTAGCCCGAATATGGCCCAGCCCACTAATATTCCGGCAGTAAAGGATAGTACGGAGGTGGTAGCCACAGCCTGCAAGGGGTGGCGCTTCACCTCATGGGTGGCGTCGTCCATGATGTCTTCGGCTACAGACAGGCCATGCTTCATGGCGCGGCGTGCGGCGTGCACTCCATCCTCCAGGGCGTCGGCGACTGCGGTCTTCAAGCGCTCAGTTTCCACATCAGCGGCATTGGCGAAGCCGGTTTGTGCCATGCTCGTATCCTCTCGGGGAAATGCCGGGCGCGGCACACGGACCGTCGGTTCGTTCGAACCGAAGGTGAGCAGGTTCGCTCGTCCTGGTTTTCAGCCCGTGGGTCGCGCCCGGCTCATCTTCATGGTCGCCCCTTAACGGTTGGGTTGCGGTGATGCGCGACACATGGAACGGTGAGCAACCAGAGGCCGCCCAGATTGCCTGGTTCCGTGGCTGCGGTTCCTAGCGGGCCGGCGCCGCAACATCCACTGTACTCGCCCAGACCAGCGCAACAATCCAGCCGATCAAGGTCCAGCCCAGGAACAGGTTCAACAGGAAAACGGAAAGCGTGTTCCGCTTGTGCCGCACCAGGGCCACAATCGTGGGCGTGAAATAAATAAAAAAACCGCAGCCGAAGAATGGCCCGAACAGGAAGGGAAAGAAGAAAGCGATAAGGTCCATGCCGCGGCGCCTCCGCTTAATGCCAGTCTAGCACCAGATACGCAAGGCAGCAGCCGTGGGTTCCCCAACCTTTCGGCTTTGGCCGCGGGAACCAGCCGGAGACGGAAAGCGAACCCCTGATATCCAGCCTGGAAATTTGCGACTCGTCAACCTTGTTTCCAGCGCGGCCCATGCCGCTTGCGAAGCACCCCGGCCAGCGCGCGCGCCGCTCCCCAGCATCGTCACACACGCGTGTGACGACGGTCACAGCCGGCCCGCGCCAAAGGTAAGTAGCTTTCCTTGCCAGCTGGGGCTGCTCACAAAGCGCATTCTCCCGACCCGCAGGTTACGCAGCCACTTGCATTCCGGGCCCGCTGGAGGTGTAGCATGCGTCGCACCCTGGTGCTCACGGTAAGCACTGCTTTCCTGCTGGTAGCCATGGCTCGAGCCGGCACCATAAAAATTCAACCCACCACCACCCTGGCCGCGGAAACCGCCAATAACACGAGCACAGCCAATAGCTTCAGCACGCAAACCAACGGCAATTCGGGAGCCGGCAATGTGAGCAAGATCAACATTCACGGCCTGCTGTATGCCGCCAATTCAACCAAGGTCTATGCTCACTGGATGGGCTGGTTTGGCAGCTCCAACCACATGAACATCGGCTACAGCTCCACCGATCCAGCTCAGGCCCACCGGCAGGTGGTAGACATGATGAGCCGCGGCATAAATGGCATAGTCGTGGACTGGTACGGCTCCGGCAACAGCATGGACCAGGCTACGCAGTTGATGATGCACGAAGCGGAAACGCACAGCGGTTTCACCTTTGCCATCATGGTGGACAAGGGAGCGATCAAATGGAACTCCTGCTCCGGCTGCAGCCCGCAACAGGCTCTGATCCGTCACCTGCAGTATGTGGCACAAACCTATTTCCCTTCGCCTGCTTATATGCGCGTAGGCGGCCGCCCGGTAATCACCAACTTCGACGTTGACCAGTACTCCATTGATTGGAATGCGGTCAAGGCGGCCGTTCCCGGCAATCCCATCTACCTGTTTCAGGACGGCGGCGGCTTTCCCCACGTTATCAGCGGCGGCAGCTATTCCTGGGTTCGACCTTCCACCACAGATTATGGAATGAGTTATTTGACCAATTTTTACACCGCGGGAAGCTGGTATCCCGCGGAACAAACGACCGGAGCAAACTACAAGGGCTTCAATGACACGCTCGCCTCCTGGGGCCTGGGCCGGGTCATGTCCCAACAGTGCGGCAAGACCTGGATTAACACTTTCGGCAAGATCAATAGCATGTACAACTCCGGTACCCAATTGCCGCTGCTCCAACTCGTCACCTGGAACGATTATGAGGAGGGCACGGAAATCGAGAGCGGAATTGACAATTGCCTTACGGTGGGCGCGTCACTTTCGGGGACGGCAACGGCGCTGGTTTCCGGCACAACTTTGAATCTCTCCCCCCACGGGATCGGCAGTGAGTCCGCAACCGTTGACCACTACCGCATCTTCGTCTCCAGCGATGGTTCCCATCTTATGAAGCTCACGGACCTGCCGGTGGGCAGCCGCTCGCTGAATCTCGGCAGCTATGCCTTTGGACCCGGACAGTATTACTTTCATGTGAAGATGTGGGGCCGGGCCAGCATCCGGAACAAGGTGTCAGGCGCGGTGAAATACACTGTCACCGGGGTGGTGATCAAGTCCCCCCCTGCCGGCAGCACGGTGTCCAATTCTGTGCACGTGACCGCCACCGCCAGCGCCGTCCGGACCCCGGTGAGAGTGATGCAAATTTACCTCGATGGCGCTAAGGTCTACGAGATTCTGAATACCAGCGGGCTCGACCACTACATCAGGGCGTCTTCGGGCAGATGGCACCAGATTGTGGTGCAGGCATACGACACCAACTATTACCACTTCAGCTCCAGCGTGAACGTGTATGTGCCCTAGCTGGTGGAGACTCTTGTAGGGACCTCGGAAACTTCTCAGGCTAGCTAATCTAAATTGCTGAGGTGATGGAGCGGGAGACGGGGATCGAACCCGTGACATCCAGCTTGGGAAGCTGGCGTTCTACCGCTGAACTACTCCCGCTCAACGAGCTTACTTAGATTATCACCCCCGCCGGGTTGGGAAAAGCGTCCCGGCGCTCCTGCTCTTCTTCAGCTCCGGCTGCGCATTCGCGAGTTCTTCGAATCCCGCGGCTGGCTTATCCAGCCGTGGGAGCGGACCCATACCGATGGCCATGCCCTGCGGCAGGTGACTCCACAAGCCAGCGGCGCCGCTAGCCCAGACCAGACGAGCAGGGGCGGACCAGACGTGCAGGCCGGTTATACCCACTGGCGGTGGTGCAATCCATTCCGGAACTTGTCCACTTTCTGGAAAGCATCCTCCTCGCGTGCCGAACCTGTGCCAGCTCCGCAATCCTACTTCCCTTCTAGCATGAAGCCATCGTCCCGCTTCTCTCATGGACGGTTGGCAGAAACATGGGTGCTCGTTCCTCTAAAAGATCCGCGTGGCGTGCCAGGCCTTGGATCGCCTGTTGCTTGCTGGCGTTCCTGTTGGCCGCACCCTGCTCAGGGCAGCAAGCTCAGCCCGACCTGGGCGAGATGAGCATCGAGCAATTGATGCAGGTGAAGGTCATCTCCGCTGGGAAAAAAGAGCAAGCGCTGGTGGATACCGCCACCGCTGTTTTCGTCATTACCCAGGAAGAAATTCGCCGTTCCGGAGTGACCAGCGTGCCCGAAGCTCTGCGCCTGGCCCCCGGAGTGCAGGTGGCGCGCATCAGCGCCAACAGCTGGGCAATTACCATCCGCGGCTTTAACTATCGCTACGCCGACAAGCTGCTGGTCCTGATTGACGGCCGCACGGTTTACAGTCCCATCTTTGGCGGAGTCTTCTGGGAGATTCGCGATTTGCTGCTGGAGGACATCGAGCGCATCGAAGTGATTCGCGGGCCCGGTGGCACGATGTGGGGCGCCAACGCCATGAACGGCGTCATCAATATCATTACCAAGCGCGCCCGGGAAACCCAAGGTGGATTGGCTACCACGGCGGGCGGTTCCCAGGCTTACGCTTCGGGCGGCGTTCGCTACGGCGCTTTATCAGGCCGGGAATTCGCATACCGGCTGACCGGCCGGTACGGCCGCTTGGGCGATTCCCCTGGGCCGCAGTTGCCGGGGCCTGCCGCTTATGACTCCACACAAGTGGGACACATGGGGTTTGTCGCCGACTGGCAACGCGCGGCCAATAACCTCACCCTCTCCGGAGACGTATTCCGCGCTTTCGAGCAGGAGATTTTTCCGCTTCCCTTGCTGCAGGCTCCCTATGCCAGCGGTCTTAAATACGATTTCACCTCCCGCGGAGGCAATCTGCTGGCGCGCTGGGAACACCAATCGAATGAGCGCTCCAATTTCGCTGTTCAGGCCTTCTATGATCGAGTGGATCGCCCCAGTCCCGCCTTCGCCTCCGGCAGCCAAGTGTTTGATCTGGACTTTCAGCACCACAGATTGCTGCCGGGCAGGCAAGAACTGGTTTGGGGAGTGGGCTTTCGCGCCACGGAGTCCAACACTCGCGGCAGCTACGTTATGGAACTGAACCCCAGCCGTGTGACCGTGTTCACGGTGAATGGTTTCGTCCAGGACGAAATTGCGCTTGTTCCTTCCCGCCTGTGGGCGACCATGGGCACCAAGCTGGAACACAACGAGTACACCGGCTGCGAGCTCCAGCCCAACTTCCGCCTGCGCTGGAAGCCCCACCGCGAGCACACGCTCTGGGCGGCGGTCTCGCGCGCCATCACCATTCCTAATGACTTTCAGGTTCTCGCCCGGCGCCTGGAAGCGACCTT
>DATEJK010000065.1:0-25487 GCA_035278025.1 Terriglobales bacterium | reverse complement strand
CGCGCAGGGTGGCCGCCCCGGCCGTGCCCAGCCCCTGAAATGCGTCAATGATGCCCCACACCGTGCCGAAAAGGCCGATGAAGGGGGTGACCGCGCCGGTGGTCGCCAGCCAGGGCAGGCGGCGCTCCAGCCGCGTCATTTCTTCCGAGGCCGCAATCTGCGTGGCCCGCTGGATGGCGGTTAGCCGCGGCGCGGCCCCGCCCTGGCGGCGGTATTCGTCATAGGCGTTTTCAAACACCCCTACCAGCGGGCTGGGCTTGAACTGTTCCGCCACCGCCGCAACGTCCTGCAGGCGTGTCGCCTTTCGGAACGCCCGCACAAAGCGCCCGCTTTGTGCCCGCGCCCGCTTCAGCGCGCTCCATTTGGCCAGAATGATGGCCCAGGATAATAAGCTGAACCCCAGCAGGATGAGCAGAACGATCTTGGCTACCGGGCCGGTTTGCTGGATCAGGTTCCCGACCTCGCCACCTACAAAGGCTGCTGCAAATTGAGCAATAAGCATCGCAGACGACCAGGCGCTAGGCGCCTGCCGGCCCCCCTATGTTGACAGATTTCCTTTGGGTTACGTGAAAACATTATAGCTCCAGAGATGCGGGAAAGCTCCCAAGCGTCTACCTTAGTTACAGTTGCGAATCAAATCAGGTAACCAGGCAAAGGCCGTAGAAGAGTGGAAAACTCGGCAATAGTGTGGCGCGGGCGCCCTCGCCCGCGTGCTTGTAGCGCCGGCGTCTGGCTGGCTGTCCTCGTTTTAGCGTCGCAGCAACCCGCCGCGCCGGTCGGCCAGCGCCAGTACCAGCAGTACGATCAGCAGCAGTCCCAGCAGCCCGCTGGGATAGTAGCCCCAGCCCGCGCTATACGGCCAGGTAGGCAAGGCAAAGACCAGCAGCAGCAATATGATGAGCAACAGCATGCGATCTCTCCTGCGCATCTACTGACCCTTTCTGTGACCCTTGCGCTTGTGCTGTTTTATGACCGTGCGGGCGGCCACTTCCTTGGCGCGCTTGCCGTAGCGCCCCGAGCGCTGCGCGCTTTTCTTGATGTGTTCGTACTGCCGTTGTTCCTTGCTGCCGACGTCGCGCACGTGCTTGCGACCAGGCATGGTGGACCTCCGTAGGGCCCTCCAGGGTGGGTGAAGCGCAACGGGCTAAGCGCTTAAACCTTGCGGAGCAGGTTGCATGGAGCTGTCAGACTCAAGCCTTAGGCCCGTTGCACACACTCTGATGCAGTTCAGAGGCAAGTAGGTTTGCCCTTCTGCCGGATCCACCTGCTTCTTAGCTCCGCTTAACGTCTGTCATGTTGAGCGAGGGTGTATGCCCGAGTCGAAACATACCGGCACTGCTGGAGCTACTCCGCTGCCCAAAGGCGTTTCCGCCGAATCCGATCACGCAATGGAATATGAGAACTCCCTCCGGCGGCGCCGATGGTGTACCGCTGGTGGCTCTTTCGACTTCGCAGGCCAGTTGGCCAGCGACCTGGCCCGCTTCGCCCAGGATGACAGACACAGTACGCATTTTGCTGCGCGAGCGCTCATGCTATCCTTCCCGCAACTTCCCACGACAGGCTGGACAGCGTGCTGCGCGAACTGCGGCTGGAAAACTATGCGGTTATTGACAACGTGGTGGTGGAGTTCGCCCCCGGCTTGAACCTGCTGACCGGTGAAACCGGGGCCGGCAAATCCATTCTGATTGACGCGCTGGCCCTGCTGCTGGGGGAGAAGGCCTCCACCGACGTGATCCGGCACCATAGCGAGCGGGCCGTAGTAGCTGCCGTTTTTGAAGCCGAGGGCAAAGCCGGCAAGGCCCTGAGCCAGATACTCGAGGCCAACGGTCTGGACAGGGCAGAGGGTGAACTCATCCTGCGGCGGGAAATAGCGGCTGCAGGCAAGGGCAGAGTCTTTATTAACAATCAGCCGGCCACGGTGGCGGTACTGCGGCAACTGGCGTCCCACCTGGCCGCCATTCATGCGCAAAGCGAGTCGCTGGTCTCCTTCGACGCGGCAGCACGCCTGGAACTGCTGGATGCCTTTGCCGGCGCGCAAATCGAGCCGGTTCAAACCGCGTTTCATGAATGGAAAGCAGTCCGCGAGCGCATCGCCGAACTAGAGCGCGATGAGCAGGACCGCCTGCGCCTGCTCGATCTGTGGAGCTTCCAGCAGAAGGAAATTGAGGCGGCGCGCCCCCAGGCCGGCGAAGACGACCGCCTGGAAAGCGAAAAGCGGGTGCTGGCCAACGCGGAGAAAATCTACGCCGCCGCCATGGGCGCCTACGACGTGCTCTACGAAAGCAATGCTTCGGCTTCTTCCGCCCTGCGCGCCGGCCAGCGTCAGATCGAGGAACTGGCGCGCTTCGACCCCAGATTCAAGGAACTTTCGGCCGCCCTCGACTCCGCCCGTATCACGGTGGAGGACGCCGGGGCCACCCTGCGCGACTATGCTGGCGGCGTGCAGGCCTCACCCGAGCGCCTGACCGAGGTGGAAGATCGCCTGGCCGCGCTTGATCGCCTCAAGCGCAAGTACGGCCCCACCCTGGCCGAGGTGATCGCCTTCGCCGAGGAACTTGCCCGCAAGCTTGCCGAGATGCAGAACAAGGACGAGGTCCTGGGACGACTGCGCAAGGAGTTGGCCGCCGCCGGCCAGCAATACCTTGCCGCCGCCCGCGCCCTCTCCCGCAAGCGGCAGGAGGCTGCCCGCAAGCTGGAGAAGCTGGTAGAGCATGAAGTCAATGAGTTGGCCATGAAGGTGCGCTTCCGCATCCAGGTAGCCGGCTCAGCTGAGGAGGCGGGTTGGACGGCGGCTGGTTTTGACGAAGTCTCCTACCTCATCGCCACCAACCCCGGAGAGCGCGAGAAGCCCCTGGAGCAGATTGCCTCGGGAGGAGAGCTGTCCCGGGTCATGCTGGCATTAAAAGCCTGTGTGGAAGCCGGGCAGGGCCCTCAGAACCGCCGGAACGGGGTGGTTGGCCAGCGTACTCTGGTTTTTGACGAAATTGACACTGGCATAGGGGGCCGGGCGGCTGAGGCAGTAGGGCGTAAGTTGAAGCAGCTGGCCGGCAGCAGCCAGGTTTTGTGTGTCACTCACCTGCCGCAAATTGCTTGTTTCGCGGACCACCATTATCTCATCCAAAAAAGCATAGCGGGGGGGCGTACCCGGACCACGGTCCGGCGAATCCAGGGAAGTGAGCGGACGGACGAGGTAGCCCGCATGTTGAGCGGGGCCCGGCTGACCGAGGCTTCGCGGCGCAATGCGGAGCAGATGCTGCGCGCCCACGCCTGACGCCGTTCGCTGCAGGAATCAAGCCGAACAATGCTAATCCTCGGCTTTTCTGCGGCTTACGTTGACCCGAAGGCGGTTTGTAGGTTAGGTTTGAGGCTTAAACTGTGGCTAAGTACGCCTAAAATAGGGGTGGAATGACAATTTCGGATCATAACGGGAAGACCCTCCTTTTGCTGAAGCCTCGCGGCTTCTGTGCGGGGGTGGTACGGGCCATAGACATTGTGCGCATCGCGCTCGAAACCTTCGGACCTCCCATTTACGTGCGCAAGGAAATTGTGCACAACCGCTTTGTGGTGGAGGAGCTTTCCGCCAAAGGCGCCATTTTTGTGGATAGCGTGGAGGAGGTGCCCACCGGCGAGCGGGTCATTTACAGTGCCCACGGCGTCTCCCCGGAGGTGCGGGAAGCCAGTCACCTCAGGAGCTTGCGGGTAATTGACGCCACCTGCCCACTGGTCACCAAGGTGCACGTGGAGGCGGTCCGCTTTGCCAGTCAGGGTTACACCCTAGTGCTGATCGGCCACCGCGACCATGATGAGGTTATCGGCACGCTGGGCGAGGCCCCCATGGTCACCCAGGTGGTGGGGTCGCCGGATGAGGTGGAAGACCTGGTGGTGCCGGATCCCAACCGGGTGGCCTATTTGACCCAGACCACGCTCAGCTTGGACGAAACCAAGGACATTATCGAAGCTCTGCGCATGCGCTTTCCCAATATCAAAGGCCCAGCGGCGCAGGATATCTGCTATGCCACCCAAAACCGCCAGCAGGCGGTCAAGCACGTAGCTGCTGAGGCCGACCTGCTTCTGGTGGTCGGCTCGGACAACAGCTCCAATTCCAACCGCCTGGTGGAAGTGGCGCGCAACCAGGGCACAGCTTCCCATCTCATTGAGAACTGCAAGGCGATTCGCCCCGAGTGGCTGCAGGACGTTAAGACCATCGCCTTAACCGCGGGTGCTTCCGCTCCTGAGTGTCTGGTGGAGGAAGTGGTTAAGTACCTCGCCGGGCAAGGGTTCACCAATATGCGCGAGGTGGAGGTCATGCCCGAGGACGTGCGATTTGGCCTGCCGCCGGAAATTGTTGAAGCCATCGCCAGTGCGCCCGCCGTGGCGTCGGAGTGACTGCATGGAAGATGTCTCTGGCAGTAGTTCCACCATCCCAAACATGAGATTTGGCAAGATTGATGACCTGAAGAGCCGGGTCATGGTCGCGGTGGATGCGGCCCGCAGGTACCTTTTCTCCCAGCAATGCGAGGAAGGCTACTGGTGCGGCGAACTGGAAGCCGACAGCACCCTGGAAAGCGACTACATTCTGCTGCATACGCTGCTCGGCACCGGCAAGCCGGAGCGTATAGCCAAGGCCGCCCGTTACATTTTGCAACACCAGAACCAGGATGGCGGCTGGAGCATTTACGCCGGGGGACCTTCTAACGTCAGCGCCAGCGTCAAGGGCTATTTTGGGTTGAAACTGGCTGGCTATAACTCCGGCCATCCCGCGCTGGTGCGGGCCCGCAAGCGCATCAACGAATTGGGTGGCGTGACCGCCATTAACACCTTCACCAAGATTTACCTTTGTTTCCTGGGGCAATACGACTACAACGCGGTGCCGGCCATTCCCCCGGAGATCGTGCTGTTTCCTAACTGGTTCTGGTTCAACATCTACGAAATTTCCTCCTGGTCGCGAGCCATCCTGATTCCGCTCTCCATTGCCTACGCCAAAAAGCCGTTCAAGAAGATTCCGGCGGAAATGGGCATTCAGGAATTGTTTCCCAACGGCAGCATGCGGGGCGTGAATCTGCGCCTGCGCTGGTCGCAGAAGCTGGTGAGCTGGCGCAACTTCTTCCTGGCGCTGGACACGCTCACCCACTGGCTGGAGCGTATTCACATCCGGCCGCTGCGCTCTATCGCCTTGCGCGCGGCCGAGGAATGGATGCTGGAGCGCTTTGAGATGAGCGATGGCCTGGGCGCCATCTATCCCGGCATCATGAACTCCATCATCGCGCTGCGCTGTCTGGGCTACTCCGTGGATGATCCGCAGTTTATCCGCGCCATGGATGAGTTTGAAAAGCTGGGAATCGAAGAGGAAGAGACCTTCCGCATGCAGCCCTGCATGTCGCCGGTTTGGGACACGGCCTATGCCTTGTTCGCCCTGGGCGAAAGCGGCGTGCCCAGCACTGAGCCGCGCATGGTGAAGGCGGCGGACTGGATCCTGCAGAAGCAGGTGACCCATAAGGGCGACTGGGCCTTCAAGAACAAGAAGGGTCAGCCTGGCGGCTGGTATTTCGAATTCAATAATGAGTTTTACCCCGACGTGGACGATACCGCCATGGTCAACCTGGGATTGAGCCATGTGGAGCACCCTAACGGCCGCTATCAATACGAGACGGTGCAGCGGGCCATCTCCTGGGTGCTCTCCATGCAATGCAAGAACGGCGGCTTTGCCTCCTTCGATAAGGACAATGACCGCATGGTCTTCCAGCACATCCCCTTTGCTGACCATAACGCCATGCTCGACCCACCCACCGTGGACATTACGGGACGGGTGCTGGAAATGCTGGCCTCTCACGGGTACACCAAAGAGGATGTGGCGGTGAAGAAGGCCATCCAGTTCATCAAGACCGAGCAGGAGGCGGATGGCTCCTGGTTCGGACGCTGGGGCGTGAACTACATCTACGGCACCATGCAGGTGCTGCGCGGCCTGGATGCCATGGAAGTGGACAATCACGAGCCCATGGTGCAGCACGCGGCGGAGTGGCTGCGCTCCATCCAGAACCCGGACGGGGGCTGGGGTGAGACTTGCGGCTCTTACGATGACCCTCACATTAAGGGAATCGGGCCCAGTACGCCCTCGCAGACTGCCTGGGCCGTCCTGGGGTTGCTGGCGGCCGCGGATACACGCAGCGATTCCGTGGCTCGCGGCATCGCTTATCTATTGAGGACACAGAAAAAGGAGGGCTCTTGGGATGAGCCCTACTACACCGGAACCGGATTCCCGCGGGTCTTTTATCTGATGTATCACCTCTACCGGCAATACTTCCCGCTGCTGGCCCTAACCACCTATTCCAAGGTGCTGGCGGGAACGCAGGAAGTGCGATGGGGAGCGCAAGCGCTTCCTAAAGTGCAGTAATTGGAGGGAAGGAGACGAATGGCGGTACCAATTTCACAGATGTGGACGGTAGCAACATACGTCCTTAAGCAGAAGGTGAAGGGGCGCAAGCGCTACCCGCTCGTCCTCATGCTGGAACCGCTGTTCCGCTGCAACCTGGCCTGCGCCGGATGCGGCAAGATCCAGTACCCCGGCCACGTGCTCAAGATGGACCTTACACCCGAGGAGTGCTTCCGGGCGGTGGAGGAGTGCGGCGCGCCCATGGTTTCCATTCCCGGAGGCGAACCGCTATTGCATCCGCAGATCGGGGAAATCGTCGCCGGACTGGTGGAGCGCAAAAAGTACATTTACTTGTGCACCAACGCGCTACTGCTCAAGCAGAAAATTGACCTCTTCCAGCCCAGCAAGTATCTGACCTTCTCCGTGCACCTTGACGGTCAGCGCGAGCACCACGATTTTTCGGTTTGCCTGGAAGGCGGCTACGACAAAGCGGTCGAAGGAATCCGGGAAGCGCTGCAGCGCGGCTTCCGCGTAACCACCAACACCACGCTGTTCGACGGCGCCGATCCCAAGAGCGTGCGCGGCTTCTTTGATGAAATGATGGCGCTGGGCGTCGAGGGCATGATGCTTTCGCCCGGCTATTCCTATGACAAGGCGCCCGACCAGAACCACTTCCTGGGACGGGCCCGCACCCGCCGCCTGTTTCGCGCCATTCTTGCCAATCGCAAGCCCAACTGGCGCTTCAACCAGTCGCCGCTGTTTCTGGAATTTCTGATGGGCAAGCGCGAATATCCCTGCACCGCCTGGGGCATGCCCACCTTCAACATCTTCGGCTGGCAGAAGCCCTGCTACCTGCTGCAGGATGGCTATGCCGATACCTTCCAGGAGCTGCTGCAAGCCACCGAGTGGGAGCGCTACGGCACCGAGTCGGGTAATCCGCGCTGCGCCAACTGCATGGTGCACAGCGGCTACGAAGCCTCCGCGGTGAACGACACCTTCAGCTCGCTGCGGGGACTGTGGCAGACGATGAAGGCCACTTTCTCCCATGCTTATGAGGATGCCGACGCACTCAAACTGCTGGAGGAGCCGGTGCGGCCGGTGCATAGCTACAATCCGCTGGTGCAGATCGAAAACAGTTCGCAGCAGGAGATACGGGCGTGAGCGGCAGGGAAGCGGGACACCAGCCGGCCGCTGCGACGGCGGACAGGCTCGAGGTAGTTCCCGGCAAGCAGCGGGAGAACCTGGAAGGCTGGGTGCCGGAACTGGCTAATCCGGAAGAACTGCGGGCGGCGCTGGAGCAGGCGTTCGATTACCGCGGCGATGTGCTGATCACGCGCAAGGATGGCAGCAAAGTAGAAGGCTACGTATTCGATCGCCGCAGCGGCCAGACCTTGCAGGATTCTTTTGTCCGCGTTCTGCCCAAAAGTGGCGCAGGAAAGATTTCCGTCAGCTATGCCGATATCGCTGCCTTGGCCTTTAGTGGCCGGGACATGGCGGCGGGGAAGAGCTGGGAAACCTGGGTCCGCCAATATTGGGAAAAGCGCACGGCGGGCGAGCGCATTTCGCTGCACCCGGAAGAGCTCGAATAGCGCCATTCACCTCCCCATGAAGGCGTTTGTCACAGGAGCTACGGGGTTTGTTGGCAGCCACGTAGCGCGTTTTCTGGCCGGCCAGGGGGCTGAGCTTCGCCTCTTAGTGCGCCCCTCAAGTATCACGGCCAACCTGGAAGGCGTAGCGGGAGAGCGGGTAACGGGCGACTTGCGCGAACCGGAGTCGTTGCGCAAGGCCATGGCGGGCTGCGAGGCGGTGTTTCACGTGGCCGCCGATTACCGGTTGTGGGCGCCCGAGCCCCACGAGATGTACCGCTCCAACGTGGAGGGAACCCGGAACATCATCCACTTGGCGCAACAAACTGGCGTTCGGCGCGTTGTCTATACCAGCAGCGTGGCCACAATGGGTTTCACCTCGAATGGGCGCCTGGCTGATGAGAGTTCGCCGGTCGGACTGGGAGAGATGATCGGCCATTACAAACGCTCCAAGTTCCAGGCTGAGCAACTAGCGCTGGAGGCGGGGCGCAGTGGGGCTGACGTAGTGGTGGTGAATCCGACTACCCCGGTGGGTGAGCAGGACATTAAGCCCACCCCCACTGGACGGATCATCGTGGACTTTTTGAAACGCAAGTTTCCGGCGTACGTGGATACCGGTTTGAACCTGGTGGATGTGGCCGAAGTGGCGCGCGGACAGGTTGCGGCCCTGGAGAAAGGGCGGCGCGGAGAGCGCTACATCCTGGGTGGCGAGAACCTGACGCTGAAGCAGATTCTGGATAAGCTGGCCGCCATCACCGGCCTGCCGTCGCCCAGGGTGAAGCTGCCTTACGCGGTGGCGATGGCGACCGGAATTCTGGACACGGCGGTCACCGGTCTGCTGCTGCGGCGGGAACCGCGAGTCACGGTGGACGCGGTGCGCATGGGACGGAAGAAGATGTTCGTCTCTTCGGCCAAGGCGGAAAGCGAGTTGGGCTGGAAGATCGTGCCTGTGGACGACGCGCTGCGCCGGGCGGTGGACTGGTTCCGCAGCCACGGTTATGCCTGAGAAGCGAGCTAACTAGCGCTCTGGCTAAAACCAGGATTACGGCTGTGAAGCTAGTTAGCTAGCTAGCTGCTTTTATGCCCAAGGTTGCCATTATTGCCGCGTTGGAACGCGAGGTGGCCGGCGCCATTAAGAACTGGCGGGCCAGCAAACGCGAATATGGCGGCTTCCGCTACAAGGTGTACGAGAATCAACGCGCGGTGTTGGTTTGCGCGGGGATAGGAGCGGAGGCGGCACGGCGGGTTTCCGAAGCCTTGATCAAGATGTATCAACCTTCGCTGATCATCTCCGTTGGTCTGGCAGGTGGATTGGATGCCAGCACCCTGGCAGGGAATCTGGTGATTCCCCGCCGGATCGTAGATGCGAGCGATGGCAGTGTATTGGAAATGGCTGAAGGCCAAGGCACGCTGGTGAGTTGGAATTCGGTGGCCAACGTGGAGCAGAAGGCAAAGCTCGCCAAGGCCTATGGCGCGAGCGCGGTGGACATGGAGGCGGCCGCGGTGGCGCGCGCCGCGGTGGCGCGCAAAGTCGGCTTTATGGCCGTGAAAGCCGTCTCCGATGCTTACGACTTCGAGTTTCCGGGCCTGGAGCGGTTCATTGCCTCCGACGGCCGTTTCCGCAGCGGCGGGTTGCTGATATTCGCCGCCCTTCGGCCCTGGCTTTGGAGGAAGCTTCTGCACCTGAAGCGCAATAGCGAACGCGCTGCGGAGGCGCTGTGCGCCTGGTTGGAGTGGTACAACCAGCCGGCTTCCAACGTAGGGGTAGGCGAGACGGAACTTCATCCCATGGGAACGGGACGACACTGATGGCGGTAGCGGGCCAATTTAGCGTAAAGCAGGGGCGGGAGGCGATTCCTGCCACTATGCGCGCGGCCGTCTACCACGGCAAGGAAGACGTGCGGCTGGAGACCGTGCCGGTGCCCGAAATCGGAGCCGGAGAGCTGCTCATCCGGGTACACACCTGCGGCATCTGCGGCACGGATTTGAAGAAGATTGCCACCGGCTCCCATTCCGCGCCCCGCATTTTCGGGCATGAAACCTCGGGCGTGGTGGCGGCTGTGGGCGCGGGCGTCGCCAGCTTCGAAATCGGCGACCGGGTGATGGCCTTTCACCATATCCCCTGCGGAGAGTGCTACTACTGCCGTCACAAGGTGTTTGCCCAATGTCCGGTGTACAAGAAGGTGGGCTGCACGGCGGGCTACGAGCCCAGCGGCGGCGGATTTTCCCAGTATGTCCGGGTCATGAACTGGATTGTGGAGCGTGGAGTTGTGCGCATCCCGGAGGAAGTCTCGTTCGAGCAGGCGTGCTTTGTGGAGCCGGTGAATACCTGCCTCAAGGGAATTGAGACTCTGCGCCTGCAAGCGGGTGAAACCGTGGTGGTTATCGGGCAAGGGTCCATCGGCATCATTCTGGGGTGTTTGGCCAGAAGGACAGGGGCACGGGTAATAACTACCGATTTGTTTCCCCAGAGGCTTAGAATATCTAAGGCATTCGGCCTACAGGAAACGGTAGACGCTTCGCAAACCGATCTGGTTTCGCGAGCGCGGGAACTCACCGAGGGGCGTGGGGCCGACGCAGTCATCCTGGCAGTAGGGGGCAACAAGCTGATTCGGTCCGCCATGGACTCGTGTCGTCCGGGCGGGCGGGTGGTCTTGTTTGCGCAGACAGTGCACGGGGAGGCTGTGATTGACCCCGCCGCTGTCTGCGTGGACGAAAAAACATTGCTGGGCTCGTATAGCGCTTCTGTGGATCTGCAGGAGGAGGCGGTGCGCTTTGTCTTCAGCCGGGAAATGAACCTGGAAGGGCTGATCAGCCACCGTTTCTCCCTGGAGCAGAGCCTGGAAGCCCTTAATTTAGCTGCTCATCCGCAAGCGGACTCGCTGAAGATCGTCATTCAGCCGGGCAGCGCATGGGAAGGAAACTGAGAGTGAACGGTAAGATGACAGCGGCGGTCCTTTACGGTAAAGAGGACGTCAAAATCGAGCAGGTGCCCATTCCCCGGGTGGGGGAAGGCGAGGTTCTGATCAAGGTGCAGGTGGCGCTCACCTGCGGCACCGATCTGAAGGTCTATCAGCGCGGTTACCACGCGCGCATGATCGTTCCCCCGGCGCTGTTTGGCCACGAGTTGGCGGGTGTAATCGAGCAAGTGGGGCCGGGTGTGAAGTGGTTTCGCAAAGGCATGCGGGTGGTGGCGCTGAACTCCGCGCCCTGCCAGGCCTGCTTCTATTGCTCCAAGCACCAGGAGAACCTGTGCGAGGACCTGCTGTTCAACAATGGCGCCTACGCCGAGTACATCCGCATTCCACGGCGCATTGTCGAATCCAACATGCTGGCCATGCCGCCGGGAGTGAGCTTCGAAGAAGCCGCCATGACCGAGCCGCTGGCCTGCGTGCTGCGCGGTCTGCATGAAACCAAGCCCGAAATCGGAGACACGGTTACCGTAATCGGCGGCGGTCCCATCGGCATGATGTTCGTGCAGGTGGCGCGCCTGATCGGCTGCAACGTCATATCGGTGGTCAAGCGCGATTCGCAGGTGCAGGCCGCCAAGCGCATGGGCGCAAATGACGTGGTGCAGATCACCAAAGTGGCGGATGCGGTGGACGCAGTGCGCGTGCTCACGCGCGAGAAGCGCGGGTCCGATATCGTGATCGAGGCCGTGGGCCGCCCTCAGGCCTGGGAGTGGGCGGTGGAGATGGTGCGCAAGGGCGGCACGGTGAACTTCTTCGGCGGCTGCGCTGGCGGCACCAAGGTGCAGTTGGACACCAACCGGCTGCATTACTCGGAAATCACGCTAAAGGCCACCTTCCATCACACGCCGGAAACGGTGCGGCGGGCCTTCGCCCTGATCGCGGAACGTAAAATCCGGGGCAACGATTACATCACCGGAGAGGCGCCGCTTTCGCGTTTGCAGCAGGTGCTGCACCACATGCTGAATCGCAACGGCGACATCAAGACCGCCATCATCCCCGGACACTAGGACGAATTTGACGACTGGGGACCGCAGCTTTATGCCATCCATAGCCAGCAACGGCTCCCAGTCTCCGGCCAGCGATGCTCCCGGCTGGCGGGCACTGCCCCCGGAATACGCCATTCCCTCCGTGGCCCCATCCCTGCAGGAAGCGCTGGCTTATTGCGAGCGACTGGCGCGCAGCCACTACGAGAATTTCTCCGTTGCCTCCTGGTTCCTGCCCCGCCGCCTGCGGCCGCACTTCTACAGCATTTACGCGTACTGCCGGATATCTGACGACCTGGGCGACGAGGTGGGCAATCCGCAGCATGCGCTGCAGTTGCTCGACATCTGGGAAGGCGAACTGGACGCCTGTTACGCCGGGCGCCCGCGCCATCCCGTGTTCGTGGCCTTGGCGGAAACGGTGCGGGCCTGCGACATTCCCCGCCAGCCCTTGGCCGACCTGCTTACGGCCTTCCGCCAGGACCAGCGCGTCAGCCGTTATGAGAGCTTTGACGACGTGCTGGGCTACTGCCATTACTCCGCCAATCCGGTGGGCCGCCTGGTCCTGTATGCCTGCGGCTATCGCGACCCTGAGCGGCAGCAGCTTTCCGACTACACCTGCACCGCCCTGCAGTTGGCCAATTTCTGGCAGGACGTGGCCGTAGATTACGGCAAGGGGCGCATCTACCTGCCCCTGGAAGACCTGCGCCGCTTCGGCGTGAACGAGACTGATATTGCCGAGCGGCGCGCCACGCCGCAGTTTCTGGAGCTTATACGCTTCCAAGTGCAGCGCGCCCGCGAGTGGTTCCACAAAGGCTTGCCGCTGGCCCAGAAAGTAGATTCTGAACTGGCCATTGATATCGAGCTGTTCAGCCGGGGCGGTTTAGCCATTCTGGATGCAATCGAGCGCCAGGGTTGCGATGTGCTGCGCCGGCGTCCGGTGATCTCCCAGAGCCGCAAGCTCGCGCTGGTAGCCCGCGCCGGACTGAGGAAACTGCTATGAGTGCCAGCGACCAGGCTGTGCCCGCGGGGGTGACCGAATCGCAGCTGAACACCGCTTATAGCGTCTGCCGCCGCATCGCCCGCTCCGCCGCTAAGAATTTTTACTACGCTTTCATGGCCCTGCCCCGGCACAAGCGCGATGCCCTGAGCGCGGTGTACGCCTTTATGCGCCATTGCGACGACCTCAGTGACGACCCCGGCCGGCTTCCGGAAGAGCGCCTGCACAGGCTGGCGGACTGGCGCGGCCAGATGCACTCCGTGCTGGCCGGCGGGGTGAGTGACGAGCCCGTGCTGCTGGCGTTGGCGGATACGGTGCGCGTCTTCAAGATCAGGCCGGAACTGCTCGATGCCCTGGTTGAAGGCACGGCCATGGACGTGCGCGAGACCCTCGACGGACCTGGACTCAGGCTCTCTTTCCAGACCTTCGACCAGCTCTATCAGTACTGCTACCACGTGGCCTCGGTGGTAGGGCTCATCTGCATCCGCATTTTCGGCTATGAAGATGCCGCGGCTGAAAAGCTGGCCGAGCAGTGCGGCGTCGCCTTCCAGTTGACCAACATCATTCGCGATGTCAAAGAAGATGCGGCCATGAGCCGCATTTATCTGCCGCGGGAAGATTTGGCCATGTTCGGCTTGGCGGCCTCAGGCCTGATCAGTCCGGAGTTGGAGCGCCTGCGCCCGGTGCTGGAACTGGAAGCGGAGCGGGCGCGCGGCTATTATCGCGCGGCCGATGAACTCATTCCGCTCATCGAACCCGACAGCCAGCCGGCCTTGTGGGTGCTGGTTAGCATCTACCGCCGCTTGCTGGACAAGATCGCGGAGTGCGGTTACAACGTCTTCAAGGAAAAAGTGCGCTTGAGCCGGGCGGAGAAGCTGGGTATTCTGACGCGCGGCCTGGCGCGCCGCTTTAGCCCATGAGCGGGGCGGCCAATCAGCCCGCCCCCACCGTAGCCGTTGCCGGCGGTGGCTTGGCGGGTTTGGCTGCAGGCTGCGCCCTGGCGCAAGCCGGTTTTCGGGTAAACCTTTTCGAGCGCCGCCCCTACCTTGGCGGCCGCGCCTCCTCCTATCAGCATCCCGGCACCGGCGAAGTGGTGGACAACTGCCAGCACGTGCTGCTGGGTTGCTGCGCCAACCTGATGGATTTCTACCGCCGCATCGGGGTGGAGGAAAAAATTCGCTGGTTCGAGCGCCTGGTTTTCGTAGAGCCGGGCGGGCGGCAGTCGGCTATTTCGCCCACCTGGCTGCCCGCGCCCCTGCACACCGCGCCTTCGTTTCTGCTGGCCCCGTCGCTGGGAGCCGGCGACAAGCTGGCCATTGCCCGCGCCATGCTGGCTATTGCCCGGGGTGCCAAGGACAACGGCAGCGAAAACTTCCGGGAGTGGCTGGAACGCCATGGGCAGACGCCGCGCGCCATTGACCGCTTCTGGAAGGTGGTGCTGGTCAGCGCCCTCAATGAAGAGCTGGAACGCAGCTCGGTGTGCTACGGGGCGCAGGTGTTTCGTGAATCGTTTCTCAAGTCCGCCGCCGCCGGGCGCATGGGCGTGCCCACCGTGCCTCTGACCGATCTCTACAATGCGGCGGGGGAGTATATTCGCGGGCGCGGCGGGGAAGTGCAGTTGCGGGCCCCGGTGGAGGCGTTCAGCACGAAAGGTGAAAGCGTGCGCCTGTGCGTCGCGGGAAAAGAATTGGCTTGCGACTTCGCGGTGCTGGCGCTGCCCTTTAACCTGGTAGGGGCGGTGCTGCCGCGCGGCGACCAGGCTGAACCGCTGCGGCAGGCAGCGGAGCAACTGGAGAGCTCACCTATCACCGGCATTCACTTGTGGTTCGACCGCCAGATTACCGAATTAGAGCACGCCGTGCTCCTCGACCGCACCATCCAATGGATGTTTCACAAGTCGAAACTGCTGGGCCGTTCGGCGGAGGGCGGCAGTTATATGGAGCTGGTGGTGAGCTCTTCCAAGAGCCTGGTGGAGAGATCGCGCAATGAAATTGTGGAACTGGCAGTGCGGGAGCTGGGGGAATTCTTTCCTCAGGCACGCCAGGCCAGGCTGGTGAAAGCCACCGTCATCAAGGAAGTGCACGCCACTTATTCGCCCGCGCCGGGTGTGGACCGCCATCGGCCGCCCGCCGTGACTGCCTGGCCGCGCGTCTTTCTGGCCGGCGACTGGACCGCCACCGGCTGGCCGGCCACCATGGAGGGCGCGGTGCGCAGCGGTTACCTGGCGGCTGAAGCTCTGGCCCGCGCCGCGGGCGTGCGTGGCAGGCGCTTTCTGCTTCCCGACCTGCAGGCGCGGGGATTGATGCGTCTGCTTGGGTAGCGTCGCCTTGCCGGCGGCGCGACGTGTTGACGCGGCATAAGCCAACGATATAGCTTGCTGTTTCCTGCGGCCCGCGTTGGGCAGGCGGTAAACTCGGTTGCATCTTGGGCTGCGGCCGCAACCGGCCCCGATTCGGCCCCAATTGGCGGGCGGCTTCCGGTGTTGGCTGGCCCGTCCGGAAAACAGATTCTCAGTGGAGGTGACGCGGTGAAGCACGGCAACCACATGGGTGGCGAAGGCATAGAACGCAAGCTGCATGACCCCGTGGCGGACCGGCTCACGCCCCTCGAGCCGCTCGATATTTCGCGCATGGGTTCGGTGGACGCCCTGGTGCGCGCCATGGGCCGCACCGCTTTTACCGGACGCCAGGTAGGCGAGGCCGCGGACGTGCTCGAAGCCATGGCGCGCGACAAGGACTGCTTTGTGGTTATGACCCTGGCCGGCGCCATGACCGTGGCCAAGCAGGGCCTGATCATCACTGAACTGATTGACCGCGGCATCGTGAAGGCAATCGTTTCCACCGGCGCTCTCATGGCGCATGGCCTGGTGGAGGCCACGGGACGGGCTCACTTCCAGGTCAACCCCGATTTCAAGGATGAGGAACTCTACGAGGCCGGCTACAACCGCGTCTACGACACCATTGAACCGGAGCAGAACCTGGACGACGTAGAGCGTGTGGTTTTCCACGTCCTCCAGGGATGGAACCCAGAGGAGGTGGCCTGCTCCTGGAAGCTGAACCGCGCCATTGGCCAGCACCTGCACGAAGAGGTGGAGGAGCGCGGCATCTTGAAATCCGCCTACGAGAAGGACGTGCCCGTGTTTGTGCCCGCCTTCACTGACTCTGAATTGGGCCTGGATTTTGCTCTTAACAACCGCATGCGCGCCCGCGAGAACAAGCCCAAATTGCGCTACGACCCATTTGAGGACTTGGAGCACTTCGCCGCCACCATGCTCAAGCAGAAGCGGCTGGGCATTTTCACGATTGGCGGCGGCGTGCCCCGCAATTGGGCGCAGCAGTTCGGGCCCTTTATCGAGTTGCGGCGGCGCCGGGGCGGGGAGGACATTCCCTTGAAGCGCTACCACTACGGCCTGCGCATTTGCCCGGAACCGGTCTACTGGGGAGGGCTCTCCGGCAGTCCCTACACGGAGGCCGTCTCCTGGGGCAAATTTGTGCCTCCCGCGGAAGGCGGCAAGTTCGGGGAAGTATTTGTGGACGCCACGGTGGGCCTGCCCCTGATTGTGGGGGCGGTTCTGGAGCGCCTGGATAAGGGAACGGGAAAACCGGAGCCCGAAAAAGTAGCCGTCGTCACCCGCGGGCGCAAGCCGCTTAGTCGAAAATGATGAAGATGGCGGCGGCGATGACCGTGGTCCACAGGCCGCGCTTGTCGCCCACCGCCGACTGGGTGATGTTGGCGGTGCGCACGATCTTGTTGGAAATACGGTAAATTTCCTTCTTCTCGTCCCAGGAGCGGTCGGGGTCGAATTCCACGTTCAGGGTGGTGGCCAGCATCTCTGCCGCCAGTTCCTCGGCATAGTCGCCCGCGGCTTCCTCTTTTTCCCCAAAGGAATGGTGCTCGCTCAGATAGCCGTAAGTGTTGCGGTCGGCGGGAATGGCCACGCCGATGCTCGCGGCCAGCAGGCGATGGGGCTCGCGGGTGGAGTTCTCGGCCACCACGGCAAACACCACCTCACCATGGTGCAAGTATTTCAAGCCCTGGGTACGGGAAAGCAGCTTGCACTGAGGCGGAAAGATGGATGAAACGCGGACCAGATTCTGCGAAGCGATGCCGGCGTCGCGCAGCGCCAGCTCAAAGGAGGTGAGACGTTCCCGGTGTTTCCCTACACCCTTGGTAAAGAAAACCCTTTTGGGAACCATGCTTATGGCCAATTCCGCAATCCTCCACCGTGTGGAATGAAGTGAAATTTTTCACAATCTAACACAGCCCCAATTTCCGTGCGTGAAATTTTGGAGAAAAACAAAGGCGGGAGCTTCAACTCCCGCCGCGGTAACCGCCGGGCTGATTATCAGCTGCCTTTCACCGAGGCCACCTGGATGGTGGTGCCCTCCGCCGTGCCGGTAACGGTCGCCTTCTGGCCGGCGAGTTTGTCAACCTCGGCTTCGTGGCCCTTGAGCGTGTAAACCGTGCTCCCCACCAGCAGGGCGTAGCTGGAGCCCTGCTTGACGCAGGCGCGAGTGCAATCGGCCGCGTTGGCCATCATGTGCTTGGCGCCGCACATGGAATCCGTTACCACTCCCGTCCAACTCTGCTTCTTGGCCGACGGTGGTTGCGCCGCAGCCAAGCCGGCGAGCAGCAGCGCCGTGACTATAAAGCCCATTAATTTATGCAATCTCATGCATTCTCCCCCATCTCCTAAGTGAACTTGCCACCCAGCTAGCATACAGGATTGGCTTCTGCCGCTGGGCTCGCAAATACAGAGTGCACAGCCGGAGAATGGTTGCAGCGGTTTTTGGCACTCTGGCCCTTAGCTATTGGCCGTTAGTTCTTGGAATCCGGCGCGGTGGCTGACTTCAGCGCTAAAAGCCAAGGGCCAAGAGCCGCGTTCTACGCCCTTTCAATCTTTACATTATTCACCTTGATGTCCTTCACCGGCCGGTCCTGGGAGTTGCGCTGGGCGCGGGTGATCTTGTCCACCACGTCCTGACCTTCCACCACTTCGCCAAAAATGGTGTGCTTGCCGGTCAGCCAGGTGGTGGGCGCTACGGTGATGAAGAACTGCGAGCCATTGGTGTTGGGGCCGGCGTTGGCCATAGCCAGCTTGCCGGAGCGGTCGAACTTATGCGGCGAGCCCTTGGTTTCGTCCTCGAACTTGTAGCCGGGGCCGCCCATGCCGGTGCCGCTGGGGTCGCCGCCTTGGATCATGAAGTCGGGAATCACGCGGTGGAAAATGGTGCCGCTGTAAAGGGGGCCCGGACCCTTCTTACCGCTGACGTGGTCCTTCCAGTCGCGTTTGCCTTCGGCCAGGTCAATGAAGTTCTGCACCGTTTTAGGTGCATCCTTCTCGAACAGCCGGCAGGTGATGTTGCCTTCGCTGGTCTCAAAAATGGCGTAAGTTCCGGGTTGACGAGTCATCCCGCTAGTTTAACCCAGCTACTGCTTGGGCGCGGTGTGCGCCGTGGGCTGCGCTCTGGGGCGGCGGGGCGCAACATGATGCGGCGCGGCGTGCCCCTCCACGATGGAAATGTGCTTAATCTGCACGGGGTGGAAAGGACGGTCGTTGCTGTCGCGGGGCATGGCGGCGATCTTCTTCACCAGCGCCACCGTGGCCGGGTCGCACTGTCCGAAGATGGTGTAGTTGCCGTTCAGCATGGCAGCCTGCTGGCCGGTGAAAGCTACTTCGGTAATGAAGAACTGCGAACCGTTGGTACCCGGGCCGGCGTTGGCGTAGGCCAGGCGTCCGGGAACACTGAACTTCAGGTCAGGGTGCACCTCGTTCTTAAAAGCGTAGCCGGGGTCGCCTTCGCCTGTGCCCGCGGGGTCGCCGCCCTGGATCATGAAGCCAGGAATCACGCGATGGAAGATGGTGCCATCGTAGAGAGGCACGCCGTGCTTCTTGGCATGGCTGACGGGGTTGGTCCAATCCTTCGTCCCCTTGGCCAGGCCGATGAAGTTGGCCACACCAATCGGAGCCTTGTCCGGAAACAAAATGCAATGCATGTCGCCGGCGCTGGTGTGAATGATGGCCTGCGGCTGTGCCTTGACTGGTGCGGTATGGTGCGGCACGGCATGGTGAGGCGCGGTTTTGGGCGCCGGCTTGGTCTGGGCCAGCATCAGCGCCGGAGCCAGCAGAAGGGCGAAGCAGAAAGTTTTCATCAGTGCTCCTGTTCGGGGAAGGGCAATCTTTTCATAAACTGCGTCGCACGCGCAACGTTCACAATCTGTCATCGTGAGCGAGGACGCGCCATAAGGATGCGCGTCCGAGTCGAACGACCTTGCGGTTCAGGGTGGATTACTTCGATAGCACAAGGTCCTTCGACTCCGCTCAGGATGACAGGATATTATTCCTGCATTCAACGCTCCCTCTGCATCTGCCGGCTCACCTGCTCCACCTGCCGGAAAACGCGCAGCACGTTGCCGCCCAGTATTTTCCTGATGTCGTCCGGCTTGTAGCCGCGGTCGAGCAGCGCCTGCGTGATCTTGGGCAAGTCGGCCACCGAGTCCATGCCCTGGGGCAGCGCGCCCGAGACGCCATCGAAGTCCGAGCCCAGCCCGACGTGGTCAATCCCTGCCACCTTGGCGATGTGGTCAATTTGGTCAATCAGCGACTTGAGCGGCGGGCGGGGAATCTTCGCCAGGTACTCGCGCTGGATGTGATCAATGTCCATGTAGGTGACAGGCTTGCCTTCCGCTTTGCGCTTGGCGATAAATGCCTGTGTGGCGGCATCCGAGTCCTTCCGCTGCGCGTCCGCCGCTTTGCGGAAGGTCTCGTCGTCGAAGGCGGAGTAGAAGTTCACGTCCACCACGCCGCCGTTCCTGGTCACGGCCCGCAGCATGTCATCGGTCATGTCGCGAGGAGCATTGACCAGCGCCCGAGCGGAGGAGTGGGAGGCGATGACCGGGGCCTTGGTGGTGGCGATGGTGTCCCAGAAGGTTTTGTCGGCTACGTGCGAGATGTCCACGATCATGCCCAGGCGGTTCATCTCCAGCACCACCTGCTTACCGAAAGGCGTGAGTCCATTGTGATGCTGAACCTTGGGATCGTTGATGTCGCCGGAGGAGTCGCCCAGTTCATTAGTGTTGGACCAGGTCAGCGTCATGTAGCGCACGCCCAGGCGGTAAAAGTCGCGCAGCACGCGGATGTCGCCTTCGATCGCGTGCCCGCCTTCCAATCCCATCAACGCGGCCAGCCGCTTGTGGGGGCCGGTGCGGGCGCGCACGATATCCTCCGCGCTATAGGCCATCACCATCTGGTCGGGGTGGCGCGCGGCCTGCTGGTAAACCGAGTCAATCAGGTCGAGCGCGCGCTGGGTGTAATGGCCGGCGCTGGTTTGAGGGTCTACCCAGATGGAGAAGAACTCCGCCCCCAGGTTGCCTTGGCGGGCCTTCTGCAGGTCCACGTTGCCTTCGCTGACGGGGGTTATCGAGCCAATATCGAAATGTTCATCCACGAAGCGCTGCGGCGTATCCGCGTGGGTATCAATGACGATGGCGGAATCGTGGATGCGGCGAGCTTCCGGAGAGATTTTGCTGATGTCAGTCTGCGCCAGGACACAAACACAGCTCAGCGCCAGAAGAAAGACAACAGAGAATTTGCGGAACATGGGCCCTCATTGTACCGCAGGGCCTGCGCTCTCCTGTTCCTCCGCGCTTTGGGCGGGGGATTCAGCTTCCCGGCGCTGAACCTGGGCAAGGCGCCAGTTCTCATAGCGCTTGGCCACCATGATGTGGAACACGGGTTCGCGACGTTCCTCGGCGGTCTCGATGAGCCCTTGCTCTTTCAGGTCCAGCAGATACTTCTCCATCCACTTGCGTTCGGCCCGGCCCATTCCGCGCCGCGAAACATCCACGGTGAGACCAGCGACGTGCGACGACTCCGTCTCTCCAGATGTCGGAGCGGCATTGTGGTTGTAGCGGCGTAAACGCTGCTGCTGGGCGACCGTGCGCACCGCCGAGTTGACCTGGATGGGAGTATGAAAATGGCCGTAGTGGGCGGCAGCTAAATCCTGCAGAAAATCACGCGTCCACGGCTTGCAGAAGCGGTCCTGCGGCGCCAGTCGCGGATGAACGATCAGGATGTGGCTCTCCCGAATGGGCACGAGTTCGTGTTGCTGCTCCAGTTCTTGCAGTTGCTGTTCGTCGGCAATGCGGGGCAGGCCGAGCCGGTCAATCTCTTCATTTTGCCGCACCAGCGAATCGTGGGAGCCGTGCAGCACCACAGGCGTCCAGACAATGCGGCGGTGACGGCGATAGCGGCGGTGCCGTACGGTTCGCCGGAAGTGCTGGCTATGCCGGGTGCGGTAATGCAGGGCCTGCGCGGGCAAAGAGATGACGGCAAGAAGCAACAGAACGACCAGGTTCGACCGAGAAAGGCGATTCACGAAGATACGCTCCCGCAGCTGGGTTCAACTGAAGCAAAAAAATTCTAAGCCAGAGCGGCGGAAATGTGGGCGCAGTTTTTGTTGAGGGAACCAACAAGAGCAAACTTTGGTAATGAACGGCAGCTGCGGAGGTAGGCGCTGCCGTAGAGGAATACTTTCTGTAAAGCAGGTGCTTCGACTCGGACGGGCGTTTGGATGGCCCGTCCTCGCTCAGGATGACAAACCAAGAGTCATAACAAACAGCAGCTACTTGCGAAACAGATCCCCGATAGCCTGTTTCATCACTTCGCGTCCCACCTCGGAGATGGACTTGGTAAGGGGAATATCCTTGGGACAGACCTCGACGCAGTTCTGGGCGTAGCCGCACTCGTGAATGCCGCCATCGCCCATGAGCGCGGTCAGGCGTTCCCGCTTCAGCGCTTTGCCGGTGGGGTGGGTGTTGAACAGCCGCACCTGGGAAATGGCCGCCGCTCCCACGAAGCCGGTGCTTTCGTTGAATTGCGGGCAGGCCTCCATGCAGCAGCAGCAGGAAATACAGCGCGAGAGCGGATAAGCGGCTTCCTGGTCTTCCGGCAGCATGCGCGGGCCGGAGCCCAGATCATAGGTGCCGTCAATCGGCACCCAGGCCTTCACCCGCTTCAGGTTCTCGAACAGCACCGAGCGGTCCACGGTGAGGTCGCGCACCACCGGGAATTTGGTGAGGGGCTCCAACCGGATGGGCTTTTCCAGGTTGTCAATCAGCGCCGAGCAGGCCATGCGCACGCGCCCATTGATGCGCATGGCGCAGGAGCCGCAGACCTCTTCCAGACAGTTGGAGTCATAGGTGATGGGCGTGCTGGCCTTGCCCTGGCGCGTGGTCGGATTGAGCGCGATATCCATGAGCGCGGAAATCACGTTCATGCCCGGCCGGTAGTGAACCTCGAATTCTTCCCAGTAGGACTTGGAGTCAGGACCGTTCTGGCGTTTGATCTTTATGAGAACAGTGTTCGTGTTGGCCATATTTGAAGCTCTCAGCCCTCAACCATCAGCCAAACCCAAAGCTGGCTAGCTGCCCGGCTTTCTAGCGCAAGGCGTTATTAACTCTAGCCAGGCCTTCATTAACTTAGGGTCAAGCCCTCATTAACTTAGCTCAAGGCTACATTAACTTAGCTCAAGGCTTCATTAACTGTGGAAGGGCACGGCTTCAGCCGTGCCGCTAAAGCTCCCAATGAATCGGGCTTTAGCCCCTGAAAAAAATGCCGCTGCACTTCAATACTTTCTCGCCCGCGGGGGAATCAGCGAAATATCCACCGGTTCGAACTCGAAACGCGGCTCGTCGGCATCGGCGGCAAAATAGGCCTTGGTCGTCTTCAGCCAGTTTTTGTCGTCGCGCTCGGGAAAGGCCGGCTTATAGTGCGCCCCGCGCGATTCGTCCCGCATGCGCGCGCCCTGGGCGATCACCCGCGCCAGTTGCAGCATGTTGTAAAGCTGGCGGGTGAAGACAAACGTTGTGTTCGCCCACAGCGAGCGGTCGCTCAGGTTGACCTTGCCGTAGCGTTCCAGCAGTTCGCACAGCTTGCTGTCCGTCTGCTCCAGTTCTTTGTTGTCGCGGATGACGGTGCAGGTGCGGGTCATCAGGTCGCCGAGTTCGCGCCAGATCTGGAAGGGGTTCTCGCTGCCGTCGGCCTTCAACAGCTTGGCGTTGATCTCCTCCTGGCGCTTGCGCTCGGCGTCAAAATGGCCATTGCTGGCAGCACCCGCCTGAGCCCGTGCGTACTCCACCGCCGCGGGCCCCGCCACCCCTCCACCGAAGATGCAGGAAACCAGCGAATTCGCCCCCAACCGATTGGCGCCGTGGTACTGGTACTCGCATTCTCCGGCAGCGTAGAGCCCCGGGATGTTGGTCGCCTGTTTGTAGTCCACCCAAAGACCGCCCATGGTGTAGTGCATGCCAGGGAATATCTTCATGGGCGTGTCACGCGGGTCGTCACCCACGAACTTCTCATAAATTTCGAGAATGCCTTCCAGCTTGCGATCCAGTACCTTACGGTCAATGTGAGTGAGATCGAGGTAAACCATGGGCTGGCCGTCTATGCCCAGCCCGCACTCGTACACCACCTTGAAAATGGCCCGGGTGGCCACGTCGCGCGGCACCAGGTTGCCGTACTTGGGGTACCACTCCTCCAGAAAGTACCAGCGCTCGCCTTCGGGAATAGACTTGGGGTCGCGCTTGTCGCCCTTCTGTTTCGGCACCCAGACGCGCCCGCCCTCGCCGCGCGCCGATTCCGACATCAGCCGCAGCTTATCCTCTCCCGGGATGGAAGTGGGGTGCACCTGGATAAACTCACCGTTGGCGTAAAACGCGCCCTGCTGGTAGAGGGCCGATTGTGCCGAACCAGTGCAGACCACGGAGTTGGTGGACTTGCCGAAGATGGCGCCAATGCCGCCGGTGGCGATGATGACCGCGTCGGCGGGAAAGGTGCGCACCTCCATGGAGTGCAGGTCCATGGCGGAAATGCCGCGGCACGCCCGGTTGCCGTCTAGGACAGCGGAGAGGAACTCCCAGTGCTCAAATTTCCTGACTTTGCCGTCGGCTTCGTGCCGCCGCACCTGCTCGTCGAGGGCATAGAGCAGTTGCTGTCCGGTGGTGGCGCCGGCGAAAGCGGTGCGGTTATAAAGCGTGCCCCCAAAGCGGCGGAAGTCCAGCAGCCCTTCCGGAGTGCGGTTGAAGGGCACGCCCATACGGTCGAGCAGGTCAATGATGCCGGGAGCGGCGTCGCACATTTCCTTCACCGGAGGCTGGTTGGCCAGGAAGTCGCCGCCATAAACGGTGTCGTCAAAATGCTGCCAGGTGGAATCGCCTTCGCCCTTGAGGTTCTTGGCCGCATTGATGCCGCCCTGGGCGCATACCGAGTGCGAGCGCTTGACCGGCACGATGGAAAACAGGTCCACCTGCCCGCCCATTTCGGCGATCTTGATAACCGCGGAGAGGCCCGCGAGCCCGCCGCCTACCACGATGATTTTCGGATTAGTTGCCATATAAAAATTGGCGGCCGCAGCCGCGTGCGATTACGGAATCTGTGCTCCCGCGTTGAGGTTCGCCGGGGGCGCCACCTGCGGCGAGGTCAGGAACGCCACCATCGTCACCGTTCCTACCACAATGAACACCACCGCCACCAGCAAGCAGACCACGCCAAATTTACGCCGCGCGTTCTCCCCGGTGAAGAAGCCCCACTTGGCGGCAAACAGCCACAGACCGTAGCCAAAGTGCCATGAGGCGGCGATGATGCCGACGAAATAAAAAACCACCGCCCAGGGATGGTGAAGTTCGTTCTGCACCTTCCAGAAGGCGGCGGCTGAATTAGTCAGCAGGTGCACGCCATTAAAGCGCATGGACCACACGTGCCAGCCTATGTAAAAGAAAGCGATGGCGCCCGTCCAGCGCTGCGCTGTGTACATCCAGTTCCCGGTCCAGGGGTAATCGCCAACGTTGGTTTCGCCGCGATACCAGATGTAAAAGCCGTACCCGGCGTGGTAAGCAATGGGAATCCAGATGAAAAACAGCTCCAGGTAAAAAACGAAGGGCAGCCCTGTGAGAAAGCGGACGTTCTCGTTGTAAGCGGCGGCTCCGTTGGTGGCAAACGCATTAGAGAAAAAGTGCTCGACCAGAAAAGCGCCAATGGGGAAGATGCCGCTCAACGAATGCAGCCGCCGCCAGAAGAACGAATGTCCCTGGCCGGCGCGCAGGGGAGCTACTGAATGAGCTGTTGCGGAAACCTTGGTCCCGGCAACCGGGGCCGTACTGCCAGCCGTTGCCACGATTACTCCTAAGACTTGGGAATGAAGGCGCGAAACTCTCTATTATCTTTTTCCCGGTGCGGCAGAGTCAAGGTTGAGCCGTTTTGCGGGCGTGAGCGCAGCGGGAGCCCGCAGGCGAAATCCTGAGCGCAGCGAAGTTGAGGCGTTCAGGCGGCGTCCGAGCCGCCTGCCGAAATCCCGAGCCTGGCGAGGGAGCCCTGCCACCGCCAACCATCACTTACAACCTGACTGGTAAGTGGTAGGCGCGCAGGAATCGAACTTGAGCCGTTTTGCGGGTCCCTTCGACAGGTTTGCGGTGCTCACTCCCTCCGGCCAGGCTGTGAGCGAAGCGTCTACTGACTCCTGCTTTTCTCCATCCACTCCAGAAATTTTCGAAATGCCTGCCCGCGGTGGCTGACGCGCG
>DATEJK010000064.1:0-35053 GCA_035278025.1 Terriglobales bacterium | reverse complement strand
AAGCTGCGGCAGCAATTACGCGAAGGCCGCCTCGACGATCGCATGGTCGAACTCGACGTGCGCGAAAAGTCCTTCCCCGCCTTCGAAATCGTCTCCAACCAGGGCGTCGAGGAAATGGACATCAATGTGAAGGACATGCTGCCCAACATCTTCGGCCAGCGCACCAAGAAGCGGAAGATGAAGGTCAGCGAAGCCTTCGACTACCTCATCCAGGAAGAGGAGCAGCGCCTGATTGATATGGACCAGGTCACCCGCATGGCTATCGAGCGGGTGGAGAACTCGGGCATCATCTTTCTCGATGAGATTGATAAGATTGCCGGCCGCGAGAGTGGCCACGGGCCTGACGTTTCCCGCGAAGGCGTGCAGCGCGACATTCTGCCCATCGTGGAAGGCACCACCGTCAACACCCGCTACGGCATGGTGCGCACCGACCATATCCTGTTTGTCGCCGCCGGCGCCTTCCACGTTTCCAAGCCCAGCGACCTCATCCCCGAACTCCAGGGCCGCTTCCCCATTCGCGTGGAGCTGCAGTCGCTGACCATGGAGGACTTTATTAAGATTCTGACCGAGCCCAAGTCCTCGCTGGTCAAGCAGTACACCGCGCTGCTGGAAACCGAGAACGTGAAGCTGGAGTTCACCCGCGACGCCCTTGACGAGATTGCCCACTTCGCCTTCCGCGTAAATGAAGGCACGGAAAACATAGGCGCCCGCCGCCTGCACACCATTATGGAGCGGGTGCTCGACGAGATCAGCTTTGAAGCTCCCGACCGCAAGGGACAGAACTTCACCGTGGACGCCGACTACGTTCGCAAGAGCCTGGTGGACATTGTGAAGGACCAGGATCTATCGCGTTACATCCTGTAGGAATTGGGTAATTGTGCAATTTGTGATTGGGTAATTTAGGGCTTTAGCACTGGTGCCCGGGCATCTTCGCGAATCGTCAGCTGTGCTACATCAAGCTCTCATTCGGAAAGCGACGGCCGCTTCCCTCTGCTCCCCGGCCTCATAAGGCAATCCCAGGGCTTCGCAAATGAATTCCACCAGCGGGCTCAGTTTTCTGCAGGCGGCAAGGAACTCCGCCATGAAGCGAGGCCCGCACACGTGCGCCTCGCTGAGCTCAACGCTGGCCAGAAAATCCTTGCGCTTCAGGTCCTCGACCAAGGGGTGATCGCAAGGATAGCCGCGGGGCGGTCGGCTAAGCGACTCTCCTTCCAATTCCAGGTTGCGCGCCGCTTTCTTCCAGGCTTCCGGGCGGGACACGATGGCGCTGCGAATCCCGGTCACGGTAGGGTTATCGGGGTGCCAGCAGCCGGCGGCAGCAAAGCAGCCTTCCGGCTCCAGGTGCAGATAAAAACCGGGCAGATGAACCTTCTGTTTCGTGCCGCGGTGGGGAAAACTCATGCCCACGTGTGTCTTGTAAGGCCGTTTATCGGGCGAAAAGCGGGTATCGCGATAGATGCGAAACAGGGAGCCCCGCGTCGGATGCGGGTCCGCCACCAGCCATGGGCTCACGCCCTGCAGCGGCGCCGCCACATCGGCGATAAAACGCAGGCAGGGATTGCGCACCACTTCTTCATATCGCGGCTTGTTGGCCTGAAACCACTCGCGCTTATTGTGCCGCCGCAATTGTTTTAGAAACCCAAACAGCTCATCGGTGAAATAAACTTCGCTCATAATGACTCAGGCGGAACTCTGTTGAGCGGCCCCTCGCCGACTCCCGACCACCGACTCCTCTAATCCGTCTGCATCTCCTTCCGCACCCGCTTGGCCAGCTTCTCGATCTCCTGGCTTTTCTTAACCGCATCCACCGAAAGGGTTCCCGCCGGCGTCTTGTTTAGTTCCTGTTTCAGTTCATCCACCAGCTGGCCTAACCGCGAGGTATCTTTCTGCAGCTGGACCTTGTGCTGCTCAGCTGTCCGCTGCATTTGCTCCAGGTTAGCGGCCTTGGGCTTCTCGTACCTTGGCATCTCTTGCGCGCTGCGCGGTGGCGATGGCCAGTTCGAACTCTGGCGCTGCGCCCAGACCGGCAAAGTAAATAACGCTGCCAAAAACAGCCCGGCCCACATCCTTCGCCACATAGGCTTTGCCCCCTTTGCCGGGAGAGTATACCCCGTTTGCACCTGCCACCACTGCTCACCTGGCCCCGGTCGGCTCTCCCTTTCGCATGGATATCAGGTTCTCAGGGAGCGTTGCCTCTAATGATTTCCCCTCATTGCGGCGGCTGGCGTTCTCGGGCTATTGTGGGCCTAAGGAAAGCCAATTCAGGCGGCGGAAGGGTGTGGGGTTGAAGTCTGGGCCAAGCCGTTCGTTGTACCTGCGGATCCTGCGGCAGTCGCGGCGGTGCTGGCCGCACCTGGCGGGCATTGCCGTCCTTAGCCTGCTTTCCCTGCCACTCACCCTGCTTTACCCCCTGCCCTTAAAGATCGCGGTGGATAGCGTGCTCGGCCAGCAGCCCCTGCCCAACTTTCTGGTCCGCTTTCTTCCCCCAATGCACCCCGGCCCGGTGGCCATTGGGTTTGCGGTCGCCCTGCTTCTCGCCATCGCCCTGCTCGCCAATGTTCAAGGCCTGGCCAGCTGGTACTTGCAGACCTACACCGGCGAAAAGCTGGTCTGGGACTTCCGCGCCGAACTGCTCAACCATGTGCAGCGCTTGCCCCTGGCCTTTCACGATCGCTACGGACCCACCGACTCGGTTTACCGCATCCAGCACGATGCGCCCTCCATTCAGTACGTGGCCATCCAGGGGGTGGTACCCCTGATCACGGCTGTCTTCACGCTCATCGGCATGGTGTACGTCTGCGCACGCATTGATTTCCACCTTGCTCTCGTTGCCCTGGGTATCAGCCCTGTCCTATTCGGGCTGTCACTGGCCTGCAGTCGCCTGGTGCGCCGCCGCTCCCAGGAGATCAAGGAACTGGACAGCACCGCTTTGTCGGTTATCCAGGAAGTACTGGGCTCCATCCGCCTGGTCAAGGCCTTCGGCCAGGAGAACCGTGAGCAGGGTCGCTTCGTCCGCCATTCCAGCAAGCGCATGTCCGGCCAGATTCAGCTCTCCATGATGCAGGCGGTATTCAACGTCCTCATCGGCTTAACCATCGCCGGCGGAACCGCAGCGGCCCTCTATATCGGCGTGCGCCACGTGCGCGCTGGCCTGCTGACGGTAGGCTCGCTGCTCATGATCATGGCTTACATCGCGCAAATGTACGGGCCTCTGCAGCTGCTCAGCACCAAGGCCACCGATCTGCAGGCCTGGTTCACCAGCCTGGAACGCGCCTTTCTGCTCCTCGATCAAGCGCCGGAAATTGCGGAGAGTCCACGAGCCCTGCCCCTGGCACGAGCCCAGGGCAACTTCGAATTTCGCAACGTCTGTTTCGCCTATGACCAAAGCGGGCGCGGGCTCCATCACGTTTCCTTCCAGGTTCCTGCCGGGGCGCGGGTGGGCATTGTCGGCGTGACCGGCGCCGGCAAGACCACTTTGCTCAACCTGCTGATGCGCTTCTATGACCCCACAGAGGGACAGGTGTTGTTAGACGGAGTTGACATCCGCGACTACCGCATTGCCGACCTGCGCCGCCAGTTTGCGGTTGTCCTGCAGGAGCCGGTGCTGTTTGCCGCCAGTATTGAGGAAAACATTGCCTACGGCAAGCCGGACGCCAGCGACGCCGAGATCGAGGCAGCCGCTCGCGCCGCCAGCGCCCACCACTTCATCTCCCGCCTGCCCGAAGCCTACGATACCTGCGCCGGCGAACGCGGCGCGCGCCTTTCCGGCGGCGAGCGCCAGCGCATTTCCTTGGCCCGCGCCTTCCTGCGCAACAGCCCGGTTCTGATTCTCGATGAGCCCACCAGTTCGGTTGATCTGCAAACCGAAGCTGCCATCATGCAGGCTACCGAAACTCTGCTGCAGGGCCGCACCACCTTTATGATCGCCCATCGCCTTCCCACCTTGAAGAGTTGCGACATGATTCTGGTTTTGGATCAGGGCAGGCTGGCGGACGTCCGCCGCCATCATCCCGGCGCTGTGTTGGATGTGGGCAGGTTTGTGCTCGGCAGAGAAGAGGGCGGGGCCAGACAGGAAACAGCGGGCTTGGATCCCTCAGCGGAAGCATCGCCCGCGAAAGCCAGCCGCGCTCAGGCCGGCGGCTAAGGGACTACAACCGGAACTGCAGTTTGATTTCGGTCTCCACTTCCACCGGCTCGCCATTCAGCAGGTAAGGCTTGTAGCGCCACTGGCGCACCGCGTGGATGGCAGAAGCGATTAGCATCGCCGGCCCGCTCACCGCCTTCAGATCGCGCACTGTCCCGTCTTTGCCGATCACTGCTGCCAGCACAACATCTCCCTCCACCCGCGTCTCTCGCGCCATGGTTGGATATTGCGGCTTGACCTGGCGGACCAGCAGGCCCTGGGTTACGCCCTGAGAAACCTTGATGCGCTGCGGAACCGGTGCCGCCAGTTTGGGCACGTTCAGCGCCGCTGGACTCATCACTCCCAGGCCAGGTTGACCTGCATTGGCCACAGCGTCCAGGCTGGGGGGTTTCACCTGAACTTCCTCTTTCGCCGAAGACGTACTGGAGTGCAGTCTGCCTCCTTCGACTACCAGAGGAGCAGGTGGCAGGCCTACATCGGTGGTGGTATCGGGCGCGGTGACACTGGCTTGCGTTTTGTCTTCGGAAGCGGTTTTGCTCGGTTTCGGGGCCGCAATGGCGGGCGCCAGGGTGTCCTGACTCGAGGAGCCCTCTGCCATTGCAGCGGCAGAAGCGTCTCTATCGCCGCCGGATGAGACCGCCGCCGGCTCCTGTGTGGAACTGTTTGGCGCCAGCGCCTTAGGCGGCGGCTGTGTTACCGGTGCTTGCGCCCCGTTGGCAGGCGGGTTGGTGTTGCGCCCGCGATACCAGCTGTAAGCGAATAGAGCGAGCGACACCAGCACCATGGCAACGGCAACGGCCTTGAACGGGAATCCCCTTCTGGGCTCGTCTATAGCGAGGGTGGAGAAGCGCGGCGCTGGAGGTTCCTGCCGCTCTTCCACATCAGTTCGCCATGCTGGCGGCGCGGCGGTGCTCATACGCCGGCGCACATCGTCCAGAGCGTTATTGGAGCGGACTTGGTCCTGAGCCGGGCGGACACTCGGTTTCATTTCCGCCGACGTGGCTGCCAGCGGCAAAACAGCTGGGACCTCAGGCTTTGCTGCAGCAGTGGGTGGCGAGGCCAATCCCGGCCAGGCTTGCTGCGCTGGCCGCAGCACGGGGGGCGCTAAAGGCTCCGGACGTGGCGACGCCGGTTCGGCCACCGGCGGGCCCGGCTTTTCCCAGGCGGGTGCAGCCGCAGCAGCGGCGCCAGATGAAGCCGCCACCGGGGCCGCCTTGGCGGGGGCCGCTTGTGGACCCAATCGGTCCAGGGCTGCCGTTAATTCGTCGAATAGCTCAGCTGGCGGACGGCCTTGTCCGGTGGCCGCAACGTGCAGGACCGGAGCAGGCACAGGAACAGGCGGCCTTTCAGCCAGCACACCGCTGCCTGATACCGGCGCCTCGAGTCGCGGAACGACTCCGCCGTCTCCCATCAGTCCACGTGCCGCCCGCAGCGTGCTCTCCACCTGCTTGAGCACAATCGGTTTCTGGATAACAAAATTTTCGCCCGCCCGCGGGCCCCCACGGCTGGCACTCTGCCCGCCCACTATGGCAATAGTGATGGATTTCTTGCTGGCGGTGGCCATGCGGGCGCTTTGCAGCACCCAACCGGCGCCCTGCTCATCCTCGCAGTCCACGAGGATAGCGTCGAAGTGCTGATCCATCAGCCGCTTAGCAGCGGCAAAAGGCTCGCTGCAAGGCTCTACCGCAATGTCCAGATCCTTCAGCAGGCGGCTCAGGGTTTGGACAAGGTCGGCGTCCTTGGACAAAAGCAGCGACTTAAAAGCCATGACAAAATTCAATTTAGGTCGCTGCTACCGCCCCAACAAGTAACGCAGGTAACTGAACCTTGGTACTTAGGTCTGTAGCTCCAGTTGACCAAGGCCGCCAGCCACCTCGGCGCAATTAATGAACTCTGCTTTCCCTGTGGTACGCTGTTCAGCTCCGCGGATGAAATTTGCCTCCATCGCAGGTCTGCTCCTGCTGGCAAGCCTGCTCGCCTGTGGTACGCCGGGCGTGCCTCTGCCGCCTTCCCTGGAACTCCCCCAAGCCCCGCAGGATCTTCGCGCCTCGCGCAAGGGCGATACCGTAACCCTGGCCTGGACGGTCCCTCGCGAAACCACGGACCACACGAACGTTCGCCTTCGCCATTTAGGTCCCACTCGTGTTTGCCGCAGCCTGACGCTGGCCACGACGAAATGCGCGGATCAGGTTAAAGAAGTGGACACTCGAGCCCTCCTCGCCGCCTCCGAAGCCGCCGCCAAGGCTAAAGCCCAGACCCCGGTCTCCAACCGTAAGGCCCAATCAACTCCAGTCAGAACCGCACCCGTCATCGCCAGCGCCACGGATACTCCGCCTGCGGCCCTCGAACAGCAGCATCCGACCGGCTTCATCAGCTACGCCGTGGAAGCCCTGAATTCCCGAGGGCACAGCGCCGGCCTTTCCAATCAGGTACAGGTGCCTCTGGCGCCCACTTTGCCGCCGCCCAGCGATTTGGCTGCCAAACTCGCAGCCGAGGACATTGTGCTGACCTTTACCGGCCTCGTCCCTGATCACGAAGTTCCAGAGTTGCATTACGCCTGCCGCATCTACCGCCGGGAAAAGGGAAGCACCTCGGTGGGGCTGGTAGGCGAGGTTCCTCTAAGCCCTTCGTCCAGGCTGGAGATTGTGGATCGCTCCTTCCAGTGGCAAAAGACATATGAGTATTGGGTCACGGTGGTGACCATTGTGTCGCCTAAGGGCAAGACTTCGGCCGAAGTTGAAGGCGAGAACTCGGCTCCTGTCACCGTTTTTGCCAATGACGTTTTTCCCCCTGCCGCGCCTTCCGGTCTGCAGGCTGTGTTCTCCGGAGTTGGGCAGCAGCCTTTTGTGGATTTGACCTGGGCCCCTAACACCGATCCTGACCTGGCCGGGTACAACGTTTACCGGCGGGAGAAGAATGGGCCCTGGACGCGCATCAACTCTGCCCTCCTGCCCACCCCCGCCTACCGCGACGGCAACGTGGCCGCAGGCCGGACTTATTTCTACGCGGTTACTGCCCTGGATGTGCATGGCAACGAGAGCGCGCGCTCGCCGGAGGCGTCGGAAACCGTGCCCGGAGCCGAGTAGCGGGTACCGAGAAAAGAAGCGCCATCAGCAATTAGCGCTTGGCATTTAGCCTTTGAGCATTGAGGATAGTAGTTCCCTGCACTTGTGCTGAGGAAACCTGGAACTCGAAACTTTGAAACCTCCGAAACTCTGAAACGGATCCCATGAAATATTGCCGCTTTACTCAGGAAGGACAAATTCGCTACGGACTGGTTGAGCCCACTGCGGGCGAAGACCACATTACGCGCCTGCTGCTGACGGCCCCTCATCTCGGCGAGGGCGAACTTGACGAACTGCCCAGCCGCCGCATGCAGCCGTTGCCGCTTGACGACGCCGCCCTGCTGCCCCCGGTGGAACCCACCAAGGTTGTGTGCATCGGCCGCAATTACATCGAGCATGCCAAGGAACTGGGCCACCCCATTCCCACCGAGCCGCTCATCTTTCTCAAACCCAACTCCTCGCTGCTCAGTCCCGGCGGCCAAGTCCGTCGGCCAACCGCGCTGTCGCAACGGGTGGACCATGAAGGCGAGTTAGGAGTCATCATCGGGCGGCGCTGCCGCCATCTCGCTGAGGGCGACGACGTGCGCCCTTACATTCTGGGCTACACCTGCGTGAATGACGTTACCGCCCGCGACCTGCAGAACAAGGACGGCCAGTGGACCCGCGCCAAGGGTTTCGACACCTTCTGCCCGGTGGGCCCGCTGGTCTCTAATGAACTTGATCCCTGGGAAGGGGTGAGCGTGGAAACACGCGTCAACGGTGAGGTCCGCCAGCAGGGCACCACCCGCGATTTCATTTTCCCGCTCGATGTTATAATCCGCTTCATTTCCCAGGTCATGACCCTGTTTCCCGGCGATTTGATCGCCACCGGCACGCCTCCGGGCGTCGGCCCCTTGCAGGGCGGGGACGTGGTCGAGGTCAGCGTGCAAGGAGCCGGCACGCTGCGCAACCCGGTGGTGAACGACTGATTGGTGTAATCGGGTAATTGTGTAATTGAGTAATTTTTGAAACACTGGCGGCAATCCGAGCCTTTACCCGGTTACCCAATTACACAAATTTATGAAATTCTTCATTGACACCGCCAACCTGAACGAAATCCGCGAGGCCGCCAGCCTTGGCATCCTCGATGGCGTCACCACCAACCCTTCCCTCATCGCCAAGGAAGGCAAGCCCTTCAAGGAAACCATTCTGCAGATTTGCCAGGTCGTGGATGGTCCCGTGAGCGTGGAAGTGACGGCCACCGACGCCGGCGGCATGTGCCAGCAGGCCCGCGATTACGCCACCTGGCACAAGAATGTGGTTATCAAGCTGCCTACCACCCGCGATGGCGTAAAAGCCTGCAAGTGCCTGTCGGACGACGGTGTCCCTACCAACCTCACGCTCTGCTTCTCTCCCAATCAGGCGCTGCTGGTGGCCAAGGCCGGCGCCAGCTACGTCAGCCCCTTCGTAGGACGTCTGGATGACATCAGCCACGTGGGTATGGACCTGGTGCGCGATGTGGTGCAAATCTATAAGAACTACGGCTACAAGACGCAGGTGCTCGCCGCCTCCCTCCGCCACCCGCTGCATGTGGTGGAAGCGGCTCTGGCCGGCGCTCATGTCTCCACCATCCCCTTCAAGGTGCTCGACCTGATGTTCAAGCACCCGCTCACCGACCGCGGCCTCGACCAGTTCCTGAAAGATTGGGAGAAGGTAAAGAGTTAGCAGCGCGCCCGGGTCGCCCGTGGGCGAAGGCCTGGAGGTCGCCCGTGGGCGAAGGCCTGGAGAAGGATGCGGCTTCACCCCTGCCGCCCCGGCTTTAATAGCGCTATCGGCTTCGGCTCCAGGGCTGGAGCTTGATCAGGTACGACGAACTTCCGTAATTCCGCAGGGCACGATTCCCTGCTAAACTACCCCCAATCAAATAACTCATAAATTCCTGGGCTCACGCACCCGGACTTAATCGGGTACTAGGTACTGGGTACTAGGTACGAGAAGAAGTGCCATCTCACGCTTATCCCCTGCTGGCGCTCGGATTGGCCACGGCCGCGCTCGTGGCCTACCTGCTGCGCCGCCGCCGCAAAACTCCGGAAGAGGTCGAACGCGAACGCCGCACCTTCATCAGCCACATCGGACGCATCACCGACGGCACCGTCATTGATGTGCATGAGCTCGACGGCACACGGCCCGCGCAGTTCATCATCTACCAGTACGATGTAGCCGGAGTGTCATATGAGGCCTCGCAGGAGATCACGTACATGCGCCAATATGTGAATCTGCACTCCTGCCGCCTCGGCCTGCCCACTTCCGTCAAATACGACCCCCACAATCCCGGTAATTCCATCGTGGTTTCCGAAACCTGGTTCGGCCTGCGCCGCAAGTGAGGGAACTGGCCGGCGGGCAGTTTATTCCGCCGCGCAGGTGTGGTCGTGGATAATGCGCCAGCCCTGGGGAAACTTGCGGAACACCAGCGTGAAAATGCCGTGCCGCTGCTTGCCCTCTGGCATGGCGAGATGGAAGGTCCCGCGCACGAATGCGGCCGCCGGGCTGAGCGTCTCAATCTGCATGCAGGTCGGAGAATTCCAGGTGCCCCATCTGGTGGCCCTCCGAGTGGTATGCCTTGCGGTAGCGCGCCAGAGCATTGTCCCAGCCACGATACACGGTCGCTCCCGAGAAAAATGTCAGCTGGGGCGAATGCCAGTAGCCCTGCATGAACGCATCCAGGTCCTGCCGGTTCCAGGCCCTTACCTGCTCATCCAGCACCTGTCGGACGGCGGCCTGGAGCTTCGTGGGCGGATTGGCCGCGGAAGCCAAGGTGACAAGCAGGAACGAAGCGAAGATGCTCGCCAAAGTCCTTTTCATGCCCGCGGATTATACCGAGGGAGTTCACCGGAAGGCAGTAGTACAGGTTTTATTGAATGCAGCGAAGGTATACAGCAGGCAGGTTTTTAATGAATCAGTTCCCTCTGTGCCTCTGTGTCTCGGTGGTGGAGTTTTGGTCCTACGCGCGCTTGCCCGGTTTGCCCGCCCCCACCGGTTCGTCCCAGGGGCGCTTGGGGCGCGAGGTGTCGGGCTTGTCCCGGCCTTCTACGCGGTCGTAAGCATAGGCGTCGCTCACCGTTCCCAGCGACTCGTTGTACAGGCTGGGCTTGCCCACGGCTTCCTTGAGCTCTTCCGTAAAATTGTGCAACGCCTTCAGGTGGTCGGCTGTGGCCGCAATTTCCGTCTTGGTGGTCTTGAGCACCTGCTGGTAGCCCTTATTGATCAACTTGGCGATCTCGCCGCCGATCAGGTAGCCAGGATAGGCAAAAACCTTCACTTCACCCTCGGGCGTCTTCTCGATGGCGGCTGAACAGTTGTATTTTTTTACAAATACCCGGCTGGTCTTCGTTCCCGGCGCTTCTAATACATCAAACTGGTGCTCGCGCAACCAGTTAACTGCTTCGTCGTAGGTTCGTCCTTCTTGCTTTTTAGCCATTTTTCCGCTTATATCCTGTGTTCGCCCGCGTACGAGCTCAATACTGCTTCTGCGCCTTTGGGAACCGATTCGAAGCCATTCCCGGTGCGTGTGTTGCCCGCCCGCAAGACACCTTTATAAACTATCGGCTCCTTTAGATGCCTGAATTCATCTAATAACCACATTACGAGAGTCATTGTCTGAGCCGCAAAATGGCGCAACTTGTCACGAATGAGACACATGGCGTGAATGCCGAGGGCGCAAAACCGGCGCTGCCGCGGGCCAACACTTCTTTGGGGGAAACCCTGCTGCAGCGCATTGGCAACACACCCCTGCTTCGGCTGGAGCGCATGGCCCGCGATCTCCCCGGCATTCAGTTGCTGGGCAAGGCGGAATGGTTCAATCCCGGAGGCTCGGTGAAGGACCGGGCCGCTGCTGCCATTGTCAGCGAGGCCCGCCGCACCGGCCAGTTCCCTCCCGGCAAGTTACTGCTCGATTCCACCAGCGGCAACACCGGCATCGCTTATGCCATGCTGGGCGCGGCGGAGGGTTTTGCGGTCACCTTGTGCATGCCCTCGAATGTTTCTTTGGAGCGCAAGCACATCCTGCGCGCCTATGGGGCAAAGATCGTGTATACCGACCCCGCCGAGGGCTCCGACGGCTCCATTCGCAAGGCGCGCGACATGTATGCCGCTGAGCCGCAGCGCTATTTCTACGCCGACCAGTATTCCAACGACGCCAACTGGCGCGCCCATTACCACGGCACGGCAGCGGAAATTTGGCGCCAGACCGAGGGCCGCATCACCCACTTTGTGGCCATGCTGGGCACCAGCGGCACATTCATGGGCACCGCCCGCCGGCTCAAGGAGTTTAATTCCAGCATCCAGTGCATCTCCCTGCAACCGGATTCCTCGTTCCACGGCATTGAAGGCGCCAAGCACATGGCCACCGCTATCGTGCCCAACATCTATGACCCTGGCTTGGCCGATGACGATTTGGGAATTTCCACGGAAGCGTCCTACGCCATGGTACGGCGCCTGGCCCGCGAAGAAGGCCTGCTGGTCGGCATTTCCGCGGGAGCAGCGGTAGTCGGTTGCCTGCAGGTGGCCCGCGGCCTGATGGAACGCAAAGAGTCGGGCGTGATCGTGACCGTGCTGCCCGATTCCGGCGACAAGTACTTGAGCGAGCGCTTCTGGGAAGAAGACTAAGGGTTAGCTGGTAAGTGGTAGCTGGCAGTTGCTAAGACCAGTTAAACGACCAACTACTAACTACCAGCTACTAACTACCAGTTACCAACTACCTTATGCTGAAGATTGATCAGACCTGCTACCGCCAGCTCCGCCGGCACGGCGAGGAGACCTATCCTCATGAGTGCTGCGGGGTGCTGCTGGGACGGGCGGAAGATGATGACCGGCGGTTGGTCACGGCGGTGGCGCGCGCCGGAAATACTCGCACCGATTCGCCCCAGAACCGATACAATATTGATCCCCGCGAGTTGATCGCCATCCAGCGCCAGGCGCGGGAGCGGGGTCTGGATATCGTGGGGTTCTACCACTCGCATCCCGACCACCCAGCGCGCTGGTCGCCTACCGATCTGGCCGAGGCTCATTGGCTGGGCTGTTCGTATGTCATTACCAGCATAGAAAAGGGCCAGGCCCGGGACACGAATTCATTTGTGCTGCGGGGCGGCGGGGAAGCCGAAAAGCAATTCCAGGATGAACCGGTGGAGGTGGCAGCGCAGATTGCTGAAACCAACGCCCCGGCTTAAACATCTGTTAATAAGGCAGTTCAAACAACCAGGAGGAGACTTGCAAGCAGCATGAAAATCCACATACCCACTCCGCTGCGACAGTATGCGGGCAAGAGGGACACCATTGAGGTTCAGGCCGGCAGTGTGGGCGACGCGCTTTTCGCTCTCACTACCAGCTATCCTGACTTGCGCCGCCATCTGTATACTGATGAGGGCAAATTGCGCGCCTTCGTTAATGTTTACCTGAACGACGAAGACATCCGGTACCTGCACAAGGAAAGCACCCCGGTGAACGAAAACGACAGCCTCTCCATAGTGCCCTCCATTGCTGGCGGTTCCTGCGCCTGTTGTTGCCCCTGTCGAATGAATGCCTAGTTGGTTTTCCTGACGGCTGGTTTCAGAAAAAATTAATTCAGGTTCAGGAAGGCAAATTGCCATGGCAAGCATTATTCAAGCCGCGAGTCTCAGCAACGATGAAGTTCTGCGCTACTCGCGCCACCTCATCATGCCAGAAGTGGGCATGGAGGGGCAGCTCAAGCTCAAGGCCGCCAAGGTGCTGTGTATTGGCGCCGGCGGCCTGGGTTCGCCCCTGGCCCTTTACCTGGCAGCAGCGGGCGTGGGCACCCTGGGGGTGGTGGATTTCGACGTGGTGGACTACACCAACCTGCAGCGCCAGGTGATTCACACCACCGCCGACGTGGGCCGCAAAAAGCTGGAATCGGCCGCGGAAACCGTGAAGGCCATCAATCCCTTCGTCCAGCTGCGCCCGTTTGAAACCCGGCTGACCAGCGAGAACGCGCTCGATATGTTCCGCGATTTCGACATCATCGTGGACGGCACCGACAACTTTCCCACCCGCTACCTGGTGAACGATGCCTGCGTGCTCACCGGCAAGCCCAACGTTTACGGTTCCATCTTCCGCTTCGAAGGCCAAGTCAGCGTCTTTGCCACCAAGGATGGCCCCTGCTACCGCTGCCTGTATCCCGAACCGCCGCCGCCGGGACTGGTGCCAAGTTGCGCCGAAGGCGGCGTGCTGGGCATTTTGCCCGGCTTGGTCGGCGTGATGCAGGCCACCGAAGCCATCAAGCTGATTCTCGGAAAAGGCGAGCCCCTTATCGGCCGTTTGCTCCTGGTGGACGCGCTGGGCATGCGCTTCCGCGAGCTCAAGCTGCGCAAGAATCCGGACTGCCCCGCTTGCGGTCAGCACCCCACTGTGACTAAGCTGATTGACTACAACGAATTTTGCGGCATTCGCGGCGAGGAGAAGCCTGTGGCATCCAACGTTCCGGAAATTCAACCTGAAGAGCTCAAAGCAAAGCTGGACGCAGGGGAGGACATCTTTATCCTCGACGTTCGCGAGCCCCATGAATACCAGATTTGCAACCTGGACGGTTACTTGATCCCGCTGGGAGAACTGCCGCAGCGTGCTCATGAACTGGATTCCAGCCGCGAAATCGTGGCCCACTGCCGCTCCGGCGTGCGCAGCGCCAAGGCGGTCACCTTCCTGCAGCAGGCCGGCTTCCGCAAAGTCAAGAACCTGGCTGGTGGCATTCTGGCCTGGTCAGACAAGGTGGACCCGAGCGTGCCCAAGTATTAGCTCATTGCTCTCAGCCGGCGCGATCGCAAAGAGCCGCAAAGAATGCCGGGCTGAACGCGCCGGCTTTGGACCGTTGGTTCCCAGTTGCTGATGTGCGTGAGAATGTAGGCAGGGCGTAGGCCGGGGATGATGAATCCAACTCCGCTGCAGCTCATCCTTCTGAAAAGGCGATTTTCCCGCTTCCTTGCGCCGATTCCTTTACAAAATAATTCATTGCCCATGCTCACCCAGAACAACTGACGGCATACCGTCAGCGACATGTCGTATGCCGTATATATCCTCTTGCTCTCTCACCCCACGTTAACTAGCCTTCTTTCCTTATACATACCGCTGTTGCAAACTATTATGTCGTATGTGGTATATACCCACCCTCCCCCGACGGTCATATGTCGTGTGACTGACGTAATGGCGATGAGGCTGAAAATGGGAATTTCCCAAGTAGGATGCTTCCTACACGAGCAAGTAGGGGAAAGTACCATGACAAAAGTCTCAAACGTACTGATGGTTCTCTCATTAACTTTGACGCTGGCAGCTTGCGGGTCCGGCGGCTCATCCAGCAACACCAACCCTCCACCGCCAGTGGCTCCGTCGCTTAGCTCGCTGCAAGTGAGTCCGGCGGTCGCCAGCGTTGCTCCCGGCGCTAGCCAGCAATTCAGTGTCATGGGTAAATACAGTGACGGCAGCAGCAAGGATCTGACTGCCTCAGCCCAGTGGAAAACGTCCGATTCCACTATTGCCAGTGTCGCCGCAGGCAGAGCCACCGCTGTAGGCGCGGGCACGGTAACTGTGACCGCCACCTCGGGAAAATTGCAGGCGTTCGCCACACTTCAGGTGACCAGTGCCGCCACCAATCTGGCTTCCATCGCGGTCTCACCCGCTGCTTCTGCTCTGCCAGTGAACACCAGCCTGCAGTTTACGGCTACCGGAACTTATAAGGACGGCAGCAGCCGAGATCTCACCGCACTGGTGAACTGGGCCTCGTCTTCGAACGCGGCGGCGACCATCAATGCCGCCGGCGTGGCTACAGGCATGGCGGCGGGCTCAACCACAATTTCGGCCAGCCTGGGCGGCATCAAGGGCTCAACCAGCCTGACGGTCACCGCCCCCACCATCAGTTCCATCGTGGTGACGCCTGACGGCTTGACGTTGGGCATCGGCATCGGCGAGCAATACACGGCCACCGCGATCTACAGTGACGGCTCCACACAGGACCTGGTAAGCGGCGTTACCTGGAGTTCGTCGGCGACGGCGGTTGCCACCATCAACAACTCGGGCCTGGTTACAACCGTGGGCGCGGGAACCGCTACCATCACCGCCAAGGTAGGCTCGTTTACCGATACTACTCAGCTCACCGTGGTCGCCGCCCACCTGCTCTCTATTTCGGTCAGCCCGACGCCGGTCTCCATCGCAGCAGGCACGGATCAGCAATTTACCGCGATTGGCAGCTTTGACGACGGCAGCACTCAGCTATTGACTTCGGTGACCTGGTCCTCATCCTCCTCCTCGGTTGCCACCATCAACTCCTCCGGCCTGGCTACCGGGGTCGGCACAGGCACCGCCACGGTCAGCGCCACTTCCGGCTCCGTCAGCGGTACGGCCGCGCTGACGGTCACCGGCGCTACCGTAACCTCCATCACCGTGACACCAGCCAACTCCAGCATGCCCGTCAGCACCACCAAGCAGTTCACCGCCACCGCCAGCTTCAGTGATGGCAGCTCGGAAGATGTGACCACCTCTGTCTTGTGGGGCTCGTCCAATCCTGCCGCCGCCGCCATCAATAATCAGGGGCTGGTAAACAGCGTGGCTACGGGGAGTACAACCATCACCGCGGTTCTGGACTCAGTGACGGGGAATACGAACCTTACTGTCACAACCGTCAAGCTGGTAGGCATTGCGATTCTACCCAGCAACCCGCGCATTGAAGCCCGCACCTTCGTGAAATTCACGGCGGTCGGCACCTTCAGCGACGGCAGCACCGGCAGCAACCTGGCAGGTGTGTCCTGGAAGTCGTCCACTCCCAAAGTTGCCTCCATGCGCAGTTCCGGAACAGCTTTCGGCAAACGTACGGGAAGTGCCACCATCACCGCCACCGCTTCCGGGCTGAAAGGGACCACCACACTTACCGTCAGCAACGGCACGCTGGTCTCTCTCGCCATCACCCCAGCGAACGCCAGCGTGTCCAATGGCAGCAAGCAGCAGTTCACCGCCACGGGAACCTTCAGCGACAGCACCACCCAGGACATAACCCTGAACGTCCACTGGAGTTCATCGTCGGCTTCTGTGGCCACCATCGCTAATGCGCCTAGCGTGGCAGGCATGGCGACCACCGCCGGGGTGGGCAGCACCACCATCGGCGCCAACTCGGGAGGAGTTACCAACTCCACCAGCCTGACGGTGCAGTAAAGGCGGGTGTCGGCCGGATAAAAACAAGGGAGCACGGGAGTGCTCCCTTGTGTCGCTGAGCAGCCGTTTAGCGATTGGATTGATTCGACCCGTTGTGCATGTTCTGTGCCTGCGCCTCGGGGCTGGGGAATACCAGTTTGTAGTTTTTGCCGGCAAAACGGGCTTCCACCAGGGTGCGTCCGCCACCGGCGGTGTCAATCACCGCCGCGCCGCGGTCCGGCGTGGAAGTAACTCGCTCAACCTTCGCGGGCGCGCTGGCGATTACCTTCTTGCCTCTCAGAACAGATACCTGCACCGCAGGTCCGCTTCCTTCCCAACGCACCTGGTACGTACCGGCAGGAATCTGCTTTCCGTTAAGTTGTGTGGCCTCGCTCAGGTAGAGCGAGCCGGGTTTGCTGCCGGCGAATGCGGCGGTGGAGAGCAGCACTGCCATTGCCAGAACCACGCCGCCCCTGATCTTTGAGCTTTTCATATTGCCTCACTTCCTTCTCCCCTCGGGGTGTGTTGGGCGGCCCGCTCCGGCCCGGAAGTGTTTTATTCCCTCCGATGGCCTACAATGTGGCGGGGTTAAACGCACCAGGGCCGGCCGCAAGGACGCGCCCTCTACCCGATTCTTCCCACCTGGGCCGCCAAACCGCGGGTGAGAACGATCCTCGTTTAACCCCTTTGACTGTTTGCGACTTCTGCTGTCGAAATCAGGTTACGTCGCGGCCTTCGCGAAAGTTCCCTTCACGATACTTCTTCCGCCCAGCCGCGCTCGCATCATTGGACGTCAGCCGACACGCGCCGGTAGCAATTAAAATTGCTCTCTTGCGCAACGTGGTTCACAACACTCTAGGAGTGTTGTGTGAAGCGCAACACCACGCTTACGCTGGCGTGGAAAGGAAGAGCATCATGCGGCATTTGTTTGTTGAAAAAATGTTGTGGCTGGCGCTCCTGGCTCTGCTGCCAGTCTCCAGTCCGGCCCAACAGGCTCCAGCCGCTCCTGTCCGGGATGTCTCAACAATAGACGCGATCATCACCGCCTCCTACGCCGCCATTTCTCATCCCGCAGGGAAGCCCGCGGACATGCGGCGCTTTGAATCGTTGTTTCAGCCCGGAGCGCAACTGATCAGCGTCAGCGATCAGGATGGAAAACCGAAGATGAAGTCAGGCAGCATCGAGCAGACCAGCAGGATGCTGCAATCCACAGAACATCCGGATCGTTCCCATCTTGAAAAGGAGATCGCCCGCCGTACCGAACAGTACGGCAACCTGGCCCACGTGTGGAGCACCTACGAATCAGTGGACATCAATCACAGCTCGCGATCCAGCGTGCGCGGCATTAACAGCATCAGCCTGGTGAACGATGGCCGCCGGTGGTGGATCGTCAGCGCGCAGTGGCAGAACGAAAGCGCAGCGCGTCCCATTCCGCGGCAATACTTGAAAGACAAGAAATGAACGTGGCGCCGGCGTCTCGCCGGCTATCCAGAGGCCATCCCTGCCTTCAGCCAAGTGTGAGCACAACTTTGCCGTAGTTCCTGCGTTCCAGCATGAGCCGGAAGGCGTCGCTCGCCTGCGCAAGGGGCAGCACGTGTCCCACCACCGGCCGCAGCCTGCCCTCTTTGATCCAGTCCGACATGCGCTCCCACGCCGGCCACATGATGTTTTCCTTCAGCGAAAGCCTGCTCAGCCACAACCCGTGCGCGCTGGAGCTTTTGGCATACATGGAACGGGTGTCGAACTTGGGCTGCTGTCCGGTGGCGGTGCCGTACAGAATCACGCGCCCGAAATCGCGCAGGCAGCGCTGGCTCCTGGCAGTGTGCTCGCCGCCCAGCATTTCAAACACCGCATCCACGCCTTCGCCGCCGGTCAACTCCTGCACCGCATTCTCATAATCCACTTGCTTGTAGTTGATGCCGTGCTCCAGCCCCAATTCCTTCACCCGCGCCAGCTTTTCGTCAGAAGAGGAGGTCCCATATGTCTCCACTCCCAGGATTTTGCCGATCTGTACCGCCGCCGTGCCCACGCCGCCCGCTACCGCGTGGATCAGCACGCGCGGGCGCCGCCCTGCCGGCACCGATTCCGTCAGCCCTGCTTCCCAGTATGCCAGGTAGGCCGTAAAGTAATTCACCGGAAAGGCGGCCGCTTCCGGCGCGCTCCAACCCATGGGCTGCGGCCACAGCAGGTGGCGGGGAGCGGCAATCTTTTCCGCAAAGCCCCCCATCTGGGTATAACCCATCACCCGCTCGCCGCTGCTTTCCACCACCCCCGCGAACTCGCGTCCCGCAATTACCGGCGGCGCCGGGGTGCCCGGATACCCGCCCTGTGCCATCATCACGTCGGCGAAGTTCACCCCTGCCGCCTGCACCCGCACCAGCACTTCCCCAGGCTGTGGCTGGGGATCAGCAACCTCCTGCAGCTTCAGTACTTCCGGACCGCCAAACCGCTGGATCACAATCGCTTTCATGGCCTCTCCAAACCTTCGATTGTACGAGTTGGCGCTCTCCTGAAGGCAGCTCTTTTCGCCAGCGAGCGACCCTTCAACCTCTCGGCTCATCTGATATGAGGACCACGGGGCCGGGTCGTAGGAGTTTTCCCGGACTCAGGAAAGGTACTCTGGTATATACTTCCCGCGTGTCGGCATGTTGTCATCGTGCCGCGGGCGAGGCCTTTTCATCGTTATACGCTTCGCTATAACTCCCTCCGGCCGTCTGTTTGCGGCTGGACTTTAGTAGTACGGGACGCCACTTGGGCCCGCCTGACGGCCTTCTCCCCCGGCCTGGTCAGCGCGGCTTGGGACCGGAATCGCCCCGAGGAGGTTTCTCCTTGGATCTCATATTTGTTCGTATCGTCTTCATTCTGGTTGTAGCCGCTGCTTGCTATGTTCTTGAGCCTTTCGGTCTGTCCACTCCCGTGGATGCCGCTGTAGGCGCGGCCATCGGGGTGGGTGTAATTCTCTTCGAGATACGCCTGCACAAGGTCAGCCTGAAGCGGCTGATCGGCGCCGCCATTGGCAGCGTGCTCGGCATTCTCGGTGCCTACCTCTTCAGCCTGGTCATCCGGGATTCCATTCGCCCCGGCAGCACCCAGAGTTTTCTGGAACTCCTGGTAATGCTGCTGATGGCCTACATCGGACTGATCGTGGGTGCCAACAAAGGCGACCTGCTCAACCTGGCTGCGCTGGGCGGCATCTTCGGCGGCGAAAAACAGGGGCGCAAGGCTTACAAGATTCTCGATACCAGCGTCATCATTGACGGCCGCATCGCCGACATCGCCGAAACCGGCTTCCTCGACGGCATCATCGTTATCCCCCAGTTCGTGCTGCGCGAGCTGCAACTGGTGGCCGACTCCGCCGATTCGCTCAAGCGCAACCGCGGCCGCCGCGGGCTGGATATCCTGCAGCGCCTGCAGAAAGTTGCTTCCCTCAATATCCAGATCGTGGAAGACGACTTTCCCGCCGTCCGCGAAGTGGATATGAAGCTCATCGAACTGGCCAAGGTCTACGAAGGCAAAATCATCACCAACGATTTCAACCTCAATAAGGTTGCCCAGCTGCAGGGCGTGGAAGTGTTGAACATCAACGAGCTGGCCAACTCGCTCAAGCCCATCGTGCTGCCGGGCGAGATCATGCGCGTGTTCATTCTCAAGGAAGGCAAGGAATACAACCAGGGCGTGGCTTACCTGGACGACGGCACTATGGTGGTGGTGGACAACGCGCGCAAAATGATTGGCAAGAATGTGGATATCTCCGTCACCTCGGTGCTGCAGACCACGGCGGGCAAGATGATCTTCGGCAAGTTCGATGAGCGCGGTGCCGCCCGGGCCGAAGCCAAGGCCGCCGCCGAGCCGGGGACACCCGCCGCCCGTACCTCCGAGCCTCCGCGCAAGCCCCAAACGGTGCTCGCTGACCGGCCCACGGAATAGCTTTTTCGCCGCGAATTAACGCTGATGAAGGCCGACAATCCTTTAACTCGTCCTCCTGAGCGTAGCAGGCCACTTCGCTTGCGGACCGGCCTGCGGAGTCGAAGCACCCTGCCTGATCAAGAAGATCAGCGTTCATCAGCGGCCAAACCAATTACCTCCGTGAGCTCGCCGGCTGCTTGGACGCGGGCTTCGGTTTGCCTTCCCCCACCCGCCGCGAAACATTGAAAGTCATCTTGCGTTCACGAAGATTGGCGTCCACGATCACGTGATCGCCGTGCAGCACCTCGCCGTCCAGTATCTTCAGCGCCAGCGGATCCTGGATCATGCGTTGGATGGCACGCTTCAGCGGCCGCGCTCCATAGGCCGGATCGTAGCCTTCGGAGAACAGCATTTCCTTGGCCGCGTCGGTCAGCTCCAGGCTGATCTTGCGCTCCGCCAGCAGGCGGCGCAGGTCTTCCAGGCGCAGCTCGATGATCTTGGACAGCTGCTCCTTGCTCAGCGGATTGAAGATGATCACGTCGTCCACCCGGTTCAGGAACTCAGGGCGGAAATGCCCTTGCAATGCGTTCATCACCTGCCGGCGAGCGTTCTCGAAGTCTTCCGGGGTGCGCAGCGCCTCTGCCGATAGATACTCGGAGCCGATGTTGGAAGTCATGATGATCACGGTGTTGCGGAAGTCCACCGTACGGCCCTGGCCATCGGTCAGGCGCCCGTCATCCATGATCTGCAGCAGGATGTTGAACACCTCGGGGTGCGCTTTTTCGATCTCGTCGAACAGAATCACCGAATATGGCCGCCGCCGCACCTGCTCGGTGAGCTGCCCGCCTTCCTCGTAGCCGACGTAGCCGGGAGGGGCTCCGATGAGCCGCGCCACCGCGTGCCGCTCCATGTACTCCGACATGTCAATGCGCACCAGGGCGTGCTCGTCATCGAACAGAAATTCAGCTAAGGCCCGCGCCAGTTCGGTTTTGCCCACGCCTGTGGGGCCGAGAAAGATGAACGAGCCGATGGGACGCCGCGGATCGCTCAGCCCGGCACGGGAGCGGCGGATGGCGTTGGAAACCCGCTCCAGGGCGGTATCCTGGCCGACCACGCGGCCGCGCAGCCGCTCTTCCATGGTGACCAGTTTTTTGACTTCGCCCTCCAGCATCTTGGACACGGGAATGCCCGTCCACTTGGAAACGATTCGGGCCACATCTTCCTCGTCCACTTCTTCCTTCAGCATCCTGGCCGGCACACCCACGGCCTTCCCATCCATCTGCGAATTAAGTTTCTCCAGCTCCGCTTCCATTCGCGGCAGCTCGCCATACTGGATTTCAGAGGCGCGGTTGTAGTCGCCTTTGCGAGTCGCGCCTTGTATGTCCAGCTTGAGCTTTTCGATCTTCTCTTTCACCTCGCGCACCCGGTTGATTGCTTCTTTCTCCTGTTTCCAGCGCGCTTTGAGCGCGTCCGATTGTTCGCGAATATGCGCCAGCTCTTTTTCCACCGCCGCAAGCCGTTCGCGCGAATTGGGATCGTCCTCCCGCATCAGCGCCTGCTTTTCGATTTCCAGCTGCGTGGCCCGGCGCTCTAGCTGGTCAATTTCCGTGGGCATGGAATCAATCTGGATGCGCAGGGAAGCCGCCGCCTCGTCAATCAGGTCAATGGCCTTGTCCGGCAGGAAGCGGTCGGTAATGTAGCGGTGGGAAAGCGTGGCCGCTGCCACAATGGCGGAATCCTTGATGCGCACCCCGTGGTGCACCTCATAGCGCTCCTTGAGGCCTCGCAGGATAGCAATAGTGTCTTCCACGTTGGGCTCGCCCACATATACGATCTGGAATCGGCGCTCCAGGGCGGCATCCTTTTCGATGTGCTTGCGGTATTCGTTGAGCGTGGTGGCGCCGATGGCGCGCAGTTCGCCACGGGCCAGCGCCGGCTTCAGCATGTTGGAGGCGTCAATGGCGCCTTCCGCCGCGCCCGCCCCCACCAGCGTGTGCAGCTCGTCAATGAACAGGACGATCTGCCCCTGCGAATCCTCGATTTCCTTGAGCACGGCCTTGAGCCGGTCTTCGAACTCGCCGCGATACTTGGCCCCGGCCAGCATGGCGCCCAGGTCGAGGGCCACGACCCGCTTGTTCTTGAGCACTTCCGGCACGTCGCCGGAAATAATGCGCTGCGCCAGCCCTTCCACAATGGCGGTCTTGCCCACCCCCGGCTCACCGATCAGCACGGGATTGTTCTTGGTGCGGCGGGAGAGCACCTGCACCACGCGGCGAATTTCCTCGTCGCGCCCGATCACGGGATCGAGCTTGCCGCGGCGCGCCAGCTCTGTCAGGTCTCGGGCGTAGCGTTCCAGCGCCTGGTACTTGGCCTCCGGATTCTGGTCCGTCACCTTTTGCGACCCGCGTACGGCGGTAAGGGCCTTGAGAATGGCATCGTGGCTGGCGCCGTGACGCGCCAGAATCCTGGCGGCCGCCCGCTCGTAGTCGGAGCCGCGCGGCTCCTTGGTCATGGCCAACAGCAGGTGCTCGGTGGAGACGTACTCGTCCTTAAAGCTGTCGGCTTCTTTGAAGGCCTGCTCCAGCGCCTGGCTCAGGGCGGCCGAAATGGTGGCCTGGGCCACCCCACCGCCTGAGACTTTGGGCGCTCGCTGCAGTTCGCGCTGCGTATCCGCCAGCACTGCCTGCGGTCCGGCGCCCACGCGCTCCAACACTGGCGGCACGATGCCCTCGCGGTCCTCCAGGAGAGCTATCAACAGGTGCAGCGGCAACACTTCCGGGTTGGCGTACTCGGAGGCGAGTTCGCCGGCGCGCTGCACTGCTTCCTGCGCCTTCACTGTAAATTTGTCCCAACGAATGGGCATAAGAACGCTCCTTAGCTGACCAGCAGCCTGGCTGATCAGCAGTTAGTAATCAGCATTTAGCCATTGCGGGTTTGATGCCATCGCCAAAAAAGTTCAGCCGATTAAATGCTCACTGCTAAGTGCTAACTGCTAATGATGCAAGAGACGCCGCCGTGGACCTTACCTAAAAAAACATTGGGGGGCCGAAGCCCCCCGGCATTGACCACTGGCAACTGGCAACTGACCACTGGTTTACGCCGCCTTCCCCGCGCCCTTGGCTTCCGCCTTCTTCTCCAAGTTCACCTTGATCTGCTTGGGCTTAGCTTCCGCCTTCTTGCCCAAACGGACCTCCAGCACGCCCTTGTCGTAGCTGGCGTGAACATTTTCCGTGTCCACGATAGTAGGAAGAGTGAAGGAGCGGGAGAAGCTGCCATACTGCCGCTCCACCCGGCGGTAGTTCTCTTCTTTCTCTTCCTTTTCGAACTTGCGCTCGCCCCGGATGGTCAGAGTGTTGTTCTCCAGGCGGACATCAACGTCCTTTTCATCAACCCCGGGAACTTCCACCTTGAGGGTGATGTTGTGCTCATCCTCGTAAATGTCCACCGCGGGCGCGAAAGCGGCGGTTGTCAGCCCCTCTTCGCGGGCCTGTCCGAAGCTTTCCTGAAACAAACGGTTCATCCGGTCCTGCACCGTGGCCAGCTCCCGGAAGGGATCCCAACGAGTCAAAACGGTCATTTTCGTTCTCCTCCATTCTGAAATGTCGTTCGCACGTATGTTCTTGCGATCTATTCCGTTAGATGCAAGCTTTAGTTGTATTGAAGCATAAAATATTAGTGTAGTATTGTCAAACAAGAAGGCGATTAGCTACCCCTTTAATTTTCAATGCCTTAGACGAAAATTAGCCGGTTGTCTGCAGAATCAGGCACTTCAGGTAGGAAGTCTCGGGTACGCCCACCAGCACCGGGTGGTCGCGGGCTTGGCCGCGCTTTTCAATCAGGCGCACAGTGCGTCTGGCGTCCAGGGCGGCAGACGCCACCGTCTCCAAAAAGTCGCCTTCGCTGACGTGATAGGAGCAGGAGCAGGTCACCAGCACTCCTCCCGGGCGCAGCATCTTCAAGGCGCGCAGGTTAAGTTCCTTGTACCCGCGCAGAGCCGTCTCCAGGGTCTTGCGCGAGCGGGCAAAGGCCGGCGGATCCAACACAATGGTGTCGTACCGCCGTTCCCCCGCGGAATAGTCCTTGAGCAGATCAAAAGCGTTACCCTCAATCCACTCGATTTCATGTGCCGGCTGGTTCAAGGCAGCATTCTGCTCCGCCATTTCCAGCGCGGCTCGCGAGCTATCCACACCCGTAACCTGGGAGCACCGGCCGGCCAGGTGCAGGGAAAACCCACCCTGGTAACAGAAAACATCCAGCGCCTCGCCGTGCGCGTATCGGGCGGCCGCGGCATAGTTCTCCCTCTGGTCGAGGAAGGCGCCGGTCTTCTGTCCCTCCAGCCCGCGATATTGAAAGCGCACGCCATTCATCGTAAACACCGTGTCCGTCTTTTCGCCCGCCAGCAGCGCATTTGATTTCGGGGCCAGCCGCTCCAGTTCCCGCACCCGCCCTTCGACCCTTTCCACAATGCCTGCGGGCGAGAGTTGTTCGGTCAGCGTGGCAACGACCGTCTGACGTGCGGCTTCGCCGTCCATGGCCTGGATGAGCACCTGCACGGTGAGCACATCGTTGTAGCGGTCCACGATCAGGCCGGGAAGAAAATCGCCTTCGCTGAATACCAGGCGGCGGGCGTCCGTTTCACTGACCACCCCCTCGCGGTAGCGAATGGCCGCCAGCAGGCGCTTGCGGATAAGCGCGGAGAGGTCCTCGACCGGCCCCGAAGAGAGCATGCGGACGGCAATCTGCGAAGTGCTGCTGTAAAGCGCCGTGCCCTGTGACCGTCCGCGTTCATCCATCACCCGCACCAAGGCTCCGGGTGCAATTCCGTCGGCGGAAACGAGGTCGGAGCGGTATACCCACACGTGCCCGGCGCGCAGCCGAGCCACTCCGCGCGCGTTCACCACTACCTGCACTCCCGGGGTTCGAGCGGGCACGCCAGTATCTTAAATGCTTTCAGCGCCGAGGTCGCTAGGGAGAGCGGCAGTCGAACTTAAGCCGACAGGAGGAAATTGATTTGTCCGGGTCTTCTGCCGTCCTCGGGGGTAAAAAGGTGTGTCGGTCTTAGCAGCGAGAAAAACTTATTCGCAGGGCGCGCCGGTGGCAGGCTGGAAATATTCGTATTCCGCGTCCCTTTGCGACATCAGTTTGCCGCGATCCGCGCCACCGAAACCGTAGTAGTCGGCGCCCGGGCAGTAGTAGAGACCGGTCTTCAGGTCCACCCACACGCGTCTGCGCGGATTGCCCTTCACCCTTTCAGGAGCCGCGGGCTCGGAATCAAACCAGTGTTCGACGGAGGCTACCAGCGAGCCAGGAAAGCTTCGCTCTGGTTTTCTCACCGTGGGCGGAAGAACTGCCGGCGCCCTCGCAGGCTTTGCTACGGCGGGTTCGGCCTCGGTCGAAGCAGCCCTGGCAGCGGGGGCTGCGGGTGCCGTCGCAGCCGGCCGGGGAACGCTCAGAGGCGGAGCGACCCGAAAGTTCACCACCGCCGCGTGCGCCTGCGCCTGGCGTATCTGGGAGATGCTCTCCCGCAGCAAGGGAGTGGCTGAGTCCTGGTTTTGCCAGGCGGACCTGGCGCTCACCGCCCATACCCCCAGAGCAAGTAGCAGGATGGGGAGCTGACACTTGCGAAAATCGGCCGCCATCCACCAGCGCCCCAATCGCCGCAGCAGCCAATGCAATTGCTGCAGGCGCAGGGAAAGAATCGCCATCGCGCCTGGTTCCGCAACCACTGGCTCTGGCTCGGCAGGCAATGCCGCAGCCTGCGCTTGAAGATCGAGCAGGGAAGAACTGCCGGAGACTGCCGGCTCCTTTGCCACAACCGGATGAATCCCCGATCCCGGCCACACTTCGGGCCGGGCAGGGCGGGAGGAGTAACGCGGCTTGGGGAGGGTGGACACCGGCTGGTTACCTGGACGCCCATTTTGGGACAATCCCCGCGACAATGCAAGACTTTGCAGCCGCCCGCCCGGACATTGCCTGATTGGCCATTGCCGGCGGGAGAAAATCGCAACCCGGCGATGAAGCCGCCAAGTTACTGTGCGGCAGGGGCTTGGACGTGATTCTCCGGAGCCGGAGGGCCGGCCTCCGCCTCTGCCGGCGCCACGTAGTACAAAATACGCTGGCAGGAATCGCAAATGATGATGTGCTCGTTGGTGCGGACGTCGTTGTATATCTGGGGGCGAAGCATGACCTGACAGGCGGAGCACTTGTGGTCGCGAGCCTCGGCCAGCGCGGTCCGACGCAATTTTAAAACCCGGTCGTAATGGCGCAACAGGTCGCCGGCAATCACACCGCGCAACTGGTCGCGCTGGCTGTTCAGGGTGGCCAGTTGGGCTTCGTCCTCCGCCGTCCGCCGCCGCGCCTCCGCTTTTTCCTTTTCGATTTCCGCCGTTTCCGCCTTCAGTTCCGACTCAGCAGCCTTCAGCTTCTTTTCGTTGTCGTCAACGTCCAGCATGCCTTCCAGAATTTTGTCTTCGATGATGCGGATTTCCTGCTCGGCAAAGCCGACCTCGTGCATCAATGCCTTGTACTGTTCGTTGGTTTTAACGTCCAGAGACTGGTCGCGGTACTTGGAAATCTTCTGCTGCAGGGACTGAATGTCCAGTTCCAGCTTGCGGCGGTTATTCTCGTCAGCCTTGATGGTGGCCTTGGCGCGCTCGACTTGCGCCTTGGTGTTGGCCAGTTTGGACTCAATTTCGGCCACCCGACGGGGAAGAGCCGCCACTTCGTCTTGCAGGCGCTGGATCTCGCGGTCGGCTTGCTGTAACTCGATGAGCCTCTGGATGTCGGGAAGCATTGTAACGGCTTGCTGCTCCCCTCATTCTAGCACGCGCCGGGCAGGGCTTAGCTCCCCTGAACCCCATCCCACGGCCGCCGGACCTGGCCGCTGCCTCCTTGCTCCTACCTCTTGGCTCCGGGGCTTCTCAGCGTTTCCCCTTATTGAGATACAGAGTCTTGCACACTAAACTTTGACAAAAGCCATGGACATGGGAATGGAGATCACGCGCCTGGCCATCGGGCTGGCAATCGCTTTCTTCCATCGCCCCATTGCCGATTTCATGCTGGAACAGGAGACCTCGCTGGTGGTGCTCTTTCGCCAGCGCGGATTGGTGGTTCCTTCTGTCCCTCGCCGCAGCACCGTTCATACCCTCTATTTCCTCACCGGCATCGGCATTGCCCTGTTCGAAGTGGCCCGCATCTGGTTCCTGATCCGGTAAGCCCGTGATGTGACCGGTTAGATCGTTCCACTGCTCTCCATCTGTTTCAGTCCTCGATTGTCGTCCCGAGAACAAACGCATCACTGGCCACTGGCACCTGACCGCCGGTGTTACACTTTTCAGCCCCCTTGTTTTACGGGCGACCGCCGTTTCTGGAGTTGAAGAGTGAAGATCATGCGGGCGTTCCTTACCCCCATTTGCTGGGTTGCGGTGCTTGCCGGCGGAGCCGCCGCACAGGCTCAACCAGCCGCCCCTAACCAGCAGCTAACCATCGAGAAGATTTTCGCCGAGGGCGGGTTGACCGGCCGTTCTCCCTCGAACATCGAATGGAGCCCGGACGGCAAGAAGGTCTCCTTTGTGCAGCGCGACGCCTCCGGCGAGCATGGCGCTTTGTGGTATGTGGACGCTACCACGGGCAAGAAAGCCATTCTGGTGGCGGAGGAAAAGCTGGCGACTCTGGCTCCGCCGGTCAGCAAGATCAAGAGCGAACGCGAAAAAACCTGGATTGAGCGCTACCAGGTGGCCGCTTACCACTGGGCTCCCGATTCCCAGCACCTGCTGTTCGATTCCATGGGACAGCTCTGGTACTACTCCCTGGATACCGGTACCGCCGTACAGATCACCACCGCGCCACAGGCTACCGGCGACCCCAAGTTCTCCCCCGACGGCAAACGCATTTCCTACATTCGCGACCACAATGTTTACGTGCGCCCGCTGGAGGCCGGCGCCGGGGAAAAGGAAATCACCGAGGAGGGCAATCCTAAAATCAAGAAGGATCAACTGAACGCCGGCACCAAGACCGAGGGCCTGCTGAACGGCGAAGTAGACTGGGTTTACGCCGAGGAACTTGATGTGCGCAGCAATTATTTCTGGGAGCCCGGCGGCAAACACATAGCCTTCCTGCAGATGAATGAACAGGACGTGCCCACCTATCCGCTCACCGACCTGCTGGACGTGCAGGCCAGCGTGGAAAAGGAAAAGTACCCCAAACCCGGCGATCCCAACCCGGGGGTTCGGCTGGGGGTAGTGGGCTCTGAAGGCGGCAAAATAAAGTGGATTTCCCTTACCCAGGACCAGGACATCTACATTCCACGCTTCGGCTGGATCCGTGACGGCTGGCTCTGGGTGCAGGTGCTCAACCGCGCTCAGAACAAGCTTGATCTCTACTTCGTAAACACCGATTCGGGCAAATCGCGCCGCGTGCTGGAAGAGACCAACCCTTATTGGATAGACGTCAGCGATGATTTCCAGGTCTTGAAGTCAGGCGACCGCTTCCTGTGGTCCAGCTGGCACACCGGCTTTACCCACCTCTATCTCTACAGCTTTGACAAGGCGAATCCGCTGGCCGCCGACGCTCACCTGGAGCGGCAACTGGAGAACGGCGACTACGAAGTGACCGGCGTGGATGCGGTGGACGACAGCGCGGGCTGGGTGTACTTCACCGCCAACAAGGATGACGCGCGCGACCGCCAGCTCTACCGGGTGAAGCTGGATGGTTCCGGAGGGTCGCGGATTTCCCAGGAACCAGGCACGCACGCCGCCGACTTTGCCGGCGACGCCAAACACTACGTGGACCGGTTCTCCACCCTGCAGACGCCGCCCCTGATGTCGTTTTGTACCGTGGGCGGAACCTGCAGCCAGTTCTGGGGTTCGAACGGCCTGGCGGAATACCACATGGTTCCGCCCAAGTTTGTGGACTTCAAAGCGGACGATGGAACGGTGCTCTACGGCATTCTATGGCTGCCGGAGAACTCGGCCACAGCAGCGCCCGGCAGCGTGCCCCTGATTATCAATCCCTATGGCGGCCCGCACGCCCAGGACGTGACCAACGCCTGGCGCGGCGCTTTCGGCCTGTTTAATCAGATCCTGCTGCGGCGCGGCTTTGCCGTGCTTACCGTGGACAATCGCGGCATGGGCGGCAGGGGCGAGAAGTTTGCCGCCGCCAACTTCCGCCACTTCGGCGATGTCGAACTCAAAGACCAGTTGGCCGCGCTCGACCAGGCGCTGCAGCAATATCCCATCTTCGACCGCAACCGCCTGGGCTGGTGGGGATGGAGTTATGGCGGCTACTTCACCCTGTACGCCATGACCCACTCCGAACGCTTCCAGGCCGGGGTCTCGGTTGCGCCGGTCACCAATTGGCTGCTCTACGATTCCATCTATACCGAGCGTTACATGGGGCTGCCCAAAGACAATGCTGAGCACTACCGCGCCAGCTCGCCCGTGAACACCGCCGCGGACTTGCGCGGCAAGCTGCTGGAGGTGCACGGTACCGGCGACGACAACGTCCATTTCCAGAACACGGTACAGATGGCGCAGGCGCTGATCAATGCCGGCAAGCAGTTTGACCTGATGATCTATCCCGGGAAAACCCACGGCATCTCCGGCACCGCCGCCAGCACGCACCTGTTTCATATGATTGAGGATCATTTCGTGAAGTATCTCGGAAGCCAAAACCATTAACCACAAAGGACGAAGGGAGCACAAAAAGGACAATGGATTTACCTTCGTGACCCTTCGTGTCCTTTGCGGTGAATAAGGGGTTTTGCGGTGCAGCGAATCACGCTGGGCGATATCGAAATCACGCATGTGCGCGACGGCACTTACTACCTCGATGGCGGCGCCTTCTTCGGGGTGGTGCCCAAGGTGCTATGGGAGCGCCGGCTCGCGGCCGACAACATGAACCGCATCTCCGGCGGCATGAATTCTCTGCTGGTGCGCGCCGGCCGGCAGACCGTGCTGGTTGAAACCGGTATGGGCAACAAGCTTCCGGAGAAGACGAAACAGATCTACTGCCCGCAGGAGAAACTGCTGGAAAGCCTGGCCGGTGCCGGCGTTCGCCCGGAAGAGATAGATACCGTCATCAACACCCACCTGCATTTTGACCACTGCGGATGGAACACAGTTCGCCGCAATGGCCGGGTAGAGCCTACCTTCCCCAACGCCCGCTACTATGTGCAAAAAGGCGAATGGGAACACGCCCGCCAGCAACTGGAACGCGACCGCGTCAGCTACATCAGCGACAATTACGACCCGCTGATCGAGAGCGGCCAGATGCAACTGCTGCAGGGCGACCAGGAGATCCTGCCCGGTATCTCGGTGAAGGTTTATCCCGGGCACACCCGCCACATGCAGGCGGTGATGATCCGCGGCGGCGGGCAGACCATGTGCTACATTTCCGACCTGATTCCCACCATCGCCCACCTCGACCTGACCTGGGTAATGGCCTTCGATCTGTTTCCGCTGGAGACCATTGAGAGCAGGAAGAAGTTTTACGCCGAGGCGATTCCGGGCAAGTGGCTGGTGGCCTTCACTCACGACCCGGCAACTCCCTGGGCGTACCTGGAGATGGAAGGGAACAGGGTCACGGCGCGGCCGGTGTAAGCTGCCAGAACTGCAAAGTACTGTCATCCCGAGCGCAGCCGCATTCTTCGCTGGCGAAGAATGCGGCGGAGTCGAGGGACCTTGCGCTTTGCAGACTAGGCACTCCGCTCACCGTTAGCATGCGACTACCGACCCCACCGCAAAACGAAACACCAGGTCCTTCGACTCGGACGCGCATCTGTATCGCGCGTCCTCGCTCAGGATGAAAGATGTGCAGGTCGGAAGGGGTTACGCTTCGCTGTAAGTGACTCCGCTGCCCAGCCGTTCGGCAAAAAACTCATCCACCCGCGCCAGAATTTCCGGCCCGGCGTGCGACTCGTACACCGCCTTGCGCAGGCCGGCGCTGTTGGCCACGCCATGTGTGAACCAGGAGACGAATTGCTTCATCTTGCCTTCCGCGCCCGGCAACTCTTCTTCGATCAGCATCTGGAAGTAGGTGCGGATCATCTCGTAGCGATCGGCCTCGGTGGGCTCGGTGTAGGCTCCGGTAGCGGTGTACTCCGCGATCTGGCGGAAGATCCAGGGATTGGAGGCCGCTGTGCGTCCGATCATGACGGCGTCACAGCCGGTCATGCCCACCATGGCGGCAGCATCTTCGGGCAAGCGGATATCGCCGTTGCCGATCACGGGAATTTTTACCGCCTGCTTGACGGCGGCAATCCATTCCCAGCGCGCCTGCCCGCTGTAGCCCTGCTCGCGGGTGCGGGCGTGTAGCGCCACCCCGGCCAGGCCGCAGTCTTCGGCCATGCGCGCCAGGTCCACACATACGATTTCGTCGTCGCTCCACCCCATGCGGAATTTCACGGTGAAGGGAATCTTCACCGCCGCCCGCACCGCCTCAAAAATGCGCCCAATGGCGGGCAGGTCGCGCAGCAGGCCGGAGCCGCCGTTGCACTTCACCACTTTTTTGGCCGGGCAGCCCAGGTTCAGGTCCACCAGGTCGAAGCCCAGGCCCTCGACCATGCGGGCGGCCTCGGCCATTACTTGGGCATCGCTGCCGAAAAGCTGCGCCGAGATGGGGTGCTCGTCGTCGTAAAAATGGAGGTAACGGCCGCGCATGCGCTTGTCGCGCAGCATGCCGTCGGCTGAGGTGAACTCGGTCATGATCAGGCCGCAGCCGCTCAGGTTGCGGATGAAGCGGCGGAAGACTGTGTCCGTTATCCCGGACATCGGCGCCAGCAGGGTAGCCGGGGCGATGCGCACGCCCCCCAGGGAAACGCAATCGGGCACACGGCTGCCAGGCGTTGTGGCGCGGGCGCCCTCGCCCGCGACTCCTGCCGGGGTTTCCCAGTATTTGCGCACGGAGCTATCTTACCAAGACCTGTGTGGCGACAAGCCCACAATGGGGTTGCTGGCATGAAGCTGCAGCTGATGCCCACAACAAAAAGCCTCTGGTTGCCCAGAGGCTTGTGATCTGTGTAAGTGTCCGGTGAAAAAGAAGTTACTTCTTACCCGCGGCGGCGGGCACGTTGGCGTATTTGCGGCGGAAGCGCTCCACACGCCCGGCAGTGTCCACCAGCTTCTGCTTGCCGGTAAAGAAGGGGTGGCAGGCGGAGCAGATTTCCACGTGGATGTCTCCCCGGTGGGTGGAGCGTGTCATAAACGTATTACCGCAGGCGCAATGCACGCGTACTTCGTGATAATCGGGATGAACGGCTGCTTTCATAACTCTCCAGATGCTTTCCGCGAAAGAAAGATTCTACAGGAGGGCTGCAGGAGCGGGCAAATGGAGGTGGCGTCGGTCCCGGCGACGCCGCTCAGGGCTTCTTTTTAAAGTGCTTGGCCAGGGCCAGGCCCTGCTGCTGGTAATTGGAACCAATATTGACCCCGTAGATCTTGTCGGGGCGGGTCAGCAGGCGCATGTAGGTAAGGCGGCCAATGATTTGCCCGTCTTCCAGCAGAAAGGGCACGCCATCTGCGCGCACCTCCAGAACGGCGCGCGTGCCCTTTATGTCGTTGCTGCCGTAACCGAATCCGGGATCAAAAAAGCCGGCATAATGCACGCGAAATTCGCCCATAGAAGGGTCAAAGGGCACCATTTCGGCGGCATAGTCCGCAGGCACGCGCACCTTTTCGCGTGAGGCCAGAATGTAGAAGTCCCCTGGTTCCAACACAAGGCGGTTGCCGCTGGGCTGGCGGATGGCATCCCAGAAGTCTTCCGCCGGGTAGTAGTTGACGTTGGCCAGGTCAATGGCAGGCGCGTTCCTTTTGGCCTTGAAGGCGATGATTTCCGAACTGTCGGTGGCGCGCAAGTTCACGGAGATTCGTAAGCCATTGTCCACCATGGCCTTAATGGGAATGTCTTCCTCGCCGTGGTAGACCAGGGCTTTTTCTTCATCGAGCACGGTAATAGTGCGGTCGCCGAACTGAGGATTCCCCCGCAAAAATCGTATCTGGTTCAGCTTCATGCCCGCCCGCAGAATGATGGGAAAGGTGCGGGGAACGATTTCGGCATACAGCTTGCCCTTGTAGCCGGCGGGAGCACGCTCGAATTCAACCCCGTAATCGGTGATCAGACGGGTGAAGATGTCCAGGCGGCCGGTGGAACTCTTGGGATTGGCCTTAACCGAGATGGAGGAGGGAAGATTGAGTTCCTCCTGCAGGGGAATTATGTAGACGCAGCCTCTTTCCAGAACCGTGGTCTTGGTCAAGTCAATGCGGCTCATGCGGATCTGGTTGAGGGATTCCGCTACCGTGCGCGCCGGACCGGGCAGAAAGCTGGCCTGGACGCGATGGGCCATCTCGCCCAGCCGCAGGTCCAGACTGGCGGGCTGAATCTGATCTTCGCTGATCTCCTGGCCGGCGAAAACGCGCTTGGCCGCGATCAGGTCGCGGATATCCTGAGAAGGCAGGACGCCGGTGCGCGAGGCGGCCACGTCATTCTCCTCCAGTTCAGGGAAGAGGGCCGGGCCGGGAGCGCCTAAATCGCAGGGCATGGTGGGACTAACCTTAGCAGAATTCAGCGGCAGGGTCGCTGAGGAACTCCTGTGGAAACTGCGGCGTTTGGCTCTTACCCTACATCCTCGTTCCAGTTCTCCAGGGTTTTCTTGACCAGAGCCATGAACTGATCGGCGACGGCGCCGTCAATCACGCGGTGGTCATAGCCCAGCGTCAGGTGCACCAGGGAACGGATGGCAATGGAGTCGCTGCCTTGGGCGTCGGTGACCACCACCGGCGCTTTGGCGATGCCGCCCACGCCCAGGATGGCCACGTTGGGCTGGTTGATGATGGGCAGCCCAAACACCGCGCCAAAGGTGCCGGGATTGGTTACGGTGAAAGTTGAGCCCTGGATATCGTCGGGGGAGAGACGCTTGGTGCGGGCGCGCTCGCCCACATCGCTGATGGCGCGCTGCAGGCCGAGGAAATTCTTTTCTTCGGCGCTCTTGATGACGGGCACAATCAGACCCCAGTCCAGCGCCACGGCAATGCCCATGTTGATGTGCTCGTGATAGTGGAGGTTATCGCCTTCTACGGACGCGTTGATGATGGGGAACTGCTGCAGGGCAATGATGGCAGCGCGCACGAAGAAGGGCATGAAGGTGAGGCGGGCGCCATGGCGCTGCTCAAACCCGGCTTTGGTGCGGTTACGCAGGTTGACGATACGGGTTACGTCCACTTCAAAAAGATTGTGAACGTGAGCGCTGGTGCGGCGCGACTCGACCATGCGCTGGGCGATGATCTTGCGCATGTTGCTCATGGCCACCAGTTCGCCAGGCATGGCCGCAGGGGCGGGCTGACCGGCGGGCATGGCGGGGGCCGCTGACCCGGGCTGATAAGAGGGCTGAGCCTGCGCTGCCGGACGGGCCGCGGCCGCCGCGGGAGCACCCGCGGGGTGCTGCGCGATGAAGTTTTCGATGTCCTGCTTGGTGATGCGCCCGCCCAGGCCGGTACCCGGCACCTGCGCCAGATTCACGTTGTTTTCGCGGGCAATGCGGCGCACCAGAGGTGAAGAGCGGATGCGCTCGCCCTCTTCCTCTCCTTCCGCAGGGAACTCGATGACCGTTTCCTTTTGCCGGGCCGCTTCCTGCGGCTGGGGACGCGCCGGCGGCTGGACCAGGCGGGCAGCAGCCTCGGTGGGCTGGGGCGGGCGGGCGCCGCCATCGGCTTGGGGAGCGGACTTGGGCGGCTGTGAGGCGGCTGGAGCAACGGGGCGCGGGGCCTCCGCCTTGGGGGGG
>DATEJK010000063.1:0-44723 GCA_035278025.1 Terriglobales bacterium | reverse complement strand
AATGGCTGAAAGCTGACAGCTGTCCTTAGAACTCCGCCAGCTCCAGCATGGCCCGCTCGATGTCTTCCGACTGAGGCAGGATTTCATCTTCGAGTAGCGGCTGGTAGGCCACGAAAACGTCCTTGGCGGCAATGCGGCGCACGGGCGCATCCAGGTCTTCGAACAACTCATCGGCGATTCGTGCTGCAATCTCTGCTCCATAGCCCCAGCTCAGCGTGTCTTCGTAGGCCACCAGCACGCGGCTGGTCTTGCGCACCGAGGTGGCAATCGCCTCCCAGTCGTAGGGATTGAGCGTGCGCAGGTCAATCAGTTCCACGCTGATTCCCTGCTCCCGCTGCAACCGTTGCGCCGCCTGCAGCGCCCGCGGCACTACCGCCCCGTAGGTGACCACGGTCAGGTTGCTTCCTTCCTGCAGGATTTTGGCCTTGCCGAAGGGCACCATATATTCCGCCCCAGGATAGGGTGCGCGCCCAAAAGTTTCGCGATAGAGCCGCTTGTGTTCCAAAAACATCACGGGGTCGTCGCAGCGGATAGCCGTCCGCAGCAGCCCGTTGGCGTCCAGCGCATTGGAGGGAAATACCACGCGTAGCCCGGGAATATGGGTAAAGATGCTCTCCCCGCACTGCGAGTGATAAATCGCTCCTCCGGTCAGGTATCCGCCGATGGCCACGCGAATTACAGTGGGCGCGGAAAACGCATTGGCCGAGCGCCAGCGGATGAGCGGCAGCTCGTTCCTCAACTGCATCATCGCCGGCCAGATGTAGTCGAAGAACTGGATCTCCACCACCGGCTTCAACCCGCGCGTGGCCATGCCCGTGGCCCGGCCCACGATATTGGCTTCCGCCAGGGGCGAGTTGAACACACGGTCGGAGCCAAACTCCCGCTGCAGCCCGGCGGTAAGCTTAAATACACCGCCCTTGCCCTTGATGAGCTTCTGCTGCAGGTACTCTTCCCGGCTGCAGTCGGCTACGTCCTCGCCAAACACAAGAATGCGGGGGTCGCGCCGCATTTCGTCGTGCAGGCAGGCGTTAATCAGGTCTGCCATGGTCTTCTGCGCGGTGGCCGCCGCAATGGTGGGCTGGGCATGGTTCTTCGGGTTGGCGAACGCCGGCTCGGTGGCGAACGCCGGCGCCGCGGGATCGAGGACCGGAGAGTATATGAACTGCATCACCGACTCCGGCGCAGGCTTGGCCGCGGCCACGGCGCGATCGCTCGCATCCTGTACCTCCGCCTCCACCTGTTTCTCCAGCCGGGTGATCGCCTCTTCCTCGATGATGCCCTCGCGTACCAGGAACATCTGCAGGCGCGTAATGGGATCCCGCCGCGCCTCCTCCCGCCGTTCTGCCTCAGGGCGATAGAGGCGCTCGTCGTCGGAAAGAGAGTGCGAATAGGGCCGCACTACGTGTCCGTGCAAGAAAGCCGGACCGTTGCCGGCGCGGATGTGCTCCGCCGCCTTGCTGAACGCGGTGTAGCTGGCAATGGGGTCGGTACCGTCAAACTCCGCAAAGTAGAAATTGGGAAAGTTGGACACCAGCCGCGAAATGTTGCCTCCGGCCGTCTGCACCTCGATAGGCACGGAGATGGCGTATTCGTTATCCTCCACGCACAGCAGCAAAGGCAGCTTGCGGGAGGAAGCTGTGTTCATGGTTTCCCAGAACTCGCCCTCGCTGGTGGCCCCTTCGCCGCAGGAGACGTAGGTGATTTCGTCGCGCTGGAAACTCACATCCTTGAACTCGCGATAATCCCCGGAACCTTTCTTGGCGGCCTCCGGGTGCGCGGCATAGAAGGGGCCGGCCTCGGCGCAGCCCGCCGCCTGCAGCAATTGGCTCCCTGTAGGCGAAGATCCGGTCACAATGTGGAGATTGGGGCTGGCCCAATGCGAGGGCATCTGCCGCCCTCCGGATGCGGTGTCCTCTGCCGAACCCACCGCCTGCAGCAGCATGTCGAGGGGGGTCACGCCTAGCGACAGGCACAGCGCCCGGTCCCGGTAGTAGGGATAAAACCAGTCATAACCTGGTTTGAGCACCAGTCCCGCGGCCACGCCCATGGCTTCGTGCCCGGCCCCAGATATCTGGAAGAATATCTTCTGCTGGCGTTTGAGGAGAATTTCCCGGTCATCCAGCCGCCGCGACAGGAACATCAGCCGGTAGAATTCTATAAGCTGCTTGCCGGTAATGCCTTCGAAGGTCTTCTCCGGCCCGTGGCTCGCCTGGGCGGCGGGCGCTTTAACCGCCTTAGGTTCTACTTTGGTGGTCGCCATCCGACTCCTCAGAAGAAGTAATCTTCGGCTCAGTCATTTGGATGCGCAGCGCACTCCTTTCGCATTCTAAGCCACGAGCGGCTCTACGAATATACTGGATTAGGACCGCCCTGAACTAGCGGTAGCCAGCTTGGAAACCATGGTCAAAAGCAATCGCAAACTGAATGGCAAGCCGCTTAAGCTGCTGATTTTCGATCTGGATGGCACGCTAATTGACTCTCGCCTGGACCTGGTCCATTCGGTAAACGCCACCCTCCGCCATCTTCGCCGCCCCGAATTGCCGCCGGATGTCATCGCCACCTATGTAGGCGATGGCGCTCCCATGCTGATCCGCCGGGCTTTGGGCGACCCCGGCGACCAAACCCTTTTGAAAGATGCCCTGGAGTATTTCCTTTCTTATTACCGGGTTCACAAGCTGGACCATACCCACGTGTATCGCGGCGTGCCGGAGATGCTGGCCGCTCTGCGCCGCGGGGACAACGGGACGGAACGCCACATGGCCGTGCTCTCCAACAAGCCAGTCAACCCCTCCCGCCAAATCGTGGAGGCGCTTGGCCTGAGGCCCTTTTTTGATCAGGTTTATGGGGGCAATAGCTTTTCCACCAAAAAGCCCGATCCTGAGGGCGCCCGCACGCTGATAGAGGAAGCCGGCGCCTCGCCTCTGCAAACGATTATCATCGGCGACTCCTCCGTAGACGTCCTGACCGGCCACAACGCCGGAACCTGGACCTGCGGCGTCACCTACGGCTTTGCCCCTCAGACCCTGCACACCCCTCCGCCCGACATGCTGGTGGACTCGCCCCAGGAACTCGCGCGGGCCCTGCGGTGAGGCAGTACCGAGTACTTAGTACCCTGTTCTCAGTCGGAGGGCAGCCTGTTCAGGCCGTAAGTGATGAGAAGACGATTTGTCGCCAGTTGTCAACGGCAGAGCCGCAAGGGGTAGAGGATATAATCCCTAGGTGTTGGACGCAGACCCGGCCATCTTTGGTTTTTGAAAATGATTCTGTGGCTGACCACGATGTTGCTGTGGCTGTTTTTGATGCTGGCAAGTTCGTATTGCTTCAGAATCATAAGGATACGACTACTCGAAACTGGCTACAGAATGCGACGGTTTACGTCAGTGCCCTATGTCATTCGGGCGCAACGCTCCTATCTTGAGGCAGCGCCTTCCAATGGGTGGTCAGCCCTTCCCGTGTATGGCTTTTGGATCACTTTCCTAGCAGGCGGCATCCTCTGGTTCGCATTGTGGTTGTCGCCCACGGGCATTCGCGTCCTGACTGCTCTTCGAGATGCCATAGAGAAGTGGCGATAACCAAGCTTTATCAGTCTTTACAATCGATCCACGCCGGCGGTTTCTGGTACTAAGTACTGAAAACTGGATTATTGACAAGCGACCTTAACTCGCCCCACACTGCTCGCAACCCATGCACAACGGCAACTTCGGTTTCACCCCGGCGGAACTGCGCCAGTTGCGCGCCTTGAAGACCCCGCGTGGCATCCAGCGCTTTCTTGACGACATTGATTACCACCTGGCCGACACCGCCTGGTCCCCCCGCCGCGTCCTGCGCGAGCGCACCGCCCATTGCCTGGAGGGCGCTATTTTTGCCGCCGCAGCTCTGCGCGTCATCGGCTACCCGCCCCTCGTAATTGACCTGGAAGCCGAGCACGACACCGACCACGTGGTGGCCGTTTATCGCACCGGTGGCGCCTGGGGAGCCATTGCCAAGTCTAATTACTCGGGTTGCCGCGGCCGCCAGCCCATCTACCGCAGCCTGCGTGAGCTGGCCCTCAGCTACTTCGAAGGTTATTTCAACCTCCGCCGACAGCTTTCGTTACGTGCATTTTCCCGCCCGGTGAACCTCTCCCGCTTCGACCAGCTCAACTGGATGGCCACCGCCAAACCGGTCTGGTTCATTCCTTTTTATCTCTTTGAGGTCCACCACTACCGGCTGCTGAAACCCGGAATGGCCCAGCGCCTGTCCCGCCTGGACCAGCGCTCCTTTGAGGCCGGCCTGGTCGGACACCGCCGGAATCACAAGGATTAAGTAGTGAAAACCAGGAATCGGTAGCCAGTGATAAGTAGCTGGTAAGCGGTTCCGCTCTCGAGCGAGCGGCTACGCAGCCCCGCTGCACGCCGCTTCTATTCGCGATCCGGCCCTCGTTTTCAGCGCATTCAGCACCTCATCCACGCGTGCCAGTCCGCGCAGGGTGTAATCCAGGTCATAGCCGTAGCCCAGGCGCAGATATTTGCCCATGCCGAAGAATTCGCCGGGCATGATCAGCACTGACTGCTCCTTCATCACCCGGTTCATGAGCGCGGTGGAAGATATCGGGAGCTTGTAGCGTACATAGGCGATGGCCCCAGCTACAGGCGGAATGTAGGTGAATATGTCGTGGTGCTTACTGATCCAGGCTTCCAGCCGCGGCAACTGCCGGCGCAGGATGCTGCGGGTGCGTTCCATCAACTGCTCGCGGCGCCCCGGTTCCAGGGCGATGCGCGCCAGGCGCTCGGAAATGTAGTTCGGCGTAAGCGTCAGGTAATCGTGGTAAGAATGGAGCTTGGCAATCATCTTGGGCGGACCGACGATCCAGCCAATGCGCAGGCCCGGCATGCCGAACGCTTTCGACAGCCCGGAGGTGATCAGCAGCTTGTCATAGCGTCCCCAGAATGAGGGCGTGACTCCCTCCTGCAGTTCAGCGCCGCGGTAGATTTCGTCAGCCAGCAGCCAGGCACCAGAGCGGCGGGCGGCGCGCACCACCGCATCCATCTCCGCCTCGGTCAGCACCCCGCCGGTGGGGTTGTTGGGATTGGTGATGACGATGAGCCGCGTCTTTTTCGTGACTGCGCGTTCCAGGCTGTCCAAATCGAGCGCCCAGCGCACCTTTCCGTTTTCGCGGCGCTCCTTGAGCCAGATCGCCTCGGCCCGCCCGGCATAGGCCCGCGCAAGACCCCAGGTCTGCAGGTAGTTGGGTAGCATAACCGCGGCGCGGTCGCTTTTTTCCAGCAGCGACCATAGGATCATGTAGTTGGCCTCGGCGCCCCCGTTGACCACAGTGACATGCTCGGGCGAGGCGCCAGGATACCACTGTGCGATATTCTCGCGCAGTTCCGGCGATCCATTGGCGGGGGCGTATTTCAAACTATAGGAAGCCAGCTCCGCCAGTTGCTCCGTGCTGAGCAGCTCTTCTATTTTCAGCGGCAGCACGCCGCTTTCGGAAAGGTTGTAGTCCACCTCGTTTTCGTAGGTGCACTGCATTCGCTCCATGCGAAAGGTGTCAATGCGCATCGGTTTCCTCGTGGAGGAAATGTAGCAGGGCAGGGGACATTCAGCAATCAAGCGGGGTGTAGCACTCGGCAGGCCTGCACGCGGGCCCCGACCCGAAGCTACGAATCAGCTCGCCATCAGCTTCAATTCAGGGCTAACGATGAGCTTGGGTTGGGTGGCCGCCTGTACCTGCTCGGCGGTGACCTCGGGGGCCACTTCCTCCAGCACCAGGCCTTTCGGCGTAACGCGGATGTAGGCCATCTCGGTGACAATGGTGTCCACCACCTTAACCCCGGTGAGCGGCAGGGTGCATTGTTTCAGGATTTTGGGCTGACCTTCACGGGTGGTGTGCTCCATGGCGATAATCACACGGCGCGCCCCCGCCACCAGGTCCATGGCGCCGCCCATGCCTTTCACCATTTTGCCGGGAATCATCCAGTTGGCCAGGTTACCTGCTTCATCTACTTCCATGGCCCCGAGCACGCTCAGGTCAATGTGGCCGCCGCGGATCATGGCGAAGGAATCAGCACTGGAGAAATACGCGGTACCGCCGATTTCGGTGACCGTCTCCTTCCCCGCGTTGATCAGATCGGCGTCTTCGTCGCCCTCCAGCGGGTAGGGGCCGATGCCGAGCATACCGTTCTCGCTTTGCAGCACCACGTCTATGCCCTTGGGCACGCAGTTGGCTACCAGGGTGGGCATGCCGATGCCCAGGTTGACGTAGAAGCCGTCGCGCAGTTCGCGCGCGATGCGGCGCACGATGCGGTCGCGTTTTTCGGTGTCTTTGCCCAGCTTTGTCGGTGTAGCCATCTGTCCCCTTCGGCAAGCGCTCAGCCAACTATCCCGGTGCCGATCCCCTCAATCCACCAAAGATTAATTCTCCTCTTTTTCTCCGTGACCTCTGCTTCTCCGTGACCTCTGCGGTGAGCTTCACTCCCAGGCCGCTTCCGCGCGGCGAAATTCCGTCAATACCCGCTCCAACTCCTCGTATGACGTGCGCGCATCGGCGGACGACTGGGCGTGATACTTGTACGCCGCTTCCAGCAACTCGCCGAAGTGGTCGGCAATTCCGCCCATGACCTCATCGTAGGCGGGCGCCATGATGCTTAACTCGGCCGCCAGATCGCCCAAGGTCAGGCTGCCCTGCTCGTAGAGGCGCAGATAGTGCAACACGCTGGCCCGCACCTCCTGCGCCGTGTTATCGGGCGCGGCCATAGGCTACGCCTTCCGCACCGTGCGCTTCTCGATCCGCTTTTCGTACACTTCGCCCTGAAAGATGCGCTTCACGTAAACACTAGGGGTGTGGACGGAGTCGGGCTCGAGTTCGCCTACCTCCACCAGTTCCTCAACTTCGGCAATGGTCACGCGCGCTGCGGTGGCCATCATGGGATTAAAGTTGCGCGCCGTTTTGCGGTAGACGAGGTTGCCCCATTTATCACCCTTCCAGGCCTTAATGAAAGCGTAGTCGGCGCGCAGCGCGCGCTCCATCACGTAGGTACGTCCATCGAACTCGCGCGTCTCCTTGTTTTCCCCCACCACCGTGCCTACGCCGGTGGGCGTAAAAAACGCGGGAATGCCGGCGCCGCCGGCGCGGATGCGCTCCGAAAACGTGCCCTGAGGCACCAGTTCCAGCTCGATCTTGCCGCTGAGCACCATCTGCTCCAGCAGTTTGTTTTCGCCTACGTAGGTGCCGATATGCCGGCGGATCTGCCCGGCGGCCAGCAGCACGCCCACACCGAAGCCGTCCACGCCGGCGTTGTTGCTCATGGTGGTCAGATTTCTTGTGCCCTTCTTGGCCAAGGCACGAATCAAGTTCTCGGGATTGCCGCACAGGCCGAAACCGCCGATCATGATGCTGGCGCCGTCAGGGATATCGCGCACCGCCTCCTCAGCGCTGCCCACCACTTTGTTCATATCAGGAAATTCTACTTTCCGCTCTCATCTCGACGCAAACTTCCGAATTGACCACAGAGGACACAGAGTACACAGAGGAAGCAAATTTAAATTCAGATTGGTTCAGGGAGCCAGGCGTGTATCGCTACAGCCATCATCAACCCAGGTTGAAATCATTTTCTATTTCTTCCTCGGTGTTCCTCAGTGTCCTCTGTGGTTAATGATCTTCTAAAGTTGTTGGCCAGGTCGAATTCAGCCGCCAGTTCCCGCGTGCTGAGGTTTTCCCGCACGTGCGCCAGGCGTTGCTCCAGTTGCAGCAATGCCTCCTGCAGGTTGCCGCGATTGGTGAGGGCTATGTCGCGCCACACGCCGTAGGGACTGGCGGCGGTGCGGGTCATCTCGCGCAAGGCCGGCCCGGCCAATTCCAATGACTGCGGATCGGCGCGGAATTCTTCCGCCAGGCCGGCCGCCAGCGCTGTGGCCACCATTTGCGGCAAATGGCTCAGCCAGGCGCATAGCCGGTCGTGCCGTTCCGCATCCATGCTCAGCACACGCGCGCCCGTGCCCGCCACCACTTCCAGAAAATCCGTTCCAACTTTGGAAGATCCTCCCAAGGGAGTGGTCACCCACACAGCGCCGCGAAATAGCCCGGCATCAGCGTTCTCAATGCCGCCCTGTTCCCTGCCCGCCATGGGATGGCCGGGAAGAAAGCGCTCTCCGGCTTGCTGTCCAAAGACGGCCCGCGCCCGCGCTGCGATTTCCGCTTTGGTGCTGCCCACGTCGGTGAGCAGCGAATGCGGCGGCGCTGTCGGGCCGATGCGCTCGATCAGGTCAATGATGGCGCCCACCGGCGTGGCCAGCAGGATGACGTCAGCGCCTCGCGCCGCCTCCGCGGGGTCGCTGAAGCCGGCATCAATGGCGCCCCGCTTACGGGCCTGTTCCAGCACCGTCTCGCGGTCGCAGCCGATCACGCGGCCGCTGAAGCCGGCCTGGTGCGCTGCCAGGGCGAAAGACCCGCCGATCAGCCCGGTGCCCACAATCGTGATTTGACGAATCGAGTTCACGCGATGCTGCGGCCCACGGCCGGCGCAATGAGGCGCAACTCGCTCATGAGCTGGCGGAACTGCTCCGGGTAGAGCGACTGCGCCCCGTCGGAAAGGGCGTGGTCGGCATCATCATGCACCTCGATGAGCAGAGCGTCGCAACCCGCTGCCAGGGATGCCCGCGCCATGGGCGCAACCTTGTCCCTCCGGCCCGTGCCGTGCGAAGGGTCCGCAGTCATGGGCAGGTGCGACAGCTTGTGGATGATGGGAATGGCGGAAATATCCATGGTGTTGCGGGTGTAGGTTTCAAAAGTGCGGATGCCGCGCTCGCACAGAATGACCTCGTAGTTCCCGCCCGCCATGATGTACTCCGCGGAAAGCAGCAGCTCTTCCAGGGTGGCGGCAATGCCCCGCTTGAGCAGCACCGGCTTGCGCGCCTTGCCCAGCTCGCGCAGCAGGTTGAAGTTCTGCATGTTGCGCGCTCCCACCTGCAGAATGTCCACGTAGGGCGTCATCACCGCAATCTGCGAGATTTCCATCACCTCGCTGATCACCAGCAGCCCATACTTCTCGCCGGCCTGGCGCAGCAGCTTGAGCGCTTCTTCGCCCAGTCCCTGGAAAGAATATGGAGAAGAGCGGGGCTTGAAGGCGCCGCCGCGCAGCACGCGCGCGCCCGCCTTCGCCACCTGCTCCGCCACGGCAAAAAGCTGCGCCCGTGATTCCACCGAGCAGGGACCGGCCATGACCACTACCTTGTTGCCGCCAATCTCCAGTCCATTGGGCAATTTGACGATGGTGCCTTCCGGGCGGAAGCTGCGTCCCGCCAGCTTATAAGGCGAGCTGATGCGGTGCACCTGGTCCACGCCGTTGAGCAGTTCCAGTTCCCGGATATCGAAATCCGCACGCGCGCCCACTGCCCCCAGCACCGTTTGGCGCACCCCGGTGCTGCGGTGAACTTCGAAGCCCATTTTCACCAGGTGTTCGATCACCTGCTGAATCTGCTCTTCGCTGGCCGACTCCTGCATGGCAACGATCATAGGTAGCTGACTGATTTCTGGCTTCTAGCTTCTCGCTCTTGGCTTTTGGCTCTTGGCTTTTAGCCTGAAGCCAGGAGCTAGTGGCTAGTAGCTGTTTTTAGTGGTTAGCAGCTGCTTTTCAGTCATTCACCTCCGACTCCAACTCCGTATCGCCGGGGGTGGCGGTTCCCTCCGGCACGATCTCTTCTTTTTGAATCTTGCGCATGATGTCAATCAGGCGCTCGTAAACCCGTATCAGGTCCTGGTGCTGCAGTGGGCCACGATTCATTTTGCGCACATTATCGAAGATGATCTTCTCCCGGTCGGGTTCGTAAATTGGCATATTGGTGTTGCGCTTGAGGCGGCCTATGGCGCGCGCCGCCTCCGCCCGCTGGTTGATCAGTTCCACCAGCTTGCGGTCAATCTCGTCAATCTTCTTGCGCCAATCGGCGATGTCCATAGCGTTGAGGGGAACCTAAAATACTAAGCGAATGCCGCCAGTTTGTAATCAGCCGCGAGTTGCCGAAGTGCGCGCCCGCCCGGCGCGGCTTCCACCCAGCAGCCCGGCCACGAATTCCCGCACCGCCGCCGCCTCGCGGCCCGGGTTGCGCTCCACCGTGTGCACGATGGCGCTGCCCACCACCGCCGCATCCGCGTACTCGCCCACCGCGGCAAATTGTTGGGGCGTGGAGATGCCAAAGCCCACGGCAATGGCGAGTTTTGTATGCCGGCGCAGGCGCCGCACCAGCTCGCGGGCATCCTGGGGCGGCTGGTCGCGTTCGCCGGTCACGCCGGTGCGCGATACCGCGTACACGAAGCCGGTGGAGGCCTTCGCAATCCCCTGCAGACGGGAATCGGTGCTGGTCGGCGCCGCCAGAAAAACCGTGGCCAACTCTCGCGCCCGCATGGCTCGCAGGTAGTCGCCGGCTTCTTCCACCGGCAGGTCGGTGACCAGGGCGCCGTCGAGTCCGACTTGCACGGCTGTATCGCAAAAATGTTCCAGGCCGAACTGCAGGATCGGGTTCAGGTAGGAGAACACGATCAGGCCGGCCGAAGTCCGGCGGCGCAGTTCGCCCGCCAGGGTCAGTACATCGCTCAGCCTGGTGCCCTGGCGGAGCGCCCGCTCGCTCGCGCGCTGGATCACGGGCCCGTCGGCCACGGGATCGCTGAACGGCACCCCCAGTTCCAGCACCGCCGCCCCCGCGTCAACCGCCGCCAGCGCCACCTCGCGTGTGGTCGCCAGGTCGGGGTCGCCGCAGGTCAGGTAGGCTACTAGCCCGGGACGAGTTGAAAATGTGAGCGGCATCGGCTGCTTGGTAATTAAGTGATTTGTAATTTGCGCACTCGGGTGGGCGCCAGGTGCTAGAGAGCGTTCATCCGCCGAACAATTACAAATTGACCATTCCAATTACAAATTCTTCAGGTTTTCCCGCAGAATTCCCATATCTTTGTCGCCGCGCCCGGAAATATTGACGATCACCGCCTCGGAGCGCTTCATTCTGGTCGCCCGCTTTACGCACTCCGCCACCGCGTGGGCCGACTCCAGAGCGGGAATAATTCCCTCGGTGCGGGCCAGCAATGAGCAGGCCTCCAGCGCCTCCGCATCCGAGGCGGACACGTACTCCGCCCGCCCGCTCTCTTTCAGCCAGGCGTGCTCCGGCCCAACTCCCGGGTAATCAAGCCCGGCGGAAACCGAGTGCGTGTTCGCAATCTGCCCGGCCGCGTCCTGCAGCACGTAAGAGTAGGTTCCCTGCAGCACGCCCGGCGCTCCGCCGTAAAAACGCGCCGCATGCTCTCCCAGTTGTGTTCCGCGCCCACCGGCTTCCACGCCGATCAAACGCACGCCGCGGTCGGGAATGAAGCCGCTAAAAATTCCGATGGCATTGGAGCCGCCGCCCACGCAGGCAATCACCGCCGCCGGCAGCTTGCCCGTCTGCTTACGAAACTGGACGCGCGCTTCCCTGCCGATCACGGAATGAAAATCGCGCACCATCTCCGGATAGGGATGTGCGCCCAGCACGCTGCCCAGCAGATAATGCGTGGTGCGCACGTTGGTCACCCAGTCGCGCATGGCTTCATTGATGGCGTCTTTGAGCGTGCGCGAACCTGCCTCCACCGCTCGCACTTCGGCGCCCAGCAGGCGCATGCGAAAGACGTTGAGTTCCTGCCGCCGCATATCTTCCGCGCCCATGTAAACCACGCACTCGAAACCGAACAGGGCGCACACCGTGGCCGTGGCCACACCGTGCTGGCCGGCCCCGGTTTCCGCGATCACCCGCTGCTTGCCCATGCGCCGCGTAAGCAGCGCCTGCCCAAGGCAGTTGTTGATTTTGTGCGCGCCGGTGTGCAGCAGGTCCTCACGTTTCAGGTAGATTCGCGCGCCCCCGAGCTTTTCTGTCAGCCGGCGGGCAAAGAATAAAGGCGTGGGACGTCCGGCATAGTTGCGCAGCAAATCGTCCAGTTCTTCCTGGAATTTTTTGTCCCGCCGCGCCGCGCGGTAAACCTGCTCCAGTTCCTCCAGCGCCGCCATCAGCGTTTCCGGAACATAGCGTCCGCCGAACGGCCCAAAGCGGCCGGGAACAGCGCCTTTCGGAGCCGCGGTAGAAGCCTTTCTGCGCGAAATGGTGGTGGTGGCCAAGTTATTCAGACCCGAAACTCACTGGCGGGTTGCAGCTTTTTCTGGCGGCCGCAGCGGCTCGCCTTCGAACTGCCGCACGGCAGCGATAAAGGCCCGCAGTTTGCCAGTATCCTTCTTGCCGGGCGCCCGCTCCACACCGGAAACCACGTCCACACCCCAGGGGTGGAAGCTTCGCAGCGCCTTGGCTACATTATCAGGATTGAGCCCGCCGGCCACAATCAGCGCAATCCTTTTCGCCAGCAGACGCACCATGGGCGCGGCTTCCTGCCAGTCGAACGTAGCGCCGGTCCCGCCGCGCTTGCTGTTGCCTCCGGAATCGAGCAGGAGCGCGCTGAACATTTTCACGGCATCTACCTGGGCGGCAATCGCCAGGCCTTTGCCTGTGCCCTGGCCCACCTCGCGCATAGACACCACCTTGATAACTCGAAGCTGCCCGGAGCCGTACTTTTCGCATAGCCGGCGCGCAAACCGCCCGTCTTCTTCTCCATGCAACTGCACCCCGGTCAGTCCGGACCGGTGCACCGTATCGAGCACCAGCTCCACAGACTGGTTCACGAACACCCCGATCTTCTCTACTGGCGCCGGCAGCGCGGCGATTATCCTGCCCGCGTCACGCGGACTGATGCGGCGCGGGCTGGGCGCGAAGACGAACCCCAGCGCATCGGCTCCGGCCTCCGCCGCGGCCAGCGCGTCCTCCAGGTTCGTGGTGCCGCAAATCTTAATCCAGGTCATGAACAGCAGTTGTCAGTGGCCGGTTGTCGGTTCTTCGCCGGCAAATCGTTCTTCGGAGGGTCACCCTCAGCACGACGTCCGTCGTTGAGTCGCTCCAGCCGCGGCCTCGCCGCTCCCTGCCAGCAATTCGCGCAGGGCTTCTCCTGGATGCGCCGCTCTCATCAGCGATTCACCCACCAGAATGGCCCGGTAGCCGGCGGCGCGCAGCTCCCGCACATCCTGGGGGGAATGAATGCCGCTCTCGGCAACCGCTAGCACGCTCGCCGGCAGCCGCTGAGCCAGGCGCAGCGGAGTTTGCAGGTCCACCGCAAAAGTGCGCAGGTTCCGGCTGTTCACGCCGATAATGTCGCAGCCCACTGCCAGCGCCCGCTCCAGTTCACCTTCGTCATGCACTTCGCACAGAACATCAAGACCGAGCCGCCGCGCGCCCTCGCAAAGCCGGCGCAAATCCGAATCCTGGAGGGCCGCCGCGATCAGCAGCACGGCGTCGGCGCGACTGGCCCGCGATTCCAGCAGCTGAAACTCATCCACGATGAAATCCTTGCGCAGGCAGGGCAAAGAGGAGTGGGAGGACGCCAGCCGCAAATTCTGCAGCGAGCCCTGGAAAAACTCCTCATCGGTCAGAACCGAGAGCGCGCTCGCTCCCGCCGCCTGGAGTTCGCGGGCTAACTGCGCCGCGTCAAAATCCGCGCGAATGGTCCCGCGCGAAGGCGAAGCCTTCTTGAGCTCCGCGATCACTGCAACTCCACTCCCGCCGGGCTGTTGCAGATGCTTTCCAAACCCTCGCGGAGGGTGCGCCTCCGCTTCCCGCTCCAGTTGGCGCACGTCGGCCTCCGCTTGGGCGCGGGCTACACGTCTGTGGGTGGCAGCCAGAATGGAATCCAGGGTGGCCGGCATGAGATGTGCTCGATTATACGGTGCGCAACCGCCGCCGCGCACTTCCCCCGCCCACGCGCTCCTGGCGCAAGCTTAGTGGCTGGGCAGGGCCGCTTCCAGGCGCTTGCCAGCTGCCCACTGGAGTGGACGAGCTGGCGCCGCGCGCACCCGGCAACCGCATTGGGCGATAATTAGGGTTAAGTCCATTCACCACGACAATGTCTCATAATGCGATAGACCGTGAATCCATTCAAATGGCCCACCGACTGATCGCGCCGCACATCCGGCGCACTCCGGTGGTGGAGGTCGAAGGCAGCGATTTCGGCCTTGACGGAAGCGCCATCGTTCTCAAACTGGAACTACTGCAGCACTCCGGCTCCTTCAAGGCGCGCGGCGCCTTTGCCAACCTCCTCATGCGGACCCTTCCCCCGGCCGGGGTGGTGGCCGCCTCGGGCGGCAATCATGGAGCAGCGGTGGCCTTTGCCGCCATGAAGCTCGGCATTCCGGCGAGAATTTTCGTGCCCGTGGTCTGCTCGGCGGCAAAAATGGACCGCATCCGCGGTTATGGAGCCCACCTGGTGGTCACCGGCGAACGCTATGCTGATTCCCTGGCAGTTAGCCAGGAGTGGGCGGCCGAGTCCGGGGCTCTGCCCATTCACGCTTACGACCAGCCTGAAACTTTGTTCGGCCAGGGCACCGTCGGCCTGGAAATAGAACAGCAATCTCCTGAACTCGATACGCTGCTGGTGGCGGTGGGAGGCGGCGGACTGATCGGCGGCATTGCCGCCTGGTATGGCGGACGCACTCGCATCATCGGCGTCGAGCCTGAAGCCGCCCCAACCCTCTACCGCGCTTTGGAAGCCGGCTGCCCGGTGGACGCGGAAGCCGGCGGCATCGCCGCCGATTCGCTGGCTCCGCGGCGGGTGGGCGAGCTTATGTTCCCCATCGCCCACAAATATGTCGAGCGGGTCGTCCTGGTGTCCGACGCTGCCATCCTCCGGGCCCAGGCGGCGCTGTGGGACGTCCTGCGGGTGGCCGCCGAACCCGGAGGCGCCGCCGCCCTGGCCGCCCTGCTTTCAGGCCAGTACCGGCCGCGCCCAGGCGAGCGCGTGGGCGTGCTGGTCTGCGGGGGCAACACCACCGCGGTTGACTTTGCGGCAACTGGAACGAAGCTGCACTCGGCGGCAAAATAAAGACCGGAGAACCGCCTCATGCCGCCTTGGGCTGGCCCTGGAACTCCGCTGCTTTCTTCTTTTTGTAGCGGCGCCAGAAATAAAACCCAAGCAGCGCGATGCCTGCCATCATGGCGATATCGGCCTTTTCAAAGAAATCCACCAGGCTGTTGAACTGGTGGCCAAAGACGTACCCCAGAAGCACAATAATGCTCACCCACGTGGCCGCTCCCAAAAAGTTGTACAGAGCAAATCGCTTCCACTCCATCCGCAAAACTCCGGCCAGCGGACCGGCCAGGGTCCGCAATCCCCATATAAAACGCGCAAAATAAATGGTGAGTGCTCCCCGGCGTTTGATCAGGTGCTCGCCGGCAGCAATGTCCTGATCATCCACATGAAATATGTGCTTCCATTTGTCCAGAAAGCGGCGGCCCAGTGTATGGCCAATCCAGTAACCCGCGTTGTCCCCGGCGGTGGCCGCCGCTATCCCGGCCACGATGATCCAGACATAATGAAAATGCTCATGTTTGAACGCGAGAAAACTGGCGAAGATGAGAATGGTTTCTCCCGGCAGCGGCAGGCCCGCATTTTCTCCGAGCAACCCCACGATGATGGCCCAATACCCCCAGGCGAGCAGGTACTGGTGAACCGTATTAACAATCCAATGCATGAGCTCCGCCCCTCGTGTGCCGCCAGCGTAGTCAATTCGATGCGGGATGAACGTCGCGGGCGGGGTGGAAGCGATTCTTTGCCGGTCTCGAGAGCGGCAGCGGACGAGGAACTTTGTCCACCAAAACCTTAGCTGGAGAGCTCTTCCAGAAGTACCCCATTTGTACGTGGTCCGAGTGCCGCAATCACCACCGCGACCATGAACATGGCGGCAGCCAGCAGAGCAAAGACAGCGCTCACGCCGTAGACCAGCAGGGCGCCAATCAGCAGCGAGGTGAGGGCGGCGCTCAGCCGGCTCCAGCTATAAGTAAAGCCGACGCCGGTAGCGCGGATGCGGGTGGGATAGAGCTCGCTCTGGTAGGCGTGGAAGTTGGCCGAGAAGCAGTTATTGCACAGGGTCAGCAAAGCCCCGCTGAGCACGATCAGCGCCGGTTCCCTCCAGAAGGCGAATCCCAGGCCGAACAAGCCGATCAGTAGCGCCATGGCGGCAATGGTCCACTTGCGCTCCAGTCGGTCGGAGGTGAAGGCGGCCAGCAGCGGACCCAGCGGCGCCACCAGGGCAATCAATAACGTGTAATCCAACGAGGAGAGCAGGGGCACGCCTCGCTTTAGTAGGAAGGTGGGCGCCCAGTTGGCGAATCCGTAAAAGCCAATGGTCTGCAGAGCCTGAAAAACGACGAGCATGGCGGTGCGTTTGCCATAAGGCGGACGCCACAGTTCGGCAAGTGCCGTCCAAACCGATAAGCGTGGCGGGCCGAAGCTATCAGCGATCCGATCCTCAGCCGTCGGTTCCTCTTCCTGGACGTCCGATTCCGCCTGCAATTCCGCCAGAATCCGCTCCGCTTCTTCGCCCCGGCCTCGCTCGGCCAGCCAGCGCGGCGATTCCGGCAGGCGCAGCCGGAAGTACCAGGCCAGCAACCCGCCCGCGCTGCCGATCACCATCACCCAGCGCCAGCCGTCCATCAGGAAGTGGGTGGGAATCAGCACCCGCGAGAGAAGCGCAGCTGCCGGCACGGAGGTGAATCCCACCACCTGCGTAATGGCCACGAAGCGGCCCCGCACTCCGCTCGGGACCAGTTCAGTCACGTAGGTGTCAATCACCACGATTTCGGCGCCAATGCCCACTCCGGCGAGGAAACGCGTGAGGATCAGCCATTCGGCGTTCGGCGCCAGAGCTCCCGCCAGCGTAAAGGCGGAATAGATGAGCAGCATGACCACGAAAGCGCTGCGCCTCCCTATCCGATCGCTGGCCAAGCCGAAAAACACTGTTCCCAGAAACATGCCCAGGAATCCGGCGGCCACCAGCAGGCTGAACTGGTGCAGGGTAAGGAAGTGGGACTCCTGCAAGGCCGCTCCCAGGTAAGCGACCATGAACAGGTCGTAAAGGTCGAACCAGCCGCCCAGGGAAACCAGCGCGACAAAGCGGCGATGAAAGCCCCCGATCTTCAAGCGTTCCAATCGCTTAGCCACTGATAACGATTGCCGGGAAGGGGCAGGTTCAGCCCTGGACATGGGAGCTAGAATACCTCGGCGTAAGGCGCGCAGGGTGCTTCTATCGTATTGTCTGGCTGTGTCTTAGCCGGTTCCCTCACTGACTCTTGAACTTACTAAAGGCATCTTGCTCACCGCATCCTGCCCAGCCGACACTTTACGCAAGGTGATTCCGTTTGAGGCTCTGCGCCGCCACTTTCCTTAAGCTGCTATGGGGCACGTACTTACTGTTAACGTCGCTCTATTGTCTGCTGGCTTTCCTGCCCTACACCTACTACGCCCTGATCAAGGCGCCGGCCTATGAGTGGATGCCATGGTTTGCGCATCATCACGCGTTGCTCTACTGGCTGGTTTGGGTCGGAGCAGCCGTGGCATATTGGCCGGAGAAGAGGGCGGCGTGGCAGGCAGGGATAATTCTGGTCCTGGCGGTGCCCGGCGTGTACCTGCTGGCAAGGCCATTCATCCCCTCGGTGCAGAGCGACCGCAGCGCTTACGTCGCCAGCCTGCTGGCGTTGGCAGCCCTTCTCCTCACCACCTTTCCTGACGCGGGCCGCATCTGGCTTCACCGGGAGGAGGGAAGGAGCGAGCAATTTCCCTATTCCACAGCGGTACTCACGGGCGTGTTGATCGCCTTGTTGTATTCCGCGGGAACAATATTGCATGTGTACCTCGATAAGGGCACGGCTGGCTTCCATACCGCCGAGGCTGAACTTACCGCCTGGAGCTTGGTTTCGCACGTTACGCTGGCGGTGGCGGTCTTCTCCGTGTTCAATTTCATCAGCCTGCTGGCCGCGCGCCGCCTGCGCATCGCCCTGGTGGCGGCGCTCTTTTTCGCCGCGCTGTGGCTGGGTCTGGGCCGCTTCCTGAGCAGCGCCATGAGTTTTGAAGGCTGGCCGGCGCAGCTCTACGCCGCATGCCTGGCCGCTGCCCTGACCTTGTTCGCGGGCTCGCTGCTCCTACCCTTTCTGGAAAGGGCGGAGAAAACTAGCCTGGGCAACTCCAAGAAAACAATTACGGTCTCGCTGGTGGGAGTGGTAGCGCTAGCCGCGGTGGCCTTGCCATCCATCATCCGGGGCGGCGACTGGAACGGCGTTCTGGAGCGCAGCTGCACCCTCATCTTCTGGGTTGTCCTGACCGCCTGCCTTTACCGCTTGCGCCCGCAGCACGCGCGCTATTCGGCAGCGCTCATGATGGCCGTCCTCCTGCTATGCGGGTTTACTTACAAGGGACTGCAGGCGACGGAAATCTTCTGGGCGAAGCCCCTGGGGGACACCGACGACACTATCAATCGCCACATGCAGAGCTATGCCCTGCAGAACGCCTCCTTTCAACTGGTTCACGACCTGCTCGGCAATGCCCCGCAGGAGAACTGCGGCGACCTGTGCCGCATCCTGCGTGAATATTCCGATATTCGCGGCGCTTCCGCCGTGGACGTGAAGCTGGTGAATCCGCTGCTTCCCAGCTCGGGCTATCGCCCCAACATATTTATCTTTGTCATTGATTCCATGCGCCCCGACTACCTGGGCGCCTATAACCCCAAGGTGGACTTCACCCCCAACCTGGACGCGCTGGCGCGCGACAGCGTGGTGCTGCATAACGTGTACACACAGTACTCCGGAACCACGTTATCGGAGCCGGCGATCTGGGCGGGCGCCATGCTGCTGCACGCCCATTACCTGCAACCGTTTTCAAAAGTGAACGGGCTGGAAAAGCTGGCCCGCGCCGACGGCTACCAGATGGTGGTCAGCTACGATACTGTGCTGAGCCAGTTGCTTTCGCCGAATGACAACCTGGTGAAGCTCGATACCGACAAACCGCTGTGGAACCGCTTCGAAGTGTGCTCCACGGTGGCGCAGACGGAGGATGCGCTCGACCGGCGCCGCGACCCCTCGCGGCCGGTGCTCTTCTACTCCCAGCCCATGAACGTGCACCAGTTCGCTCACAACGATCTGCCGCGCCCCACCAGCGCCAACTGGCGCACTCGTCCCGCTTTCAATAACCGCATAGCTTATGAGGTGCACCAGGTAGACGGCTGCCTGGGTGGATTCGTGCAATATCTGAAAAATCACAGTCTGTATGACGACAGCATTATCGTCATCACCTCCGACCACGGCGATGCGACCGGCCAATTCGGCCGCTATAGCCATTCCACCAGCATTTATCCGGAAATTATCCGCGTGCCTCTTATCATCCATTTGCCTTCCAGGCTGCGCCGCCAACTTGTGTATGACGACCAGCAGGTCGCGGCGCTCACCGACATAACCCCAACCCTCTATTACCTGCTCGGCCACCGGCCTATCATTCACAATCCCCTGCTCGGCCACCCCCTGTTTGCCGGCACCCGCCAGGAACTGGAAAGCTACCCGCGCAAAGATCTGTTCCTGGCTTCGGACGTGCGTGCCGTTTACGGCATTTTGGACGATAACGCACGCTTCCTTTACGTGACCTACGACTCTCCCGCGGAGAGCTACCTCTTCGACCTGGCCGGCGATCCCAACGCCCTGCACAACGTGCTCACCCCGTCTCTAAAACAGCAGTACGACGAACGCATCATTGACTACCTCCACCAGGTAGCCGACTTCTACGGCTACAAGCCAAGCATGGGGTCCTTGCTGGCCAGTTCCGCGCAATAAGCGCGCATGGAGCCGCGGCGTTTAGAGCTTCCCTCTTCGTGTGTTCGCATGGTCTGCGGAATTTCTGGCCGTACGGGCCGGACCCTGCGAGAAATAAATTATTGCCGGCAGTTTCGGAGAGCCGGACACGATCGGTATGCCATTGAAGTTTGCCTGGAGTTTTACTTCTGCAAGCGCCGTTCTCAATGCACGATATCTCGCTGCGAGCCTTCCGCTTCGGCGGAGCCCGCCCCGGCCGCGGAGCTCTTCATCCCGATCCCATAGCGCTTGAGCTTGCGATAGAGCGTGGCCCGGCTGATGCCCAGCAACTGCCCGGCAAGCGTCTTGTCGCCGTTCACCTGCTCGAACACGCGCTCAATCGTCACCCGCTCAATATCCTCCAGGTCGGTGGAGTTGCCCGGGGAAACATAGCTCTCCGCCAGGCAGTCGCCGGACGCGGTGAGCGATTGAATTCCCGGCGGCAGATCGCTTACGTCAATTACCTGCTGGTCGCCCAGGGCCACGGCGCGTTCAATGCAATTCTCCAACTCGCGCACATTCCCCGGCCAGTCATAGGCGCGCAGGCACTTCATGGCCGCGGTGGTGATCTTGATGGGCTGGGTGGGCGCGTAGCGGCTCAGAAACCACTGCGCCAGGTCGGGAATGTCGCTGCGCCGCTCGCGCAGAGCCGGCAGGTGCACTGTGACCACGTTGAGCCGGAAGTAAAGGTCTTTGCGGAAGGTGCCCGCCTTGTACGCCGCTTCGAGGTCGCGGTTGGTGGCGGCCATCACCCGCACCTCTACCTTCATCTTCTGATTGCTGCCCACCGGCCGCACTTCCTTTTCCTGCAGCACGCGCAGCAGCTTGGCCTGCATTTCCAGCGGCAGTTCGCCTACCTCATCGAGGAAAATCGTGCCTCCATCCGCCGCCTGAAACAGGCCCGCCTTGGAGCGCAAGGCGCCCGTGAACGCCCCTTTCTCATATCCGAAGAGCTCGCTCTCGATCAGCGTTGGCACCAGCGAACCGCAGTCCACCGCCACAAATGGCCGCTTGGCCAGCGCGCCCCGGAAGTGGATGGCGCGCGCCACCAGTTCCTTGCCGGTGCCGCTCTCGCCGCTGATCAGCACCTGCGTGCGTGTGTCTTTCAGCCGGTCAATCAGAGCCAGCACGTCCTGAATTTCCTTGGACGCACCTACAATGCCGCCCATCTCCGTGCTCACCCGCTCGCGCAGGGCCCGGTTCTCTAATACCAGGCGCACCTTCTGCGCCATGCGCTGCAGGATGAGTTTCATCTCCTCCAGGCGGAATGGCTTGGTGATGTAGTCGTAGGCCCCGAGCTTCATCGCCTGCACCGCGTTGTCAATGGAGCCGTAGCCGGTGATGATGGCCACTTCGGTGCGCGGCGACTGCTTCTTCGCCGTCTCCAGGAACTCCAGCCCCGACATCTGCGCCATGCGCAGATCCACCAGGATCAGGTCGGGAGTCTCGGTTTCCAGTCGGGCTAGCGCGTCTTCCGCGCTTTCCGACTCCCAGCAGACAAATCCCAGCGACTCTCCGATTTTCACGCAGAGCTTGCGGATGCTCTGCTCGTCGTCCACGATCAGCAGGCGAATGCGGCCGTCTTCACTCATGGTGCCTTCCCTATGGTCTTTTCCACCACCTCGAGCAGTTGTTGTACGCGAAACGGTTTTTCCACGCAGGGCGCGCCCGTCTTCTGCAGCGTAGCCACGGTCTCCTCGTTGGCGATGTCGCCGGTGATGAAAACCAGGCGCGAGGTCAGTTCGGGGCGGTGGCCCGCGATCCAGGCGTGGACATCGGCGCCGTCCACCCCTCCCGGCGTGCGCATGTCGGAAATCACTCCCAGAAAAGAGCCGCCGGCCAGCAACTGCAGCGCTTCCGCGCCGGAATTCGCGGCCACCACGGGGTAGCCGCTGCGCTCCAGGGCGGCGCGCACGTAGGCCATCACTGAGGGCTCATCTTCAATCAGCAACAGCGGGAGATTGGCGCTATTTGGACAAAGGTTGGTCATGTTTGCATCGCTCCAGCAGCGATAATGGCTTCCGTCATATCTGCGGACAGGGGAAGGCGCACCAGAAAGGTCGCGCCCTCCTGCCCCGCATTGTTGTGGCAGCTGATTTCTCCCCCGTGCTCGCGCAGGATCCCGTAACAGATGCTCAGTCCCAATCCGGTTCCCTTGCCCACTTCCTTGGTGGTGAAGAATGGATCGAAAATGCGGTCAGGATTGCTGATGCCGTTGCCGTTGTCGCGGAACAGCACCTGCACCCACCCGGCCGTGGTGGAGGTTTCAATCTCAATACGGGCCGGCCGCCCGGTTTCGCGTACCGCGTCGTAGGCGTTGTTCAGGATGTTCAGAAATACCTGCTGCAGCTGGTGTGGGTCGCCCACCACCTCGGGCAAAAGCTCATAGAAGCGCTCGCTCACCTCCACTCCGTGGCTGCTGAAGTCATACGCGCGCAGCTGCAAGGTACGGCGCAGGATGGAATTCACCTGCACCGGCTTGCGCTGCGGCGGCATCTGCCGCGCAAAACTGAGCAGGTTCTGCACAATCTGCTTGGTGCGCTGCGCCTCCTGCAGAATCACGCGCAGGTCTTTTCGCGCCGATTCGGGCAGCTCGGAGTTTTCCATCAGCAGGTCGGCGAATCCCAGAATCGCGGTCAGCGGATTGTTGACCTCGTGGGCCACGCCCGAAACCAGTTGCCCCACCGCCGCCATTTTTTCCGCGTGCATCAGCTTGGAGTGCATCATCGCGGCGTCGGAAATGTCGGTCATCACCACCACAATGCTGCTCACCTCCCCCTGCTCGTCGCGCATGGGGCTCAGGTTCACGGAAAATTGCCCCGCGCGCCCGTCGGCCCGGGTGATCGGCAATTCCAGGTTGTCCACCTGCTGGCCGGCCAGCGTGGCTTCCAGCGCCGCTTCCAGGTGCGCCCGCCGCGCCGGCACCACCATCTCCGCCAGCGGTTGTCCCAGCCACTGCTGCGGATTGTAGGCGCCGCTTTCGTACCAGCGCCGGTTGGCATAGGTAACCTGTCCGGCCGTGTCGGTTACCAGAATGATGCTCTGGGTGTTGTTCAGAATCTTGTTGTTGAAATCACGTTCGCGCTGCAGCTCCGCCTGCGAATTCTTCAGCTCGGTGATGTCCAGGATCAGCCCGCGGAATTGTGTTACCTTGCCCTGCGCATCGCGTACCGCAAACGAGTTCTGCAGCGTGTGGATGGGAGCGCCGTCTTTGCGCCGCAGCGTTTCCTCGTAGTTGCGCACCACACCCGTTTCTTCCATGCGGGCGCGGAAGCGCTCCCGCCCCCGGGGGTCGAAATAAACCTGGCTGGGAATATCCACCTGCAGCAGTTCGTCGCGGCTGTCGTAGCCCAGCATGCGCACCAGGGCGTCATTCACTTCGATGAAGCGCCCTTCTGTGCTGGTGAAGTACAGGCCTTCCTGGATGTTGTCGAAAAGTTCGCGGTAGCGCCGTTCCGCCTCTTGCCGGTCGCTGATGTCCTTCAGCACGTGGATGGTCTGCAGCCCGCCCTCGTTATTGGGGCCGTGAATGCGCGAGGTGGAAACCAGGTAAGTGCGCTCCAGCACGGGAAGGATGAATTCTTCGGCCGCCTCCGCCCCAGGACGGCAAAAGGGGCAGGGCTGAGGCCCGGGCTGCTCGGTGCTGGCCAGCAATGCGCGCATGCTGATGCCCACCAGTTCCCCCGGGCGCACCCCGATGAAGTCGGCCATGGACCGGTTGACGCGCAGCACCTTATGCTGCGCGTCGTGAACCACTATGAAATCGCTGATGGCGTCGAAAATCTCCATCCAGTGGCGGTTGGCCTGGTCCATCCGGGTGAACAGGCGCGCATTTTCCAGCGCCACCGAGGCGTGCCCCGCCAGCGCCTGCAGCAGGTTGCGGTCGTCGGCCGCGACCGGCTTGCCCCGGTTCGCCAGGCACAGAATGCCCACCAGTTCACCCTCGCCCCCATGCAGGCCGGCCAGTACCACGTCCTTCCACTGCAGCTCAGCGGCTACGTGGCCCAGCAATTCCGTGCCTTCACCCCAGCTGATGGCCTCCTTGCGGTCGGCGACCAGGTCGCCTAGCGCCACTGCCAGCCGCCGCAGCACCCCTTTTTCGGGAATCGTCTCCGGCGTGCGCACCGCCACCACTTCGAGATGCGAGCGCTGCGCCAAGGCGAGCGCGGCCGAACTGGCGCCCAGCATCTCCGCCGCTCGCGCGGTGAAGCTCTGGGCGAATTCCGGCAGGCGCAGCAGCGAATTCAGCTCCAGCGCCATGGCCATCAGGTCCTCGGCCCGGCGGCCGTGTTCCGTGGCCAGGTGCAGGTTCCTTGCCGCTTCCAGGGCCACCGCCACCGGCGCCGCCAGAGCGCGGGCGCGACGGATGTCTTCCGCGGAAATGCCGGCCTGGTCCAGCCGGTCGAGGACCCCGAACATGCCCAGCGCCCGGCCCTCCGAACTGAGCAGGGGCACGGTCAGGATCTGGCGCACGTTGTGTTCGGCGGCGCTCTCCTGGTCGGCTTCCGCTACCTGACGGATATCGTCCGTCCAGAACACTTCCGCCGAACCCAGCACGCGCGCAGCCGCATCGGCGGGAAAGCTCACCTCCAGCGGATTCGCCTCCCCGTTCTCAGCCACCCACCTTACATGGCAGCTTTCGCCTTCCAGCAACGCGATGTAAGAACGGCCAAAACCAAGGAATTGGGCGGCCCGCACCACGAACCTTTTCAGGAATTCATCCAGCCGGCTGCTTCCCCCCAGTTCGGAGGAAATCTCCAGTAACTGGTGCAGCTCTTGGGCGCGCGCATCGGCCATGGCATAGAGCCGCTGTGCCTCCAGCAAGCTCCCCAGTTGGCCGGCAAGAATCGTGGCCTTGGCGGCCATGTCTTCATTGAAGAAGCGCGCATCTTCGGTGTTCAGAAACACCACCGTTCCCACCACTTCGCCCGCCACCACCAGCGGCGCCGCCATCAGGGAACAAGCGTGGTACTCCGCCGCCATGGGATAGCGCGAACCGTCAATTTCATTTCTGAATATTGTCTTGCTGCTGCGGGCCGCTTCGCAGGTAACCGCACTTTGCCGCGGGCTCAGGCGGGTGCCGCGAAACTGCTCCGCCATGTGGCCGTCGGCCTCCTCGCCCACCAGCGCATCGGGCGCAATCTTCCGCCAGAAGTAGGCGCCCTGCACCCCAAAGAACTGGCGCGTCGAGCGCAGAAACAGCTGGATTAGAGATTCAGGCGTGCTGCGCAACGAGCCGGCAAGAGAAAAGTCCAGCAGCAGCTTTTGGAAAGAGTTCTGCAACCGGGGAACAGCACCTCGAGGCACAGTCGTATTCCCAGCCTGCATGCGTAGGTTGCCGCTGCGTTATCGGTACAAGGCTTTGCGTTGCTTAGACTTAAGGAGGAAAGTACCTTGGAATCTCATTTTGAGTCAAGCAAATTGCGCGCCCAGTCTCAAGTTGTGAACACCACCTTCACCCGTCTCAAGCTGAAACCCGGGCCCGCTCCTTTCGTAGGCGAATGAGACCTGGCACTTCCCGCACTCCGCTCCGTAGTCTCGCGAGCACCATAGTTACCTTTGTAAGTTGCTGGTAATACATGATGGTTGGATGATGGGCACCAGGGGTAACCAGCGCCCGCGAGCTGGCACCAGCTTTGCACATGAGTTTCTCCCGGGGAATACGGCTTCCGCGGCGTGACCTATTTTGCGTCCCGGACACGAAGAAATACGCGCCCCGCCCGCGGTCGCGACCGAAACGGGCAGGAGCAGGCCGGCAAGCAAGGAGTTTGGCATGACGATCGGCAGAAGGCTGTACACGAATTTCGGCGCCATCCTGGCCATGGTGGTGATGCTGTTCCTGGTCAACATGATCGCGGTACAGCGCGAGCATGCCGCCAAAACTGCCGCCGCCCAATCTCTGACCATGGCCGAAGCCACCGACGCGGTGCGCTTCCAGATGATGCAGAATCGCCTCTTCCTCGGCAACTACCTGCTCAGCGGCGATACCCGCGAGATGGACAAGATGTACGACGGCATTGGAAAGCTGCAGGAGTTGATCGGTAACGCCAGGTCTAAGGCCAACTCCGACCAGCAGCGTTACGCCCTGGCCAAGGTGCAGCAGTACGAGCATAGCTGGGCCAGTGACTTCGCTCAGCCCCTGGTCAACAAGCGCAAGGACGTGGATGCAGGCAATGCCACCGTCGCCGAACTGCAGATCTTCTATCTGCAGAAAGACGCGGGAGAGTGGATCAAGAATTCCAGCGGCGCCCTTGATGTGGCCGACGGCGAGAACCGCAAGGTGGTGGAGGAACGCCGCAAATCCGACGAAACCGCCGCCGCCGCCACTTCGGCCGTGGCCATTACCGGCACCCTGCTCGCCCTGCTGCTGGGCATCGCCATCGCCTACCGCACCGCCAAATCCATCACCGACCCCTTGAATGACCTGATGTCGGTGGCCAACCAGATTGCCGATGCCGGCGAGCTCGACCACAAGATTGACATCCAGCGTGATGACGAAATCGGCGCCCTGGCCCGCACCTTCACCAAAATGGTCACTTACCTGAAGGAGATGGCGGGAGTGTCGGAAGCCATTGCCGGCGGCGACCTCACTGTCAAGGTCACCCCGCGTTCCCGTCACGACACCTTGGGCAACGCCTTTGCCCGCATGGTGGATGGCCTGCGCACCCTGGTGCGCTCGGTCCGCGACGGTTCTTCCCAGGTGGCCAGCGGCTCCAACCAGGTGGCCAGCGCCTCCGACGAATCCGCCAAAATCAGCCTGCAGGCTTCCTCCGCCATTGATGAAGTCACCAGCACCATGCACGAGATGAGCATCAACGTGCAGAACATGGTGAAGAACACCCAGGTGCAGGCGTCCAGCGTGAGCGAAACTTCCGCCTCCATTGACGAGATGGTGGCCTCCATCCAGCGCGTGGCCGACACCGCCCGCGTGCTGCTCGATATTTCCAACCGTTCCCGCGAGGAAGTACACAACGGAATCGCCACCATGGATAAGGCCACCGACGGCCTCAACCGCATCAACCTGGCCATCCGCTCCTCCGGCGACATCATTGATGTGCTCGGCCAGCGCGCCGACGACATCGGCAAAATCATTGAAGTAATTGACGACCTCGCCGAACAGACCAACCTGCTCGCCCTGAACGCAGCCATTGAAGCTGCCCGTGCCGGCGAGCACGGCTTGGGCTTCGCCGTAGTCGCCGATGAGGTCCGCAAGCTGGCGGAAAAATCGGCGCAATCCACCAAAGAAATCTCCGAACTCATCCAGAGCATTCAGCGTGAGGCCCGCAAGGCCGTGGACAACATGGACCGCAGCACCGCCATCGTGAACGAGGGCCTGACTCTGGGCCAGGAACTCAACGGCGCCCTGAAGAAGATTTCCAACGTAGTCACTGAAGTTTACAAGTTCGCCCAGGAGATCGGCGCCGCCACCAACGAGCAGTCGCACGGTTCCTCGCAGATTGCCAAGGCCACCACCCGGCTGAACGAAATCACCCACGAGATCAGCTCCTCGGTGGAGGAGCAGGCTTCCGGGGCGCAGGCGGTGGTGAAAGCCATGGAGCGCATGCGTGAACTGGTGCAGCAGAGCACTTCCGGCTCCACCGAACTGGCGGCCTCGGCGGAGCAGATGTCCAAAATGGCGCGCGCGCTTCTGGATGCCATGGACCGTTTCGTCCTGGAAGCCATTCAGGAAGCCGCCAAAGGCATTCCCGAACGGCGGGCCGCGGCCGCCGCGTCACGAGCCTAGCGGGGCAGCATGGAGAAGGACCTGCAAATTGTCGGTTTCCGGGTAGGGCGCGAGACCTACGGCGTGCCCATCACTGCCGTGCATGAAATCGTGCGCGTGCCTGAAATCACCGCCGTACCCGACGCGCCTGACTACCTGGAAGGCGTGATCAACCTGCGCGGCAAGATCGTTTCCATCATTGACCTGCGCAAGCGTTTTGGCGAAGCCGCCCAGCCCGGCAGCAAGAACCGCATTCTGGTGGCGGAAGTGAACGGCAAGCCGCTTGGCCTGGTGGTGGATTCCGCCTCCGAGGTGCTCAAGATTGCCCGCTCAGAAATCGAAGCCCCGCCCGCCCTGGTGCAGGAAGGCCGCCTCAACTGCGTCGCTGGGGTAGGCAAGCTGCGCGGGCGGCTCATCATCCTGATTGACCTGGCGCGACTGCTGCCGGCCTCCGCACCGCAAATTGCCGCGGACGCCGAAGCACGCTTCACGCAGGAGCCATCTTCTTCGTTCGCCAGCTTGCGGGCGCAAGCGGGAGGCAAATGAAATTCGACGACTCCATCAGCGCTCCGCCCGCCGCGGGCCCCCTGAGCGAAAGCGAGCTCAAATTGCTGCAGGTTCTGGTGTACCAGGAATGCGGACTGCACTTCGACGAGCGCCGCACCCACTTCCTGCAGGACCGTCTGCTGCGCCGCATGCGCGCCTGCCAGACGACATCTTTCTACAGCTATTACCGCCTGCTTACCAGCAACGAAGGCAAGCGCGAAATGTCGGTGCTGCTGGAGAATCTGGCCATCCACGAAACCAGCTTTTTCCGGAACAAGGCCCAGTTCGATCTGTTCCACAAAGTGATCATGGACGAACTGCTGCAGCGCAAGCAGGAGCGCCGCGATTGCAGCCTGCGCGTCTGGAGCGCCGGTTGCTCCACCGGCCAGGAGCCCTACACCATCGCCATGCTCATGTGCGATGCCCTCTCCTACTACTACCTGCGCAATCCTCTGCCCTACGAAACGCCCACTCCCAAGCCCCTGGTGCCGCCGCCCTGGAAGCTGGAAGTGCTGGCCTCCGACATCAGTTACACCGCCTTGCGCACCGCCCAGGATGGCGTCTACACCGACGCCCAGATGGAAGCGGTGGATTTTGCCTATCGCCTCCGTTATTTCGACAAGCTGGGCGACAAGTACGCGGTCAAAAAGACGGTCAAGGACCTGGTGCGCTTTGATTTCCATAACCTGAAGACCGAGTTTTTGCCCCAGCGCAATGACATTATCTTCTGCCGCAACGTCATGATTTATTTCGACGAACCGGAACAGAGGCGCCTGGTGGAAAAGTTCTACCGCTGCCTTAATCCCGAGGGTTACCTGTTTCTTGGCCATGCCGAAAGCCTGTTCGGAATCAGCGAAAAGTTCCGCATGGTCCACCGCGAGAACGGCACCGCCTACCAGCGCGTGGAGGTAAAAGCGTGAGCTTCTTTTCCGGGGACCGGGCGGCGGAGTTGCGCCAGCTTTTCTTTGAGAGCGCGCAGGAAATCCTGCAGTCCCTCAACGAAGAGGCGCTTCGCCTGGAGAAAACTCCCGGGGACGTGGAAGTTACCCGTAACATTCGCCGCGCCGTGCACACCCTGAAGGGGGACGCGGCGGCGGTGGGCTGCCGCGAACTCAGCCAGATCACCCATGAGTTGGAGGATGCGCTGGCCCCGGAAGTGACCAGCGCCGCGGCCGGTGCCGAACTGGTTGAGTTGGTGCTCTGCGCCGCGGACACGTTCGACGGCCTGCTCGCCGCCTATCGCGGCAACCTGCAGCTCCCCAGCGTCGAGCCTCTGCGCGCCTTGATCGCCAAGTTGCGTTCCGGCGCCGGCGCCAAATCCCAAACCGCTGCTCCTGCCTCTTCGGCTGCAGCCGTTTCCTTCAGCGAATACCAGCAACTGCTTATCCACCAGGCCCTGCACAGCGGCGAAAACGTTTACCGCGTCGCCGCCGACCTGGACCCTAACTGCCCCATGAAAGCCGCCGCCTGGCAACTGCTCCAGAATGTGTTGCAGCGTGCCGGCAAAGTTCTGGCGGTGCAGCCGGAGGACGCAGCTTCTGGCCAGGTGGCCCACTTCGAGGTGGTCATCAGCAGCGACAAGCCGGAAACCTGGATCGCCGAGCGTTGCCACATCCCCGCCGTAATTGTCTCCGCCAAAGTTACGCCCTGGAAAGCCCGCCAGCCAGGTCAAAACAATGCCACGGAGCCGCAGTCCGGACCCAACGCCGCCCTGGAAAATATTTTGCGCGTGGATGCCGAGCGCCTGGACCAGCTGCTCAACTTGATCGGCGAGCTGATCATCGGCCGCTCCATGCTGCAGCAGGTGCTGGGAGAATTCAGCCGCCGCTTTCCTAAGGACTCGCTGCGCCCCCGCTTTGCCGACGCCATGGCCTTTCAAACCCGGGTGCTCAATGATCTACAGCGCTCGGCCATGCAGGTGCGCATGGTTCCCGTGGAGCACTTGTTCCGCCGCTTCCCGCGCCTGGTGCGCGATGTGGCCAAGCATTGCCGCAAGGAGGTCGCTCTTCTGCTCAGCGGCCAGCAGACGGAATTGGATAAAACCATCCTGGATGCTATCGCCGAGCCTCTCGTCCACCTGGTTCGCAATGCCGTGGATCACGGATTGGAGAGCACGGAGGAGCGCCAAACAGCGGGCAAGCCTGCCAAGGGCACGGTTCGCCTCAACGCCTACCATCAGGGTAATCACGTAGTCATGGAAGTCGGAGACGACGGTCGCGGCCTCGACCCTCTCCTCATTTTGAAAAAGGCGACGGAACGGGGGATAGTAAGCGGCGCCGAAGCCGCCCGGCTCAGCCCCTCCCAGGTGTTGGAACTGATTTTCCGGCCCGGCTTCACCACCACCGAGCAGGTCACCGAGATTTCTGGCCGAGGCATCGGCATGGACGTGGTGCAAAACGTCGTCCAGCGCCTCAAGGGCAGCATCAGCATCCAGTCTGAACCCGGGCAGGGCACCACTTTCGTCATCAAGCTGCCCCTCACCCTGGCCATTATCAAATCCCTGTTGCTGCGCATCCAGGACCGCCTGTATGCCATTCCTCTTGACGCCGTCGTGGAAATCAGCCGTGCTTCCGAAGCCGCCATCCATCGCGTGGACAACCATGAGGTGTTGCAGCTTCGGAACACGGTGCTCACTCTGGTGCGACTGGGCGGCCCGCCGCTCGAATCCAACCCAGGTCAGAGGATATTCGTAGTGGTCATCGCCCTGGGCGAGCGCCGCTATGGGCTCATTGTGGACGCGGTGGTGGGCGAGGAGGAACTGGTCATCAAGCCCTTGGACGGTCAGGTCATCGCCAGCGAACTGGTAAGCGGCGCCTCCATTCTGGGTGACGGCACCGTAGTGCTCATGCTGAACCTGGCCGCGGTTGTGGAAAGCTATTCCCGGAGGGCGTTACCTCCCTTACCCTCCGCGGTTGCGCAACCTGTGCCTGCGGCTTCAACCACCGGCTCCCCGGGAGGTGCGCGATGAGCGCTCCCCTACGCGTGCTGGTGGTGGATGATTCCGCCCTCATGCGCAAGCTCATTCCCCAGATTCTGCAGGCTGATGGCTCCATCCAAGTGGTGGGAACCGCCATTGACGGCAGCTTCGCCCTGAAGAAGATCGAGGAACTCAAGCCCCAGGTGGTCACTCTCGATCTGGAGATGCCCGGCATGAGTGGGATGCAGGCCCTGCGCGAAATCACCCTGCGTTATCATCTCCCGGTTATTGTGGTTAGCTCTCATACCACCCAGGGCGCCTCCGCCACTTTCAAGGCGCTGGCCATGGGGGCCCTGGACTTTGTGGCCAAGCCGCACGATGCTTCGGCGCACATGCAGGAAGTGGCCCAGGAACTGATTAGCAAGATCAAAGTGGCGGCCCATGCCGACGCGCCGCGCACACCCAATCCCCTCCCCCTCAGTTTTCAGAAGGCGGAAAAGCCGCGGCCGCGCCCGCGCCGTGCCCCGACGCGGGTAGTCGCGATCGGGATTTCCACCGGCGGGCCCAACGCCCTGCAGTACCTGCTGGCCCAGCTGCCGGGAGATTTCCCCGGCGCCCTTCTGGTGGTGCAGCACATGCCCGAAGGCTTCACCGACATGTTCGCGCGCCGTCTGGACGAATGCTGCGCCCTGGAAGTCAAGGAGGCGCAGTCCGGAGACCTGCTGCAGGCCGGCCGTGTGCTCATCTGCCCCGGCAATCGCCATATGCGCGTGCGGCGCATGCCGCTGGGCGATGTGGCCGTACTCAGCGACGAGCCTCGCGTCAATGGCCACCGGCCATCTGTGGACGTGCTTTTCCGTTCGGTAGCGGACGAATTCGGTCCCGCCGCTGTCGCCGTCCTTATGACCGGCATGGGCGACGATGGCGCCGATGCCATGGCCGCGGTCAAGGCCGCCGGCGGCATGACCATCGCCCAGAGCAAGGAATCGTGCACCGTTTTCGGCATGCCCCGCGCCGCTATCGAGCGTGGCCATGCCATCCGTGTGGTCGCTCTTGATGTGCTGGCCAACACCCTGCAAGCCCAGTGCCTGCACGAAGTGCAGCCGGGCGGCAGGCTGGCCCGGGCGCAAGCCGGCCAAACGAGTTAAGCATCAAGGGAGGGCTCGACTGGGCCGTCCCCTGGAAGGAGAGCAGTATGGAGCAGTTCGCGCGAGTACTCCGCAAAGACGGGCAAACGCTGCGCTATTTGGTGGTGGACGATTCGGTGTTTGCCCGCAAGAACCTGAGCCGCATGATCGAGTCTTTCGGCGGGCAGGTGGCGGGTGAAGCCGGCGATGGCCGCGCCGCCGTCGCCGAATACGACCGCCTGCACCCCGACCTGGTGCTCATGGACATCACCATGCCGGAGATGGAAGGCATCGAGGCCGCCGAACTCATCGTGCGTCAGCACGCGGAAGCGCGCGTCATCATGGTGTCTTCCGTGGGCTATCAGGAAAACATCGTAGCCGCCCTGCAGCGCGGCGCCCGCCATTTCGTGCAGAAGCCGGTAAAAGCGGAAGTTCTTTACGAAGTCATCAAGTACGTGATGGGAGAAGAATGCGTGGTGGCCAAGAGCGCCACCCAGGGGTCCTGAACATGAAAATGGAACTGATCCAGCCTTTTATTAACGCTGCTGACGCTGTATTAGCCCAGAACCTCAACTGCCAGACCCGGCTGGGCCATTTCGTCATGGAAGAAAGCTCCTACCACAGCAAGGGATTCGCTGCCGTGGTCACCGTGGTCGGCGACATCGAAGGCCGCATCATTTTCGACGTGGAGCCCGCCACCGCCACCCGCATGGCCAGCATCATGGCCGGCACCGAGCACCAGCAATCCCACGAACTGGTACGCGAGACCATCTGCGAGCTCGCCAACCAGGTCATCGGCAACGCTATTACCACCCTGAATGATCAGGGCTTTCATTTCAAGGTGCATCCGCCGCAGGTGCACGAGGGCGAGGGCATGAAGAGCAACGAGGATACGGAGGCCCTGGTCATGTGCTTCGATACCGACAGCGGCAAGGTCTTCATGAATATCGCCATGCACTACAAGCGCCGCCGTCGCGGAGAGCAGCTATAAACCAGTGACCAGCACCTAAGTCCTCATCTCCGAGAAAAAAACCTGAAAGAAAACTTTCCTCGCCAAATGCACCGTGCTTGGCTTAGCTCGGGAAGCACGCCCGTGAAACTGACAACTGGCGACTGACCACTGCTTTTTAAGGTCCGGGCAGCAGGAACACCGGCTGCTGCGGTGGCGGAGGACTGGTGGGAGAGGGCGGCGGGAACGAGCTTACCGGCATCGCGATATCCGTGACCGGGCTGTCATTGCTCGTTTTGATAACGTGAATCACCCCGGCATCGCAACTTGAAATGTAAACTCGGTTGCTGTCCGAGGAGGAGGCTGCGAAGGCGGGAAAGCGCACGCCACCCGTCTGGGTGAAGACGACGTTATTCGGATTGCAGAGGGCAGGAACCGGGGTAAAGGTGTGTGTGCTCTGCAGCGTGTTACTTCCCGTATTGATCACGCTCATCGAAACCGCGGCTTCGCAGGAAGTCGTGGGCCCTGGGCAGGGAGTTGTCTTGCCCGGCTCGATTAGCTCAAAGTTCCCTACATAAGCTTTCAGGCCATTCGCCAGCACTGTAATGGTCGCGGGACCCCACACGTTCAATGTCACCGTTGTCAGCGGCTTCGGCGGATCAACCGAAGCATCAAAAATCCATACCTGGTCGGTCGCGTTGGGATTGCTTGTGGTGGGAATCACCTCGTTGACCACGTAGAGCCGGTTGAATTGCTTGTCCACGAACATATGCGCCGGGGAGGTGCCTACCGTCAGCGTGGTTACCACCGCATCGCTGGTCGCATCAATCACGGAAACTGTGCCCGCCCCCTGGTTAAGGACATAGAGTTCCAGCCCGTCGGGGCTGAACAGCGCCCAAATCGGCGACGCGCCCACCGTGATAGTGCGGAGCACCGTATCCGTGGCCGTGTCAAGCACCGAGACCGTGCCATCTCCCTGGTTCACAACATACAGCTTCTTTCCATCTTTGGTTTCGGCCAGCGCCACCGGAGTGGTCCCCACTGTCACCTTCGTTGTCAGCGCGCTCTGTACGCCGCTGATCACCCCCACCGTGTTGGTGCCGGCGTTGGCTACATACATTTTTGACGTCTCGCTGCTGGCCAGAAATACCGGGTGGGATCCGCTGGGCAGGGTCAGGGTCGTGGGCTGTAGGCTGGTGAGGCTGGGAAGGTAGGTCGTGACCGTATCATCATCCCGGTTGGCCACGTAGATGCGGGACTCGCCCGGCGGCAGAAACGCGGCGTGCACCGGCCCCACTCCCGTGGGGGTAGAAAACGCCGCCGAGTCCCCGGGAACATTCACCTGCAGCACGCTGCCCGCGTTCGCTGGAGCGTTCTGGCTGAGCACAAATGCAAAGGAGGTAGGCTGGGGATCGCCGGGAGGGCCGGTGATGGGCACAGCCACCGGACGGAAAATATCTCCACAACCGACGGCAAACAGCGCCAGGACCAGCACCGCCAGCAGGCCGGCGCCTCCGCTCAAACCACTCCACCACACCCGGGAAATCTTCATTCAGTATTCAGTAGCTCTGATTGAGGTGAGTGCTATTGTAGCGGGAAACCGGGGCAGGGCGCTAATGCCGGCCAGTACTCGCATGCCAGCCTGCCGCCCGGGCTACACCCGGTTGATGAGCGTAGCCACATAGCCCGCGCCGAAGCCGTTGTCGATATTCACTACCGACACGTTGGAGGCGCAGGAGTTCATCATGCCCAGCAGCGCGGCCAGACCGTTGAAACTGGCTCCGTAGCCCACGCTGGTTGGAACCGCAATCACCGGCACTCCAATCATCCCCCCCACCACGCTGGGCAGCGCTCCTTCCATGCCGGCGCAAACAATTACCACCCGCGCCCGCGCCAGCGCCCGGCGATGCGCCAGCAGGCGATGAATCCCGGCCACCCCCACGTCGTAGAAGTGCTCCACTTTGTTGCCCATCAGTTCGGCCGTGACCACTGCTTCCTCGGCCACCGGCCCGTCGCTGGTTCCGGCTGAGACCACGGCAATGGTGCCCTTGCCGTATGTCTCGGCGTCGCGCCGCAGGATAATGGCCCGGGCCAGCGGCCGATACTCGGCGCCGCGAACTTTCTTCTTCACCGCCGCGAACTGCTCTTTGCCCGCGCGCGTGGCCAGCACGTTTTTTGAGTGCCGCGCCAGTCGGGCAAAAATTTCGCCCACCTGTGCCGGGGTTTTGCCCTGGCCGAGAATCACTTCCGGCATTCCCACCCGCAACGCCCGGTGGTGATCAACCTTGGCGAAGTCCAGATCTTCAAACGGCAGGTGCCGCAGTAGTTCTACGCCTTCATCGGGCGAGAGTTTGCCGCGTCGTACCTGATTGAATATTTTCCGCAGCCGGTCGGAGGTCATGACGCAAGCACTTAACTTCTAGCCCGGCATTTCTGCCGGGTGCGCCATCAGATTAGCACTTACGGTAGCTGGTGGTTGGCGATCGGTCTTTAGTCGTTGGCACCGATTGGCAGATGCACGATGCCCCCCGGTTCTCAGCCAGTAGCGGCAACTGAGACCTGGGAACTGAAAACTGAGAACTGCTACTTAATTTCCTTCATCGGCAGCAGCGAACCGTAGTCCTGCCCTGAGGGATTCACGGCGCGCGCTACCACCCCGTCAAATGCCTCGCGCACCTCCGGGTATTTGGTCACAAATGCTTTGATCAGGTTCATGTTCTGCTGAAACGTCTGCGTAGTATTGGAAATATCCGGCACCTGATATTTGATGACCAGGTCCAGGTCCTGCCCCACCGGCACGGGAAACACCTGCAAAAGCTTGTAGGTTTGCCCGCCAATCGCATTGTCCACCGGTTGGTTCACCGGCATGTCTTTGGGAACCACCTGCTGCGTTTCGTCGTAGATTTTGTCCAGTTGCGGCGTGCCGATGAAGTCCACCGGCGAAAGCAACTGCCGGGCCTCGATGTAGTAGTAGTAGGCGTTCAGGTTCTGGCCCTTGGCCTTGTACTGTTGGGCCTGGTTCAGGAACCACTGCCCGTCGTGACCGTTGAGCGTTCCCGGGCGCACATAGTAGCCCGCCAGTTGCCAGGTGCCGGTAGCCAGCGTCGCTTCCGGATTTTCGCTCTGCGCGCTGCTTGCCCCCGCCGCCGCCTTTTCCTGAAGGATCATGGTCACGCTGTATTTGGGGCCTTTCGTCGTGGTCACATCCTGGATTACTACGGCATAGGTGCCCGGCGGCAGATTGGGAATGGAAAAACCCACCCGGTCGGGCGAGTTATAGATGCCGCAGAAAAATTCCGCCCGCTGCACGGGAGCAGTGCCTGAGGCTTCCAGCACATACGGCGGCCGTACCGTGCTTTGCGCCCCGGCGAATTCCGCCTTGTGATCATTCACCGCTGCCTCTACGCCGCCGAAACTGGCTGCCAGCGACGGCGCCGCATTCTGCTGCAAGCTGGCAATATCGCCCGACAATGCCATCTGAAAGTAGCGCTTGGCGGTGCTTTCCAGGGTGGAGACCGCGTTAGGACCCATGTCGGAAGCTGTCAGGCAGGCCTCTTGCGCCTGGGCTGCCCGGCTCAGCCCCGGTATCAGCAAAAAGGCGCTCAAAAAAGCGGAAATGGGCAGCGCAAACCAACACCATCTTCTCGTTCTCATCATAGCTATGTCCGTTAGACGGACCACTACTGCTACGATGCCAAATTCCGGTACTCAGATGCAAGCAAAGGTCTATGGTGCAGGCACTTAGATATAACTCTGGTCACGTTACCGCCGCCCGCCGCCCCGTGCGGTGCTACAATCGTATGGACTCGTTACACCAAGGTCCTCCATACCCACGGCTGTTTTCCATGTTCTGTTCCCGGCAATTCGTGATTCTGTTGTTACTTCTGGGATTTATGCCCACTTTGCTTTGGAGTGCCCCCCAGAACTCACAGAAACCCGGTACCGTGCGTGTAAAGGAGTCCGTCAAGCGGGTCGTGACTCCTGCCCTGCCGCCTGCGAGCCCAGCCCCGCCTCCAACTCTGGAGCAGTTGCCGGCGCAACCACCCCAGGTCAGCTATCTCAATGGGCAGCTCACCATCATCTCCCGCAACTCCACTTTGAGCGACATTCTGCACGCCGTCGCCCGCCAGACAGGTGCTGCCATCGAACTGCCGCCGGGCGCCGGATTTGAGCGCGTGGCTGGCCGCATGGGTCCTGGCCCGGCGCGCAATGTCCTGGCGGAATTGCTCAATGGCTCACGCTACGATTATGTGATGGTGGCCTCGACCACGAATCCCGGAGGATTGCAGCACGTCATCCTGACTCCTAAGAGTGGCGGCGCCGATAGTTCACCCGCTGCGCCCGTGGCTACCTTCCAGCCTCCATCCCAGTCCGAACCCCAAGTGATGCCCAATGGCGGCGACATGCCGCCCGATGCCAGCGCCGACGATCAGGACGTTCCCCCAGATGAGCTTCCTAACCAGCAGCCATCAGCCGGCGAACAACCTGAGCCGCAGGCCTATAACCCCGGCGCTCCCCAGCCCGGCCAACAACCCTCCGGAGTCAAGACTCCCGAGCAGTTGCTGCAGGAGTTGCAGCGCATGCAGCAGCAACAACAGCAGCAACAGCAGCAACAAAATCCGCAGCGATAATCCTGGCTTTCGACGTGGGCGCTCTCAGTGAGGGCTCTCGCCCGCGTGCGCCCTCAGGGGGAGGCCTCATGCTTCGATCCTTCAGGGCGGAAGCATCTCCCGTGCACACCCGAAGCTCCTATGTGTATCGTAGCGTGACCTTTATACGATTCAGGGTTGCCGAACTCTCCTTCCTCCCCTAAGATTTGGGATGTGATTTCCCGTACATCCTGGGCCGAACCCCGAATTGGACTGCTGGTAATTTTCGCTCTGCTGCTCGGCGAAGCTGTGCCCTCTCCTGCCGTGGTCAGTTCACAGGCGCAGTGTCCTGGCGCGGTTACTATCACTTCCTTCAAGCTGGTGGTGGAGCCCGTAGGCAGTGGACCGGTGCTGCCCGTCAGTTCGGTCAACCTCATCCAGCCGGGACAGAAACTGCATTACGAGCCCGTCCGCCTGCCGGCAAGATGGAAAGACAAAGCCAAGGTGGCGGTGGTGCTGGCGCCGCCCACCGCCGATGATTCCGGCCAGGTTGAAGTCCTGGCGCCGAAACCGGCGAAAGCCGCCGCCGAGTGGCCCGTCCCCCTTCGAGCCTCCGTGGTCGGGCTGGTCTTCGGCGAGCGTGGCATTGATGCCAAACGCGTTAACTCGCTGGTCAAAGAAAACCCGGAAATCATCTCCCAGTTGGCCGACTATGCCCAGCGCACCACCACCGTCGAAGCCCTGGTGCAGACCCTCTCCGATTACGAACAATCTCCGCCCGGCAGCAGCGACCTGCAATCCGCGCTGCGCGGATTTTCCTCGCAGTATGGGGTGGCCGTGCCCCGGCTGGAGGCTGGCGCCCCGCCCGATCAGTCCGCCAGCCAACTGCTGCAGGCGGCTGTTCCCGCCTTCAAAAGCGAGTCCGGCGATCCACCCAACCTAACTCAGGGCTCCACCGGAATTGCAGCTTCGGTGGCCTCGATGTTTTTCGGCTCGCCGGTCATCCTGGCCGTGGGCGGCACCGCTCTGTTCGAGAATCTGCACAGCAGCCTGTTTCCGGGCATGGAGTTCCGGCCCGCCTTCGCCCAAACCCTGCCCGCTGATGGCATGGCGCTCTGCGCTGCCAACCGCAAACCTTCGCGCTTGCGCTTGGCTTATCTTTGGATGGTGCGCGTCCCCAATGCCGGCCCGCCATCGGTCAAGCTGGCCCAACCCGCCATCGTCCCCCTGGGCTGGACGCCCGAGGTCAAAGCTTCTACACCCAGCGTTTCCCAGTTGCGTCTGGTGGCGCGGGCGCGCGATTGGAACTTGATCGGCTCCGGGCATGTCGTGCCGGTTTCGGTCAAAGTCACGCCTAATACCGCCGATGATTCTCTGCAGCTCGATCTGGCGCACGTGAAACTCTCGCCCGGCAAATACCAGCTGGCCGCGAATTGGGATTGGACACCCATGCCTGTTGCCGGCACCGTGGACGTTCGCCCCTTTGCCGATTTCAACGCCGTCAAGCTCACGCCCCGGTCGCAAGACCGCCTGGTCGCCGCCACCGGCACCGTCCCCCTGCAAATGACCGGCGCCGATTTCGAGTTCATCAAGGGCGTCAGCCTGCAGAACGCCAATCGCGGAAAAAACTCTGCCGTCCCCGTGCATTTCTCTCTGCCCCCCGCCGACGAGAGCGGCCAAAAGCGCGTGCTCGATCTCGACGTGAATACGGATGCGCTGCAACCCGGCCCTTATCTGTTCGCGCTCACCCAGCTCAACGATTCCTCCCACGAAGTGCAGGTCGCGGTCCACCCGCCCGCGCCCAGGCTCACCAACCTCCCCCTGCATGTGAATGTGGGCGAGCCGCAGCAAAGCGTGCTTCTCCGGGGCAATAACCTGGAACGCATTCAGCGCATTACCAGCGATAACGCGGAATGGACACTTTCCCCTGCCGGCGAGGACCAGCATCTCGACCAGCGCAGCGCCACGGTTAAGCTGGGGGCCAAGGCTCAGTCCGGTGATCACATGGCCGCGACGATTTTTGTAAGTGGCCTGAACACACCTCAACAGCTTGCCGATGCTCTGCAGGTTCTGGGACCACGGCCCAAAATTGCCCATGTCAATCAGTCCTTTGCCAGCCCCGCCGGGGTGCAGCTGCAGCCTGGCGAGATCCCCTCAGGAATGACGGTCAGCTTCGCAGTTCGTGCCGACAACACCGATTCGCGTCCCGGCATGCAACTGCAGTGCAACGACGAAGGCAGCACCCGCAAGAAGCTCACCCTTTATCCCGGTGACCGCAGGGATGGCGCCGAACTGGACGCCGCCGGCCAGGGCATGCTTTTCCTTTCCCTCGATCCTGGCGTGGTCGGCCAATCCGGCTGTGAGCTGATTGCCACCATTGTTGGCGAGCCCGTTGGCAATTCCGATCCCTATCCCCTGGGGCGGGTGGTCCGGTTGCCCCGCATCCAGAAGTTCACCATCAGCGCAGAAAAGCTGGGCGAGTCGCTTTATGCCGGCACCCTGACCGGTCAGGATCTGGAGCTGATTGATAGGACGGGATGGAATTCCAGGCACAGCTATGAGGCCCAGGGCATTCCCACCCCCGTGCCCGGCAGCGCCGGCGAGCAGACGCTCAAGATCGCCGTGCCCTGGCCGCCTCCCTCGCCCCAGGCGCCGCTCTACATTTGGCTCCGCGGTGAGAAAGAAAGCCGCGCCACCAACGCGCGGTACTAGCCGTCGGGAGTCGGGAGTCGGGGAATATAGGACAGGTTATGTTCGTAGAGTAGAGCCTTTAGGTCTTGTCATCCTGAGCGCAGCGAAGGACCTGTTTTGCCCTGCACTACCCGTCACTCACTATTGGGAACTGGGACTTTTTGAACGGTTTCGGATTTGTAGGGGAGCGTGGCCTTTGCCGGCCGCAGACTCCTGACTACCGGCTCCTGATTCCCGGCCATAAAAAAACCCCAGCGCTCCTGCGCTGGGGTAAGCCCGATAAGCGTCTAAGGAAATTCAGTCGCCGCTGGCTGGCGATTCCACCAGAGCGGACGGCTCGCTGAGTCGTGAGTGATGCCCAAAGGCGAAAAGAATGCCGCTCACGGCCCAATAGCTGGCCGCAATCCCTAACGCCATGGCCGCTAACACGGTGAAGAATAAGGTCGCTAGACTAAAAAGCAAGCTCAAGGTTCGGCCCACCTGTTGTATGCCGCACCGCAAGTAGAAGGTGCTCAAACCTGCCGGTCAGATGCACTCGCCGGCGGCGCGGCCGATTACTTTTTCTTTTCCGCGTTCCACACGCTGCGCGAAATCGCGCGCCCGCAGAACGGGCAGAAATTCATCAAGTACAGCTTGGGACGCTCGTCAGGGGAGGCGACGGCGTAGTCCGAATCCACTTCGTTCAAAATGCGCCCAGGCATCCGATTGCGGGGAGCGTTCAGAATCGCGCCGCCATCCACCGCATCCTGCAACATTTCGCAACAATGCTCGGGCATCGGGGCAAACGGCGCGCCCTCAGGCGCATTGCCCACTTTACTCGCGTTGACCTTGCCCGCTGTTAACGATTAAGATACGTGAGTAAAATTGCGCTAATCCACTCTCCCTCGTACTAGGGGACCTGTCCAATTACCGAGGTACTAAAACACCCAGGGACCGATGGCGATTACTAAGATCACGGTGCGCGGGGCGCGCCAGCATAACCTTAAAAACATTGACGTTGAGATACCCCGCAATTCTCTCACCGTGATTACCGGCCTCAGCGGGTCAGGCAAATCTTCCCTTGCCTTTGACACTATTTATGCCGAAGGCCAGCGCCGCTACGTGGAGACCCTCTCCGCCTACGCCCGCCAGTTTCTCGACCAGATGGAGCGCCCCGACGTGGACGCCATTGACGGCCTCAGCCCCTCCATCTCCATCGAGCAGAAAACTACCAGCCGCAGCCCCCGCTCGACCGTGGGCACCATCACCGAAATCTACGACTACTTGCGCCTGCTCTACTCCTCCATCGGCGTGCCTCATTGCCCCCACTGTGGCCAGGCCATCAGCCGCCAGTCCGCCGACCAGATCGTGCAGCGCGTGATGCAACTCACCCCGGAAGACCGCGTCATGGTCATGGCGCCCATCGTGCGCGGCCGCAAAGGTGAGTTTAAGAAAGAAATGGAGAAGCTGGTTCAGCAGGGCTTCACCCGCGCCCGCGTGGATGGCGAACTGGTTAACTTGGAAGATGACCTCAACCTGGACAAGCGCAAGAACCACACCATCGAAGTGGTCGTTGATCGCCTGCTGGTCAAGCCCGGCATCGAGCAGCGCCTGGAGAATTCCATCAACACCGCCATGAAGCTGGCCGATGGCCTGGTGCAGGTGGCCGTCGTCGGCGGCGAGGAGCGCCTCTACTCCGCCAAGCTCGCCTGCCCCGATTGCGGCATCAACGTGCCCGTGCTGGAGCCGCGCTCATTTTCCTTCAACAGCACCTACGGCGCCTGCCCCGAATGTCATGGCCTGGGCAGCAAGTACGATTTCGATCCCGCCAAGATCATCGTGGACTGGTCCAAGCCCCTGCTCGATGGCGGCCTGGGCCCCGGCTCCGGCTCCTCCTACCTGCGGCACATGGTGGAGCTGGCCGCGGCGGCTCACGGCTTCGACCTGAACACGCCGTTTGAGAAACTTCCCGACAAAGTTCAGACCCTCGTCCTCTACGGCGAGCCCGCCAAGCGCAATGGCGGACCGCGCACCGGCTTCCGCGGAGTGCTCGCCTATTTGAACAGCTCGCTCGAGGAAGCCTCGTCCGACAGCTACCGCGAATGGCTCCTCAACTACATGTCAGCCACGCCCTGCCCCGCCTGCCACGGCAAGCGCCTGCGCCCGGAAAGCCTGGGCGTGAAGGTTAACGGCATGTCCATCGCCGACTTCACCGCGCTGCCGGTTTCGCGCGCCCTCACGGTGGCCGCCGGCATCAAGCTGGCCGGGCGTGAGCAGCTCATCGCCGGCCGCATCGTGCATGAAGTGGTGGAGCGCCTGCAGTTCCTGAATGCCGTCGGACTGGGCTACATTTCGCTCGACCGCTCCGCCGCCACCCTTTCCGGCGGCGAAGGCCAGCGCATCCGTCTGGCCACGCAGATCGGCTCACGTTTACGTGGTGTGCTCTACGTGCTCGACGAGCCCTCCATCGGACTGCACCACCGCGACAACGATCGTCTGCTGGCCGCGCTGGAATCGCTGCGCGACCTGGGTAACACCGTGCTAGTGGTGGAGCACGACGAGGAAACCATCCGCCGCGCCGACTACGTCATTGACCTCGGCCCCGGCGCCGGACGCCACGGCGGCCACCTCGTCGCCCATGGCACACCCCAGGACATCATGCGTGCCTCCGAGTCCCTCACCGGCCAGTACATTTCCGGCAAAAAGCACATTCCCATGCTGCCTGACCGCCGGCGGCCCGCGGCCAGCACCATTTCCGTGCTGGGCGCGCGCGAAAACAATCTGAAGAATCTCGACGCCGCGTTCCCCCTCGGCGTCATGACTGTGGTCACCGGCGTTTCCGGTTCGGGAAAATCCACCCTGGTCAACGACATTCTTTATCGCGCCCTGGCCCGCCATCTCTACCACTCGCGCGAAAATCCCGGAGAGCACAAGGCCATTGCCGGCATGGAGAACATTGACAAGGTCATCCAGATTGACCAGTCGCCCATTGGGCGCACCCCGCGCTCCAACCCTGCCACCTACACCGGCGTCTTCACCCAGATTCGCGACCTCTACGCCATGCTGCCGGAATCGCGCGAACGCGGCTACAAAGCCGGGCGCTTTTCCTTCAACGTGGCGGGCGGGCGTTGCGAGGCTTGTCAGGGGGAGGGCCAGCGCCGCATCGAAATGAATTTTCTGCCCGACGTCTACGTGCTCTGCGAGGTCTGCGGCGGCAAGCGCTACAATCACGAAACTCTGGCGGTGAAGTATAACGGCTATTCCATCGCCGACCTGCTGGAAATGCCCGTATCCGATGCGCTGCCCATCCTGGAAAATATTCCTCAGGTGCGGCAGAAGCTGCAGACCCTGGTGGACGTCGGCCTGGGCTACATTCACCTCGGCCAGTCTGCGGTCACGCTTTCCGGCGGCGAGGCGCAGCGCATCAAACTGGCGCGCGAACTCAGCAAACGCCAGACCGGCCGCACCCTCTACCTGCTCGATGAGCCCACCACCGGTCTGCACTTCGACGACGTAAAAAAACTGCTCGACGTCCTGCACCGCCTCACCGACCTGGGCAACACAATCATCATCATCGAGCACAACCTCGACGTCATCCGCAATGCTGATTGGATTCTTGACCTCGGGCCCGAAGGCGGCGAGCATGGCGGCCGCATTGTCGCCCAGGGCACGCCCGAGCAGGTCGCCCGTCAGAAGAAGTCGTTTACCGGCCAGGCCCTTGCCGAGTATTTCGGCCGCAACGGCAACGGCCGCCTGCCCGCCGTCAGCGGCCAATAACGCGGCACAGTCTTCTCACACTCTCGCGCTTGTCATCCTGAGCGCAGCGAAGGACCTGCTTTTGTGGCGCGGGTTGTCATCCCCAGCGCAGTCCAGCCTGCACTGAGCTTGTCGAAGGGGACCTTGCGTTTGTGGCGCGGGCGCCCCTGCCCGCGGCCTCCGCAGGAGGACGCAATCCCGAGGATCTTCAGCTGCGAGGGATCTCGCGTGCGCCTCTCGAAACTCCGCTAGGCCCCGAGTATCAGCGCGTTGATCAGGGTCAGCACCATCAGCACCACCGCCGTCACCAGTAGGAACAAACCCAGCTTGCGGTAAGGCCACGTCAGTCGCTTCTCGTCATCTCCTCCGAGAACGACGACAAAAGTTCCCATCATGATTCCCAGGCTCCCGATCACCCATGCCATAAACTCCACCTGCACCGATACGACGAAACGGGCGAAGCCTGAGATGCCCGGCAGAATCAAGAGAGGAAGGAGCAAGGGAGAGACTTTGGCGGGGGACGGAATTTCTTGCCCACAAAAAACTTCGGGGACGCTCATCGCGTCCCCGGTATGCTTCAGGCGAAGCTTAGTGCTTCTTCGCTTTCTTCTTTGCTTTCTTCTTAGCTGCCATTGAACTATTCTCCCTTCCATTCATCATGGAATTTGCAACGGTGCTCTGTTGCAACTGATTGATGTATAGAGTCATTGAAAAACGATGTCAAGAGAAAAATCACATT
>DATEJK010000062.1:0-7116 GCA_035278025.1 Terriglobales bacterium | reverse complement strand
TGTGGCCCCGTAGCTCAGATGGATAGAGCAGCGGTTTCCTAAACCGTTGGTCGGGTGTTCGAGTCACCCCGGGGCTACCACCCTGTACTTGGCCTCCAGTTCCGCTTCTCCGCGGCCTTTTTCCTTCCCGACATCTCTGGCAGTTGAGCATTACACTAATTCCGTCGCTGCCGAGCGCAGGATGGCGCCGAACTGACAGTTCGAAGGAAAATGATGAGCAAAAAAGTACCGTCGGCAATAAACATTCATTCTGAGCAGGAAAACTCAGCCGGGTCAGGGCCGGGTTCGCGGGAATGGAATTCGGAGGTCTACCAGCGCGTCTCGGCGCCGCAATTCGGCTGGGGCAAGAAAGTGCTGGACCGTGTGCCCCTGCGCGGGGATGAAACCGTGCTTGACGCCGGCTGCGGCACGGGGCGGCTGACCGGCGAATTGCTTGCCCGTTTGCCGCGTGGCCGCGTGCTGGCCGTAGACCTCTCCGCTAACATGCTGCACACTGCGAGCCGCCAACTGGAGCCGCGCTTTGCCGGGCACGTCTGGTTCGTGGTGGCCGACCTGCAGCAGTTGCCGTTGCGCGCGGCGGCAGATGGAATTTTCAGCACTGCCGTCTTTCACTGGATCAAAGACCACGAGCGCCTGTTTCGCAGCCTGCATGGTGTGCTGCGCCCGGGTGGCTGGCTGGAAGCGCAATGCGGCGGCGGTCCCAACCTGGCCGCGCTCCTGCGCCGTGCCCAGGCGCTCATCTCCACCCCGCCGCTGGAGCGCTTCTTTGCCGGATGGCAGAGCCCCTGGGAATATGCTTCGCCGGAAGTGACCGCCGAGCGCTTGCGCCTTGCTGGTTTCAGCGAAATCAGCACCGGCCTGGAGCCTGCGCCCGTGCTGCTGGCCGGCGCCCAGGAATATCGCGAGTACCTGGGCAACGTGATTTTCCACCGCCACTTGGAGCGCATCACTGACCCTGACCTGCGTCGCTTTTTCCTGGATGAACTCACGTGCCAGTCATCCGAGGATGATTCGCCGTTTGTGCTGGACTATTGGAGGCTGAACCTGCGCGGACGCAGGGTTTAAGGAAGGGAATTGCCACGCGGCGTTCGAGCCGGGATCGCCGGCCGATCGGCGCAAGCTAAGCCAAGAGCTAACAGCCAAGAGCCAACAGTTAGCGGCTGACCACCGATTCCCCGATCCACTTCATGTACTCCGCGCTCCCCGCCTCAATCGGCAATTGAATGCACTCCGGCAGTTCGTAGGAGTGCAGCTCGCGGATAGCCTTGGCGACTGCATCAAACAGACCTGCGGTGGTCTTGATCACCAGCAGGTGTTCCGCAGCGGTTTCCACTTTGCCCTGCCAGCGATAAACGGATTGGATAGGGCCCACCAGGTTGACGCAGGCCGCCAGGCGGCGCTCCACCAGCGCCTGCGCGATTTTTTCCGCCTCTTCGCGCGAACCGGCGGTGCTAAGCACAAGTTTTTTGTCGCTCATGACTCAGAATCTTCCCCCGCGCGCGCGCAGCGGCGTCTCCTGGTATTACACTAACATTCGCGCCTGTGCACGCGATGTCCACACAAATCAAATTCGGCACTTCCGGATGGCGGGCGGTGATGGCGGATGAGTTCACCTTCGCCAATGTGCGCCGCGCCGTCATCGGCATCGCCCGCTATGCAGCCTCGCAGAAGCCGCAGGGCGCGCGCATTCTGGTGGGCCATGACCCGCGCTTTCTGGGCGAGACCTTCTGTGACCTGGCGGCTCAGATCTTGATTCAGCACGGCATCACGCCGGTGGTGATTCCCCAGCCCGCGCCCACGCCGGCCATCGCCTTCGAAGTGATCCGCCTGCGCGCCGACGGCGCCATCAACTTTACCGCTTCCCATAATCCGCCGGAGTACAACGGCATAAAGTTCTCTACTCCTGACGGCGCTCCCGCGCTGCCGGAAGTGACCCGGCAAATCGAAGCCAACGTTCCGGTGGATGGCGTGGAAGCTCCGCCTCTGGCGCCGCGAACCACGCCTCCGGCCAGGGAATCCATTGATGTCCGCCCCGCCTATCTGGCGCGCCTGCGCGACATCGTGGACCTGGAAGCCATCCGCAAGGCGAATTTGAAGGTGGCCTACGATCCGCTGTGGGGCGCTGCGCGCAGCTATCCCGACCGCCTGCTGCGCGAGGCGGGGGTGAACGTGAGCACGGTACACGATTCGCGCGACGTGCTCTTCGGCGGCCATGCTCCCGAACCCGACGATCATCTGCTGCAAGCTCTGCGGGAAACAATGCGCGAAACCGGCGCCCACATCGGCATCTCCACCGATGGCGATGCCGACCGCTTCGGCATTCTCGACCAGGACGGCACCTTCCTGCAGCCCAATTACGTCATCGCTTTGCTCTTCGATTACCTGGTCGAGAGCCGCGGCTGGAAGAACGGAGTGGCCAAGTCCGTGGCCACCACCAACCTGATCAACGCCCTCGCCGAGCAGTTGCAGGTGCCGCTCTATGAGACTCCGGTGGGCTTCAAGTACATCGGCGAGCTGATTAAAGGTGACAAGATTGCCATCGGCGGGGAAGAAAGCGCCGGCCTTTCCATCCGCCATCACGTTCCGGAGAAAGACGGCATCCTTGCCGGGCTGCTGTGCTGCGAAATGGTGGCGCGCCGCGGCAAAACCCTGCAGCAGCAACTGGTCGAACTGTTTGGCAAAGTTGGTTCCTATTTCCCGCGCCGGGAAAACTTCCGCTTGACGCCACAGGTGAAACAGAAGTTCACTGAGAAGTTGCAGGCGGAGCCGCAGGAATTCTTCGGGCATAAGGTGACACAGGTAGTGCGCACCGACGGCCTCAAGCTGGTGCTCGATGACGGCTCCTGGGTCTGCTACCGGCTTAGCGGCACCGAGCCGGTGGTTCGGGTCTATGCCGAGGCGCGCAGCGCCGACGGCCTGCAAAAGCTGATCGCCGCGGCGGAGCAATGGGTATTCGAATAAAGATCAACTGGGCAAGCCCGGCTATTCGCAAATCGCTCGCAGCCTTGCGCGCGGCCTATGCGGCTCGCCGCAAGCTGGGCACCGCCACTGTGGGCTTGCTGGCCGTGTGGATGTTCGTGCACGTAATGTTCGGACCCAATGGCATGGTCGTTTATCAGCAGAAGCGCTCTGAATACCACAAGTTACAGGAAGAAATTCAAGGCCTGCAGAAGCAGAATCTGCACTATAGCCGGCAGATCAAGGCGCTCAAGTCCGATCCTAAGGCCATTGAGAAAGCCGCCCGCGAGGAACTCCGCTACGCCCGCCCAGGTGAAGTCGTGTATGTCGTGCCTTCACCTGCCCGCCAGCACCCGATGACCAAAACTGCCGAAAAATGAAGTAACCTTTCCTGCTTTCTGCTACTCCCTCTGGCAGGCTTGGCCCCGGCGCCGGATCTGGGGTGTGCGCCGGATGCAGGATTAGCCATTTTTTTGCAGACACTTAGTGTGAGAGGAGCAACTGCCACATGAAGAAGGTAGCGCTGTATTTGTCGGTCGTATTTTCGCTGCTGTTGTGCCTGGCAATCGTTTCCACCGCCAAAACTAAATCCGCCAGCGCCAAAGCCACCACGGTAAAGGGCTGGGTGACAGACGCCAAGTGCAACGCGAAAGCTGCCAACGCAGGTGCCGAGGCCTGCACCAAGAAGTGCCTGGCCGCCGGTGAAAAAATGGTGTTTGTGACTGACAAGGATCACCAGGTTCTGACGGTGGCCAATCCTGACGTTCTCAAAGATCATGCCGGTCACCACGTGTCCGTCAAAGGCGAAGTGGACTCTTCCGCCGGAACCATCCACGTGGATAGCGCCAGTATGTTGTAAGCCTGCTGCGCAACTGACGTATCACCTTCAAATTTGAGGGGGCAGCCGCTAGAGGCTGCCTTTTTTCTTCTGGGCTGACTGGGGGGTAAGCGGCGACATCCTGCGGTTCGTCGCGAGGGCGTGTCGCGCCCCGCCCAAGTGCCTTGAGGGGCACACTGGGGGCGGTACAAGGCAGAGCCCCGCTGGTATATCATGGAGCCATGAACCTCGGCATTCCAGAGATGATCTTCATTTTCGTGCTGGCCCTGATCATCTTCGGCCCCAAGAAAATGCCGGAAATAGGCCGCCAGATTGGCCGCGCCCTGGCCGAATTCAAGCGTGCCAGCAACGAGTTCAAGGCGCAGATCGAGACGGAGATCCAGCAGATGGAAGTGGATACCCATTTGCCTGCCTACGTCTCCGAACCCGCGGCTCCGCCCGAGCATACCGTAGCCGTGGGCGCGGGCGATGCGGCCGGGGAAACCTCCCCCGTCGCCGAGCTTCCCGCGCCCGAGCTAATCCCGCCTGCCAAGGGGCCCGATGCCTGATCCCGCGGTACAGCCGGGGCGCTTCTCTCGCGGCAACGGCAAGGACGAGATGGCCAGCATGAGCTTCCTCGAGCACCTGGAGGAGCTCCGCCGCCGCATTATCTATTCCATCGCCGGCGTGGGTATTGCCTTCTTCGCCTGCTTCTACTATGCCGACCGCATTTTCGGCCTCATGCAGCGGCCCATCATGGAAGCCCTGCAGCGCAATCACATGCCGGAAAAGCTGGTCTACCTGAACCCCACCGAGCCCTTCAATATGTACTTGAAGATTGGGCTGCTGGCGGGCCTGTTTGTAGCCTCTCCCTTCGTCCTCTACCAGCTCTGGATGTTCATTTCCCCCGGCCTTTACCGCCATGAAAAGCGCTACGTGCTGCCCTTCATGGCTTCCACTATTTTCCTTTTTCTGGCCGGCGGATTCTTCGGCTACAAGATTGTTTACCCCGAGGCGCTGGACTTCCTGATCGGTTACGGCCGCCAGTTCCAGCCCATGATCACCATCGGCGAATACACCGACCTCTTCCTCACCATCATCATCGGGCTGGGCGGCATCTTCGAACTGCCCATCCTGGTGTTCTTTCTCTCCCTGATGGGCATCGTGAGCGCGGGGTTCATGTGGCGCAACCTGCGCTATTCCATTCTGATCATCTTCATCATCGCGGCCATCGTCACTCCCACCACCGACATCCTGAACATGTGCATTTTTGCCGCGCCCATGGTGGCCCTCTACGTCATCAGCATCGCCGTGGCCTGGCTAGTGCATCCCAAGCGCAGGCGGGCGCGGCGGGAAGCCGCGGCCGCCAAATCATCGCATTGACCTATGAGCGCCATGCAAGGAAGGCGAGCAGCCGTGGGTAAGGTCGCACGTGGCTTTATCCTTTGCTCGATCTTTGCCGGCCTGTTCGGTTGTGCGCAAAAGCCGGCAGGGGCAGAGGCTGGGGCCCAAACCGCTTCTGCCAGGCCCGCGGCCATGGCCGAAACCACGCCGGCCAACAGGCTGGCACTCCCCCCTGATAGCGCGCCGCCTGCTCACCTTGACGGCGCCAAAGCACTGGACTACGCGCGCCAGGTGGTCAACTTCGGCCCCCGCTACCTCAACAGCCCCGGTCATAAGAAGACGGAGCAGTTCCTGCGGGCACGCTTGAAGGGCGACGACGTGGAAGAAGACGCCTTCACCACGTCCACACCCGCCGGCAATCTGCCGATGGTCAACTTCATTGCCAAGTTCCCCGGCTCGCAGAACGGCATAGTAGTACTGGCCGGCCACTACGACACTCTCTACGGGCGCAACGATTTCGTCGGCGCCAACGATGCCGCCTCCGATACCGGGCTGCTGCTGGAAATTGCCGACTACCTGCGCGCCCAAAAGAAACGCCCGGGCTACAGCATCTGGCTGGTCTGGCTGGATGGGGAAGAGGCCATCAAGCAGTGGAGCGACACGGACAGCGTTTACGGTGCCCGACATCTGGCTGCCAAATGGCAGCAGGACGGCACCGCGAAGAATATAAAGGGTTTCCTGCTCGCCGATATGATTGGCGACAAGGACCTTGATGTACTCCGCGATCAGAACTCCACGCCCTGGCTGGAGGACCTGGTCGGCCAGGCCGCCACCCGCCTGGGCTACCAGTCGCACTTTTTCCAGCGCCTGAACGCGGTGGAGGACGACCACCTGCCCTTTGCCCGCACCGGCGTGCCCGTGGCCGACCTGATTGATTTTTCTTACGGTTACAACAACGTCTTCTGGCACAGCCCGCAGGACACCCTGGACAAGCTCAGCCCGCAGAGCCTGCAGATTGTGGGCGACGTTATGTTGGAAACCGCGCGCCTCCTGCCAGCGCACAAGTAGAGGGTTTTCAGTGGCCTCGCAGGGAACTCAAGCTGTGGCGGGAAGTTACGCCGGCGAGGCCAATCCCTGCGTAGATTCCTCGTCTTCACCAACCAGATAGGCGAGGGCCTGGTCGCGAGTTTGGAAGATGGGGAACTCACGAACCGTGAAGGCCTTTACGTTCTCATAAAAGGCTCTGGGAAATCCCGCAGCGCCGATCCAGGCGGAGCGCTTAACGTGGGGACGATCAAAAACCATGGCTTTCTTCAAATGCTCTACGGAATCGCGGTCAAGCTGCGCATTGCTGAAATCGGCCAGGAGCAGCACCGATCCGCGGGGCTCGGCGGTAACGTAGCTGGGAACCAGGTCGGCGATGACTCCTACCTGCGTTGGATTGCAGCCGCTAAGGTCCACCAGCAGAATACGTTGGCCCTGGTGAGTAATGAAACGGACCCGATCGCCGTTCATAATTAGCCTCCAAGCGGGCCCGAATCCTCGCTATATACATCGTTTCCAGGCCCAAGTCCAGCCGACTCCGGGATTCCGAACATGGGAAGGAGAGAGACAGGCGCCGGCAGGTACAGAAATTATCTGGCCGAGGGCTTGCAGCGAGGCCGCCCCCCGCGGCTTATGCACGGGGCAGAGCCCCGTCCTCGCGATAGCGATGCTGATGCGGGTGAGGCTACTGCCCGACCCTTCGTGGAAGCGCGGACCTTCAGGCCCGCGACCAATATGAAGCTTGAAAGTTCGGCTTTAGCCGCGGTGGCACAGGGGCTAAAGCTCAATTCTTGGCTCGTTCTTAGTCGCAGGGCTGAAGCCCTGCGCTTTCACCCTAGTCTGTGATGAGCGCGTCCTTACTTCAGCATGGACTCCACCAGCGAGTAGGCCTCGCTGAGCGCGGCATCCAGGTTTTCCGGGCTCTTGCCCCCGGCTTCGGCCATATCCGGACG
>DATEJK010000061.1:0-4126 GCA_035278025.1 Terriglobales bacterium | reverse complement strand
ATGACTAGGTTTAGCCGCTCTCGTCTATTCTTCGATCCAGCAAGGTGTCCTTATGCACTATTCCCTCAAATCAGTTAAGACGTTATTGCTGTTCGCAAAAGTTTTTGTTCTGGCGGCCGCGCTTTCCGCTCAGGTCTCGGTTCTTACGCAATCGAATCATCCCGACCGCACCGCCTGGAACAATCAGGAAATTATTCTCACTACTTCCAACGTCAACGTCAGCAACTTCGGCAAGCTGTTCGCCTTGGATGTGGATGGGTACATCTATGCCCAGCCTCTCTATGTGGCGAATCTCACAATTGGCGGCAAAACTCATAACGTGGTCTACGTTGCCACTGAGAACAACAGTGTGTACGCCTTTGATGCCGACGATCCCAGCGTGCCTGTGCTCTGGCAGGCGAGCCTCAATGGAGGAGGGACACCGGTTGACAGCAACGACATCTGCGCCGCTGCTGGACAGGCGCCCTATTGCGCCGACCTCATTCCCCAGATCGGCATTACGGCAACCCCGGTGATTGACCCTTCTTCGAAAACTATGTACGTGGTCGCCGAGACCAAGGCAGCCGGCTCTTATCACTTCAAATTGCACGCTCTCGACATCACCACTGGTACGGAACGGCCGGGTGCCCCAGTTGAGATCAGCAGCCCCAGCGGCGTGTCGCCGGCTTTCAACCAGCTCCCGCAACTGAACCGACCCGGCCTTCTCCTCTTGAACGGTCGGGTTTATACCGCTTTCGGTTCCAATGGCGACTTTATGGTCTGGCACGGCTGGATTTTCGGTTATGACGCCACAACCCTGCAGCGGGTGGCGGTGTTAGACGTGTCGCCGAATAGCGGATACCAGCCCGGAGGCGGCATCTGGCAGGGTGGCAAAGGGCTGGTCAGCGATGGCACCTACATCTATGTAGCCACCAGCAATGGCAGCTCTACCGACTGCTCCGGGGGAAACGATTACTCCTCCAGTTTCTTGAAACTGGATCAGAACTTAAACATCGTGGATTGGTACGCGCCGAACAATCAGAGCTACCTCAATTCAAACCCGGGAAACGTGGATATTGGAGCCGGTGGCCCCATCTTGCTGCCCACCAATCCGCCTGAGCTTGCCGGTGGGGGAAAAGACGGCATCCTGCGCGTGATGGATACGACCACTGGCAAGATGGGCAAGTGCAACGCCACTGCCAACCAGAACCTGCAGAACTTCCAAGCCACTAAAGTGTACGACCAAGGCATGATCTTCGGCGGGCCCGCCTTGTGGACCGGCCCCAGCAACGGCACGGTTCTCTATTTGTGGGGGCCGGGGGATGTAATCAAGGGCTGGAAACTTGCGGGCACTACTTTCCAGACGGTTCCCATCCTGCAGGGCACGATTATGAATCAAGAGAGCGAGGACACCCTCGCCGCCTTGTCTATTTCCTCTAACGGCAGCCAGGCGGGCAGCGGCATCGTCTGGGCGTCGCGCTTTCTTTCCCTTCCGAGCGGCGCCAACAGCAACAAGGTTGCTCCCGGCGTGCTCACCGCATTTGATGCGGATGACCTCGGCCATGAATTGTGGGATAGCGAGCAGAACTCGTCTCGAGACGCAGTCAATGAATACGCCAAGTTCGTGCCTCCTACTGTAGCTAACGGAAAGGTCTATCTGGCCAGCTGGGTCGGTCCGAACGTGCTCGGCCAGAATTCCGGGCAGGTGCTGGTGTATGGGCTGCTCAGCTCGGTAAAGCAGATCTTCAGTTTAAGCGGATCGCCCACCGTGGTAACGGTGACCCCAGGCCAATCGGCGAAATACACGATTGCGGTGAACCCAAGCGGCGGCTTCAAGGGCACGGTTAAGCTTTCCTGCTCGGCGTTGCCGACGGGAGCGCAATGCCAGTTTGCCTCCGATTCCCTGGCCGCGGGTTCTTCCACCACCTTAAGCATCACTACCCAGGCACCCACCACCGCCCTTCTGCCACCGGCGCCGGGGAAGCGGGGCCTCAACCCGCTCTACGGTCTGTGGTTGCCGCCTTTCGGCCTGGCGCTCGCGGGTGTGGGTTTGGGATCGCGCCGGCGCAAGCTGATGTTTGCTCTGTTCTCGGCGATTTTGCTGGTTTTGTTCCTGTCCTCTTGTGGCGGCGGAGGCTCGTCAAATCCTCCTCCACCCACCGGTGGCACCCCTGCCGGCTCCTACAGCGTCATCGTCACCGGAACCTCGACCGGCGGCTCGCAACAGTTCACCACGCTCACCTTGAATGTTCAATAAGCGCTGACCTTCTCTAACCGCGTGGATAATTTATGAGACTGAACGTCCTACTTCGGCTTTTTGACTGCCCTGCCGCCACTCCGCATCGCAGCAATCGTTCTGTGATGAACACCATACGCCTCATGGCTTATGGATTAGTGATCGCTGCCGCGACGTTCCTGCTGGCATCGCAGGCCGCTGCGCAGATTTCCGTTCTGACCAATCGCAATGACATCGCCCGCACCGGCCAGAACCTGCAGGAAACCACTCTCAATACCTCCAACGTCAACGTCAGCAACTTCGGCAAGCTGTTCGCGCGCACGGTAGACGGTTACATCTACGCCCAGCCGTTATATATGCCGGGTCTCAGCATCGGCGGCAAAACCCGGAACGTGGTTTACGTAGCTACCGAGCACAACAGCGTTTACGCCTTCGACGCCGACGACCCCAATACCTCCGCTCCCTTGTGGCAGGTCAATCTGGGCACCTCGGTGCCGAGCAACGACGTTTGCAATGGCCTTAACATCTCGGAGTGTCCCTACAAGGACCTGATTCCTGAGATTGGTATCACCAGCACTCCCGTGATTGACCCCAGCAGCGGCACCATTTACGTGGTAGCGAAAACCAAAAACACCAGCAATAGTACCTACCATTTCAAGTTGCACGCCCTGAACCTGCTGACCGGTGCCGAAAAATTCGCCGGCCCGGTGGAGATCACGGCCACTGTCTCCGGCACCGGTGCGGGAAGCTCCGGTGGAACGGTCACTTTCAATGCTCTGAATGAAATGAACCGCCCGGGCCTGCTGCTACTCAATGGGGTGGTTTATCTCGCGTTTGGTTCCGTGGGTGACGTGCCTCCCTGGCATGGCTGGGTGCTCGGTTACAACGCTCTGACCCTGCAACAGGTGGCGATGTTTAATGCCACTCCCAACGGCGACAGCGGCGGTCTGTGGGGCGGCGGCCAAGGCCTGGCAGGGAATGTGGACTCCGTCTATGGCACCACCAGCAATGGAAGTTTCGATATCAACACCGGAGGCACGGACTACGGCGACACTATCTTCAAGTTGGGCACCTCCTCCGGTCTCTCCGTAGCCGATTACTTCACCCCCAATAACCAGGGCTTCCTTAACACCAATAATGTGGACCTGGGTGGTGGTGGCCCGATGCTGCTGCCCGGCACCAGCCTACTGGTGAATGTCGGTAAAGATGGAGTCCTGCGTCTGGTTGATACCGCCAACATGGGCCAATTTCACCCCACTTTCAACAGTGATGTGCAGGAGTTTCAGGTTACTCCGGCATCCGTGGAGTTCATGGGGAGCCCCATCTACTGGGACAGTCCCAACAACGGGCCGCAGATTTATCTGTGGCCACCGAGCGACTTCCTGAAGGCGTACCGCTTTGTGGGCGGCCAGTTTCAAACTACACCAGTATCGCAAGGGGCCACGCAGAACGCAGCCGGCGGATCAAACAGCGCTCCACTGTCCCTTTCGGCGAATGGCAGCCAGACCGGCACCGGCATCGTCTGGGCCGCGGCCCCACTGGGAGATGCCGGCGAGCAGACGGTTACCGGTGTTTTGCGTGCCTTTGATGCCACCGACCTCACCAAAGAATTGTGGGACAGCAATCAAAACCCGGGCCGCGATGGCCTGGGAAACTATGCGAAGTTCACTCCCCCTACCATTGCCAACGGCAAAGTGTACGCGGCCACATTTTCCGGGCAGCTGGTGGTCTACGGGCTGAACCCTCCTGCGGCCAGCAGCATCAGCTTTATGCAGGTGGCGGCGGCCACTCCGCAAACCTCGAGTGCAACCGTGTCAGTTGCCTACCCGCAGGCGGAAATTGCCAGTGATCTCAACATTGTGGTGGTCGGATGGAACGACACCACATCCTCCGTCACTTCGGTCAGCGATA
>DATEJK010000060.1:0-4515 GCA_035278025.1 Terriglobales bacterium | reverse complement strand
AAGTTGCGCATGAGCTGGGCGGTGGAACTGTCGTTCACCTGCCAGAGCGTGGCGACCACGGCCGTGGCGCCGGCGGACAAGAAGGCCCGCGTCAGCCCAACAAACTCGTCGCCCGCGGGAATTTCCGTAAAGTACCCGCCGCCCAACGCGGTTTCGCAGGCGCTGAGCGTAACCAGTTGCGCCCGCAAATGAAGCCCGAGAATCTCGTAGACCTCGAGCCGCCCGTCATTTTTCCCGTCCGGTTGCAGCTCTACGCCGGAAAAAAGCGGATTCGCCTTATTGAAGAAGCCATGCGTCGCCAGATGGATTACGTCGTAATCTCCGGCCGCCCGTTTGAACCACGTCTCGGTCGCGTCGGGGCCGACAATCGCGGTTCCATGGTTTCCAAATGCGGCCGCCACAACCCGTGCCTCACCGGACGCAAATCGCAGGTTCGAGACCGATGGCGCCAGCGCTATAAGCCGCTCACTCGACGGCTGCGCCCGCCGCGGCATCGCCAGCGCCGCCGCTGCCGGCAGGTAGGAAATGACATAATCTTCCACCAGGAACCGGTCCCCTCCAGGCGTAGCCCGTACCAATGCCGCAAACGGCAGGTAATAGAGATAACCGTGCGGGACGATCACCAGGTCGCTCGCCCCGCGCAGCCATCCCGCTTTCTCGATGGGGTCCACCAGCAGGTGACGCAAGCTCTGGGCGGGTAATTGCCACTCTGTTGAATTGGGATGCCGCAGCAGGTCGCGCAGCAGTGTGACCTTCGATTCCAGGTCCACGGAGCGTATCGGTTCCAGCACCGCGTGTACGCCATTGTGCCGCATTACGAAAATGGCCACCTGCCGCCGCCCCACCACGTACTCGATCAGTGCCTTCCCTGCCGGAAGTTCCCTCTCCTCTTCCGCCGGCTCGGGCAGCGCCGCCGGTGACGGCATCACCGCGTCGCTTCCGCCGCCATGAACTCCCACCAGTTCCGAGTATTCACGTTCCGCTTCCGTTAACTCCCCCGAGAACGTGCGCAGCGCGCTCCCCCGCTGGTCGGTTAATGCCTTCGAGTTCTCCTCCTCAATAGCACGCTGCAGCCGGCGAATGCGTTCTTGCAGCTCTGTAATATGCGCATCGGAACGCGTCAGTGCGGAACGGTTCAGCAGGTCCAGGTACCCTCGTGCTCGCAGCCGCTCCGAGTATCGGAATGCGTCCCCCACCTGGCCCATGCGCAGCAGCAGCCGGACCATGGCAACGTACACCTTCTGCTTGTCCTCCAAAAAACCGGTACGGAAGCGGTCCTCGGAAATAGAGCCGCGAATGCTCTCGATGGAGATGATGGCTCTGCGGTAGGCCGCCACAGCCTCTTCGTCTCGCTTCATGGATTCGAGCGCCTGGCCCCGCAAATAATCAATGTGCCACGGCAGCGTCGTATCTCCCGTGCCGCCTGCGAGTTCGCCCGCGGCCGATAGGGACCGCAACCCATCTTCGGCGTGGCCCAGCCGCAGCAGCGCCTCGCCCTCGCTATCGAGCGCCTCGGCCTCCAGAAGCTTGGTGCCGCTTTGCTGTGCGATCGAAAGCGCTTCGCGCGCTTCCCTCAGCGCCTGCTTCATTTTGCCTTCGTCCCGCCGTGCCGCCGACAATACCAGCAGCCCCGAGGCGGCATTAACCCAGTCGTTGAGCTTGCGCGCGCGTTCCACGGCGTCCTGCGCCAGCGTGACCGCCTGCGCAAGATCCCCGCTCCGCCACGCAATGTCTGCCAGGGCCAGCGTATTGATCAGCACCCCGCGCGGAAACGAGATCTGTTGTGAGACCTGGATGGCATGTCGGAACGATTGTTCCGCCGAACGATTGTCGCCCAGCATCAGGTGCACGTACCCGTCATCGTTAAGAGCCTCGACCAGCTCTCGCTTCAAACCCGCCCCTCGGTACGAAGCTAAGGCTGTCCGGTACTCCTGCAATGCGGCATCGAATTTCCCCAGCCGCAGCAACGTGGATGCTTTTCCCTTTTCCCAGTCCGCCCCTTCCTTCTTCAGACCGGCTGCTGTCGCAAGCCCTCGTGCCCGGTCGAATGTCCTGATCGCTAGCTCCAACTGCCCCACCGCCGCCTGGCAAATGGCTAGGTTCCCGAGGTCCTGGCTTTCCGCGGGCTTGCGGCCCAGGCGTTCGTCTAAAGCAAGCGCCTGCTGGTAATAGTCGCTGGCTTCGCTGAAATGGCCGAGCAGCAGGTACACTCCCCCGATGTTCCCCAGCGCGTCGCTTTCCCCTTCCGGGTATCGCGCCGCCCGATCCAGCGCCAGCGCCCGCTGATATTGCTCTAAAGACCGCTGGTATTCTCCTTGTTCGTCATATACCAGGCTCAAGTTGTTCAGCGCGTTGCCTTCAAGTTGCGGGTCGTGCGCCTCCTGCGCGATGGCGATGGCGCGCTTGAAATGATTGATTGCTTTCGGGTAATCTCCCGCCTCCCAGTAGACCAGGCCTATGTGGCTGAGCGTCTTGCCTTCTTCCAGCCGGTCGCCCAGCTCCTGTTTCATTTTCAGCGCGCGACCTAGGAAATCGAGGGCTCGGTTGCGGTCGCCCAGGTGCTTGTAACAGTTGCCAATCAGGCCGAGCGTGATCGCCTCGCCATGGCGGTTCTGGTCTGCCCGATAAGCTGCCAGCGCCTTTTCGTACTCAGGCAGGGCGGGGGACGGTCCGCTCGAGGAATAGACGCTCTTTGCGTGCTCAAGCAGCTGATCGGCGGTGGTGGCGTTCTGGGCCCTTGTGGCGGCCGAGAAAACCATTACCAGCACTGCGATTTGTGCGATTGCCGGGCGCACTTGCAATTCCCTGATCGGTTTATCCGCCGATGAAACTCACCGCTGCCGACACTTGCGTCTCCCCGTCCGGCAGCAAAGCGCGAACCCACACGAAATACTTCCTGCCAGGCCGCAAAGTCTGGATAGGCGGTCTTACCGAAACGTCCCGTACGCGCTTGCGCCAGACCAGGCTGCCGTCGGCAGTTACCACGCGCACCTCGTATGCCACCGCCTTGGCAATGGGCTCCCAGCCAATGATGAAATTGGAGGGATCCACGATCGTGCCTGGCCGCGGGGTTAGCACAACCGGAAGGGAGACACCCGGCGACACGCTCCGCACAGACGTTTCTGCTTCCGGGTTCGGGTTGCTGGGAATGCCCGCGGCTTGCCGCTGCTCGGCTGTGGCAACCGGGAGAGAACGCTCCTCCCCATGATTTAGCTGGGCCGCGCGCCATAGCGCCCCCGCGATTGCCACAACCGCGATGGCGGCAGCCACTCCTGCCCACTGCCAGGCGATTGGCGAGCCTCTTGGCGCCGCGGTGTCGAGTTGCTTGCCGCCTGCCAAGAACCGCGCCGGCACCGGTGTGGCCACCCCATCGGCGTTTTTAATCAGAAATCCCACCTGCTGCAGGCAGCTATCGCACTTTGCCAGATGGCTTTCCACACGCTCCCGCTCTGCGCCGATTAACTGCTGGTCCGCGTAGGCTGCCAGATCGTGCTCGTTTGGGCAGCGGAAATGATGAGTTCGGAAGAAAATTCGATTTAGCATAAAAGTCCGCTTCCGGGTGAGTCCGCTCTCTCCCTAGTTACACGGACACAGGTTTGATTTTTCCGGTGACGAAAGGTTTAACGCCGAGGACTTGCCGCAGATGTTCCATGATGTCGCGCAGGCGCCGGTCTGCGGTTTGCGCGTCCTTCAGGCCGACAAGTCTGGCCACCTGCTGCAAAGTTAGGCCTTCCTGATATCGCAAGCGGACAACCAGCCGGTCGGAGTCGCTCAATGAACCCAGCGCCGCTGACACCCGCGCGTGCGTTTCGCGCAACACCGCCACTGCCTCCGGGTCGGGAGCTGGATCAGTCTGGTCAATTTCATGAGCTCCCTCTTCCCCGCTGTCAATCGCCTCCGCCACCCCCTTGCCGGAGCTAAGCAGCCACAACTGACGCGACGTCACGCACCGCCTTAACTCGTTCACCTTCGCTTCAACCTGCGCGAAGCTTAGCCCTATACGCCGGCGGCTTAGTTCTTCCCGAGCTTCCTCCACAGAAAGGCCCTGCCGAAACACCAGATCGAACAGCATCTGGTCCGCTGCGCTCCGCCGTGCGACTGAGCCGAATACGCGGTACCGCCCGTGCTCCTTGCGGTACCAATCGAGGCAAAGATTGCGCGCCACCGCGCACAACCACGTTGAGAACCTCGCAGCGCCTCCCGTATCAAACTTGCGTAGCCGGCGAAACTCATTCGCCGAAAGCTGCTCGCATACAAACAGGTAGCAATTGCCGCTGCGGTCCGGATCCCGGTCAAAGCTAAGCACAACGTGGTAGATTATGCCGCTGTACCGCTCAAGAAACTCGGACCACGCCGACTGTCGGTCTGCGCAACTGATCGCGGACAATATGGACGCGAGGAACGGATCCGTCGGCATAAATTGTGAGGGAAATCTAACCGTTGGTCCTTAGGCTCGTCCCGCGACTCTGGTGGTGCGGTAGCTTACAAGAGAAGCTCTGCCCAGGCAACACAATA
>DATEJK010000059.1:0-24546 GCA_035278025.1 Terriglobales bacterium | reverse complement strand
GCGGCCAGCAGCCATCCCAGCCAGCGGCGTCGAATCTCACCGCCATATTCGCGCCAGAGTAGATCAGCGCAGACAAAAACTATACTGAGGTTCAGCAGGAGCCATATCGCGCTCGCCGCGCCGTAGGACACCAGACCAAAGGGCAAGACGAACGGCAGTGCCCAGGGTGGATTCCACATGAGTAGCGGACGGGCGCCCGAGAAACCGGTGGAGGCCTCGGCGCGGAGGATGGCAGGGGGAGAGTAGGGATTTCCGTGTACCAGCAAAACCCGGGCTGCCGCCCAGTACTCCACAAAGTCGTTGTGCAGCGGCTCACGGCCGAATATGCCGCCAGCCTGCAGCAACACCAGCAGACATGCGAAGGCCAAGAGGAGGGCGTTGACCCAGCGCTTGCGGCGGCGATGATTGCCGTTTTTCATCTATGGATCAGAAGCAGGGCAATCCGCACTTGCCAGCTGCTGCTCTCCGGGGGAGGGATCGACGGCGTCACCAGACATAACCGCGACCAGCAACATGGCTCCGCTGACCAAAAAGTAGTAGTTCACGAAGGCCTGTTTGTTGAGACAGAAAAACACCAGCATGACCAGGGCCAGGGAACCGGCAAAGGCCGGCGCCATCCGCGCCTTCCTGGTTAGTGCCCAAAATGCAGCAGCCGCGGTGGCGATGATGACCACGAATTGTGAAATCTGCGGCAATCCCATCCTGGCCGCCAGAACGGAAAAGCTTAAAGCGTCAGGCCGAAAAGGCTGGATGAGCTGCCAAGTAACGAGGTCCCGCCAGAAATCATGAAAGTTCCAGAGAGCGAAGGGAGCGGTCACGGCCGCGGCACAAAGCAGGCCGGCCGCCAGCAAGCGCAGATAGGCCTTCCAAGTGAAACGCGGCAGGAGCAAGGCGGCGAGGGGGACCGCCAGTACTGCGTACTGCTTGGAAGCGAAGAACAGTCCCAAGGCCACCGCCAGACAGCGGCTGCGGCGCAGCGCGGCCAGGCAGGTCCAGCACAGCAAGAGCAATACCAGCGGTTCTGTCCAACCGCGGGATAAGACGTAAAAGGTTACCGGACTGAGCAGCAGCAATGCCACCGCAATCAAGGTCATGCGGTTGAAGCGAATTCGCACCAGCAGCGCCGCCGCCAAAAGCAGCGCCGCGATGTAGGTATAGCGCAAATCACCCAGCAGGTATCCAGGGAGGATAGCGAGGAGGCTGAGAGGCGGATATTGAAAACCGAAGTCCACTCGGCCGTCCTTCACCACGCCCGGCCCATAGAAAAACGAGGACTGACGGGCATAGAGGTTCTGATGGGTGATGCTGTAGGGATTTGTCCCATGAAGCAAGGCGGCGGCGGCGTCCTGCTGAAAAAGGTAAACATCAACCCGCCGCGGTGGAACCCAGCGCAAGGTGGCAACGCCTAACCCGATATGCAGCAGGATAATAGCCGCCAAGCCCAGCTGCACTTGGCGCCCTGGTTTATGAGGAGGCAAGCCGGCACTGGAAAGCGGCACAGAAAGCGCCCACAGGCAGGCGAGAAGTGAGATTCCGACCAGAGTCAGGGCGGCCGTGCCGTAGGTGCCCATCCCAAAGCGTCCGAATAACATGGCGGCATTCAGCAGCACCGCTGCCGCCAGCCAGCGGAACTGCGCATCGGGAGCCTGCGACCGCATGCGCTTACGCTACCACGAGCCGCAAGCGAGTCCGTTACCTTCCAAGTTGCGGCATGGTGGCAGCTTCTTTAGAATGAAGTTTTCCGCGAGAAAACTTCCATGATTCATTTTCCGGTGCCTGAGGCACTTACCTTTGATGACGTGTTGCTGTTGCCCGCCCGCTCGGACGTGACCCCGGCCACGGTGAACACGCAGACGCGGCTCACGCGCAACATCACGCTCAACATTCCCATTATCAGCGCGGCCATGGACACGGTAACGGAATCGCGCATGGCCATCGCCCTGGCCCAGCAGGGCGGCATCGGCATCATTCACCGCAACCTGAGCGTGGAGCAGCAGGCCAATGAGGTGGACAAGGTAAAGCGGTCGGAAAGCGGCATGATCGTGGACCCCATTACCATGTCGCCCGACGACAAGATGGCCGACGCGCTGGAAGTGATGCGCCAGTACAAGATTTCCGGCGTGCCCATCACCAAGAACAAGAAACTGGTCGGCATTCTCACTAACCGCGACCTGCGCTTTGAGACCCGCACCGATGTTCCCATCAGCAAGGTAATGACCAAGGACAACCTCATCACGGTCCCTGTGGGCACCACTCTGGAAGAGGCGGAGAAGATCCTGCACAAGCACCGGGTGGAAAAACTGCTGGTGGTAGATGACAAGTACAACCTCAAGGGGCTGATCACGGTCAAGGACATCCAGAAAAAGCTTAAATATCCCAACGCCGCCAAGGACTCGCACGGGCGGCTGCGGGTGGGTGCGGCGATTGGCGCAACCGGGGACTACCTGGAGCGAGCGCAAGAGATGGTAAAGGCCAAAGTTGACGTGCTGGCCATTGACAGCGCCCACGGCCATTCCAGCCGGGTGCTGGAAGCCATCAAGACCATTAAAGCGAAGCTGCCGGAAGTGGAGCTGCTGGCAGGCAACGTGGGCACGTTTGATGGCGCCTGCGAACTGGCGCGAAGCGGCGCCGACGCGGTCAAGGTGGGCATTGGCCCAGGCTCAATCTGCACCACCCGCATCGTAACCGGAGCGGGGGTGCCCCAGATTACCGCCATTGCCGAGGCCTACCGCGCCACCCGCGAAGCGCAGGTCCCCATTATTGCTGACGGCGGCGTAAAGTACTCAGGCGACGTGACCAAGGCGCTGGCCGCGGGCGCGTCTGTGGTTATGATCGGCTCGCTGTTCGCCGGCACCGACGAGAGCCCGGGAGAGACCATCCTTTATCAGGGCCGGTCCTTCAAGCAGTACCGCGGCATGGGCTCGCTGGGAGCGATGGCGGCCGGTTCCGCGGGGGCCGAGCGCTATTTTCAGCAACTGGATGGAGGCGAGGCTTCCACCGGAATGCCCACCGAGGAAGGCGACCAGAACCGTTTGGCCAAGCTGGTTCCAGAGGGTATCGAAGGGCGGGTGCCTTACCGCGGAACCTTGTCCATGATCGTGACCCAACTGGTGGGCGGATTGCGTTCCGGCATGGGCTACTGCGGGTGCGACAGCATCCCCGAACTGCAGCAAAAGGCGCGTTTCGTGCGCATCAGCATGGCGGGGCTGCGGGAGAGCCACGTGCATGATGTGATCATCACGCGGGAAGCGCCCAATTACCGGCTGGAGTAAGCAAACCAGCACTTAGCCGTTGGCACTTAGCATTTAGCCCGCCGCCATTCATGCCCGCATCGGAGGGGTGTTCACATCAGCACTTTCGTTCAGTGGCTAAAATGCTAACGGCTAATCGCAAAATGCTATTCTGAACCTGCAATCCCAAAGGCCAGCGTGAAAAATTCCGGCCCCAACAGCTTCCCCTGGCGTGAATGGACGGCAGCCATATTGTGGCTGATCCTGATCGCCATCGAATCCACCCCGTGGTTGTCATTTCAGAACACCGGCCACGTCTTATACCAGCTGGTATCTTCGCTGCTTGGGCCTGTTAACGAAGCCGGAGTAACGCTGGCCAATTCCGTGCTGCGCGAGGTGGGCCACGTGACCGGGTACGGGGTGCTGAGCTGGCTATTGTTCCGCGCCTGGCGGGTGACACTGGCCCCGTCGCGGGCCGTGAGCTGGAAGCTTTCCTGGTCGGTAACCGCCTTTTTTATGACGGCGGCAGTGGCCAGCCTGGACGAATGGCACCAGACGTTCCTGCCCACCCGCACCGGTAAGATTCAGGATGTGTTTCTAGACAGCGCGGCCGCGCTGGCAGTGCAGGTGTTTCTGTTTATGCTCCTGCGGAAAAGCCGGGTCGGCCAGCTGCAGGAAGACACAACCGTAGCGGTGGGCCATTGAGAAACCCGCCGTTAGCCCTCAGCAAGTAACATTCTGCCCGCCAACTGTTCGCAAAGTGCGATTTGTAAACACCCCCGCCAGCAGCATTCCCGCCGCGATGGCGGCCAAGGCGGCTGAGAGATAGAAGGGAAGCCGCGGACCGTAGTGCTTCCAAAGCTCGCCGGTAGCAACGCTAGAGAGCAGCGCAGCCACGCTGGTTACGAAGAAGAAGATGCCGAAGGCGCGGCCACGCGTTTGTCTGCCCGCGGATTGCGCTACCAGGGCGCGCAACACGGGATTGGTGAGCGCGTAGAACAGTCCATAGCAGGCCATCGCCGCCCACAACGCGCCTTGCGAAGGGGCCAGGGCGAACACCAAGTAGACGGCGGCAAACACCAGGTATCCGGCGGCCGCAATGGCACGCTTAGAGCAGCGGTCGGCCAGCCGTCCGGCGGGCCAGGACAGCGCGGTATAAGTCAGGTTGAAGACCAGGCCCAGCAGGGGAGCATGGCGTGACGGTATGCCCGCATCGTGCGCGCGCAGCACCAGGAACATGTCGCTGGAGTTTCCCAGGGAGAACAGGCCAACAGCAAAGAGCAGGTAATAGAAACTGGCGGGCAGACGAAGGTCCTTTGCTTCCGTGGGTTCTGGCCCTGCGGGTGGCGCGGCAGCGATGGATTGGTCCCCTGGGCGGGGCATTTTCCGGTCATCGGCTTGGGCGGCCGGCGTGGAACTGCTCCGGCCTCCCGTCTCGCGAATGCCGAAGAGTGCCGCCAGGATGGCCATGGCCCCAGGGACAGCCGCCACCCAGAAAACGCCGCGAAAATCGAAGTGGACCAGCAGCCCCAGCGCTAGCAGCGGACCGGCGATGGCGCCAGCGGAATCCATGGCCTGCAACAGCCCGTAGGCGGAGCCGATCTTCTGCTGCGGCACCGATTCGGCCACCATCACGTCGCGGGGGGCGCCGCGCACACCCTTGGCCAGGCGGTCGCCAAAGCGCACCAGCAACACCTGCCACCATGCCGTAGTCACGGCCAGGACCGGCTTCAAAATGTTAGCGACCGCGTACCCGGCGACCACCAGGGGCTTGCGCCGCCGGATGCGGTCGGTGAGCAATCCGGAGAATAGTTTGGCGAAGGAGGCAACGCTCTCCGCCACCCCTTCGATCATCCCCAGCCTGGCCGGGCCGGCGCCGATGGTCAGCAGGAAAGCGGGCAAAATCCAGTACGCCATTTCACTGGCGGTGTCGTTGAAGAAGGAGGTGGCGCCGAAGACATACAGGTTGCGCGATCGGCCGGAGCGATCGGAGTCAGGGGAAGCAGCCATTCCTATTCTTTGTACCACGATGTGTCGCTCGCCTCTCGTCTCCTGATTGGAATCAGCAATCGAGCTTAAAGGCAAGGTGCTTCGACTCGGACGGGCATCTGTATGGCCCGTTCTCGCTCAGGTTGACACCCAGACTGTTTCTCTAAGGGGACAGGTGAGAATTGAGGGAACTCAGTACAAGGCGCCGTACTTGGTGGCTACCCAGCGGCCATCTTTCTGCATGGTGGTGACCCAGAGATCTTCCGGGTAGGTGTTGGAGCCATCGCGGCGGGTGACGTGGTAATGCAGGATGATCAGTGGCGGCTCGTCTTCGCGATCGAACAAGTTCCAGGAAACCAGCGGGTGCTGCTCTTCCGACTTGCAGATGAATTCGGCGTACTGGCGGCGATAGTCCTTGAACCAATCCGCCAGTTGGTCCCGGCATTTGCCTTCTTGCATGGCGTTGACCATGTCGTCGCCGGGCTTCTCCGGCGCACGGTCGCGAATGGGATTAAAACGCACCCGCAGGGGGTAACCGGAGAGAGGGTCCTTCTCCTCAGAACGGGAAAGGACGGGCGGCTGATTGGATAGCCATATCAGCATGCCAAAAGCGTAGAGCACAAGAAGCACGCCCACGCCCAGCCCGATCCATTTCTTTTGAACTGCCATGTCCTGAAGGCGAGTTTAGCCCCGATGAGTGGCAGATGGGGTAATGCAGAAGGTACAGGTACATTAGTACCTAAGAAGCTGGCTAGCTAACCAGCTTACTGGCTGAGGTGATTTACGCCGAGCAGGGCTTAGACTCCGGTGGGCACTAGAAAGGAAGGTTACGAGATCGGCGTTTGACCTAAGTTCTCAATGGGTCAGGCGGAGACGCAGCAGGCTGCGTCTCTACCCAACGGAATAATCAGGTACTGGGTACCGGGTACGGGGAACTTTTACTCCTTCTCTTCTTCCCCGCCGGCGGCCGGCGGTTCGCCACCGCCCTCGGCCTGCTGCTGCGCTTGCGCCTCTTCCATAGCCTTTTTGGCTTCGGCGGCCCGCTTGGCGCGGATTTCGGCGCGCTTCTGGCGTTTTTCTTCGACCACCCGCTCTGCTCCCAGCAGTTCGATGAAGGCCTTTTCGGCGCCATCGCCCTTCTGCCAGCCGGTGCGCACGATGCGCAGGTAGCCGCCCTCGCGATCGCCGAAGCGGGGGGAGATGTCGAACAGCTTGTCCACAGCTTCGCGGGTCATGAGATAGGCGCCGGCCTGGCGGCGGGCCGCCAGATCCCCGCGCTTGCCCAGGGTGATCATTTTCTCCACGTGCGGCCGCATGGCCTTGGCCTTGACCACCGTGGTCTCGATCCGCTCTTCCAGGATGAGCGAGGTCACCAGGTTGCGCAGCAAGGCGCGGCGGTGGCTCGTGTTCCTGCCCAGTTTCCAGCCAGCTTTAAGATGACGCATGTGAATTCCCTTGATGATGATTGATGATTTTCGATTGACGATTGCCCCAGTTGGCTGCCGGACAATCGTCAATCTTCAATCATCAATCTGCAATTAGTAGTTTTGTCCTTCGCCAAAGCCGGGCACGCCCAGGGCGGGAGCCGGCTGCGGCGGAGCGCCGGGCACCGCATTGCCGTGCTCGTCAATCTTCATGCCCAGGCTCAAGCCCATGGAAGCCAGGATTTCCTTGATCTCGTTGAGCGACTTGCGGCCGAAATTCTTGGTCTTCAGCATTTCGGCTTCGGTCTTCTGCACCAGCTCGCCGATGGTCTGGATATTGGCATTCTTCAGGCAGTTGTAGCTGCGCACCGAAAGCTCCAGCTCCTCCACCGAGCGATTCAGATTCTCGTTGCGGATCTCCGGCTTCCTCTCTTCCGAGGTAGCCATGGTCTCGAGCTCTTCCTCGAAGTTGATGAAGATGTTCATGTGGTCCTTGAGCAGCTTGGCCGCCAGTCCGATGGCATCGGCGGGCAGCACGGAGCCGTTGGTCCACACTTCCAGTGTGAGCTTGTCGTAGTCGGTGATCTGGCCCAAGCGGGCGGCTTCCACCGTGTAGTTGACCTTGCGCACCGGCGAGTGCACGGAGTCAATGGGGATAAAGCCGATGCCCAGATCCTCATCGAAATTCTTATCCGCGGCCACGTAGCCGCGGCCGCGCTTGAGCCGCATCTCCATGTCCAGCTTGCCGCCCTCGCTGATGGTGGCCAAGTAAACTTCCTTGTCCAGCACCTCGACGTCGGCGTCGGCCTCGATCATGCCTGAGGTAACCACGCCCGGCTGATCGGCGCGCAGGTAAATGGCCTTCGGCCCCTCGCCGTTGAGCTTGAAGGGCACCTGCTTGAGGTTGAGGATGATGTCGGTGGCATCCTCCACCACGCCGGGGATGGACTGGAACTCGTGCAGCACGCCTTCGATTTTGACCGCCGTAACCGCCGCGCCCTCGATGGACGACAGCAGCACGCGCCGCAGGGCATTGCCGATGGTGGTGCCGAAGCCGCGCTCAAAGGGCTGCGCCCAGAACATGCCGTACTTATCGGTGAGGCCTTCGGTGTCAACCGCCAGCCGTTTCGGTTTTTGAAAACCTTTCCAAAGCATTTGCGTTTTTCTCCTCTTCGGCCATGCTGCTCAATTTCGGCTTGCCGGCTGGCCCACAGCCGGCTCCAGCGCCGAAAAAGGCCGATCTGGCACGAAATGTGTGGGCCGAAAAAACCCAGCAATCAGCACTCAGTTTTCAGCATTCAGCCCGCGTGACGGCATTGCTGTCGACCGTCAGGCTTCGACCGTCGACTACTTGCTATAGAGCTCGACAATCAGCTGCTCATTGATGGGCAGGTTGATGTCTTCCCGCTTGGGCAGGTTGACCACGCGGCCCTTGAGCGTCTCGCGATTTACCTCCAGCCAGCCGGGAGCGGCCTGATGGGCCGTATACTCCATGGCCTGCTGAATGATGGGCAACGAGCGGCTCTTTTCGCGAATCGCAATTTCATCTCCAGCTTTAACTTCGTAGGAAGGGATGTTAACCTTCCGGCCATTGACTTCGACGTGTCCATGGCGGACGAACTGCCGAGCCTGGCGCCGCGCCACCGCGAATCCCATGCGGTAGACGATGTTGTCCAGACGGCGCTCCAACTGCTGCAGCAGCAACTCGCCCGTAACGCCCGGCTTGCGCGCAGCGAACTCGAAATAATTGCGGAACTGTTCTTCCTGAACGAAATAGATGCGCTTCGCCTTCTGCTTTTCGCGAAGCTGCAGGCCATAGCCCACGATTTTGGCCTTGCGGTCTTTACCGTGTTGCCCAGGCGCGAAGTTGCGCTTTTCTATGGGACATTTTTCACTGAAGCACTTGGCCCCCTTGAGGAACAACTTCATGCCCTCGCGGCGGCACAAACGACATACCGGTCCTTTATAGCGTGCCAATTTTTCTTCTCCTTTAAATCATCGGTTTACGGGCGTGGCAGGCCTTTCGTCCCGATGAATTATCCAGGTTTCAAAGTTTCGATGATTCCAGGGACGCTGCCTGGAAACCCTGAAACTCGTGAAACATTGAAACCTGCCAAAACCAAACCTTCAGCCCAGACACAGAGGCTACACGCGCCTTCTTTTTGGAGGCCGGCAGCCGTTATGCGGGATCGGGGTAACGTCCTTAATCTGGCGCACCTCGATGCCGGCGGCAGCCAGGGCGCGGATGGCCGATTCGCGGCCGGAACCCGGCCCGCTTACCCGCACCTCCACGCTGCGCACGCCATGATCGCGCGCCATATTGGCGGCGTTCATGGCCGCCTGCTGCGCCGCAAAGGGAGTGCCCTTGCGCGAGCCGCGAAACCCCAGCGATCCCGAACTCTTCCAGGAGAGCACGTTGCCCTGCATGTCGGAGATGGTCACAATGGTGTTGTTGAAAGACGCCTGGATGTGCGCCACCCCATGCGGGACGTGCTTGCGCTCCTTGCGCTTGAACTGCTTCTTCTTGCCTTTTTTCTCCGGCGCCGCTGGGGCTCCGGCTGCAGGTGTCGTTGGTTTTGCCATAGTTTTATGTCTTTGCCGTAGATTTCTTCTTCTGTGCCACCGTGCCCTTGCGCGGGCCTTTGCGGGTGCGGGCGTTGGTATGGGTCCGCTGTCCCCGCACCGGCAGGTTGCGGCGGTGACGGAAACCGCGATAGGAGCCGATTTCGATCAACCGCTTGATGTGCATGGCGGTGTCTTTGCGCAGGTCGCCCTCGACCCCGCCTTCGGTCTCAATGACGTGTCGGATGCGGTTGACCTCATCCTCGTTCAGGTCCTGCACCTTCTTGGCTCCGTCCACCTTAGCCTCGTCCACGATGCTCTGGGCGCGGGAGTGGCCGATGCCGTAAATGTAAGTCAGCGCAATCGCGGTGTGCTTATTGCGCGGTAAATCAACCCCTGCTATGCGTGCCATGAATACTCCTGGTCGTTAGCTGCTGGCTGCCGGCCGTTGGCCAAGAACCAACCACAATCGAGTGTCAGCCCTGCCTCTGTTTGTGTTTCGAGTTCTCGCAAATCACCCGCACTACGCCTTTGCGGCGGATGACCTTGCACTTGTCGCAAATTTTCTTTACCGATGCGCGTACCTTCATAAATCAGTTCTCAGTTCCCGGTTCTCACTTAAGAACTCAAGCTCCCTCGCTACGCTCGGGATTTCGGCTGGCCGCTAACCGCCGCCAAAACGCCTCAACTTCTGGCGCAGGCGCCCTCGCCCGCGAGATCCTTCGCTGCGCTCAGGTGACCGCTGTGGCTCAAGCCCGCAAAACGCGGTCATTTATATCTATACACGATGCGGCCGCGGGTCAGGTCGTAGGGAGAAAGCTCCACTGCCACCTTGTCGCCCGGCAGAATGCGGATAAAATTCTTCCGCATTTTCCCTGAAACATGCGCCAGCACCTGGTGCTTGTTTTCCAGTTCGACCCGAAACATCGCGTTGGGCAGCGGCTCAATCACCGTTGCCATAACCTCAATCGCGTCTTCCTTACTCATTCACACTCGTCGTAAGTACCCAGTACCCGTTGCCAGTACCCAGTACCGATTCTTTTCGTCCTCGCGCGCAATCGCTGCGCTTAATGCCGCCAATCAACGTCCTCCCAAATCACCCAGGGTTAAAGCCCGCATCTTGGCTGGCTCTGACGGCACGGCTAAAGCCCGTGTCCTCCCGAACCTGGGCAGTGCAACTACTCGGTCAGAATCAACGGCCCGTTTTTGGTTACGGCCACGCAGTGCTCGAAATGGGCGCTGTAGCTGCCGTCTTCGGTCACCGCCGTCCAGTTGTCGTTCAACAGGCGCGCCCCCGGCTTGCCGGCGTTCACCATGGGCTCAATGGCCAGGACCATGCCCTCTTCCAGGCGGGCCCCGTGGCCGCGCACGCCGAAGTTGGGCACCTGCGGTTCCTCATGCAATTGCCGCCCGATGCCATGGCCCACGAATTCGCGCACCACACTGAAGCCGTTGGCTTCCACATACTCCTGCACCGCCGCGCCAACATCGCCCACCGAGTTGCCCAGCCGGGCGGCTTTGATGCCGCGGTACAAAGACTCCTTAGTGACATCGAGCAGACGCTGCAGCTCCGGCGTGGTTCCCCCGCCAACGGGCGCCGTAATAGCAGCATCGGCGTAATAGCCGTCCACCACCACCCCGCAGTCAATGGAAACGATGTCGCCGGCCTTCAGAACCCGCCGGTTCGAAGGGATGCCGTGCACGATTTCCTGATTCACCGACGTGCACAGCACGCAGGGGTAGTCGCGGTAGCCCTTGAATGCCGGCCGCGCGCCCAGTTCCCTGATCTTCTTTTCCGCCGCCCGCTCCAGGTCCATGGTGCTGGCGCCGGGAACGGCCAGTTCGCGCACGGTATCAAGAACCTGACGCAGAATGCGCCCGCTATGGCGCATCTTTTCGATTTCCGCCTGCGATTTACACACGATTGCCATTCCTAAGCGCCCCCGGACTGCGTGCCCACCGGGACGCTTCGTAAACGTTCAATTGCCTCGGCGATCTGACGGGTTACCTCTTCCACATCCAAATCGCCATTCACATGCACCAGACGCCCGCGCCGACGGTAGTAGTCCACCAGCGGGCGGGTCTGGAGTTTATATGTCTTCTGGCGCTCCTCGATCACTTCCGGCCGATCGTCGTTGCGCATCACCAGCCTGGAGCCGTCCACGTCACATACGTCCGGCACTCGTGTAGGCTGCGTGTGGATGTTGTAGATACGACCGCAGGTAGGGCAAGAGCGACGTCCCGAAAGCCGGTGCAAAAGATTATTGTAGTCCACGTCGAGTTGCACCACAACCGGGGGGTCGCATGGCTTCTGATTGTCAAAGAGCTTGCCCGCCAGAAAGCGGTCCAGCCACTGCGCCTGCACTGGAGTGCGGGGAAAACCGTCCAGGATGAACCCGCGCCCGCAGTCCTTCTGTATGAGCCGCTCGCCCACCATCTGGTTGACCAGCGCATCGGGCACCAGCTCGCCCCGCGCCATCACGGCCCTGGCTTTGCCGCCCAACTCCGTATCGCGCTCCACGTTATCGCGCAGGATGTCACCGGTCGAGATCTGCGGAATCCCGTAACGTTCCGCGATCCGCTTGGCCTGAGTGCCCTTGCCTGCGCCCGGCGGACCAAGCAGAATGATCGGGCCCACATTGTGCGCCGTTGCGTCCGCCATCGACGTGGTTGGTACCTTTTATTTCTTGCGGCCGCTGCGCCCACCGCGGCCGGAAAGTCACTACCGGGCCCAAAACACTGCGAATCTGTTAAACCGGGTAATCGGATAAAGGCTTCCCGAAACCCACGGTTCTCAATTGCCCAATTACGAATTACTCAATCCCTTTAGGCCCAGGTGCGGCGGCCGCGTATCCGGCTGCGGGGACTGAAGCCCTCGTAGTGCCGCATAATGAGCTGGGCCTCAATCTGGGTCACCGTATCCATGGCCACGCCCACCACGATCAGCAGGGAGGTGCCGCCAAAGTAAAAGCTCACCCCTAAGCCGTTGGTCACCCAGGTGGGCAATCGTTCAAAAAACGCTCCCAGAGCGCCCGGCAGGTGATTGAGGTGAATGCCGGCAATCATCCACTCCGGCAGAAACGAAATGATGATCAGGTACAGACCGCCGACCAGGGTGATGCGGGTCAGGCTCTCGTTAATGTAGTCGGCCGTCCGCCGTCCCGGGCGGATGCCGGGAATGAAACCGCCGTACTTCCGCATGTTGTCAGCAACCTCATTGGGGTTGAAGACAATGGACACGTAAAAGTAGGCGAAGAAAATAATCCCTACCGCATACAGCACGGTGTACAGCGGCTCGCCCCATCCCAGGGCGCGGATCAATCCGCCAAAATAGCGGTTGTCCCGGAAGGCAAAGCCGGCCGTCTGGGGCAAGGTCAGGATGGAAGAGGCAAAGATGACCGGCATAACACCGCCGGCGTTTACCCGCAGCGGCAGGTGAGTGGACTGGCCGCCCATAATCTTGCGGCCCACCACCCGCTTGGCATACTGCACGGGAATGCGGCGTTCGGAACGCTCCACGAACACAATGAAGGCCACCACCGCGAGCATCAGGACGACCAGCAGGGCCATGGCCGGAGCGGTAAAGGACCCCCAGGCGTCGGTGCGGGCCTTGTCAATCAGATCCACTACGCCGCGCGGCAAACCGACCACGATGCCGGCAAAGATCAGGATGGACATGCCGTTGCCGATGCCACGCTCGGAAATCTGTTCGCCCAGCCACATCACAAACACGCTGCCCGCGGTCAGGGTGAGCATGGTCATGAGGATGAATCCCGTGCCCGGATTAGTCACGAAGGCGGTGCCGCCCGATACCGTCGAGCGCTCCAGGGTGATGGCAATGCCCAGGGACTGCACCGCGCTCAGGCCCAGGGTCATGTAACGGGTCCACTGGGTGATCTTCTTGCGTCCCAGTTCGCCTTCCTTCTGCAGCTTGGCCAGGGGTTCGTAAACCACGGTCAGCAACTGCAAGATGATGGAAGCGGTGATGTAGGGCATGATGCCCAGGGCAAACACCGTCAGGCGGCGCAACTGGCCGCCGCTGAACAAATCCACAAATCCCAGGAAGGTGCCCTGATTCTGCTGGAAGAATTGCTGCAGCAGGTCGGCATTGATACCAGGGGTGGGAATGTGCCCGCCCAGGCGGTATACCGCCAGCATGGCCAGGGTAAACAAAATCCGCTTTCGCAAGTCGGGAATGCGAAATACGTTGGCAAACTTCTCAAGCATTTACTGAAGGACCTCTACCTTCCCGCCGGCCTTGGCGATCTTTTCCTGCGCCGACTTGGAAAACCTGTGAGCGTGCACCGTGAGCGCGGAGCTAAGCGCGCCGTCGCCCAGAATTTTGACACGCTGCTCCGCCCGCTTGATGATTCCCGCCTTGGCCAGCACTTCCGGAGTGATGGTGGCCTCGCCCAGGCCAGCCAGCCGTTCCAGGTTCACCACCGCGTACTCCTGGCGGAAGATGTTGGTGAAGCCGCGCTTGGGCAGGCGCCGGTGCAGCGGCATCTGGCCGCCTTCAAAGCCGCGCATCATTCGCGAACCGGAGCGCGAACGCTGCCCCTTGTTGCCGCGCGTGGCGGTCTTGCCCATGCCCGAGCCCATGCCGCGGCCCACCCGCTTGCGCTTCTCGCTCGCCTTGTGCGGCGCCCTGATGGTGGAAAGATTGGTTGCCATATCGTTATTCTCTCAAATCGGTTTACTGAACAACTTTGACCAGGTGCGGCACCTTGCCCACCATTCCGCGGATGGCGGGCGTGTCTTCGCGCTCAATCACCTGGTTCAGCCGGGTAAAGCCCAAGCCGCGCACCACTTTCTTGTGCTTCTGCGGAGCACAAATCGCCGACCGTACCCATTTAAGCTGGATCTTGCCCGCCGCCTTCTTCTTTTCTGCTGTCATGGCCTACAACTCCTCCACTGCTTTGCCGCGCAAGGCCGCTACTGCATCCCGGTTTTTCAGCTTGCGCAGGGCGTCGAAGGTGGCTTTAACCACATTGTGCGGGTTGGTGGTGCCAATGGATTTGGTGAGCACGTTCTGCACTCCCGCCGAGGTCATCACCGCGCGCACGGCTCCGCCGGCGATTACTCCTGTGCCTTCCGGGGCCGGTTTGAGCAACACCATGCCGGAGCCGAAGCGGCCCAGCACGCTGTGGGGAATGGTGGTCTGGCGCAGGTGAACCCGCATCAGATTCTTCTTTGCGGCCTCAATTCCCTTGCGGATCGCCTGGGGAACTTCTTTGGCCTTGCCGGAACCGTAGCCCACCACCGCCGCGGTGGGATCGCCCACCACCACCAGCGCGGCGAAGGAAAGGTTCTTGCCACCCTTCACCACCTTGGTAACGCGATTGATGGAAACCACCTGATCCTTCAGCTGGTATTGTCCTGGATCGAGTTTCTTAATCACTGTTGGCATTCTGGACTCGCTTCCAATTTCTGTGTGCGCCGGCGCCTTTGCCCGCGACTTTAGAACTGCAGCCCCGCCTCCCTGGCGGCATCCGCCAGGGCTTTAATCCGGCCGTGGTACAGGTAACCGCCACGATCGAAGACCACCTGCTTGATGCCCTTCTCCTGCGCCCGCTGGGCCACCTTCTTGCCCACGTCCTTGGCCGCGGCCAGGTTGCCCCCGGTCTTGCGCTCGCCCTTCTTGCCCTCGGCGGAACTGGCAAACACCAGGGTCTTGCCCTCCATATCGTCCACCAGTTGCACGTAGATATGGTTCAGCGACCGGTACACGTTCAGGCGCGGCCGTTCCGGCGTGCCCATCATCTTCTTGCGGATGCGCTGATGAACCCTCTGTCGTGTGTCGTTCTTCGATGCTCGCGTCAGCATGGTTGTAATCTCTCCTCAGATCGCTGCGGGCTCAGAGGCCCGCAAAAGGCGATCATTTGGCTCCCGTCTTGCCTACCTTCTTCTTCAGACGTTCGCCGACATAGCGCACGCCCTTGTTCTTGTAAGGATCGGGCGGCCGCAAAGCGCGCATTTCCGCGGCCACCTGCCCCACTTTCTGGCGGTCAATGCCGGTGACGGTAAGGCGAGTCTGCTTGGGATCAATGGCCACGGTCACGCCCGAGGGCAGGGGATATTCGATGGGATGGGAGTAGCCCAGGCTGAACACCACCGTTTCCTTGCCCTTCAACTCGGCGCGATAGCCGATGCCCACGATTTCCAGCTCCCGGGTCCAACCCCTGGTGACCCCTTCGACTGCGTTATTGACCAGGGCGCGAGCCAACCCGTGCAGCGCCGCCTGCTGGTCGCTCTCCCGCTCCGCCACCAGGTGGCCGTCTTTCTGCTCCATCTTGATGCCCGCCGGCAGCTTGGTCTCCAGCTTGCCTTTGGGTCCCTGTACGGCCACCACGTTCCCCTGGATGTTGACTTTCACTTCCTTGGGAACGGCAATCGGTTTTCTTCCAATTCTCGACATATTCGGCTCTCAAAACTGCTCTTGGCTGCTGTCTCTTAGCCCTTGGCTATTGGCTTTTGGCTGCCGGCTCGCAACCGTCAGCGTTCAGCCCGGCGATTCGCCCAGCTGCAAACTACCAACTTCCCGCTACCCGCCTACCACACCTCGCACAGAATCTCGCCGCCTACGCCTTCCTTGCGCGCCTGGCGTCCGGTCATGACCCCGCGAGGCGTGGTCAGGATGTTGATTCCCATGCCGCCCAGCACGCGCGGAATTTCGCTGCGCCGCACATACACCCGGCACCCGGGCTTCGAGACCCGCGCCAGGTTGGAAATGGCAGCTTCATCGTTGCTGCTGTATTTCAGATAAACCCGCAGCACTTTGTGCCCTTCCTCTTCCACCGCCTTGAAATTGGCGATGTAGCCCTCTTCCTTGAGAATGCGGGCCATCTCCAGCTTCAGCTTGGAGGCGGGCACGTCCACCTTCTGATGCCGCGAGCGAATGGCGTTGCGGATTCGCGTTAGAAAATCTGCGACCGGATCGGTCAACCTCATCTGCTTGCTTCTCCTCAAATCGTCGCCCGTTTGCTCCGCCCAGCGGAGAACCTGCGGTGACGGACTCTAGTTCAGTTTCAAGTCCAGTGTTTCCAGTTTCAGTTCAGGATCTTGAAACTCGAAATTTGAAACTCGAAACTACTCTTACCACGACGATTTCGACACGCCGGGTATCTCGCCGCGCAGCGCCAGCCCCCGGAAGCACAAGCGGCAAATGCCAAACTTGCGCAGGTAGGCGCGCGGCCGCCCGCACAATTTGCAACGGTTGTGCCGGCGGCTCGAAAACTTCGCCTTCTTCTTTACATCTTTGACGTACTTTGCGGTGGTCGCCATAAACCCCTTTTGATCTGTAACTGAGTAACTTGGCAATCGGGTGATTGAAAAATCGGCCCGAAGTCCCTTAACTCAATTACACGATTACTCAACTACGTAATTCCTAAGCCCGGAATGGCATCCCCAGGTGCCGCAACAGGGCGCGCGCCTGATCGTCAGAACCGGCGCTGGTCACAATGGTTACGTTCATGCCCTTCAGCTTATCCACCTTGGAATAATCAATCTCCGGGAATATCAGCTGATCGCGCAACCCCAGGGTGTAGTTTCCTCTTCCGTCGAATGACTTGGTGGAAACTCCGCGGAAATCGCGCACGCGCGGCAGCGCCACGTTGATCAGGCGGTCCAGAAACTCGTACATGCGATCTCCGCGCAGGGTGACCATGGCCCCAATGGGCATGCCGGCGCGCACCTTGAAGGCTGCGATGGACTTTTTCGCCTTGGTGATCACCGGCTTCTGGCCGGCGATCTGCGCCAGATCGTTGGACGCGGGGTCGAGCAGCTTGGCATTTTGCGTGGCTTCGCCCAGCCCCATGTTGACCACCACCTTGTTCAGGCGAGGCACGGCCATGGGGTTTTTCAGCTCGAATTCCTTCATCAGCGCCGGCTTGATCTCATTTTCGAAGCGCACTCGCAGGCGCGCCGGCTCCTTGCCGCGCGCTTTGGCTTCCTGCCGCTGCTCCGGCTTGGCTTCCGCTGCTTCCGTCTTCTTTGGTTTCGCCATGGTTCTTTACTTCGTTTCTCTCACGGTTTCGGAGGACCAGCACTTAGGAATTAGCACTTAGCTGGTCGAGCCCGGTTCGTGAAATCTCAATTTACAAATTACAAATTACTCATTTACAAATTCGTCGGAAAGTTTGCGCTCACTTCTCCAGCGTTGTGCCGCACTTCTTGCAGATTCTCGCCTTGCGGTCGCCGCGCATTTCGTGCCCAACGCGCACCGGTCCGCAACTGGCGCACACCAGCATCACATTGGAAATCGAAATCGGGGCTTCCTGGTCGGCGATGCCGCCCTGGATATTGGCCTGCGGATTGGGGCGCACGTGCTTCTTCACCATCATCACGTGCTCCACCAGGATCTTGCCTTCATCCGGCAGGACTCGTAAAACCCGCCCCTGCTTGCCCCGGTCGCGCCCCTTAATCACCTTCACGGTGTCGTTGTGGCGGATATCAACTCGCTTATGTGCTGTTGTGGACTGATTCATGTCTAATTCCGTTTCCTGTTTCGATTTTCAAGTTTCCTGTTGGGCGTCGCTCGAATTCGCGAAACTGGAAACTCGAAACTGGTCTTAAAGCACTTCCGGCGCGAGCGAGACGATCTTCAAGAACCGCTTCTCGCGCAACTCGCGTGCCACCGGCCCGAACACGCGCGTACCCACCGGTTCGCCGGCCTCGTTGATGAGCACGGCCGCGTTCTGGTCGAAGCGGATGTAAGTGCCGTCGCGCCGCCGGTGTTCTTTGCGCGTGCGCACGATCACCGCCTTGACCACCGTGCCCTTCTTCACCTGCCCGTCGGGCGAGGCTTCCTTCACGCTGGCGGTCACCACGTCGCCCAGGTGCGCCCGCAATCCCGTTCCGCCGCCCAAGGGCAGAATCATCTGCAGCTTGCGCGCGCCGGAGTTGTCGGCGACATCGAGCATGGTCCTCATCATCACTGCCATAATCGAAGCTCCTTGCTGGCCCTGCCGGAAATCCGGCAATGTCAGCTCGCCTGCGTCTCCGGTTCCGTGGTTTCGGCCACCAGGGCAGCCCGCCGGATCACTTCCTTCAGGCGCCACCGCTTCAGCTTGGAGAGCGGGCGCGTCTCCTCAATTTCCACGAAATCGCCTAAGTGCGCCGAGTTCTGCTCGTCGTGCGCGTAGAACTTCTTGGAACGCGACATCACCCGCCGGTACAAGCGGTGGGGGAAGTTGCGCGTGACCTCCACCACGATGGTTTTGTTCATCTTGGTAGAGACCACTTTGCCGATCACGGTTTTGCGCCGTGAGACGTTGGCCGCGGCTTGTCCTGTGCTTTCCGCCATCCTACTTACTCTCCGTCTCTGCCTGCGCCAGCTCCTGCTGGTGCAGAATCGTCTTCACCCGCGCGATGTCCCGGCGCAGGGCGCGAATCTTCTTCAAGCTCTCCGTCTGTCCCATCTGCAATTGAAAGCGCAGGCGGAAGAGCTGGTCGGTCAGCTCCCGCTCCTGGTGCTTCAGTTCCACGTCGGTCAGGTTGCGAATCTTTTCTGCCTTCATAATCGGTTTCTCGGTTCTGAGTTCCCGGTTCTCAGCCGGTGAGGGCTGAGTCACGAGAGCTGTTTAATGGCCCGCTACCGCGCGTGATACCAAAGTAGTGCGCAGCGGCAGCTTGTGCGAAGCCAGGCGCATGGCCTCAGCCGCATCCTGCGGAGTCACGCCTTCCATTTCGAACAGGATCCGTCCCGGGCGTACGACGGCGACCCAGTGATCGGGCGCGCCTTTTCCTTTGCCCATACGGGTTTCGGCCGGCTTCTTGGTCACCGGCTTATCGGGGAACAGGCGAATCCAGATCTTGCCGCCGCGCTTGATGAAACGCGTCATGGCCACGCGGCTGGCTTCGATCTGCCGGTCCGTAATCCAGCCCGGCTCCAGCACCTTCAATCCGTAATCCCCGAAAGCCAGCTCCGAGCCGCGCCACGCTTTACCCGTCATGCGACCGCGCTGCTGCTTGCGGTACTTAACTTTTTTCGGCATCAACATAAATTCAGCCCTTAGCTCTTAGCTCTTGGCTCAAGTTTCAACCCAGCTTGCATCCGCCAACCGACCACTGCCTACCGGCCATTAAAATGTGCCCGGCGTGGCCGCGGCCTGCTGCTCGCGGCGTTTCTCTTTCAGAATTTCGCCGCGGTAAATCCAGCACTTCACGCCGATAACGCCATACGTGGTCTTAGCCTCGGCGAAGCCGTAATCAATGTCGGCGCGCAGCGTGTGCAGCGGCAGCCGCCCCTGCAGGTACCACTCCGAGCGCGCGATTTCATTGCCGTTCAGGCGGCCGCTCACCCGCACCTTGATCCCCTTGCAGCCGAAGCGCAGCGCCGAGTCCACCGCCTTGCGCATGGCGCGGCGGAAGCCTACGCGCTTTTCCAGTTGCAGCGCGATGGATTCCCCCACCAGCTGTGCGTCCAGTTCCGGCTTGTGCACTTCCTGAATGTCAATGTAAACGTCGCGATTGGTGCGCTTCTGCACGTCCTGCTTGAGCTTGTCAATCTCCGTGCCTTTGCGTCCGATGATGATGCCCGGCCGCGCGGTGCGGATGATGATGCGCAGCTTGTTGCCCGGACGTTCTATCTCAATCGAGCTCACGCCCGCCGACTTCAGCTTTTCCTTCAATTCGTTCTTCAGCCTGACATCTTCCTGCAACAGCTTGTCGTAGTCGCGCTCCATAAACCAGCGCGATTTCCACGGCTTGGTGTAGCCCAGCCGAAAGCCATAGGGATGGACTTTTTGTCCCATAATGCTCCTTAACCTTTCGCCTTTGCGGTTTTCTTCTTGCCCGCTGCTTTTCTAGGGGCCGCCTTCTTCCGCGGCTTGCCCGCGGTCTTGCCCTTTGCCGCCTTGGCGGGCGCTTTTTCTTGCTCCCCGACCACAGTGGCGGCGCTGTCCGCGCCGGCACGGCGGCGCTCCGCCAGCGCCACCTCGATGTGCGCCATGCGCCGCTGGTAGCGGTAAGCGCGACCCATGGGCGCCGGACGAATGCGTTTCATGCGCGGCCCGTCATTGGCCACGGCGCGCAGCACGTAGAGGTTGTCCACATCCACGTCCAGACCCTTTTCGGTGCTCAGATAATTGGCGTTTTCCAATGCCGAACGCACCAGTTTCTCCACCGTGCCTGCCACCCGCTTCTTGGTGAAGGCCAGCGTGTTGAGCGCGTCCTCCACCCGCCGGCCCTTGATCAGGTCCAGCACCAGCCGCGCCTTCTGCGGTGAAACCCGCATGTACCGTGCTTCCGCTCTGAATTCCATATCGTGTTCTCGTTACGCCTTGGGCGCAGCCGGAGCCGGAGTTCCGCCCGCCGGCGCCGCTGGAACCGGCGCTCCCGGCCCGCCGGGCACGCCCGCCGGTCTGGCTGCCACTTCCGCCGCCGCTTTCATCGAGTGTCCCTTGAAGGTGCGAGTAAAGCTGAATTCGCCCAGCTTGTGCCCCACCATGTTCTCGGTAACGTACACGGGGATGAACTTTTTACCGTTGTGCACCGCGATGGTGTGACCCACCATCTCAGGCACGATGGTCGAGCGCCGCGACCAGGTGCGCAGCACCTTCTTGTCGTTGCGCGCGTTCATCTCCTCCACCCGCCGCAGCAGGTATCCGTCTACGAACGGTCCCTTTTTTTGTGAACGCATAATTCAGTTCTCAGTTCTCAATTCAAAACCACTCAGCCCTTCGCTTCATTCAGGATGACGGCTGCAGTCTTCCGCGCCGCTCACCCCCGCAAACCGCCATCACTTGGGACGGTTAACGATGAATTTGTCCGTCCGCTTGTTGTTACGCGTCTTGTAACCGCGCGTTGGCTGGCCCCACGGAGTCACCGGGTGACGCCCGCCGCTGGTCTTGCCCTCACCGCCGCCGTGCGGGTGATCCACGGGATTCATAGCCACGCCGCGGTTGGTCGGTCGCCGGCCCAGCCAGCGCGTGCGGCCCGCCTTGCCGATGGCCACGTTTTCGTGATCCACATTGCCCACCTGCCCGATGGTCGCCATGCAGTCCAGCAGCACCTTGCGGGTTTCGCCCGAGGGCAGCTTAACCAGCGCGTAGTCGCCTTCCTTGGCCACCAGTTGCGCCGAGCCGCCGGCCGAGCGCACCATCTGCGCTCCCTTACCCGGCCGCAGTTCGATGTTATGAACCGTGGTGCCAGGCGGGATATTGCGCAGCGGCAGCGCGTTTCCTACCAGAATGTCGGCCTCCGGCCCGCTCACGATCTTCTGTCCCAGGTTCAGCCCCAAGGGGTGAAGGATGTAGCGCTTCTCGCCATCGGCATAGGCCAGCAAGGCCAGACGCGCGGACCGGTTGGGATCGTATTCGATGGACACCACGGTTGCCGGCACACCCAACTTCTCGCGCTTGAAATCCACCAGGCGCAGCTTGCGCTTATGCCCGCCGCCGCGGCGCCAGATGGTGATATCACCGTGGTTCCGCCGCCCGTTGGTCCGCTGCTTGGGCTCGGTCAGCGGCTTATGCGGACGCGCGGTCGTCAACTCGTCGTTCGACAGAGTCGTCTGAAACCGCAAGGTCGGCGTGATCGGTCTATAAGTCTTGATCGCCATAAATTCAGCCTTTAGCTTTTAACTTTTAGCTCTTAGCTTCCCCATCCGCCCCAGGGCTGAATGCTGAATGCTGAGCGCTGGTTGCTGCCCTTACAGATTCTGAGCGTATTCCGGCATCTTCTCGCCGGACTTCAGCTTCACGTACGCCTTTTTCCAATCGGGGCGATAACCGGCGAACTTACCCCGCCGCCGTTCCTTGCCCTGGAAATTGGAGGTGCGCACCGAATCCACTTTCACCTTGAAAATCGTCTGCACCGCTTCTTTGATCTCGGTTTTAGTCGCGGTGGGCGCCACCTGGAACACCAGCGTGCCTTGCGTTTCCTTAATCCCAAGGCCCTTCTCGGTGATAATGGGGCGCCGGATGATCTGGTATGCCGACTTCATTACGCTACCTCCGCCGCTTTCCGCCGCTTGCGGCTCTTGGGAGCCGGCTCTTCACTGGCTGGCTGCCGTTGCCGTTTGGGCAAGGAGGCCGCCAGTGAATTCTGCAGTTTCTCCAGCGCCGGCTGGGAGAAGATGGCGCGCTGATAGCGCAACAGGTGATACGGATGCACCTCATTGCCCCGCACCAGTTCCACGCCTTCCAGGTTGCGCGCGCTCAGCTCCAGGTTGCGGTTCTCTACCCGGGCCGCTTCCACCACCAGGACGGTACTGTCCACCTTGAGGGCGTTCAGCGCGTTGCGGAACTCCTTGCTCTTGGGTTCCTTCAGTTCGAAGCTGTCCACCACAGTGAGCTGGCCATCCGCCAGTTTGGCCGCCAGCGCCGAACGCAGCGCCCCCAGCAGCTTCTTGCGCGGGAAGTCGTATTCATACGAGCGCGGCTGGGGTCCGTGCACCGTGCCGCCGTGCCGCCACAGCGGCGAGCGGATGGAGCCTACGCGGGCGCGGCCCGTTCCTTTTTGCCGCCACAGCTTTTTTCCCGAACCGGAAACCAGCTTGCGGTTCTTGGTGGCGTGGGTGCCCGCCCGCTGGGCCGCGCGGTATTGCTTCACCGCCTCCCAGAGCAGATCTTCATTCACGGCGCCGAAGATTTCGTCGGCCAGGGTGAACTTTCCTACCTTGTCGCCGCTCAGATTCAAAACGTCAATGGTTGCCATGTTTAACTCTCAGCCCGTTATTTCTTCTTCGCGGCCTGCCGCTTGGAGGCCTTCAAAGGATCAACCGTGCCGGCTCCAGCGAATCCGCGCCGCTCTCTAGGCGGTTTCTTCGCCTTGTGAATCAGCACGTAGCCTCCATTGGGCCCGGGAACGCTTCCTTCCACCACCAGCAGGTTCTCTTCCTTATCAATTCCCAGCACCCGCAGGTTGCGCATCGTCACCCGGTCGGTGCCCATATGACCCGACATGCGCATGCCCTTGAACACACGCGAAGGAAACGCGGACGAACCGATCGAACCGGTAATCTGAAACATCGAGCCGTGTGACTTGGGACCGCCGCCAAAGTGGTGCCGTTTCACTACGCCGGCGAATCCCCTTCCCTTGCTGGTGCCGATGATGTCCACGAACTTCTCGCCGTCGAAGATGTCCACCAGCACGCGGTCGCCCACCTTGCTCTTGTCGCCGTCGCCGCTTGTGGCCTCGACCTCGATATCCACTTCACGCAGCATGCGCACGGGAGGAAGGTTGTTCTTGCCCAGGTGGCCCATCTCCGCCTTGCTCAGCCGCGACTGCTTGACGAATTCGACGAGGCCGATCTGGGCCGCGTCGTAACCGTCCCGGGTCGCCGTCTTGCGCTGCGTGATGACGCACGGCCCAGCCTTCAGCACGGTGGCGGGGTGCACCTCGCCATTGCTGTCGAACAGCTGCGTCATACCGACTTTTTTTCCTAAAATTCCCGTCACTGCCATAAATTCAGCTCCTAGCTACTGGCTCCCAGCTGTGGGCTGGAAGCAGGCGCTAATCAGCTACTTGTGCTCTTTGCCAAAAGCCTTAATCTCCACGTCCACGCCCGCAGGCAAGTCGAGCTTCATGAGAGCGTCCACCGTCTGCGGTGTGGGCTCCAAAATATCCACCAGACGCTTGTGGGTGCGGATTTCAAACTGCTCCCGCGACTTCTTGTCCACGTGCGGCGAACGCAGCACGCAGTACTTGTTCTTCATCGTGGGCAGCGGGATAGGCCCCGCCACGTTGGCGCCAGTCCGCTTCACCGTCTGCACAATTTCGGTGGTGGACTGGTCCAGCACCCGGTAGTCATACGCCTTAAGGCGAATTCGAATTCTCTCTTTTCCGTTCACGTTTCCTCTGTCTCTTCAGCCTCGCCGCTTTCGGCCGCTGAAGGAAAGAACTTGCGGCGTTTCGCCTGCCGCTCTGGTTTCAGCTCCTGGCCCCTAGCTAGTGGCTCGCAGCTACTAAACGATCTCCGAAATGGTGCCCGCGCCCACCGTGTGCCCGCCTTCGCGGATGGCGAACCGCAGCCCCTTTTCCAGCGCTACCGGCGTGATCAGTTCGATCTGCAGGCTCACGTTGTCCCCCGGCATCACCATCTCCGTGCCCGCCGGCAGCTCCGCCACCCCGGTTACGTCCGTCGTCCGGAAGTAGAACTGCGGCCGGTAGCCCTTGAAGAACGGCGTGTGCCGCCCGCCCTCCTCCTTGGTCAGCACGTACACCTCGCCTTTGAACTTGGTGTGCGGCGTGATCGAGCCGCCCTTGGCCAACACCATGCCCCGCTCCACGTCTTCCTTGCCGATTCCCCGCAACAGCAACCCAGCGTTGTCCCCAGCCAGTCCTTCGTCCAGCTGCTTTTTGAACATTTCCACGCCCGTCACCACCGTCTTTCGGGT
>DATEJK010000058.1:0-23864 GCA_035278025.1 Terriglobales bacterium | reverse complement strand
TTCCGCAACACGTCCAGACCGTTCATGCCCGGCAGCATGACGTCGAGCACCACCAGCGCGTGCTCTCCGGAGAGCGCCCGCTCCAGCCCGCGATTGCCGTTGTGGACAGCTTCCACCTGCAGTCCCTCGGGCTCGAGGAACTCCTTTACCAGGTCGCACAACTCTACGTCATCGTCCACTACCAGCACGCGGTCCATTGGCCTCATCCCAGTTCTACATCAAGTATGGGCGCCTGCAACGTAAAGAAGTGTAAGCCTTTCTTTACAAAAATTTACCCGGTTTGACTGACTCTTTACCCCCTCCCGCCAGCTACCCGTGTTTACCTGATTAGCAAGACTATTACGGAGGTTTTTAGATGAATCGCAAGCGCATTGTAATCGGCCTGGCTGCACTTCTGGTGGTAGTTGGAGTCGCGGCTTTGGGCCAGAGTTTGGCCGGCAAAGGCGGGCATTGGCACAGGGGCGATTTCCTGAATCGGCGCATCGCCCACCTGACGCGGGCTCTGGATCTTACTGACGCCCAGCAACAGCAGGTGAAGTCGCTGGTGGAAGCGGAGCGCCCCGCCCTGAAAGGGCTGATGCAGCAAATGGCCTCGCAACGGGCGCAGATGCTGGCTGCCACCCAGAACGGCCAATTCGACCAGGCTAAGGTGCAGGCCATTGCCAACCAGCAAGGACAGACGCTGGCTAACCTGATCGTCGCCCGGCAGGGGTTGCAGTCCAAGATCTACGGCCTGCTCACCCCTGAGCAGCGGACCAAGTTCGACCAGATGCAGCAGCGCCGGTTGGAGCACATGCAGAAGTGGCTGGGAAGCGGCTCGCAGAGCCAGTCCCAAGGCCAATAACCAAGGAGCCAGCCGGCCGGGAGGCCCCCGGCTGGCTGGTCTTTACAAAAATTTACCCCGCCCTGACCGACTCTTTACGCCAGGCGGGAGGGCCCAGGGATCAAATGGTTAGGAGAAAGTAAGGAACACTTCCATGAAGCTGATAGGAAACAAGTGGCTTCTCTCGCTGACCGCGGTTGGGCTTATTGTTCTGCTGGCGGCCTTCACTTTCGGGCACAAGGACCAGGCGCAGTACTTCACGGCCACGGCGCAGACCGGCACCATCAATGACGTGGTGCAGGCCACCGGCACCATCAATGCGGTGACTACGGTGCAGGTGGGCTCGCAGGCTTCCGGCACTATCTCCAAGCTCAACGTTGATTTCAATTCACGCGTGCACAAAGGAGAGGTGATCGCGGAACTGGATCCTTCGCTCTTCCAGGGCGCGCTGCTGCAGGCCGAGGCGGACCTGCAGAACTCGCGGGCTACGCTGGCCTCCAGCCAGGCGGACGTGACCAAGGCGGAAGCGGCCGCGGCGCAAACCAAGGCAGACTACTTGCGCAATCAAGAACTGGTGAAAGAGGGCATTGTGAGCGCCCAGCAGTTCGACCTGGCCAAGGCCAGCGCCGATACCAACAACGCGGCCGTCGCCGCCGCCCAGGCGCAGGTGAAGCAAGCCGCCGCCCAAGTGAATCTGAAAGCAGCCGCCGTGCAGGTGGCCAAGACCAACCTGGACCACACCATTATCCGGTCGCCCATTGATGGCATCGTGGTGGCCCGCAATGTGGATGTCGGCCAGACGGTGGCGGCGTCCCTGCAGGCTCCCACGCTCTTCAACATTGCCCAGGACTTGACCAAGATGCAGGTGGACACGCAGACCGACGAATCCGACGTAGGCAACATCAAGGTGGGCCAGGAGTCCACGTTTACGGTGGACGCCTATCCCAACCAGACGTTCCGGGGGAAGGTGGTGCAGATTCGCCTGAATCCAACCACGGTGCAGAACGTGGTCACCTATGACACGGTGATCGCCTTCGACAATCCGCAAATGAAGCTTTTCCCAGGCATGACTGCCTACGTGAATATTCCCGTGGCCACCGCCCAAAACGTGCTGGAGGTGCCCAACACGGCGCTGCGCTTCAAGCCCGACCTGAAACCGGAGCAGCTGCGGGCGATGTATGAGAAGTACGGAATCAACCAGCCGGGTAGTGCGGCGCCGAGCGGCTCCGCCAGTGGCGGCCAGCCGGCGAAGGGCGGGAAGCCTGCGACCGCGGCGGCGCGCGCACCGCGCCACGATGTGAGCGTGGTGTGGAAGCTGGCGGCCGATAAATCGCTGCAGCCGGTGCTGATCCGCACTGGAATTACCGATCACACCGATACGGAAGTAGCCGAGCTGCTCAAAGGCAGCCTGCAGCCGGGAGATCAACTGGTGACTGGCTCGATGAACATCACTCAGAAGTCCGGCGGGCTTGCCGGCGGCATGACGAGGATGCGCTGATGGCAACCATTACCCAAAGCGAAATGATTAACCAGGCTGAACCGGGAGAACTGAGCCAGCCGGTGATCCGTGTGGAAGACGTGCACAAGTACTACGACTTGGGCGAAAACAAAGTGCATGCCCTGCGCGGGGTTAGCGTGGAGATTGCCGGCGGCGAGTTCGTGGCCATCATGGGAGCAAGCGGCAGCGGCAAGTCCACCTTCATGAACCTGCTGGGCTGCCTGGATAAGCCAACCAGCGGGCGCTACCTGCTGGAAGGCACCGATGTGTCGCGGCTCGATAAGAAGGCGCTGGCGGCCATCCGCAACCGCAAGCTGGGCTTCGTGTTCCAGGGCTTTAACCTGCTCGCGCGCACCACGGCGCTGGAAAACGTGGAGCTGCCCACGTTGTACGCCCGCTTGCCTAAAGAAGAGCGGCAACAGCGGGCCAAAGAGGCGCTCGAACTGGTTGGGCTGGGCGAGCGCATGGAGCATTTTCCTTCACAGCTTTCCGGCGGCCAGCAGCAGCGGGTGGCCATTGCGCGGGCGCTGGTGAACCGGCCATCCATCCTGCTGGCCGACGAGCCCACAGGAAACCTGGACAGCCGCACTTCGGTGGAGATCATGCAGATTTTTCAGACCCTGAACGAGAGCGGGCTCACCATCGTGCTGGTTACGCATGAACCCGATATCGCCCGCTTCGCTAAGCGCACCGTCGTGTTCCGCGACGGCAAAATCCGCCGCGATGAGCCGGTGAAGGACCGTCCCCGCGCGGCCGAGATGCTGAAGACCATGCCCACGCTGGAGGAAGACTGAGAGGACGTTATGGACCTGCTATCCATTTTGCGAATTGCGATGCGGGCGCTGTCGCGCAACAAGATGCGCTCTGCGCTAACCATGCTGGGCATCATCATCGGCGTGGGCGCGGTGATCGCCATGGTGGGCGTGGGGCAGGGCGCCAGCAAGCAGGTGCAGGACCAGATTTCCGCCATGGGGTCCAACATGCTGTTCGTCTCCAGTGGAACCGTGAACCGCGGCGGCCTGCGCCTGGGCTGGGGGCAGACCAAAACCCTGGTCTACGACGACATGAAGGCCATCGTGCAGCAGGCCCCGGCGGTGAAGGAAGCCGCTCCAGGCAGTCAGACTACCGCGCAGGTGGTCTTTGGCGCCGACAACTGGTTCACCAACGTCCAAGGCACGGAGCCGCAGTATTTCGATATCCGCTCCTGGCCGATGCAGGAAGGCATTTCCTTTACGGAAGGTGATGTGAGCTCGGCTGCCGATGTGGCCGTCATCGGCGCCACCGTGCAGCAGAACCTGTTTGGCGCTGAAGACCCGGTGGGCCAGACGGTGCGCATTTCCAATCTGCCTTTTAAGGTGGTGGGGGTGCTCAGCGCCAAAGGGCAGTCGGCGGCCATGGGGCAGGACCAGGATGACGTCATTTTCGTGCCCATCACCACCCTGCAGAAGAAGCTCACGGGCGAGCCCTGGCTGCGCTACATCGTGGTGTCTGCGGTTTCCAAGGACGCCACCTATGCGGCACAGGAAGAAATTACGTCCATATTGCGCGACCGGCACCGAATCCGGTCCGGGCAGGATGACGACTTCATGGTGCGCAACCTGGCCGATGTAGCCCAGCTTGCCGACCAGTCTTCGCGGGTAATGACCATGCTGCTGGCCTCGATCGCCGGGGTTTCGCTGATCGTGGGCGGCATCGGCATCATGAACATCATGCTGGTCTCGGTGACCGAACGTACCCGCGAAATCGGCGTGCGCATGGCCATTGGCGCCACCGAAGAAGACGTACAGCACCAGTTTCTGATTGAAGCCGTGGTGCTCAGCCTGATGGGCGGCGCCGCCGGTATTTTCTTCGGCATCGGCTCCTCGCTCATCATCAGCAAACTGCTGGGCTGGGCGGTGCTGGTCTCGCCGCTGGCCATTTTGGCGGCGGTAATCTTTTCAGCGGGCGTAGGCGTGTTCTTTGGCTTTTATCCCGCACGCAAAGCGGCGCGGCTGGATCCCATCGAAGCGCTGCGCTTTGAATAGCTCGTCACCGCCATAAGGGACGAGACTACAGCTACATGCGGGGAGGCGGGCAAGGCCTTACGGCGGACATTCTCCGCAAGTGTCGAATACTACCCCGACACTTTTAGAAGCTTTCCACAGGGTCCACGCATCACATTCCCCGTATCTGGCTCTTTTTTCAGGCCGGTTGGCTGGAGAAGGCCGGGTTGGGGCCCCTCAGCCGCTAAAAATTTGGGAAGGATAGATGTTCATGGTTACGGCAGCATCAGTCTTCCCCAGGGTGGAAGAAGAGCGATACCTGGCATTACTGCGCGCCGCCAATGCGATTGCCACCTGTAGCGACTGCCACGGCGCTTCAGAAACGCTGATCAGGCAACTGCACGAGGTCACCCCGTTCGATTCTCTTCACCTGGTGGCTTTTGATAAGGAGACCAACGCGCCCGCGTGGTCCTTGTTGGAAGCAAATGGAGAGAGAAGAAGCGACTCGTTCGCCAACGAGGCGGCTTGTGAAGACTCGCCAATCTACTGGGTGCACACCTCCGGCCAGCCGCTGGTCACGGCCGATTGGAGTGCGGAAGCGCGATTCCAGAAGTATGGAACCTTGCTGGCGCAACTCGGTATTGCTTCCACCTGCACTCTGCCCCTGATCCGGGGGCCGCGACGCCTGGGCGTGCTGAGTCTGGGCCGGTTCTATCCCAATGCCTATGACGAAGAGGAAATCCGTTTTCTCGGTCTTGTTGCCGGGCAGATTGGCCTGGCCATTGACGCTGCGGTCAACTTCTACGTCTCCCAGAAGGTACAGGAGCAGCTGAAGCTGATCCTCGACCTCACGAACCAGGTGGTATCTAACCTGGAGTTTCACGAGCTTCTCCGGGCCGCCTCGGCAAGTGTGCGCCAGGTAATGCGTTGCGAGGCCGCGGCGGTCATGTTGGCGGACGCCGAAGGCAAGCACTTGCGGGTCCACGCCCTGGACTATCCCGAGAGCCGGGGAATCTTCACCGAAGGCGCCCTCATCCCCATTGACGGCACCTTGCCTGGCGATTCGTTCAAAAGCGGCAGGCCAATAGTAGTGAACCGGCTGGATGCGACGGAGATGCCGCCGGAGATGTATAGCAAGGCGAGTGCCGAGGGCCTGCACTCCTTCTGCGACGTGCCCCTGATCAGCAAAAACCGCCTGCTGGGGATTTTGGCTGTCGCCAGGCGCGAGGAGAACGGCTTCGACGAAGACGAAGTCGCCTTCCTCACTCAGGTTGCGAACCAGGTGGCAATCGGCGTGGAGAACGCGCTTTCCTACAGGGAAATCGCCGATTTAAAAGACCGATTGGCACAGGAGAAGTTGTATCTGGAAGACGAAATTCGCGGGGAGATGGACTTCGAAGGCATTGTGGGCCAGAGTTCCGCTCTGCGCCATGTGCTCAATCTGGTAGACACAGTGGCCCCCAGCGACTCCACGGTGCTGCTGCTGGGCGAAACCGGTACCGGGAAAGAACTGATTGCCCGGGCCATCCATGAGCGCAGCCGGCGCAAGGACCGGACCTTCGTGAAGCTCAATTGTGCCGCCATTCCTACCGGCCTGCTGGAGAGCGAGCTCTTTGGGCATGAGCGCGGCGCCTTTACCGGAGCCATATCACAAAAGATTGGCCGCCTCGAGCTCGCTGACCAGGGAACGCTTTTTCTCGATGAGGTTGGCGATATTCCCCTGGAGATCCAGCCCAAACTCTTGCGCGCCTTACAAGAACGCGAGTTTGAGCGGCTGGGCAGCACCCAAACCAAGAAAGTAAACGTCCGCCTGGTAGCTGCCACTAATCGCGACCTGGAGAAAATGATCGAGGGCCGGGAGTTTCGCAGCGACTTGTATTACCGGCTGAACGTGTTTCCCATACGCATCCCGCCCTTGCGGGAACGCCCTGAGGACATTCCACTTCTGGTGCGTTACTTCGCCCAAAAATATGGCCGCCGCATGGAAAAACAGATCGAGTCTATCCCCGCTGCCGCCATGAAGAAGCTTTCCCTCTCCCAGTGGCCGGGGAACATTCGCGAGCTGGAGAACTTCATCGAGCGCTCGGTGATCTTGACGCATGGTTCTGCGCTCCAGGTGCCCATCGGCGAGATCGGCGGTAATGGCAAAGCCGCTCCAGGGCCAGGCACGCGGGAAGGCGATGAGCGCATCGAGATTCTTCGCATCCTCAAGGATACGAAGGGCCGTGTCGCCGGACCTAAGGGCGCCGCCGCCGTGATGGGTATTAAACGCACCACGCTGCTCTCACGCATGAAGAAGCTGGGCATCAATCCTCGCGCCGTCTCCTGATTCCGCCAACAAGCGCAGTTCGTGCCGCCGTCTTGCGCTTCCTGAGTGTTTCCAATCGCCAGTCCTCTGCTGTCGCTGGCCTTCGACAAATGTCGAAATGGGCTTCGACATTTCTCGACACCCCAGTTACGACACTTTGTTGTTCCTCATTCTGTTCAGTGCGTTACGGAAATGCGCTGACGAGTTCGGGTTGGCAACTGCGTTGCTCTCCTCACGGCGCGAGACGTTCACGCAATGTTCAAAATCTCCATCGTTGAGACGCACGGTCAGCGAAGGCTGATTCTGGAAGGCAAGCTGATCAGTCCCTGGACGGCCGAGGTGGAGACCGCCTGGAAAATGGCTGGACAGCAGCTGCAGGGCCGGAAATTAGTCATTGACCTGGCAAACGTCACCCTTATTAGTGCGGATGGGGAGAACATCCTGCTGAAATTGATGAGCGACGGCGCGAAATTCTCCTGCGGAGACGTCCTCACCAAACATGTGTTGAGAAAGCTGGCACGAAGATGCGGGTGCCGGCCGTGAGTCGTCTTTAGGCCCCCAAAAAAGAGACACAGGCTGTCGATTTCCCCCAGGTTTAAGCGTCGTGAAATTGGAGGACGAACGTGAACATGCTCGGCACACAACAAATCGCAAGCCAGAAACCGACTCCCTACGCTACGGCCGCGGATTTCTGCCGGATCTTCAGGGAAGACATGAACCGTTTGTACCTGCTCGCGTTCTTGCTGACCGGCGACCAATTACTGGCCGAAAAGTGCTTTGTGCGCGGGTTGCAAGACGTAGGGAAGAGCAATCCTGTGTTCACGGAGTGGGCTCACTCCTGGGCCCGGCGAACGGTCATTCAGAAGGCCATTGAAATAATCCAGCCGCGGCCAGCAGGCGGCGTTGGCTCAAGGGCTGAAGGTGCGCGGCCTGTTGGAATACAGCCAGCGGAAATTGCCGGAGTTGTCGCGCTGCCCGCGTTCGAGCGCTTTGCCTTTGTGATGTCGGTGCTGGAGCGCATTTCTGATCAGGAGTGCTCGCTTTTGCTGGACTGCGGCCGCGGCGAGGTGAGCGCAGCGCGCAGTCGCGCGCTGCAGCAGATGGGCAGGGCGGCGAGCCTTCACCGCAAGCTGGCGCCCATTGGCTCGGACGACCAGTGTTTGCGCGACGACCCGGGGGCGGCGCTTCCATTGGAAGTTAGACCCCTGGCTGCTTCGGTGTAACTCCAACCTTTCCAAAATGAGGATGGCAATGAAGACGTTGAGGACTAAGGGGAATTTTCGCAAAGGGCATCTCGCGCTTGCTGCCGCGATCCTTGCCCTGCTGGCGACCGCGGCATGCGGCAGGAGCAGCGTTCAGGCAGCGGCACCCGCCATGCCGCCGCCGCTGGTAAGCGTGGTGAAGGCAACCGCGCAGGACGTTCCTAAATACCTGGAAGAGATCGGCAGAAATACCGCCTTCGAATCGGTCACGGTGACGCCGCAAGTCGGCGGACGCATCGTCGAGCGGCATTTTCAGGACGGAGAAAACCTTCGCAAGGGACAGCTTCTGTTCGTAATTGATCCCCGTCCTTACAAAGCGCAGGTTGACTCAGCGCAAGCTGCGCTGGCGCAGGCCAGGGCGGCGCTCGATTTTGCCAGGATCCAATTGGCTCGCGACCAGGAAGTCATCGGGACCAGAGCCATTTCGCAGCAGGACTACGACACCAAGAAAAACGCGGTGGATGTGGACCAGGCCCAGGTGGAGGCTGCGAGAGCGAGTCTGGAAACGGCGCAGCTCAACCTGGACTACTGCTACATTCACTCTCCCATCAACGGTCGAGCTGGCGCCCGCATGGTGGACGTGGGCAACGTGGTGCAGGCCAATGCAACCTCGCTTCTCTTAATCCAGCGCCTGGATCCCATCTACGCCAATTTCACCATCACGGAGAGAGATCTGCCCGAGGTGCAAAAGCAGATGACGCGTGGCGCTCTCAGGGCAGCAGTTCGGCTTCCTTCGGATGCGGAAAATGCTGCCCGGATTGGCCGCGTTGAATTCCTCGATAACTCTGTGCAGAACGGCAGCGGCACGGTCAACCTGCGGGTCACCATGAGCAATTCCGACCATCACTTCTGGCCCGGCCAATTCGTGAACGTAAAGCTGGTTTTGAGCACAGAGAAGGGAGCGGTGTTGATCCCTAATCAGGCGACGGAGATCAGCCAGCAAGGGCCGTTTGTTTACGTGGTGAAAGCCGACGACACGGCCGAATTCAGGCCGGTAACTCTGGGCCAGCGCCAGGGCGACCTGGTGGTCGTCACCCGCGGAGTCTCGGCCAATGAGCGTGTGGTGCTCGCGGGCCAGATGCTGGTGCGGCCCGGGGGCAAGGTGCGGGTGGATACCGCCTCTCATGCCGGCCCGGTTTCCAACGCCGAGAGCAAGACTAAGCGCGCTCCAGGAGGCCAGTCATGAATCTCTCCGAAGTTTTCATTCGTCGCCCAGTAATGACGGTGGCGCTGACCGTCTCGGTAATCCTGTTCGGAGTGCTGGCCTATTTCCGGCTGCCGGTGAGCGATCTGCCGGCCATTGACTACCCAGTAATCCAGGTGCAGGTGAATTATCCCGGAGCCACGCCGGAGACGATGGCCAACAACGTGGCCACCCCGCTGGAACGCCAGTTCATGCAGATTCCGGGACTGGAACTGGTCACCTCTAATAACGGGCAGGGGCATTCCAGCTTTGTACTGCAATTCGATTTGAGCAAGAGCCTCGACGCCGCTGCCACAGATGTTCAGGCCGCGATCACCCGGGCGCAGGGACAACTCCCCGTGGACCTGCCCAGCCCACCCACGTTTACCAAGACGAACCCCAACGACCAGCCGATCATGTATATAGCGCTGGTCAGCGACACCGCCACGGAAGGCCAGCTCTACGACTACGCCAATACCCAGGTAGGGGAACGACTCAGCATTCTGCCCGGGGTCAGCCAGGTTGCGGTGTATGGCACGCAATCGGCGGTGCGGATCAAGGCGGACCCGTCCGCCATGGCGATCCGCAATATCACCCTCGAAGACCTGACCAATGCCATCAAGAATGGCACCAGCTACACCGGCGCCGGCCAGTTCGACGGTCCGCATCGCAGCTTTCTTCTGCAGCCCCAAGGCCAGCTCCTGACCGCCGACCAATACAACGGGCTCATTGTCGGACAAAGCAACGGCGCTCCGGTTTATCTGAAGGACGTTGCTACCGCCAAGCAGAGTGTGCAGGACGAGCGCATTGATATGCGCTTCTGGGTGCGCGGCTACAAGCAGCCTTCCGCCACGGTGGTGGTCGCCGTGTTTCGCCGCGCCGGCGTCAATGCAGTGGCGGTGGCCAAATCCGTGCGTAGCCAGCTTCCCGTCATTCAATCGCAGCTGCCCAGTTCGGTTTTGCTGGTGGGAGCCTACGACCGCTCGCAAACCATTGTCGGCAGCATAAAAGATGTGCAAGCCACCCTCTACATCGCCTTTGTGCTGGTGGTTATGGTGATTTTCGTCTTTCTGGGACGGGCGACTGACACCCTGATTCCCGCCGTGGCCCTGCCGCTGTCGCTGCTGCTGACTTTCATAGCCATGAGCGTGCTGGGCTACAGCCTCGATAACCTCTCCTTAATGGCGCTGACCCTGGCCATTGGCTTCCTGGTGGATGACGCCATCGTGTTTCTGGAAAACACGGTACGGCTGATGGAGCAAGGACAGAACGCCTTCCAGGCTTCGCTGAACTCGGCTAAGGAAATCAGTTTCACCATTCTGGCCATGACCCTGTCGCTGGCCGCGGTTTTCATTCCGCTGGTTTTTATGAGCGGCCTGATGGGGCGCATTTTCCGTGAGTTCTCCATCACCATCGTGGTTTCGATTCTGGCCAGCGGCCTGGTTTCACTCACGCTAACGCCGTTGATGACCTCAAGGCTGCTGAGCAATCGCGGAGTTGGAACAAAGAAAACCTGGATGGAGCGCGTGTTCGGAGCCTTTGAGCGCCGCGTGCTGGATGTTTACGGGCGCTCGCTGTGGTTTTTTCTCCGTCATCGCTGGATCTCGGCTGTGACCTGGACGGTTTGCCTTGCGGGAACCGCATACCTGTTTTACGTCGTCCCGAAATCGTTCCTTCCGGTGGGAGACAGTTCCTTCATCCGCGGCGTGATGGTTGCCCAGGAAGGATCATCGCCGGACCAGATGCACGCCTATCAAACGCAGGCGGAAAAGATCATGAAGGCGAATCCCGCGGTGCGCAGCACCTTCAGCATGAGCGGCAACGGAGCGTTCCTGGGGTCGAATCAGGTGTTCCTGATTGCCTTTCTCAAAGATCCGTCACAGCGGCCTCCGATTGCGCAAGTGGCGGGACAGTTGATGGGCGGAGTCAGCGGCGCAATCCCCGGGGTGGTCGCATTTCTTCAACCCAATCCAGCGCTGGAGATCAGCACCGGGGCCACCGCCAACGCGCAGGGCCAATTCGCCTACGCGCTTTCCGGAATTGACCCCAAGCAGGTTTATGACACTGCCGCCAGGATGATGGCGAAAATGTACCAATATCCCGGATTCCTGTTTGTGAATTCCGACCTCTACAACCACACCCCGAGCCTGCAGGTTGATATTCTGCGCGACCAGGCGAAACTTTATGGCGTGTCAGAGAGCCGGATTCTCGCGCTCCTGCACGATGCCTACTCCCAGAATTACAGCTACCTGATCAAGAAAGCGACGGATCAGTACCAGGTCATCCTGGAAGTCGCCGATGATGAGCGTTCCGCGCCCGAGGACTTAAGCAAGCTCTACATTAAGAGCGACGACGGCCAGCGGATGGTCCCGCTGAGTGCGGTTACGAACTGGCATGCCACGATCGGGCCGCAAGCGGTCAACCACATCAATCAGTTCACCAGTGTCACCATGTTCTTCAACTTGAAGCCAGGCTACGCCATCGGCCCGGCGACCCAGTTTGTGGAGGACTCTGCCCGGCAGATTCTGCCGCCCGGTATCCAGGGCTCTCTGCAAGGCGAGGCGCTGACTTTCCGCAATACTGTTTCCAATCTGGCCATCCTTATGCTGGTGGCAGTGTTCGTGATGTACGTGATATTGGCCATTCTTTATGAGAGCTACCTGCACCCCATCACCGTGCTTTCCTCTTTGCCAGTGGCGCTGCTCGGTGGTTTGTTGACGCTGTGGCTTTTCGGCGCGGAAGCGTCGCTCTATGCCTACATCGGAATGTTCATGCTGATGGGCATTGTGAAGAAGAACGGAATCATGATCGTTGACTTCGCCGAACAGCGCGTTAACCAGGGCATTCCTGATTATCAGGCAATTCACGACGCCAGCATGGAGCGTTTCCGCCCCATCATGATGACGACGATGGCGGCTTTGCTGGGCGCGCTTCCGATCGCTCTGGGATACGGCGCCGATGGAGCTTCGCGCCGCCCGCTTGGTCTGGTGGTGGTCGGCGGCCTGATCGTTTCCCAGTTCATCACCCTTTTCGTGACTCCGGCGATCTATCTCTATCTGGAGGAATTCCAGGAGAGAGTTCTGGATCGGGTGCCTTTCCTGCGTTCCAGCCGCGAGCCGTCGCACTCGGAGAGGCCAGCCTTTGCGCTGCAGGAAGGAAACGGAGATTAGTCCCATGAATCAAAGTCTGAGACGTCCATTTTTTATTGGCCTGCTGCTGGTCATTACCGGGCTGGTTGGCTGCGCCGTGGGACCGAACTACAAGCGGCCAGCTCTCAATGTTCCGGTCGCGTACCGTGGCGCAACCCCCGGGGCAGCGGCTCCGGATACCCAGTCTGGGCAGGCAAATCCGGCGCCGCAGCCAAGTCAGTCAGTTGGGGTGTCACTAGGTGACGAGAAATGGTGGGAAGTTTTCCAGGATCGCGAACTCCAAACTCTGATTCGTGCCGCACTAAAGAATAACTATGATGTGCGCATTGCCGCCGCCCGTGTGCTACAAGCCCAGGCGCAACTCGGGATCACCCGCGCCGATCAGTTTCCCTCTTTGGGTGCGGGGGGCGCCATCGTCAGTCAGCGGAGCTCCAAAATCGGGCCGATCCCTTCGTATGAGCTTACCCAAGGAAACCTGACCGCATCCGCGGCCTGGAATCTGGACTTCTGGGGAAAGTATCGCCGGGCGACTGAGGCGGCGCGGGCCAATCTGCTGGCCAACCGGTGGGCACAGAAAGAAGTGGCAGCGACCCTGGTAGCTGACCTCGCGGCTTCCTACTTCCGGCTGCGGCAACTGGACCTGGAGTTGGAGATTTCCAGGCGCACCTTGAGCTCGCGTCAAGACTCCCTGCAGTTGACCCAGACCCTGGAGCAGCACGGGATCAACTCCATGCTGGATGTCAGACAATCCGAGCAGCTGGTTTACACGGCCGCGACCGAGGTTCCCGACCTGGAACGTCAGATTGCCCAGCAGGAAAATGCCATCAGCATCCTCTTGGGAAACAACCCGGATGACGTCCCCCGCGGCTTGAAATTGACCGAGCAGCCGCATGCTCCGGAGGTTCCCGCGGGACTTCCGTCATCTCTGCTGGAGCGGCGTCCGGACATCCGCGAAGCGGAGGCGAATCTGATAGTCGCCAACGCGCAGATCGGGGTGGCACGGGCGGCTTACTTTCCCCAGATCTCCTTGACTGGAGCCGCGGGCTATCAAACTCCGGCGCTTACCAATCTCTTCACCGGCCCGGCGGGCATATGGAACCTGGCCGCCTCCGTCAGCCAGCCTATATTCGAGGGAGGCCGCCTCAAATCCAATGTTCGTTTTGCGGAAGCACAGCGCGAGCAAATGATCCTTACCTACCAGCAGACAATCCAGGGCGCGTTCCGCGATGTTTCTGATGCGCTGGTTGCCTATCGTAAGGACCGGGAGTTCAGAATCCAGCAGGAACATCTGCTCGCGGCAGCGCAGGACGCAGCACAGCTCTCGCAAGCGCGCTTTAAGGCCGGGACCACGGATTATCTGGAAGTGCTGACCAACGAGACCAACGCTTTTTCCGCTGAACTGGGCTTGGCGCAAGCGCAAGGCAACGAACTTATAGCCCTGGTTCAGCTTTACCAGGCACTCGGCGGGGGGTGGGAATGATTCGCCACAGCCCGCGTCGTGCGCGCTCCCGCTTTTTATCTGAAATATCGTTACACGAGCGAAGGCCCTGGGCCGGGTGCTTGCAAGTTCCCGCCGGAGTGTCTAATCTGGATGCCGGAAAAATAGGGCCATGAGAACGACACATCTGCTCATTGCAATCTTTATGTTGTTTACGGCATGGAGTGCTGCCCAGCAGCCCAACAACCCTCCATCCGCGCAAAATCCTTCGAATCCCGGCCAGGCCACTATACGCGGCTGCCTCACCGGGGCGCTTCACCAATACCGGCTGGTGGACGACCAGCATGTGGTTTACATGCTGACCGGCAATGACAAACAATTGAGTGCGTTTGACGGCCAGCAGGTGGAAGTGACAGGAACCTTGGAAGAGAGTGTCCCGCCCAAGGAGAAGCAGACGGCGAGCAGTTTCAGCCGGCCGGAGCGCCGGCTGCGGGCAGCCAGCGTCAGCAGAATTTCCGATACCTGTTCCGGCGCCGCGGAATAGCTGATTAAAAAAGCCAGGCACCGGGAACCCACTGCACACGCACGAGCCCGTTACCGTTGCTTCCTTCCGGACCTGGCGGGGTTGGCGGGATTGCGTTGCGTAGGACCGATGCCTGACGCTGATTATTCTAACAGCTCTGTTCGAGAGCCAGCAGTCAGCACGCAGCACTCAGCATTCGGTCCATGAACAGTTAGCACTTAGCAATTAGCATTTAGCCCCTAAACAGCTCCTGCCAACGGACCACCGACGCGTGTGGCTGAGCCAAATGCTAACTGCTAATTGCCATCGGCCTGTTTTCCTTCGTGTCCTTTGTGGTGAGCGGTTTGGAATTGCGTTAGACAACTTTGCCCTTCATCCTTCAAAATATTCCTTTAGTTCCGGGAGAAATCATTGGACAAATTGCGGCGCGCCAAGATCACCGCGTTGGGCACCTATGTGCCGCCGCGCGTGCTGACCAACCGGGATCTGGAAAAAATGGTGGACACCACCGACGAGTGGATCATGGAGCGCACCGGCATCCGCGAGCGCCATTTGGTGGAGAAAGGTATGGCGACCAGCGACCTGGCGGTCGAGGCGGCGCGGGGCGCGCTGGCCCAGCGCGGGTTGCAGCCCAAGGACATCGGCGCCATTATCGTGGCCACGGTCACACCCGACATGTTTTTTCCTTCCACCGCCTGCCTGGTGCAGCATAAGCTGGGCGCTCCCGGTACCTGGGGATTCGACCTTTCCGCCGCCTGCTCGGCCTTTGTTTTCGCGCTGCAGGCAGGAGCTCAATTCGTGTGCACGGGCGCGCACCAGAACGTGCTGGTCATCGGAGCCGACGTGATGTCGTCCATTATTGATTACACCGACCGCGCCACCTGCGTGATTTTCGGCGATGGCGCCGGCGCGGTGCTGCTCGAGCCCGCCGATGGCGGCCCCGAAGGCATTATTGATTACCTGCACGAGGTGGATGGCTCCGGCGGTTGCTCGCTCTACATGCCGGGCGGGGGCAGCCTGCATCCTTCCACCCACGAAACTGTGGACAAGAAGATGCACTACGTTCATCAGGACGGGCAGGCTGTTTTCAAGTATGCGGTGCGCAAGATGGCTGACGTTTGCGAGCGCCTGTTAACTCGCAACAACCTGAAGGGAAGCGATATTGACGCGTTCATCCCCCACCAGGCCAACAAGCGCATCATTACCGCCACCGCCGATCGCCTCGGCCTGCGCAAGGAAAGCGTGATCATCAACATTGACCGCTACGGCAACACCACCGCCGGCACTATTCCTCTGGCCATGGAGACGGCGCGCCAGGAAGGCCGCCTGAAGAAGGGCGATGTGGTGATGCTGGCATCGGTGGGCGCCGGTTTCACCGTGGGGGCAACTCTCTTGCGCTGGGCGTTCTAACTTCCTCGCCGCGGATATACGCAAATGACCGCGGATAAAATTCTTCAAAAACAAATGTCATCCTGAGCGTGGCGCGATTGAGCGCAGCGAGGAAGCGCAGCGAAGGACCTCTGCATTGCGCGAATTACCGCGGCGGACGCCCGCAAAGCGCGGTCATTTTTTGGCCTTAATCTCTTCCCGTTTGGCGGCGGCTTCCAGTGGGCGCTGCGGCTCGGTCATGCGCTGGGGATCGAGAATCTCGGCGATTTCCTTTTCGCTCAGCAGCTTCTTCTCGCGGGCAATCTCGATAATGGAACGCCCCGTGGCGACCGACTCTTTGGCAATCTCCGCCGCCTTGGCATAGCCGATGTACGGGTTGAGGGCGGTGGCCAGCGAAACCGTGCTTTGCGCGTAGAACGCGTTCTTCTTCTCGTTGGCGGTGATGCCCTTCACGCAGCGGTCGGCGAACTGGCGCAGCATGTTGGTGAGGATGGTGATGGACTGGAGCACGCTGTAGGCCATGGTAGGCATCATGACGTTCAGCTCCAGCTGTCCCGCCTGCACCGCCATGGCCACGGCCACGTCGTTGCCCACTACCTGGAAGCAGACCATGGCCGCCAGCTCCGGCAAGACCGGGTTGATTTTGCCGGGCATGATGGAGGAGCCGGGCTGCAGCGCGGGCAGGTTGATTTCGCCGAACCCAGTGTTGGGTCCGGAAGAGAGCAGCCGCAAGTCGTTCGAAATGCGGATCACTTCCAGCGCCAGGTTGCGCAGCGCCGAGGATACCGCCGCCATGCCCAGGTTGGAGTTCATGGCGTAGCGCATGTCGTCCACCGGCTTCAGCTTCTGGCCGGAGATGCGCGCCAGATGGGCAATGGCTTTTTCCCGGTAGTCGGGATGGGTGTTGATGCCGGTGCCCACGGCGGAGCCGCCCAGGCCCAGTTCGCGCAGCATCTCCGAGCTTTGCCGGATGGCCTCCTTGGCGCGGCGAATGGCGCCCGCGTAGGCCGCAAATTCCTGCCCCAGCCGCATCGGCACCGCATCCTGCATGTGGGTGCGGCCGGATTTCAGGATGTGCCAGAATTCCTTGCCCTTGGTGTCAAACGCGGCCGCCAGGTTGTCCAGCACCGGGTACAGCTTCTCCAGTTCCAGCAGAGAACTCACCCGCATGGCGGTGGGGATCACATCATTGGTGCTCTGCCCGTAATTGACGTGGTCATTGGGATGGACCACGGAATAATCGCCCAGGCTGCCGCCCTGGATTTCAATGGCGCGGTTCGCGATCACCTCGTTGCTGTTCATGTGCAGGCTCACGCCGGCGCCCGCCTGGAACACGTCCACCACGAATTCCGGGTTCCACTTGGCCTGCTGCACCTCTTTGGCGGCCTGGATAATCGCGTGAGCGCGTTTTTCGTCTATCAGACCTAGTTCCTGGTTGGCCTCTGCAGCGGCCTGCTTGATCATGCCCAGCGCCTGGATGAAGGTGGGATGGGCGCGCATGCCGGAAATGGGATAATTCTCCACCGCCCGGGCGGTCTGGATGCCGTAGTAAACGCCGGCGGGAATCTCCTTGGTGCCCAGGGAATCTTTTTCCGTGCGCGTCAGGTTTTTGGTCGCGGTCGCCATGATGACTAGCTCCTGAAGAGGGATGAACGCAATGGCGAAGATGAGGCCATCGAGAACCAAAAATTATAGCAAGCGTCGCGCGCCCGCCCAGGCAGCAGCGCACATGCCTGTGTGATGCGTGTAGCTGCGCGGGAAGCAAAAAATGCGCATGGTAGAATCGCGTGCATAGGGGAAAACCTGTGCCACGCAAGCCCAGCAACAAGGCGCGCAAATCCGTGCTCAAGACCAGAAAGTCTCCCGAACCTCTGGCGCGCAAGCGGGCGCACGCCCGTCCCGACGCCTGGACCGACGTTCTGGTCATTGGGGCCGGCCCCACCGGCCTGGCCTGTGCCATCGAGGCGCAGCGCGCGGGATTGAAGATAGCGGTCATTGACAAGGGCTGCCTGGTCAACTCCCTGTTCCACTATCCCGCCAACATGACTTTCTTCACCACTCCGGAGCTGCTGGAGATCGGAGACATGCCCTTCAATACGGCCAACATGAAGCCCACCCGGCAGGAGGCGCTGGAGTACTACCGCAACGTGGCTCAGCACTACAACCTGCGCGTACACCAGTACGAACTGGTGCAGACCGTGAGCGGGTCGGACGGCGATTTCCGCGTGACCACGGTGGACCGCAAGGATGCGATCCACGATTACTGTACGCGCAAGGTGATTGTGGCCACCGGCTACTACGACCTGCCCAACTTCATGAACATCCCGGGTGAAGAGCTGCCCAAAGTCATGCATTACTACAACGAGCCCCATCCTTACTACGACACCGACGTAGTGGTGGTAGGAGCCAAGAATTCCGCCGCCATCGCGGCACTGGAATTGTGGCGCCATGGGGCGCGCGTCACCATGGTAGTTCGCGAAGAGGGCATTCACAGCCACGTGAAATACTGGATCAAGCCCGACATCGAGAACCGCATCAAGAACGGGGAAATTCAGGCATTCTTCCGCAGTCATGTGCTGGAAGTCACACCCGAGGCGGTGCGCATCAACACCCCGGAAGGCGAGCGCGCGCTCAAGAACGACTTCGTCTTCGCCATGACCGGCTACCATCCCGACTATGACTTCCTGACCAGCATGGGCATTGAGCTTTCTCCGGAACAGTGCCGCCCGGTGTGCGACCCGGAGACCTTGGAGAGCAATGTGCCTGGAATCTACGTGGCGGGCGTGATTGTGGCCGGCTCTCGCACCAACGAAATTTTCATCGAGAACGGACGCTTCCACGGCCAGCTCATCGCCGCCGATCTGCGGCAAAAGCTGGCCAGCGGGGCGGCCTGAAACCAGCTGCTAGCCTCTAGCTAGTAGCTAGTAGCTGCTCGTTTCAGCACTTCGGCAGCCCCTTTTCAATCGCCGTTCCCTCCTCGTAGTCGTTCCACGTGTCAATCATCAGGAAAGGCAGGGGGCGCGAATTGTTGTAGTAGGCGCGGAACATGCGCAGCGTATCCTCGAAAGTCTTGCCGCATCGCGGGCTGATGTGGCGGTTCTGGCTCCAGGCGGCTTTGGAATCGTCGAAGCCTGGCCAGGCCGCGCCCACCGCAATTTTATCCGGATACTTCGAAGTCATGGCCTTATAGAAGTTTTCCAGGTACTTCCCGCCCCAGTGGCTGCCATCAGGCGCCCAGTTTTCCTCACCCGGCCCCACCCAGGCGTAGAAGCCGTCAAACGCGTCGGGATAACGGCCGCCGTAGGCTTGCGTGATCAGGAGCGGCCGGTCGGGTTCGGGCCAGGAATCCACCGCCTGCCGCACCTGGTTCCAATCGGTGCCTGAGTTTTTGGGAAAAATGAATATCAGCGGCCGCCCGTCGTAGCGCAGGTAGGCGTCGCGCGCGGGGCCGGCCTGGGCGCCGATGTAGTGGTCGTAGGCATAGCGAAGGTCATCTACCACCGCATCTGTCGTGGAGCCGGGGGAATCTACCGTCTCGTCGTATTGGATGGCCGTCTTGAAACCGTTCCTGGCGGCCAGGTTCTGCAGCAGCGCATAGTTGCCATCCTCGAAGCTCTTGCGCGGGCCATACCAGTTCACCACGAAGGCGGCGATGCCCAGGTTCTTGGCCTCCGCGATCTGTCTCTGCAGTTCCACCGGGTCGTTGGAAGAGTAGCCCGCGTTGATGTGGTTCTTCTCCCCGAACCAGGGCTGGTAAGCGGCCAGCATCACCGGCCAGGAATTGGGCGCCGCAGCGGTGCTGGCCCGCAGGCTCTCCCTGAGATTGTGCCGGGTGCAGGCGGCCAGCGGCAGCAGCGCGGCGGCCAAAACACAGGGATAGAGCGGAGAGCGCAACCAATAAGGGCCGATTCTCATAAGAGCAGGTTCAAAGCTCTTAGATGGCGGGAAAGGAAGCGGTGTTGGTCAGAGCTGCGGAAGAGAAAGCGCGGGCGGGAGCCCACCCTGAGCCTGCCGAAGGGGCGCCCGCGCCACAAACGTCAGTCGTTAGAACGGTATGTCCTCGTCGGTGATGGTGGTGGAGTGGGCCACATCCGCCTCGGGAGCCCGCTGGTCGAAGTCGGCGCCCGGGGCCGCGGCTCCGCGAGCCCGCCCGGCCGAAGCGCCTTCGCCCGCCTCCCGCCCGCCGCCCAGCAACACCAGGTCGCTAACCACAATCTCTGTCATGTACTTCTTCTGTCCGCTGGTCTTGTCGTCCCAGGAGTGGGTTTGCAGGCGTCCTTCAATGTAAACCGAGCGTCCCTTTTTCAGGTATTCGCCGGCAATCTCGGCAGTACGCTGCCAGGCCACGATGTTGTGCCACTCGGTGCGGTCCTGCCACTGGCCATCTTTGTCCTTGTAGCGCTCATTCGTCGCCAAGGTAAACTTCGCCACCGGTGTGCCGCTGGGGGTGTACTTGACCTCGGGATCCTTGCCCAGGTTGCCGATGAGGATGACTTTGTTGACGCTTTTCGCCATGGGAGACGCTCCTTGTGATCCCATCCCGCGAGCTTGGGCCGGGAGCATGAATGCCTGTGCGGCTAGGGATTTGCCTCAATTTTAGCAGAAGCGCGGATTACAGTTATGCAGGATTTACGAAGGGTCGGACGCTCCTCGGTAGCTTGTCATCCCGAGCGCAGCAAGCTGATTCGCTTGCGAATCGGCTTGCGAAGTCGAGGGACCCGGTGTTTTCTTCCTCGAAGATTTGCGGCGAGCCCGCGCAACGACAACCCTCAGCGGCTGAAGCCCCCATCGTCGCGGGCGACTGCGGCTCGGCTGAAGCCGAGCCCTTCCGCAAGCCTAACCAGCGACGATTCCGTTTCCTGGGCCCTTAGTCCGCAGCCATGGCCCGCTCAAAGCGCGCCGGATAGCGCCGTTGGTATGGCTTTTTCTCCCGGTAAGAGCGCGCCAGTTCCAGGTAAATGCCAAGATCCCGCTGCAACTCGGCCTGGGTGCCGTCAAAATAAAAATTGCGGATGGGAATGCCGCCGTAGTCCTTGCTCAGCTTGGGATAGATGGCTTCACTGACGATGCCATTCATACAGGTAAATGGGCTGATATCAATAATGCCGTCCGCGCCGTGCCGCGCCAGGTAAGCTGCCTTGCCGACGCTGACCACCATCTCGCCTTCCACCCCGGTGCTGGGCAGATAGGGCCGGGCCAGTTCCAGGACTTCCCGGATGTGCGGCTCCTCGTATCCGGCAAAATCCTCGGCAAAGGGCGCAAGCAGGGTGCGCTCATCGTTATTCTGGATGTGATTGCGCAGCGCGCTTTTCAGCATCTCCAGCGAGATAGTCCGCCCAACCAGCCGCAGCTTGCGTGCGACTTCGGAATTACAGTAAGCGATCCATTCCGCTATGTCGGTGAGCCAGCCTTCCCCGCCCTGCAGTTCCAGGTTGCGCACCAGGTCGGCATTGCTGAAGTTGTTGAGGCGGCAGAAAATCTCGCCCACCACCCCGATCAGCGGCCGCTGCCGGTCGTAATTCGCGGCCACCGCGCAGAAGCGCTTTCGCGCCCGCTGCATTGCCTCCACCAGAGAGTGCATCTGGCAGTCTGCATCCGTGCAACTGTTCTCAATGGCCCGGCAAACGTCGGCAACCGACTCGGCAAAGGTTTGATCGGTGCTTCCAGGCCGGGTTTCGTATGGCCGGGTCTGAAGCAGGGCTTTGCGCAGGATATCGGCGGCTACCAGCGCCCGCCAGGCGGTCCGCTCGAAACTGCTTCCCAGGCTGGCGACATCGCGGTAGGCATCTTGCGTGCTCGCCTCGTATACCTGTACCTCGGGAAAGCCGGCCTCGGCCAGGGTCTTGCGAAGGAACGGCACATATTGCCCGAAGCGGCAGGGGCCATCGGCCGTGGCCATAAAGAAGACAGTCTGTTTCGGGTCAACGCCCGGTTGCTGCAGAATGCGCAGGAAATCGCCCACTGTGATCTTGGCGGGATAACACTCGTCACCACTGGTAAATTTGGCGCCCAATTCCAGCGTGCGCTGGTTCGACGGTGGGGTGGGCAGGGCGGCTATGTCAAACCAGCGAAAAACGGCGGAGAATGTCTCCACCGCGCCCTGCGCCATGGCGGGAATGTACACCGTCTTGCCCAGCAGCGGGTGGCCGGGCGGCAGCGTGGGCTTTACACAGCGGTGGGCGCGGAGTTGCATCGCAAGAATCCTTTGCTGTCGAGATAGGCTTCGCAACGGGTGAGAAAGCCGGCATCATTCGAGTGCCCGTCAAATTGCAGCAGCAGGCTGGGCTTGCCCGAGGCGTCGTACACAAACGACTTGATGTAGGAATCGGGTCCGCATTTGAAATTGGAGATGTACACCAGGTGCAGGTTTGGGTGGCGCCTCGTGATGCCTGCGGCGGCCAGAATCAGCCGCCCCGAGTTCCAGTACATGTTGTCATTAATTTCGGAGATGTCCTCATCTTCCAGTCGCAGGAAGTCCAGGGGGATTACGTTGGCGCCGTACAGGCTGCGCAGCTTGCGCGGAACGTCGCAATTGATGCCGCGGTCATAGAGATTGTAGGGCCGGCCCAGCAACACCAGGGCGGGTTCGCCGGTCTTCTCCAGCTGCGCCAGGGCGCGCTCCCCGGCTTGCAGCATGCTCTGCTGAAAACGTTGCTGGGCCTGGTAGGCGGCGCTCACCGCCCGCTGGTTTACACCGCGAGCTATGCCCAGCCCGCGCGCAAATTTCTGCAGCGCCTTGCGCACGTGTTTTTCTCCCAGGCGGAAGTGCACCGTAGGCGCGAGCAGTTTGCCGGCCGCGTTTTCCAGTTTGGGTGCGGCGCGCAACACAAAGGGCAGCGTCTGGTTCCAGGGGCAGAGGTGCGATTTGACGCCAGGCTCCGGAGTTTCGTAGTCGAGCGTGTTGGGCACCAGGACGTAGTCCACGCCGCGCTGCAATAGGTCCTGCACATGGCCGTGGGCCACAATCACGGGGAAGCAGGGCTGCGCGATGGCGAGTTCATCTCCGACGGCCGCCATGCGCCCGTCCGTCGAGCGCGAGGTCACCACTTCGAAGCCCAGCTCCCGCAGGTATGTTGCCCAGAAAGGGCCGCGGTCATAGAAGAACATGGCACGGGGTATTCCTACGTGTGGCCGCGCGTGGCCATTGGCCTTCGATGGCGCAGGCGTCACCGAGTGCTCCAGCAACCGCTCACGGAATTCGAGCAGGTCCTCGATCACCGGCTGGCGGTCGCCGCGCGGACGCTTGCGGAATTTGTCGGAGCACTTATCACCCCAGTAGCTGCGCTGGCCCTCGATGACGAATTCCTTCATGTCGCAGTAGTTGGAGCACGCCTTGCACACGAAATCGCGGGTGGAAAAATTTACCTGGCTCAGGTCATAGCCGCGGAAACGGCTGCACTGGCGGCGGGCCTGCATGCGCTCGCGCGCGATCAGGGCCATGCCGATGGCGCCGATCACGCCATTGTGCGGGGGCACGATGACGGTCTTGCCCAGGATCTGGGAGAAGGCGGCCGCCACCGCGTCGTTGTAAGCGGTGCCGCCCTGGAAGAAAATGACGTTCCCGATCTTGCGCCCGCGCACTACCCGGTTCAGGTAATTCAGGGCGACGGAATAGGCCAGCCCGGCGCACAAATCGGCCACCTGCGCGCCTTTTCGCAGCAGGCCGTTGACATCGCGCTCCATGAATACGGTGCAGCGCTCGCCCAGCCGCGCCGGCCGCTCCGAGCAAAGAGCCAGCCTGGCGAACTCGCCTTTAATGGAAATTCCCAGCCGCTCCGCCTGCTCTTCCAGGAACGAGCCCGTGCCCGCGGCGCAGGCTTCGTTCATGGTGAAATCCACCACCACTCCGCCCTCGATGCGGATGAACTTGGAGTCCTGCCCGCCGATTTCAAAAATCGTGTCCACCGGCGCCATCCCCATCTCGCGGCACACGTGCATGGCCCCGGTCTTGTGCGCGGTGATCTCGTCGGTCACGATATCGGCGCCCAGCAGCTCGCCGATGAGTTCGCGGCCAGAGCCAGTGGTGCCCACGCCGCGAATGTTGAGCCGCCCGCCCATTTCGGCCTGAATTTCCGCCAGCCCGCGGTTCACCACTTCGATGGGCCGGCCCTCGGTGGAGAGATATATTTCCTTCCGCAAGCGCCCATGGCCATCGAGCACCACCAGGTTGGTGCTCACCGATCCGATGTCAATGCCGAGGTAGGCTTCCACTGCATGCGCGTTCAGGAACGGAGGAGCGGGCGATACCTGGTCGCGCAGAAGTTCCACATTGGCCAGCGAAAGCGGCTTGCTGGAAGGGAAGTCCTGGC
>DATEJK010000057.1:0-59333 GCA_035278025.1 Terriglobales bacterium | reverse complement strand
AAGGTTGTCACTGGAGCGCAGGGTCTGGTGGGCGAAATCGGAACGGCCCACACGCCACTGACTCCCCAAGGCAAGGTTTTTGTTCACGGCGAACTGTGGGACGCGGTGGCTTCCGGCAACATTGATGCCGGCCAAGCCGTGGTGGTAAAGCGGATTGACGGGTTACGGCTGGAGGTGGAAGCAGTGGGAAGCGCGCAGATATCGCCAGCGCCGGCATCCCTTTAGTTTCAAGTTTCGAGTTTAAGTTTCCGTTGCGCTTGAAAGTCGAAAGCGGACGCGCGAAACTGCCCCCCGCACCTTCCCAAGCAATCCCCCGAGCCATACGGAGCCGACGAAAGCCGCTGTGATTGCTGTAGAATCCGCCTAGAAGCACCACAAGACAGGCTCGGGCGTGGCCGAATGGAGGCCAAGATATGATTTCCTTCCCGGTAATCGCGGCAATTATCGTTGCCCTCTATCTTTTAAGTTCCATCAAGATTCTGACGGAGTACGAGCGGGGCGTAATTTTCCGTCTGGGGCGCTTGCTGGAACGGGCCAAAGGTCCCGGTGTAATCCTGGTGTTCGCTCCCATTGACCGCATGGTGCGCATTTCGCTGCGCCAGGAAGCGCTGGAAGTTCCCCCGCAGGACATCATCACCCGCGACAACGTAACTCTGAAGGTGAACGCGGTTATTTTTCTGCGGGTGATTGACCCCCGCCGGGCGGTGGTGGAAGTTTCCAACTACGTGTACCAGACCTCGCAGTTTGCCCAAACCACATTGCGCTCCGTTCTGGGCGAGGTGGAACTGGACGAGTTGCTGGCTCACCGCGAGAAAATCAACCTGCGTTTGCAGACCATTCTTGACCAGCACACCGATCCCTGGGGAGTGAAAGTGGCCAACGTGGAAGTAAAGCAGGTTGACCTGCCGGAGACGATGCTGCGGGCCATGGCCAAGCAGGCCGAAGCGGAACGCGAAAAGCGTTCCAAAATTATTCACGCGGAAGGCGAATTCTCCGCGGCGCAGCGACTGGTGGACGCCGCGCGCTTGCTGGCCGAGGAACCGGTCAGCGTGCAATTGCGTTATTTGCAGACCCTGACCGAAATCGGGGTGGAAAAGAATACCACCGTAGTCTTTCCCGTTCCGGTGGACGTTTTTAGCGGCATGCACGAGGTACTCGCAAAGGTAGCGGGCGGAGGGGGTGGCGGCACGGCGAAAGCGGCTGCCAGCAGCACACCGTGACAACCTACTGGCTGGAAAAAAAGCAGGCACGAGAGACAGGAGAACGGAGTCGTATGGATTCGCGGGACACGGAAATTACCCTGGGCACGGGTCGCATGCTGCTCCTGTTTTTTGGGCTGGTTGGAATCTGTGCCCTATTTTTCGGCTTGGGATATTCGCTGGGCAAGAGTTCCAGCAAGCCCGCTCTTGCCACTGAGGTGGAGCCCGCGAAGACGCAGTTGAAGCCAGAGAGCAAACCCAATACCGCCGCCAAGCCCGCCGCCGGCGACCTTACCTTCTACCAGGCGGTCAAACAGAACGACACCCAGGGCTCACCCTCTGCGGCGGCGAGCAATGATTCGCCGGTAGCTGCCGCCACAGCGGCGGGAGTGGCTCCGCAGCCGCTGGTCGGCACCATTGATAGCGGCGGCTACGTAGTGCAGGTGGCCGCAGTCAGCAAGAAGGATGACGCGCAGGCGCTGCTCGCAGCGTTAAGGAAGAAGTCCTATTCCGTATTCATTGCCAGCAATGAGCCGCACGACCGCCTGTATCACGTGCAGGTGGGTCCCTTCGGCGATGTGAAGGACGCGGAAGCGGCCCGGGCCAAGCTGGTGGCGGATGGATATAACCCCATCTTGAAGAAGTGAGCAGGAGCCATTTACCAGGCGCAGCCGGCTTACTTGGCCGTGGCGCCGTAGGAGAGGCGGGCGGTGGCGTTAATCTGCTTGCGTAAGTCTTCAAAAATCTTCGGCGACATGGCCAGGAAAACTTTTACTACTTCCGGGTCAAACTGCCGTCCCGACCAGACCTCAATCTCTTTGCGTGCGGCCTCAATGGGCTGTGCCGCCCGGTAAGGACGGTCGTTAATGATGGCGTCCAAAGTGTCCGCCACGGCGAATATGCGGGCTCCCAGCGGTATCTCGTTGCCCTTCAGGGAGCGCGGGTAGCCGCTGCCGTCATATTTCTCCTGGTGCGCATAGACAATTTCCGCCGGTTCCTGCAAATAAGGAATCTTCTTCAACATCTGGTAACCGTGGAAACAGTGTTCGCGCATAACCTCGATCTCTTGCGGATCAAGTTTTGCAGGTTTACGCAGGATGTTGTCAGGAATGGCCATCTTGCCGATGTCGTGCAGGAAGGCGCCACGCGCGATGGTGCGCATCTCGCGACTGTCGGCAGGAATCCCCATCTGCCGGGCAATAGCCATGGTGAACGCGGTTACCCGCCGGGAATGCCCCTCGGTTTCCGCATCCTTCATGTCCAGGGCGTCGCCTAAGGCCTCGAGCGTGATGTCGTAAGACTTCTCCAAGTCAAAGTTGAGCCGTTTCAAGTCCTCGTTAAAGCGCTCCAGATTTCGGTTGGCGTCCACCAGGTCTTGATTGGCTTGGCGCAATTGCTGCGTACGCTGTTCCACCAGCCCTTCCAGGCGGGTCTGATAGGCCCGGTTTTCCAGCTTGAGGCGGCGGTTCTCCAGGGCCCGACGGGCGGTGGCCAGCAGTTGTTCGCGCTCGAAAGGCTTCAGCAGGTAATCGTAGGCGCCGTTGCGTATCGCGGTTAAAGCCACGGAGATATCGTGCACAGCTGTGACCATCACCACCGGCATGTCGGGATATTTTTCCTTGGTGCGCTCGAGCAGGCCAATGCCATCCAGCTCCGCCATCATCAGGTCGGAGAGAATCAGTTCGAATTGTCCGCCGGAATCGAGAATGGCCAGCGCCTCCTTGCCGGAAGCGGCCGGCTGGCACTTGTAGCCTGCTGAACCCAGCATCGAGGTCACCACATCGCGGATGGGTTCTTCGTCGTCAACGACAAGGATGTGCTCTGCTGGCATCTGTTAGCCCGGTTTTGGGGGAAGCTCATTGTAGCGCAGTTCTGCCGCAAAAGAGGTGCAATAACCGGTAGTAACCATGATTCCTTAGGTGTTCCGTGCTATATGTGCGGTACTGTTCCCGAATTCGGAAGCGCATGTTGGGAGGTGCGCCTGCCGCAAGGCGCTCAGCTCGTGGGCACTACTCTGCCAGCGGAATCCTTCGCTGTACTGGCTTTGCTGGCCGCCAGTCTACTTGTGTTTCGTACCTTCCGGGAGCGGTATTTTCTAACCTGGATCGTAGGCTGGCTCGCCTATGTGACTTACCGCGTGCCAGTTATCCTCAGTCTGGGGGGGGCCACGCCACCCCGGGCGCTGGACGACGGCTCCTTCCTTCTGGCGATTTTTCTTTTCTCCGCCGCGATCCTGATCTACTCCCAGGCGCAGCGCCTGGTGGTGCCAATCGCTGTTGTGGCGGCTATGGGCGGAGTTACGATCGTAATCAGGAGTGTTTGGTGGCCACATTCGACCCTGCTGCTATGGGAGGTCCGGGGTCTGATTCACTTGATTACGGCAGTAGCTGCCCTGCAGTTACTGCGCTACACCTGGGCGCGCTGGGCGGCCGGACCCTGGTTTTTGGCTGCCACCCTGGTTTTGCTCCATCCCAAAGGCAGCTGGTCCGGAAACCACTTGTTCCCCGCCTTGGATTTGCCTGTTGACGTGCTGCTGGGCGTCAGCATGTTGATGATCGTGTTCGACGAATCGCGGCTGCGCACACTCCGCTTGGGCGTGATCAATAACCTGGCCAACGCAATTGCGCAGGCGCAGGACGCCAACTCCATGCTGCTGGTCGCCTTGCAGGAACTGAAGCAGCTGATGCGGGTGCGGGCGGCATGGTTCCGGGTGCTGGAAGGCGAGCAGATGGTATTGACCCAGCACGTCGGCCTGGCGCTGGATTTTCTGAAAAGCCATCGCTCGCGCGCGATGAATGAAACCCTCACCCGCGTGCTGAGCACCGGCGAACCTTTCCTGCAGCGGGTGCGCGAAACTGATTCGCCCACGCGGGAAGCCCTGCGGGAGCAAGGCTTCGAACATGTGTTGCTGGTTCCGGTGCGGGGCAAGAAGGCCATTATCGGTGTGCTGGCCCTGGCCGGCGCCAAACATCGCTATTACAGCGGCGACGATATGGCGTTCCTCAAGTCCACCGCCAACCAATTGGGAATTGCGGCGGAAAATCTGCGCCTGTTCGGCCAAATCCGGCGTTCGCAGCGGGAGTGGATCAGCACCTTCGACTCCATGGAAGATCTGATCCTGGTGCACGATGCGCAAAACCGCATCATGAAGGTGAACCGCGCGCTGCTGCGGCGTTTGGGGCGCACCCCCGCGGAAGTCATCAGCCGCAACTGCGAGGAGGTGCTGCCGGGTCAGCATCCAGTCGGGGAAGGGTGTCCTTACTGCGGCCGGGGAACGAACGATTTGATAGAGGAAGCGGATCCCTGCTTTGGCGGCTTTTCGCTGGTTTCGACCTCCTCCTACGTTTGGACTTCGTCCTACGCCGAAGAAGGCCGCAGGCAGCTGGGTACGGTCCACATTATTCGCGACACCACCGATCGCCGCACCGCGGAAGAGAAATACCGCCAGCTCTTCGAGCAGGTGCAGGAAGGGGTGTTCGTGGCCGATGACCAGGGCAAACTGCTGGACTGCAACAATGCCCTGGTGGGAATGCTGGGGTATAGCAGCCGCCAGGAACTGCTGGCGCTCAGCGCCGACGGTCTCTATGTCTCTCCACAGCAACGCTCCGAACTGCTGCACGCCATCGAAGCCCACAACTATGTGCGGAGTTTCGAGGTGCAGCTGAGGAAAAGAGATGGTGGCTCGCTGGCGGCTTCCGAAACCAGCTTTGCCACCCGCAACCAGGCCGGGGAGATTGAACGCTACCAGGGATTCCTCCTCGATGTAACGGAAAAGAAGCGGGCGGAAGACGAGATCCAGCGGCGCAACCTGGAACTGCACGCGCTCAACGCCATCGCCGTGATCGCCACCCAGTCCTTCGACCTGGACGAGATTCTCAACCTCACCCTGCGCCAGCTGGTGACTCTGTTCGGCGCGGAAACCGGCTCCGTCTACCTCACCGATAATGGCTCTCCTACGCTGCGCCGGCGCGCCGCCTGGGGCCACCGCAGCGAGACCGCGGTTCGCTCCGCCAGCACCTCCACGGTGCCTGCCGATTTTTGGCAGATGGTGGTCAATTCGCACCGGGAGGTAATCACCGAAAGCGATTTGCCAGGCTTGCCCGCGGTAGCGGCCGAGTTCGTCCGCGCTGAGGGCCTGCAATCCTGGATGTGGGTAATCCTGTGGAGCCAGGAGCAGCCCCTAGGAGTGCTGGGCGTCAGCAGCCGAAAAGAGGGCGAATTCAACGCCACCGACGAGAAGCTCCTGATTGCGATTGGGCGGCAACTGGCTACCACCATCGAAAAGATTCGCCTTTATGAAGAAACCACCCGCGCCTACGACGACCTGCGCCGGACTCAGGAGCAGCTGCTGCAAAGTGAAAAGATGTCGGCCATCGGGCAGCTAATAGCGGGCGTGGCCCACGAACTCAACAATCCTCTTACCGCGATTCTGGGTTATGCCCAACTGTTGGAAAGCGAAGCGCTGGAGGAGCGCAGCCTGGATTTCGTGCGCAAACTGCTGAAGCAGGCGCAACGCACCCACCGCCTGGTACAGAACCTGCTTTCCTTCGCCCGGCAGCGCACGCCGCAGAAAATCCCAGTGGACATACGCCGGGTGGTGGATGACAGCCTGGCCTTGCGGGAATACGATTTCAAGCGCGGCAATATTGTGGTGCAACGCGAGATCGCGGAGGAGATTCCCGCCGTTACCGCCGATCCCCACCAATTGGAGCAGGTTTTTCTCAACATCATCAACAACGCGGTGGATGCCATGTTGGAAATGGAGCGTGGCGGCGTGCTGTCGGTGCGGATATATGCCGAAAATGGCGCGGTGTGCGTGGATTTCCGCGACACCGGCAGGGGGATCGCCGATCCCAAACGCATTTTTGATCCCTTCTACACCACCAAGCCGGTAGGCAAGGGCACGGGACTGGGACTCAGCATCTGCTACGGCATCCTGAAAGAGCACGGCGGAGAAATTGAAGCCCACAATGTGCCTGAAGGCGGAGCGGCCTTGCTGGTGCGCCTGCCGGCCGCAGGCAAGCCGGAACCCATGCCCGCCCCCGCCCTCCCGCCTATCCGGGAACGGGTGCTGCAAGGCCGCCTGCTGCTCCTGGAGGAGGAGGAAGCGGTCTTGGAATTCGAGCGCGAGGTGCTGGCGGGAGCGGGCGCCGAAGTAGTGGCCGCTTCCGACTCCGAAAAGGCCCGCGCTTTAATGGCTGATGCCGCCTTTGATGGTCTTGTTCTTAATGGCTCCATGCCCGATGGCTGGGGCGCTGTACAGATACACGGCTGGCTCGCCCAGCACCACCCCGGCATGCTGGGAAAAGTGCTTTTCACTTTCTCCGCTCTGGATGGGGAGACACAAACCTTTTTGGAGCAAAACCGCATCTCTTACCTGGTCAAGCCATTCGACGTCGCCGACCTGATTGCCTGCAGCCGCAAACTGCTTCAGAAGGCAATGGCGAAGTCGGCATCATGCTAGCCTCTTAGCGGCACCCTGGTTCCAAGTGTGGGTATCCTGGTACCCACATATGAGTTGGGCGGCTATACGCCTGCTCACTTCCGCCCGACCCTGATGCCGCATCCCCGAAACCTACGCCTGGCAATCAGGACCTGATATCGCTCTCGACCCGCTGATAAGAGGGCATTTTTACAATGCAACTTTATGCATTGCGGGTGTTTGAACTAGTAACAGCCAATCTTTTCGCCATTTATGCGAATGGCTGGGAACGTGCACAACTAAGGGCTGGGTTAGAAAAGCCGAAAGCAACCGCAATAAGTTTTATTAGGGGGACTAATGGCGAGGGCTTTAGACCAAGCAAAGATTACCGGGTTGACGGCACATTTTCCCGTTACCGCCGAGCAATCCCTGGCACGTTTTGAGAAGGCATACGAAGAGCACCGCCACCGGGTTTACGCGCTCGCCTTCTGGATGACCGACAGCGAAGTGGCGGCGGAAGAGATCTCCTCCAGCGTGTTCGCGCGCGCTTTCGCCAATGGCAATATACCGAGCGCGGAAGCCGTGGACCGCATCCTGCTCAGTGAGATTCGAGATCTGATGCCGATTGGGGTTCTCCGGCTGAACCTTGCCGCCGCTACAGAAGTGGCTTCAGTTCGCGGCAATGTGAAGCGGGTTGACCTGGAGCGCGCGGTAGTGCAATTGCCGGCAACGGAGCGCATGATTTTCCTGTTGCACGACGTAGAAGCCTACGACCATGCCCGCATTGCCCTTACCCTGGGCGTGAGCGAGCAGGAATCGCAGTTCGGGCTGCATCAGGCGCGTCTGCTCCTGCGCCAACTGCTGGCTAAAGCGTAACTTCGACCATTCTGAGCTGATAAATGAGGGCACCTCGAACGGGGTGCCCTTGGTTTTTCCGCGCTCCCGGTTGTGTTGCATCTTCCCGCCGAATGCTGCGTCTAAACCCTATGCTTTTCGAGGGCAAAGAGCGCAAGCAACTTGAACAGGAGATGCAGAAGGCGGGGCGGTTGCCTCCGCGCCAGGCGCTCACTCTCAAGTGGCCGGTGCTGCACTATGGCTCGGTGCCGGGGTTCGACCCCGCAACCTGGGATTTCCACATCTTCGGCCTGGTGGAGAAACCGCTCCGCCTGAGCTGGGATGAATTCAACCGCCTGCCCAGGGGGCAGGTGACCAGCGACTTCCATTGCGTTACCCGCTGGAGCCGTTTCGATAACCGCTGGGAAGGGGTTCTGTTTCGCGAGGTCCTCGAACAGGTGAAGCTCAAGCCGCGGGCCGGCTACGTCCTGGTCCATGCCGAGCAGGGCTACACCGCGAACGTGCCCTTGCCCGACCTGGACCGTGACAATGTGCTCTTCGCCACCCACCATGACGGCCAGCCTCTGTCGCCGGAGCACGGCTATCCTCTGCGGCTGATTGTGCCTCACTTGTACGCCTGGAAATCGGTGAAGTGGGTGCGTGGGATAGAATTCCTCGACCATGATGCGGCCGGCTTCTGGGAACGCAACGGCTACCACATGTACGGTGATCCCTGGCAAGAGCAGCGTTTCGATACGGACTAGAACCGGGGAGCAGGTTCAGACGCGCAGGAGGGTGGATTTCTCTCCCTGGAGGACGAAGTGGCTTCGCCTGGCGAAGTTTACTGCACCGCTTCCAGCGATTCAGCGACGCGGTTCAGGGCAATCTGGATTCGGTCCAATTCACGTTGCGCGGCTTCATTCCATTCCACCGCGCGCTGCAGGTTCTCACTGAGCCAGCGCAAAGTTTGCCGGCCGCGTTCGGTCAGCAACAGCGCTCCCAGGCCGGCCACGCCCAGAACCGCCAATGGGACATACCATTTTCGCATCGAGCCTCCTCATCGGCTGCTTAAAGCCTTACACAACTGCGCCGCTGCCCGCAATGGCTAAAGTGTAGGGGGAAACTCCCAAAAGGGCCGACAAAAACGCCTGCAACGGAAGGCACAAGCAGCCGAATGGCCGCCGCCATCATCCAACGGTTCAGCAACTCAGAACAACTTGAGGTCTGCACATGTGGAGACTCTCTGCACGCGGGGGATGTTGTTTTCTGCTGTTGGCAGGACTGGCGGGGCAAGTTTTGAGCCAGCATTTGCCTCCAACGACGGCCGCCTCCTTCAACTTGATTCCCGAAGGTACCAAATTCATCATTCGCCTGAGCGACAAGTTGGACACCGGTAAGGTGAAGCCTGGCAAACGCTTCCAAGCCAAGTTGGCGGAAGAGCTGACTGCTCCCGGGGGAGCCGTTATTCCGCGCGGCAAAAAGGTGAAGGGGCACGTGAGCGCGGTGGACCGCGGCTTTCACGCGCGAGTGTTGCTCAGCTTCGATGAGATTGAGACCCAGCATGGCTGGATGCCGCTGGTAGCCACCGTCACCGGCGTGCCCGGGGAGCATGGGGTGAGGCAGCCCAACGCGGAGGGCGATATCGAGCGTAAGGGGCCCAATAAAGGCCGGATGGTGGAAAGCGCCGCCATTGGCGCTGGGGTAGGCGCGCTGGGAGGAGTGGCCGCGGGCGGAGCCCATGGAGCCGCCATTGGAGCGGGCGTGGGCGGCGGCGCCGGTCTGGGCGCGGGCCTGCTGACTGACCGCGACCTCAAGCTCAACAAGGGTCAAATGCTGGAAGTGCGTCTCGACCGCCCACTGCAGGTGCCCCTGCACTAGAATGGCGCTTCCGGTTCGGGCGCGGATAGAGTCCGCCCGCGGCTGGGAAGAACAGGTGACGCTCTATGATCAGCAGGCTTGCGCGGTTAAGCGCGGCGATGCTTCTGCTGGCTGCCGCCGCCGTCGCGCAGGAGCACCCGGCGGTAACAGCCCAGCCCAATACGATCTTCGTGGGGGCGGACGGCAAGTACGAATCCGCGCCCGACACGGCGCTGGTGCAATTCAATATTTCCGCCCAGGAGGACACCGCCAAGGCGGCTTATGACCGGTCCAGCCGCGCCGCCGAGCAGATTCGCCAGATTCTCCGCTCCAACGGCATCGAACCCAAAGCGGCGGAGATAGGCTTCTTTTCCCTGGAGCCGGTGTATGACTACCGCAACCCCAAGCGCAAGCTGATCGCCTATCGCGTAAACAGCAGCGTTTCCCTCAAGCTGAAAGATTTCTCAAAGGTTGCGCCCATTGTTTCCCAGGTTTCCGATATGGATGTAACCGCTGACCAGGCGGTCAGCTACATTCTGGACAATATGGATTCCGCCAAGTTGAAGGCAACGGAGGACGCCTACCGCCGCGTCCGCGCAGAAGCAGCGGCTGTGGCGGGAGCAGCGGGGAGGACTCTGGGCGAACTCTCCTATGCTTCGGTGGACACCTATGAGCAGGTGCGCATGGTGGTCCCAACGATGGCGAGAGCCATGGGGGCAGCCATGGCGGCACCCGCGCCTACGGAGCAGTTTACGCCCCAGAAAATCACGGTGACTGCGCATGTGAATGCGCTATTCGGCATGAAGTAACTAGGCGGCGAGCAATTCGAAAACCGGATAGTTGCGGGCTATCTCCACGAAGGCCTGGGGCGCCGAGCCAGCCGGCACCGGGAAGTAACGCTGCACCGTGGTTTTAAAGCGGTCAACATAAGTCTTGAGAATTTCGGGCTTATCGCTGTCGGGGATGGCGCGAATACGGTAGCGTTGCCGCCTCCTTCCCTTCTTCAGCATCACCTCGCCGGCGGCTTCGGCGTTGCGTACCCATTGGGTGCGCCCGCGTGGCGCTACCAGGAAACGCTTGCCGTTCAGTTCCAGCAGGTCAATGGGCGTGGAGAAAATCTTGCCAGTTTTGCGACCCCGCACCTGGACCAGGTAGTTGTGCGGCAATCCCAGGCCCAGCCCCACCAGCACGCCAAAAGCGCGGTTGAAAAAGCGCTCGACCGCGGTGGCCTTGTGATACGACGCTGGCTCTGGACACATGCTGAAATTGTAGCCTCCCTGGCGTGCGGACTGGGCGCTACTTCTTCGGAAAAAACGGGAACAGCTCGCGAATCTCCTGCTCGCTGGGCTGGCGGCCGTATTCCGTGATCTCGAAGGCTTCAGCGTGTTTGATGTTCGCTGCCGCCGCGCCATAACGCTTCTCCAGCGCCGGGCGCCACTCCGGCAGCACGTTATCCGGCTGCTGGGTGGCCAGCCATTGCTTGCGCGCCGCGGGATCTTTGGGAACCTGATCGAGCAAGCCATCGTGCCAGGGGAGCCACTCGTAGAACTGCGAGACGTGGGCATCCAGCATATCGAGCTTTTTCTGGTACACGTCGTCAATCGAAATCACGACGTCGGGACGGAAGGGCTGCGGCCGGGTGAACTGATCCCAGAAGTAAACAAACACTGGATTCTTGCGCAGGGCGGGCGCATCGGTGACCAGGTCGGGCACGGTCACCATGTAGGCGGCATCCTGCACCAGCACGCCGGTATAGCGGTGGTCGGGATGGTAATCGTTGGGCCGGGGGGACAGCACGATATCTGCCTTCCATTGGCGGATTTCGCGGATGATCTGATTGCGTACCGGCAGCGTGGGCAGCAGTTCGCCATCGTGATTGTCGAGCACCTCGTACTCAATGCCGATGCGGCGCGCCGCCTCCTGCGCCTCGGCGCGGCGGCGCTTAGCCAGCTGGCCGCCGCCCATGGATTGGTGTCCGGCGTCCCCGTTGGTCACGGACACAAATTTCACCTTGTAGCCCAGGGCGGCGTATTTGGCCGCCAGTCCTCCGGCGCGCAGATCGCAATCGTCGGGATGGGCGCCAAAAGCCATAACCCGCACCGGCAAGTTTTGTCCAAAAACCGGCGAGGCGGCGAACAACAGCAGCAACAATATCCAGGCCATCAATGCCCTCCGCAGGAAACTCGCGATTGTACTGCGGAACACCATTCAGGAGGCAATTGTAAGCGCGTGTAATCAAAATTTACGAAAAGCGGTAAAGCGCCCCTGCGCGAGATGCTTCGGCCCGTGGCGGGATGTTAACTACTGATGCGAGGGCACGGTAATGCCCTGGGGGCCGCGCTGCTTGGCTTCCAGTTGCTTGCGGGTGGAAATGGATTTCTCCACCCAGCTATCGGCGGTTTTCAGATCAGCTTGGCGCGCCTCGGGATCACCGCATTCAATATGGGCCTTTTCACGGTAAAGCAGGTTCAGGTAGGCCATGGCGTCGGGATACTCAGGGCGCAGCTGGACTGCCTTTTCCAGCATCTGCAGACCTTCGTTCACCTTGTCGGCATTGTCATCTTTGAGCTTCTGGCAGGCCTTATCGGACTTGAGCTCGTCGGTAGGTTTTAACCCCTGTTCGGCCCAGAGTTGCATGCGCGGCTGATACACCTGGGTCCAATCAATCACGGCGATGGAGTAGTAAAGCTCGGCGTCGTTGGGATCAATTGAACTGGCCTTGCTGTAGTACTGTTTGGCCTGGTCGAACTTCTTCATCTGCAGATAGAGATAAGCGATCCCTTTCAGGCTGTTGATCTGCTGTTCGCGGGCAGGCTTCAGCTTGAGCACCTGCTCGTACTGGTCAATCGCGGCTTCCGCGTTCTTGTTATTGTCCGGAGTGTCTACTCCGGGGACAAACTGCTGGGCGTATGCCGTAGCCAGGTAGAGGCGGGCGTTCACCAGGCCTGGATCAAGCGCCACTGCATCCTTGAAGTAGTTGATGGCCTGATCGTACTTGGCGTTTTTGTAGGCCTGAACTCCCTTGTTAAGGTCGGAGCGTGCTTTCAATATGTTGCAACCCGTCGCTCCGATCAGCAACAACGCCAGGAGCATAACTCCGAAAAGCTGCCAAGTGCGCTCATGTTTTACCATCGCCCGCTTACCTCGATGTATTCACGTTCAACAACTATGTCCTTCTTAGAGATGCGCTGGAGAGCGCTGGTGGCAGCCACGAAATTGAGAAGCTGTGGGAAGCCCGAGTTCCTGGGGATAGCCGCTGGAGAAAGCGGCTGGAACAACCGCCCTGGATTCCGAGAGCTGAGGAGGAAGTTTGGCTGGGTTGCGTAAGTGTAATATCCTGTAGGAAATCCAGCGCGAATTCCTGAGGATCATTCCATCTTGAGCTCCCCTGCCGCCCCGGCGCTGCAAAGCCAGCCGAATGCAAGACGCACCACTTCCCGGAAGCAGGCGCTGCTACTGCTGGCAATTATTTTTGTCCTGGTCTATGTGGGCTCGATGTTTTCCCCGCCTTTGCTGGACGATGCCGATGCCACCCACGCGGAAGCAGCGCGGGAAATGGTGGCGCGCGGCGATTACGTCACCTTGCACGTGAACGGCATTCGCTACCTGGAAAAGGCGCCGCTTCCTTACTGGCTGGTGGGCGGCGCTTACCGCTTGTTCGGGGTCAATGAGTTTGCCGCCCGCTTGCCCACCGTTGTCGCAGTGCTGTTGCTGGCCTGGCTGGGACTGACCTGGGGCCGGCGTGCCTTTGGCGAGCGTGCTGGAATTTATTCGGGACTGTTTGTGTTGACCTGCTCCGGGGTGTACCTGTTCACCCGCATTTTTATTCCCGACGTGCTCTTAAGCCTGCTGATTGCGGCGTCGCTTTACTTCCTGCTGACCGCGCTGGAGCTTGCAGGAAAAAGCTGGCACTGGTATGCGGGCTATGCCTGCCTGGCGCTGGCGGTGCTGGCCAAGGGTTTGGTGGCCCTGGTTTTTGTAGGCATGCCGGCAGTTGTCTATCTGGCCATCACCGGAGAGTGGCGACGCTGGCGGGAGTTTCGCCTGTTCTCCGGCCTGGCACTACTGTTCGTTATCGCAGCCCCCTGGCATATTCTGGCGGGACTGCGCAATCACGGCTTTTTCTGGTTCTACTTTGTCAACGAGCACTTCCTGCGCTTCCTGGGCGAGCGCTATCCCAAGGACTACAACAAACTGCCGGCCCCGCTTTACTGGACCCTGCACCTGGTATGGCTGTTCCCCTGGAGCTTTTACCTTCCGACCGTGGTGCGCAATGCCATCCGGGACCTCAAGGATTCCCCCTCGGGAGCGGAAACGCGCCGGCGCTTTGCCGCCCGAACCCGCCTGCTGTGCTGGATTTGGGGGGGATTTGTGCTGATATTCTTCGCCATCTCCACCAACCAGGAGTACTACACCTTTCCGGCTTATCTGCCGCTGCTGCTGCTCGCCGCGGACGCCCTGGCCCGGGATGAAGAGGAAGAGGGCGGCCGCCCCTGGTTGCTCAGTTCCTCGGGAGCGATTGCTATCGTCGGGCTGGTGGCGGGAGGGGCTTTGCTGGCCGGCCTGTGGTATTCGCGCCACCTGCCCTACGCGCCCGACATCGGCGCTGTGCTGGCCAAGCACAACATGACGGAAGATACGCTCTCCATGTCGCACGCCCTGGATCTGAGCGGGGAGTCGTTTGCCGCCCTGCGGTTACCAGCTATTCTGGCCTTGCTGGCGCTTATTTGTGCTCCGCTGATTTCTCTGTGGCTGCGGCTGCGCCGCCGTCCTTACCAGGCTACCTGGGCTTTGGCCGGAGGCATGGCCCTGCTGCTGTTCGCCGCCCACATCGCCCTCGTCCGCTTCGGACCGTATATGTCTTCCAAGGCGCTGGCGCAGAAGATTGCCGCCCAGGAGAAGCCGGGTGATGAGGTGATGATTTACGGCGACCAGGCTTTCGGCTCTTCCCTGCTCTTCTACCTGCGGCGTCCGATTGATCTGGTGAACGGCCGGACCACCTCCATGTGGTTTGGGTCCACCTTTCCCGACGCTCCGAAAATCTTCCTGAAGGATAGCGATCTGTTACAAAAGTGGAATGGAAACGGGCGAGTGTTCCTCTTCGTGCCGGCCTACGAGAAGAAGCGGGTGGATAACCTGTTGCCGCACAAATACGTGCTGGCGGAAGTTTCAGGCAAGTTCGTCTACAGCAACCGTCTCTGAAGCCTGAGCCAACTCTCCGGTGGCTCCTATACGAACCATTTTGCCGCCCATCTGCAACTCATAGCGTTCCCCCCGCCAGACGATGCTGGTACTGGCAAAGCTGGCGCACCAGAGAAAGAAGCCCAGCAGGTCGCGCGCGGGATAAAGCCAGAAATAGCGCAAGGCCAGGGGGTCACGGACCACGCCCCAGCCCGCCAGCATGGCCTCCGCCATGCGGTTGAGGGCGGCGAACAGGAACAGGGCCAGGCCCAGCAGGGGGTCACCGATGGCAAAACCGGCGGCCAAACCCATCAGGCCGAAAGGCATAGCGAAGGTCAGGCCGGTGCCGATGTGGCCCTTGGGCCGGGAAAAACGCGTGCTCTTCATCCATCGCACCTGGTGCTGCAGAGAAGCTGCGCAGCGCTGATGGAGAGCAATGTGATCCACCACGTAATGCGAGAGAACCACTTGCTTGCCGGCCTCGAAAACCCGCTGTCCGAGCACGAAATCGTCGGCACAGTAATCCGCCAGCACCCGGAAACCGCCGGCCTGCTCGAGCACATCGCGGCGAATTGCCATGGTCGGACCCAGGGCGAATTTCAGGCCTTCCAGCATATCGGCTACGACAACGCCGGCGGTCATCTCCACCGACATGCCCAGCGCCTCCAGGCGTGACCACAAGCCGCTGCTGGGCACGCCGCGATAGAGGCAGGTCACCATTCCCACCTCGGGCTGCAGAAGCGGGCGGGTCACCTCGCGCAGATACTGCGGCGTAACCTGCACATCGCTGTCGCTGACTACCAGGTAATCGGCGGTGGCGGCGGCGGCCATCTTTTCCAAGGAGCAAACTTTAGCGTTGGGGTGGTCGGGCTCGCCGGAGAGGACGATTCGCACCGGAATCTGCGGGTGGCGGCAGCGAACGGCATGCACTACGTCGAGCGCGGGATCGCTCTCCTGCCGGCAGCCAAACACAATTTCATAGTGGGGATAGTCCTGGCAAAAGAAACTTTCCAGGTTCTGTTCCAGCTCGGGTTCCAGTCCGTGCAGTGGTTTGAGCAGGCTGACGGATGGCCACCGCGGAGGCGAGATTTGCGGAAGCGGGCGGCGCCCGAAACGCACAAAGGCGGCAGCCAGCAGAAAGAGAAAACCGGTACAACTCAGCAGGCCGAGAATCGCGCACAACAGGAGCAGATGACCGAACATGAGCATGCGGCCTCGCGACCGTGCGTTTATTTACTAAATGCTGAAAGCGAACAGACATTAACCGCGCGCGCGGAACCCCATCCCGTCCGCGCTTACTGAATAGGGCAAAGCGTAATGGCTGGCCGCTGATGGCGAATATTGCCTTAACGATATTCTAATCTATCCAGCTTCAGTAACAACCAGGCGAGAGCCTGGCCCTGCCTTCCACAAAACCCACCCTCGCCTGGTCTGCAGGAAGCTGCTCACAGCTCCCGGTGCCCATCTCTAAGCTGCAGCCAGCTAAACACATTGGCCCCTGGCGGAGGGTAAAGGTTTGTTATGCTCCTGTAAAAATTTGTAAACGCGCCGGCAACCTAGCCGACTTCGCCACACCGGGGACAGCGGCAGGCCTTGTTGTGCTCCGCCATGCTGTTATTGCAGAAAGGACAGTGGCACCCGCGCTCGTGGGTGCCGCCCAGGGAGCCGCAGGCCGGGCAAACGCAGCCCAGAGTGTGCTTGCCGCCGCTTTCACCGCACATAGGGCACCGGCAGTACTCGCGATGACGCCCGCCATACTTGTACGCCGAGTAGGACATATACCCGGGCCTCGGCTTGCACCCGGACTACCTCCAGCAGAATATCGGGGGCCGATGTGTGTGTATTCTGCCATCAGGCGGTAGCTGCCGCCAGCAAGTATAGAATCATTGCTTAGTGCATGCCGTGGTTCTCCAACCAGGTTTAAGGCAGCAGCCCCTGCACCCTCGAGGTTCCTATGTCAGATGGCCTGAATAAACGCGAGCGAGAGACAGCCTGGCCGTCGCTTCCCCTGGAAGCGTGGAGAGACACCTGCGCCACTCTGCAGATGTGGACACAAGTGGCGGGCAAAATACGACTGCAGCTGACGCCCCGGCTCAACCACTGGTGGAATGTGCCGCTTTACGTCAGTTCGCGCGGCCTTAACACTTCGCCCATTCCTTTTAAGGAACGCACCTTCGAAATCCAGTTCGATTTTATTGATCACAATCTGGTGATTACGACCAGCGACGGCAAGGTGGACCAGTTGCCGCTCAGGCCGATGCCGGTAGCCGAGTTCTACCGGAGCCTCATGTCGCGGCTGTCTTCGCTGGGCATTGAGGTGAAAATTAACAGCAAACCTTGCGAGGTCCCCGACCCTATTCCCTTCGAGCAGGACACCATCCACGCCGCCTACGATTCCGAGTACGCGCACCGCTTCTGGCGCATTCTGGTGACGGTGAACAGCATCTTTCTCGAATTCCGCTCCCGTTTTCTGGGCAAATGCAGCCCGGTGCATTTCTTTTGGGGCAGCTTCGACCTGGCGGTAAGCCGGTTCTCCGGACGGCGGGCGCCGGAACGCCCTGGGGCCGACGCCATTACCCGCGAAGCCTACTCGCACGAAGTGATCAGCGCCGGCTTTTGGCCCGGCGGGGGAGGCGTGAGCGGTCCCGCCTTTTATTCCTATACCGTTCCTGAGCCCGAAGGTTACGCGGCTGCCCGGGTGCGGCCCAGCACCGCCTTCTACGACCCTAAGCTGCGCGAGTTCCTGCTGATGTACGATGATGTTCGCAACGCCGATTCGCCGCGGCGAACGCTGCTGGAGTTTCTGCAAACCACTTATGAAGCGGGCGCCAATCTGGCCCGCTGGGACCGCAACGCCTTGGAGATGCCGGCCGCAGCCTGACCGGAAAGGAGAAATATCATGGCCGCAGAGTGCACTCACCTGGACCAGATCCGCGTCACCACCACCAACAAGCACGTTTGCGAGGATTGCGTGAAAACCGGCGACACCTGGGTTCATCTGCGCCTGTGCCTGGAATGTGGCCACGTGGGCTGTTGCGACTCCTCCAAGAACAAGCACGCCACCAAGCACTTCCACGCCACCAGTCATCCGCTGATTCGCTCCATCGAACCAGGCGAAAAGTGGATCTGGTGTTACGTGGACCAGTTAGCGCCCGGCGAAGTGGCCGCCTGACGGCCGCATGCAGAGGTAAGCTCTTTACCCGTGATGGCGGATGAGGTTGAACCGAGGCAGACCGGCAGCCACCCTGCTTACAACATCTCCGTCCACTGTTGTACGGCGCTTTTATTTCGCGGTGGCCGATTTTTCCGCTGCCGTGAAAGCGTCCACGTTGTTCTTGTCAATCAGGGTGGCGCCCGTGTCCACAAAAGCGGGCAGGGGTGAGAACGGGTCCTGCGCCCAGTTTCGCTGCATTGGGCGCAGCGGATGGTGGTGCAGGTCATCCAGCATCTTGAGGCCGAAATAGGCCATGGTGTAGGGCTTCTGGGCAATGGTGGCGGCGATTACGCCCTTTTTGATCCAGTCCAGCGTGTCGGGATCGGTATCCATGGCGACCACGGTCTTGCCATTCACGTGATAACGGTCGAGGACATTGGCTACTTCCTTGCCGGCCAGCGCCTCCAGGCAGACAAAGCCGTCCACTTTTTCCTTCTTTTGTCCGATGATCTGCTCGGTGGTATCGAAGGCGACGCGCGGGTCGCCGTGGATGTCCACCAGGCGCACGATCTTCATACCCGGGTAGTTGGCGAAGATGTCGCGGTAACCGCGCAGCCGGTCATCCAGATTGGCTTGATTGGGCATAGTAAAAATGACCACGTTGCCCTTGCCGTGCATTTCGCCCGCCGCCACTTTTGCGCCCATCACGCCCGCCTGGTAGTTGTTGGTGCCGATGAACAGCAGCCGCTTGCTGTCAGGCGAATCGGAGTCAATGGTGACTACGGGAATGCCCGCCGCGATGGCCTGGTCAATGTCGCCGCGCATCAGTTCCGGACTGGCGGGTGAAACCAGGATGCCGCTGGGCTTGCCCTGCAGGAGCTTTTCGAACGCCAGTTGCTGCGCTTTAGGATCATAGGTGTCGGGCCCCAAAAACTCCGCCTTTACTTTCATCTGTCCCGCGGCATGCAGAAAGCCGGCGCCCGCTGCCTGCCAGTAGGGCACCTGCTTATTCGTGGTCACCAGGTAATAGTTCTCATCGGCACTGTGTGGGGAAGCGCAGCTGCCCAGGATGAAGATGAGGGCCAGGGCCATAAGCAGACAGCGCCATTTGTTTGCAAGAATCATGTCTCTTCCTCCCGAAATCAACGGCCAGGTTGTGTCAGGGCGCTCAGAAAGCGGCTCTGGCACTGGTTGGCCAACGCCTGTAATTCGGAAAATTGCGGCTTTTCCCGCAGACCGGCCCAAAGCGGATCCACCTGCAGCGCCGAGGAAGCGCAGTAATTCTGCTCAATGGCGCTGCGCAGCAGATCGAAAGCGGCCTGGTCCTGCCCGCAATATCCCAGCAAAGAAGCATTCAAGTATTTCATTTCCGGATCGCGCAGCAGCATAAGAGCCGGCTGGGTGGCGCGCGTGACCTGCGCCATTTCTCCGGGTTGCTGCAGGCAGGTTTGCAACAGCACGCCGTACCAGGGCGCATCTTTGGTCATCTTCAATGCCGCCTGGCGCGCTTCCGCGATTTCGCCGGCGCGCAACAGGATGTAGGGGATCACATTGCGCGCCCATTCCGAGTGCGGGTCCAGGCGCACGTAGTCCATGGCTTTTCCTGTCCGGCCAAGCTGTAGAAAAGGAAAAGCACAAGAGCGCAGGTCGAAGTCGCCGGGGTCCAGAGTCATAGCGGTGTCACATTCCTGCCCGGCCGCCTCCAGCAGGCCGGCGTAGCGGTACACGTAGGCTACGGTGAAGTGGGCTTCGGCATTGTCGGGACGACGTTTCACCAGGGCCTCAGCCTCGCCGGCCTTGTCCAGTTCGCCCCATTCAATACGGTTCTGGGTCAGGTCGGCGGCCGCCGAGATCAGATTGGGGTCCAGATGCAAGGCGCGTTCCAAGGCGGAAGTGGAACGCTGGAAGGCGGCATCTCCGCCATCGGAATAAGCGGCGTCATAATAATAACGCCGTCCCAGCGCCTGCCAGGCGGAAGCGTAGTTGGGATCAAGCTTGACTGCCTTCTCCAGCAGCGCAATGGCCTCCTTGTTGGGCGCCGGATCGTGGGGAACAGACAGGCTGCGCAAGTAAAGATCGTAAGCCTGCGGGCTTTTGGCCCGTGTGCTCGCGTGCAGGGGGGCGTTCACCAGGCCCAGGCGGGGAATGAATCCCCGGTGTACCTGGCTGGCGATCTCATCCTGCATTCTGGTCAGATCTCCGGCGCTGGCGGCCACCGTGCCCTGCCAGAACACGCGGTTGCTTCGAACCTCCACCGCTTCCAGTGTTATCCGCAAGGCAGAGTTTTGCCTCAGGTAATGCCCCGTCAAGACCACCGCCACGCGCAGAGACCGGCCCGCTTGCTGAGGGTCAATGTCGGCGAATTTGCGGGATTCTTCCAGGGGCCGCACCTCCAGAGTGGGAACATAGGTTAACTGAGTGGCAATTTCATCGGCCAGGGCGAAGCTGAGGAAGTCCTGGGCTTTGTCCCCGGTCATATTCCTGAAGGGAACAACGGCAATGGTGTTGGGCGCTCCGGAACCGGCGCGCGTGTGTTTGAACCACCAGGCCCCCACGGCGGTGAGCACGGCCACCAGCAATCCCGCCATGGCCAGCAACAGGTAGCGATGGAACCAGGTCCCCCGCTGGAAGGTCTTGCTGGGCAGGCGCGGCAACAGCGCTGATTTGCGCAGCGCCGAGGGCTCCAGGCCCGATTCGGTCTCACGTTTTAAGCGCTGCAGATCGCTTCGCAACTGGCTGGCAGCGCCGTAGCGGTCGTCTCGTTTCTTCTCCAGCGCCTTGCCCACGATGCGCTCGAATTCCGGTGGTAACTCGGCATTGAGAGCCAGAGGGGATGCCGGCTTCTGGTGCAGGATGGCTTCCAGAGTGAGCACCACGTTCTTGCCCGCAAACGGCTTGCGCCCGGTGGCTGCCTCGTAGAGCACCACCCCGAAGGAGAACAGGTCGGAGCGCGCGTCCACCTCTTCGCTGCGTACCTGCTCAGGAGACATGTAGACGGCCGTGCCCGGCACCACGCCTTCGGCGGTCAGACTATCCTCAACCGAGGAGCTGGAACTGCCATCCGGGCAAAACATCTGCTGGGCCGGGCTTAGCTTGGCCAAACCGAAATCGAGAATTTTCGCCTGCCCGCGCGGCGAAACGTAAATGTTGGCGGGCTTGATGTCGCGGTGAATGATGCCCTTGTCGTGCGCCGCTCCCAAAGCGTCGGCCACCTGGATGCCCATCTCCAGCACTTCCTCCAGCGGCAAGGGCTGACCATGCAGGCGCTGCTTCAGGCTTTCGCCTTCCAGCATCTCCATTACTATGAATGGCCGCCGATCGTGCTCTTCCACTTCGTGGATGGTGCAGATGTTGGGATGGTTCAGGGCTGAAGCGGCGCGCGCTTCCCTCAGGAAACGTTGCAGCGCCTTAGGGTCGTGGGCCAGATCTTCAGGGATGAACTTGAGGGCTACGTGGCGGCCCAGTTTTAGGTCTTCGGCTTCGTAAACAATACCCATACCGCCGCCCCCCAGTTTGCGAACGATGCGGTAATGGGCAAGGACTTCGCCGATCATCGGGGAGGGGCTCCACCCCGCTTGGCAAGCAGGACATGGTATGCCGGAAAAGGGGCAAGGGTCAACGATTTGGTTCGTCCTTGCGGAACCAACTCATCTTTCTCCGGCGTTGCTTCCCGCCGCCCGTATAATCACGCCAACGAATCGCAAAGGGGCCCCTTGTGAGCTCGGGTTATGCCAGCATCCGCGATGTAGCCGTGCTGCAGGAAGCCACCCAGCTTATTCTCGCCAGCACCGACCTGGAAACTGTGCTGCATCAGGCCCTGCTGGTGGTGCGCACCTACTTCGGGGCCGGCCGCTGCGCCGTATTTCTCCTGGATGAAGCGGCCCAGGAGCTTTATCCCCGAACCCACCACGGTTATGACGGGGGTGCGATCCCCGGCCCACTGCGTCTGGAAAGTGAAGGCGCTGTCCAGGGTGCCGCGCAAACTCGCTCCCTGGTGCATGTGCGCGGGCAGGCTGCCAACGGCGGCAGCGAACTGGCCTTGCCGCTGCTGGTCCGCGACCAGTTGCTGGGCGTGCTGCTGCTGGTGAGCGACAACCCTGAGGCTTTTCCCGAGAGCACCGTCTCCCTGTTGTCGCTGTTTGCGGCGCAGACTGCGGTGGCGGTGGAAAATGCCCGCCTGCACTCTACGGCCTTGCGCCGGCGCCGCCAGATCGAACTCATCAACCTGATTGCCCGCACCGCCGCTTCCGCCAGCCATACCCAGCAGTTTTTTTCTACCCTCACCGATCTCTTGGGCGATGCTTTTGAAGGCACCAGCGTGGCCCTTGTGCTGCGCGGACCGCAGGGAATTTTTGTGCCCGCAATTTCTTCCAATGGCGAACCTGACCTGGAACGCTTCCGGGCTTCGGCGCGCAACGGCGTAGTGGCGGAGGCCCTGCAGCAGCACGCCGCCGTGCTGGAAGCGGACCTCAGCAGCAAGCCCGGGTGGCCAGCCTGCTTTCCCAACGCCGGCTCGGAATTGTGCGCTCCCCTGGTGTTCCTGGGCGAAGCCATGGGGGTGGTGGTTCTGGCGCACGAACGGGCGAATTTCTTCACTCCCGATGACCGTACCCTGGCGCAGGCTGCGGCCGACGTCTGCGCCACCGCCACCCGCAACGTGCAACTGGCGGAGGAACTCAACCGGGTCGCCAACCTGGATTTCCTTACCGGCTGCCACAACCAGCGCTATTTTTATTTTGCGCTGGCGCAGGAATTGGCGCGCGCCCGCCGCTACAACAAGCAGTTTGGCATCATCCTGCTCGACCTGCGCCATTTCCGCCAGGTGAATGCGGCTTATGGCTTTGAAACCGGCGACCAACTGCTGCATAAGGTGGCTCATAGCCTGCAATTGCAACTGCGCAGCAACGATGTGCTCTGCCGTTACATGAGTGACCGCTTTGCGGTGGTACTGCCGGAAATTGAGCGGAGGGGCATGGAGGCGGTGATGGGGAAACTTCGTTCGGCGGTGGAGGCCATTACGCTGCCCCGCAGCACGCAAGCCTTGGAGCTGGCCAGCGCTTCCGTCATGTGCCCGCATGATGGTGTGAGTGAACTCGAACTGGTAAATCTGCTATTGGAGCGGCTGGAAAAAGCTAAAGGTGGGGGTCAGTAGTAAAAGGCCAGTTTGCGCGCGCACGGACCGGTTCGCCGGCAAACTCGGCTGGTCCGCTCAGCATGAAATCTCGCCCACTCTTGGCTTCTGCCTACTGCTTTTCCCGGTCGTCCCGCCGCTGCAGGGTCGGACGGTCATCCTCGGTAGTCTTGCCGTCTTTGTCTTTGCTCTTGGAGCGCCGCAGGCTGGGCTGATTCTCCTTGGCCGGGCCGACGGTCTTACGGCGATTTTCTATGGCCGCCAGACGCGCCTTTACGGTGTCGAACTCTGAGGTGCTGATCACGTACTGCTCGCGCGCCGGCAGAATGCGCGTTATCTCCTGCTGCGTTCTCTTGATTCGGTCAGGGGTTTGGGGATGCGTGGAAAACGCCTTGGAAAGCGTGCCCGGCTTCTTCTTTTCCGTGGCCTGTAGTTTTTCGAAGAAAGCCACATAGGCCTGCGGGTCGTAACCCGATTTGTACATGTATTGCAGGCCGAGGAAGTCGGCCTCCTCTTCAAAACCGCGGGAGAAGCGCAGGAAGGTAAGCGGCAGCCCGAGCCCGGCGGCTGAGCGCACGGCATAGCCCAGCCCGCCGCCCACAAATATAAGCGGAATAGATGCCAGGTTCACCAGGTTGCCTCGCGTCATCTGGCGGGTGGCGTGGCGCGCCGCAACGTGCGCAATCTCATGCGACATAACGCCGGCCAGCTCAGCCTCTTCATCGGCCGCCAGAACCAGGCCTGAGTTCACGTAAAAGAAACCTCCGGGAAGCGCGAAGGCGTTGACCTGGTCGGAATCAATCACCTTGATGGTGAAGGGCACCTTGGCGTCGGAATTGCGCACCAGATTCTGACCGATTCGGTTCACATATTCGCTGATCACCGGATCTGAGACCATTTTCACGCTGGAGTCGATCATGGCGGCATACTGCTTGCCCATGGCGACTTCCCTCTCGATCGAGTACCAGTTGCCCAGACCCTTGCCGCCCATTTCGCGGTCGCCGATGGCGTTCACGTCATCCTTGCTGCCGGGCTTCACCTTGGGGTGCTGTTGCTGGGCCGGGGCCTTGCTGGCCGTGGGCACAGGTTGCGGCTCCGGGGGAGCGGGTGCGGACGCTTGCAGCTGCTGGCTGGTCTGAGAAGCACCGGGGGAGGCACTGGGCTGGGTTTGGGCCGGTGCCTGAGAGATCAGGAAAAGACAGAGCAGCAACATAACCGCGTACTTCATAACAGACTCCTGCGGGGTGCTCTAGCTAGATTATAGGCTTCGATTGTGGGCCCGGTTCAGGCAAGTTGCAGTGACGGTGGTCACGAAGAGGGGACGGAGCTTTCGAGGCATATCAGAGGGCGGAGTTCAGGCCTGGGGCTCTATCATCGGCAGGGCGCAACTGGGGACGCTTGCGGCGGCGCGACTGACCCACCTTAAGGATTTCCACCCGCGAGGCGCGCCACTCACCGTTCCCATCCTGGCTGGCCGTAACCCGCACTTCCGCGCCCGCTTTCAAGGCCCGGGCCGGAACCTGCTCCCGCTGACGCTCGGGAACGCTGCTGGCGTAAAGCACCCGGGCATGGGAAACTTCGGCCCGGCGCAGGTTGCCGTTGCGGCCCTGCACGTAAATCCAGCCGTGGCTGGCTTCGCCCTTGGGAGCATGCACGATTACACCGCGAAAGGTGCCGGAAATCTCAGCCAAAGACGGCAACAGGCAGGCAAATAGCACCACCATAAGAACTACCAACCGCTTCATGGGCAAATATGATGCTACTCTCCCGGCCCTGCGCCGCCCGAGAACGCCGCGCAGCTCTCAGTCGTAATACTCTAGCCCCAGGTGCGTGATCAACTCTTCCCCGCGCAGGTAGCGCAACGTATTCTTCAGCTTCATCAACTGGATGAACAGGTCGTGCTCCGGGTAGAGGCCGGGAACCGTCATGGGCGACTTGAAGTAGAAGCTCAGCCACTCCTGGATGCCGCGGCAGCGTAACTCCGAGGAACGCTGCGCCAAATCCAGGAACAGCACTAAGTCAAGAACGATGGGCGCGGCCAGGATGGAATCTCGGCATAGAAAATCAATCTTGATCTGCATCGGGTAGCCGAGCCAGCCAAAGATATCTATATTGTCCCATCCCTCTTTGTTATCACCACGAGGCGGGTAATAGTTAATGCGAACCTTGTGATATAGGTTGCCGTACAGTTCGGGGTACAGCTTGGGTTGCAGAATGTGTTCCAGAACCCCCAGCTTGGACTCCTCCTTCGTTTTAAACGACCCGGGATCGTCCAGGACTTCGCCGTCGCGATTGCCCAAGATGTTGGTGGAGAACCAGCCGCCCAGGCCCAGCATGCGGGCTTTGAAGCCGGGCGCCAGGATGGTTTTGATCAGGGTCTGCCCGGTTTTGAAATCCTTGCCGCAGATGGGCGCCTCGTTGCGCCGCGAAAGCTCCAGCATGACCGGCAGGTCCACCGTGAGATTGGGAGCGCCGTTGGCGAAGGGCACGCCTTCGGAGAGCGCGGCGTAAGCGTAAATCATGGAAGGGGCAATGGCCTCGTCGTTTTTCGCCAGCGCCTTCTCGAAGGCCTCCACTGACTCGTGGACGCGCCCTGGCTGCAGGAAGACTTCCGTTGAGCCACACCAGATAACAATCAGGCGCTCCGCGCCGGAGCTTTTACGGAATTCGCGGATGTCCTCGCGTACCTGCTCCGCCAGCTCCATCTTGTTCTTGCCCTTCTTCACATTAGGACCGTCGAGCTTCTTGACGTAGTCGTGGCTGAACACGGCTTTGCGCGGCTTCACGGATTGCAGGAAGGGCTTGATCTGGTCGAGCAGGGTTTTGTCCAGCACACCCGCCTTGCTGGCGGCGGCGTACATGTCATCCTCGAATATGTCCCAGCCGGTAAAGACCAGGTCGTTAAGGCCGGCCAGGGGCACCATCTCCTTGATTTTTGGGGAGCGGCCGTCAGTGCGCTTGCCCAGGCGTATGGTTCCCCATTGGGTCAGCGAGCCCACGGGCTGCGCCAGGCCCCGCCGCACCGCTTCCACACCGGCCACGAACGTGGTGGCCACCGCGCCCATGCCGGGGATCATGACCCCTAACTTGCCCTTTGCCTGACGTATTTCGCCGGGTTGGGTCTTGTTCTCTGCCCCAGTTTTTGCATTACTCTGCCGCGTGGCCATGAGTGCCGTCCTAATAGAAATGAATTTATGTCGGGAACAAACCAACAATCTTCTCGTATTGCGCGCAAGTTGGCAACCGGGCGGCGAGACGTTAAAAGTAACGTCTCTGCTGAAGCGCGTTTTGCAGGGCACGCGGGCCCCGTATCATTTCCCATTATGCCGGACGCGTGGTACAACCAGCGCACGAGGAACAGCGTGGGCGAAAAGATTGCATTGGTTACCGGCTCCTCCAGCGGCATTGGGCTGTTGACCGCGGTAGAACTGGCGCGCGCCGGATTCCGCGTGGTGGCCAGCATGCGCGACCTGGGCCGACGCGCACGCCTGGACGAAGCCGCCACCGCCGCCGGGGTGGCCCGGCAGATTGACTTGCGCCGCTTCGACATTACGGAATTCGAGCGCATCGGCGACTTCGTCGCCCAACTCGAACGCGACTACGGCCGCTTGGATGTGCTGATCAACAACGCCGGCTTTGCCGTCGCCGGTTTCGCGGAAGATCTGCTGCTGAAGGAACTTCGACAGCAATTTGAAACTAATTTCTTCGGTTCGGTGGCGGTCACCAAAGCGGTGCTGCCCATCATGCGACGGCAGCGGAGTGGTCACATCATCCTGGTCTCATCCATTGGCGGCCGAGTTTCGGCGCCTGTGATTGGAGCTTACGATGCCTCCAAGTTTGCCCTGGAAGGCTGGGGTGAGTCGCTGCGCATCGAGACCCGCTCGCTGGGCATTCGCGTAGTCCTGGTCGAGCCCGGCTCGTTCCAGACCGATATCTGGGAACGCAACGTGCGGGTGGGCAGCTATGCCCTGAACCGCAGTTCACCCAACCACGAGCGCGGCGCCCGCTTCTCCGAGGTGGTGAAAAAGGTGCGCAAGGCCAATCCTCTGCCCGTGGCCAAACTGATTGCCCGTATCGCGCAAGCACCCAACCCACGCCTCCGCTATCGGGTAGGCTTTGACGCCCATCTGCAGTTCTGGCTGCACACTCTGCTGCCGTGGAATATTTACGAAAAGCTGGTGATCCGGGCCACCAAGATCGGGTGAGGAGTTAGACCGTCGCACGCGAGGCGCCTGCGGCGGTCTTGGACGAACGCAGCCAAATTCACTTGGCGGGTGCGAGAGGAATCATCGCGTGTTCGTAGGGCGTGCCCGCCCACATCATGTACGGCTTACTCGGGTCCGGGTCCTTGGCTTCGGTGTAGCCCAGCGCCTTGCTGGGCGGCCCGAAGACCATGATGTGCGGACCGGTCACGACCCAATGGTTGTCGGCAGTTTTGCCAGTGGCGTATGGGTCGGTATTGCTCGCGCCCTGGTCGCCGGCCAGCATGTAGGAAATTCCCACCTTATCGGGGGGCGGAGCGTGCTTCATCATGGCATGGATGAATTCCATGCTGTTGGCATCGTTGCACATCTTATCCGTACCCATGATCATGCATGTAAAGCCAGCGCTTCCGGAACGAAGGGTGCGAATGGAACCATCCTTGTCCACGCGTATGACCGTTGCATGCTTCGCCACCGCCGCAGGAGCGGCGGACAGCGCCTGGGCGATATAGGCGGCATCTGAAATCTGCTTCTGCTGCGCGTTAACAAGGGGCGCGGCTGCGGCCAGCGCCAAGACTAACGTCAAACCTGTGGTTAAGGAGCGCATATTGCCTCCGTGAGTTTGAAATGGGATTATCCGGGCCTGGCAACAATATTGTTACAACCTACAATTACAAACTTTCGATTGCAAATTTTACAGGCCGCCGTTGCGCAGTGCAGCATCCGTCCGGACTCTGCCCTGCCAACGCGTCCACACAAATAGCACGATGCCAGTGACGATTACCGCCAGGATCACAGCGTCAAAACGGTGAAACCAGATGCGCAGGCGCGGATCGGTATCCCATCGCTGGCCCAGCTTCATGCCTACATAGGCCAAGCCCAGGCACCAGGGCCAGGAACCGATGAAAGTGTAGAAATGGAACTTTGCCTGGTTCATGCGGGCCACGCCCGCGGGCAGCGCAATGAAGGTGCGCACCACCGGCAGCAAGCGGCTGATGAACACGGTAATGTTGCCATAGCGGGCGAAAAAGCGGTCAGCCCAGTCCAGCTCGTGACGGCTGAGCAGGATGTAGGAGCCGTACTTCTGCACCAGCGGGCGCCCGCCGTAGTAGCCCACCGCATAGGCAATCGCCGATCCCAGATTGCATCCCAGGGCCCCCACCGTGGCCACCCAAAGCAGCTTGAAGCGGCCCGCGTAAACCAGGTAGCCGGAGAAGGGCATGATGATTTCCGAGGGCAACGGTATGCAGGCTGACTCGATGGCCATTAAAAGGGCGATCCCCAGGTAGCCCCCGGTAGAGATCACGGAAATGATGAAGGCGCTCAGGGCCGCGATGATCTTGGCAGTCATTCGTTGTAAGGCAGGAGCAGGGATTCAGGATTCGTGTGCACGCGCGGGGCCGGGCAAACTCGATTATACGGGGCGGGAGGTCGGCGGTCGACGGCCTACGGCCCAGGTTGAGACTTGCGGTGCAGAAACTGACTACCGGCTCTTGATTGCCGGCTCTTTAAAACTGCCCCTCCTGTGTGAAGGTATAGCCGGGCAGGCTTTGCCCCTGCGGGCTGCGCAACACTTTTACCCGGATTGTGTCGGTGGTGGTCGCCCCGGAATCGGCCTGGCGCAGAATGGCAAATTGGGCAAAAACCTCGTTATAGAGCTTAGTTACCAGGTAGTTCTGGCCGCTTTGGTCGCTGCGCCACACTTGTCCGAGCTGGATGGTTTTCACTGCCATTTTTCCCTTCTCCCCAAGCTCAGAGTAGCTACCGCCGAGCGCCAGAGTCAATGACCTAAGGGGTTACGAAAGTGAGTTGCGGAAGCCCATTTCCCGGGTACCTGGCACCTAAGTGACTCTGCTATCAGGTCCCGCCCGATTCTCGAGTACTGTCATTTCTCCTTCCCGGCTGACAGGTACTACAATAAATTCCCATGTCTCCGGCCTCGCGCATTGACACCGAAAGCAATTCACCCTATAGCCAGGAATTACGCCGGCAGCTTATCAGCTTCTCGTTTTACAAAATGATGCCGGAATGGCGCCGGCTGCCGCGCGCCGAGCGCGACGACCACCGCCGCGAAGCCGCGGAGGTTCTGCGCCGCTGGTCCAACTACAGCCAACTGCGCCTCATCACCTACTCCACGGTCGGCCTGCGCTCCGATTCCGACTTCGTGCTGTGGAGCATTTGTTACTCGATGGAATGTCTGCAGAGCATGACCTCCGAGCTGCTGGCCACGCGCCTGGGCGGTTACCTGCAAACCTCCTACTCCTACCTGGCCATGACCAAGCGTTCGCAATACCAGATTGGACCGGAGCACGAAAGCTATGACCTGCGCGGCTCTATTAAGCCGGGCGCCTTCAAATACCTTTTCCTTTTTCCCATGGAGAAGACAAAGGCCTGGTACGCGCTGCCGTTTGAAGAGCGCCAGCGCATGGTGCACGACTATATCCGCATCATGGACGACTTTCCCCGAGTGCGCCTGAATGTGATGTACTCTTTCGGCCTGGACGACCAGGACTTTATTGTGGCCATCGGCAGCGATTACCCGGAGGACGTCCTGGACATGGTGCAGCAGATGCGCGAAGCCGAATCCACCGGCTACAACCAGCGCGACACGCCCGTGTTCACTTGCCAGCGCACCACCATTGAAGAAATGCTGGAGCGGCTGGGCTGATGGTGCGCGGCATCATTCCCCGCCAGCCGGCCAAGAGCGGTCGCCAGGAAGGGCGCGGCGCCATTGCCCGTGGTGCTCAGTCGCGCGGCGCTTCGCGGCAGCCGCAGAAGGGCGGCGCACGCCATGCCGCGGTTCCCTTTCTCGCGCCCCCCGCCAAATCAGCAGCCAAACCGGTGGCGGCGCCCAAGAGCTATCAGCCAACTTCGCCGGAACGAATCAAGGAAATTCTCAGACGCCTGGACCAGACCTATCCCGGCGCCACCTGTGCCCTGCACCACAGCAACGCCTGGGAGCTGCTGGTGGCGACTATTCTCTCTGCACAATGTACCGACGTGCGCGTGAATATGACCACGCCGGAACTGTTTCGCAAGTACCCAACGCCGCAGGCTTTCGCCGCGCTTAAGCCGGAACAACTGGAGCCGGACATTCGCTCCACCGGTTTTTTCCGCAATAAGTCAAAATCCGTGGTGGGCGCGGCCAAAAAGCTGATTGAGGAGTTCGGCGGGCAGGTGCCCGACGACATGGACAAGCTGCTTTCCTTGCCGGGCGTGGCGCGCAAAACGGCCAACGTGGTTCTGGGCACATGGTTCGGCAAAGCGGAAGGCGTGGTGGTGGATACCCACGTGTACCGCATCAGCCGGCGGCTTGAGCTCACCAGCAACACCGACGTGCAGAAAGTCGAGCAGGACCTTATGCGCGTGCTCCCGCGCGACAAATGGATCATCTTTTCCCACCAGATCATCTGGCACGGGCGCAAGCTGTGCATTGCGCGCCGGCCCAAGTGCGCGGAATGCCCGCTGGAAAATCTGTGCCACGCCGCCGATAAGACGTGGAGCACGGTGGAAATCCACAAGTCGGCTAAACCCTAGGAAATCGGCATCATGCGTACTTTTACCTGCTTTGTTATTTTGGTTCTTATGAGCACGATTACCCTCGCCCAGCAACAACTGGCCGCGCCCAAGTTCGTTACCGACCCTGCGGAACTGAAGAGCATTCCCAATCTCAACGTGCAGAAGTTCACGGTCGAAAAGCTGTTCATGACCCGCGCCATCGGCGGGACGGCCTGGTCGCCAGACGGCAAGACCATCGCCTTCATGTCCAACATCAGCGGCCGCATGAACCTGTGGACGGTGCCGGCCGAAGGTGGCTGGCCCACGCAGCTCACTGTCAGCGAGCAGCGCCAATTCAGCCCAGCCTGGTCGCCGGACGGCAAATGGATTGCCTACATGTCGGACCACGATGGCGACGAGCAGTGGGACATTTTCGTGGTCTCGCCGCTCAGCGGCGAAGTCATCAACCTGACCCAAACGCCGGAGACAGCCGAAGAAGATCCGCAGTGGTCCCCCGACGGGCGCATCCTGGCTTACATGGTCAAGCCCAAGACCTCGTCTACTTTCGAAATTGACACCATGGATTTTGCCACCCATGAGGTGCGCCATTTGACCAGCGGCACGCCTAAGGATCGCGGCAACGTCAGCCCGCTTTGGTCGCGCGACGGCAAGTGGATCGCCTACACCCAGGTGCAGGCCAAGGGCACAGATTCCGACATTTACGTGGTGGAAGTTGCCACCTCCCGGAGCACCCGGCTGACTCCTCACAACGGCGAACGGCTCTACTCCGTGAACGACTGGTCCCCGGATGGTCAGAAGCTGCTGGTTACTTCCAATGCGGGAAACGGCTACGAAAATGTCGGCCTGATGGATATTGGCGGCAAGAAGATTGATTGGCTCACGCAGGACAAGTGGGAAATCCAGGGCGGCAATTTTTCACCTGACGGCCGCACCATCGCCTGGACCGCCAACGTGGACGGCAACACCGACATTTATTTCCATGACCTGACCAGCGGTAAGACCGAGGTTTTACCGTTGGCCCCAGGAGTAAACGAACTGGGCGGCCATGAAAATGCCTTCACGCGCGACGGCTCGCGCCTGCTCTATATCCACAACGGGCCGGACGCTCCGGCGGACGCCTGGGTGTACGAGCTGACCAGCAAGCGCTCGCGGCAAGTTACGCATTCGCTGGTAGCGGGCGTGCATAGCGCTGACATGGTGGAGCCCTATTTGGTTCATTATCCCAGCCGCGATGGCAAATATCAGATCTCCGCCTTTGTGTATGTACCCCACAACCTTCCGCCCAATCATCAGAGCCCGGCGGTGGTCTACGTGCACGGAGGTCCCACTTCGCAGACGGTGAACTTATTCAATCGCGGCATTCAGTATGTGGTGAACCAGGGTTACCTGGTAATTGCCCCCAACTACCGCGGCTCTACCGGCTACGGCAAGGAATTCCAGCAAGCCAACCTGTTCGATATGGGCGGTGGAGACCTGCAGGATGTGCTGGCGGCGGCCGACTGGATCAAGCGCAGCGCCTACGTAGATCCCAAGAAGCTGGTCATCATGGGCGGCAGCTATGGCGGCTACATGACCATGATGGCGGTCACCAAGGCGCCCGACGTGTGGGGCGCGGGCGTGGCCATCGTGCCTTTCGTGAACTACTTCACTGAGGTGCAGAACGAAGACCCGGTGCTGCGTGAAATGGACCTGGCCACCATGGGCGACCCGGTCAAGAACAAGGCTCTCTGGGAGGACCGTTCGCCTATCTTCTTTGTGGACCGGATCAAAGCGCCGTTGCTGATTCTGGCGGGCGCGAACGATCCCCGCTGCCCGCAATCGGAGGCGCAGCAGGTGGCCGACGCCATCAAGAAACGGGGCGGGGTAGTGGATTTAAAGGTTTACCAGGATGAAGGCCACGGATTTTCGCGGGTACCCAACCAGATTGACTCCTGGAAGCGCATCAGCGACTTCCTGCAGGCGCACGTTCCGCCCGCGGATTGCGGATGTTCGCTCACAGATTGAGTAATTGGTAATTGAGTAATGAAACCACCCGCACCGTAGAGACGTAACTTGGTGCGTCGCCAACCCATAAAGATAGGTCAGAGTCCATCCACTCCTGGCGTCGAGGCGGAATTTTAATTCGACAATTCTTAAGATGCTTCCGATAACAGGGGCTGGCTCAGAATCCGGTCCACCTCGGCCAGATCGGCGGGCGTGAGCTTCCAGCCGGCTGCGCCGGCGTTCGAGCGTACCTGTTGCTCTGAGGTCGCCCCGGCGATCACCGAGGCCACTACCGGGTGGGCCAGCAGCCAGGAAAATGCCAGCTCCAGAATGGTGTGGCCGCGCGATTCGGCAAAGCCGATCAGGCCCTCCACCATCTTCAGATTGTGCTGGTTCAGAAGCTTCCCAAACCGCTCCTGAGTGGAGATTCGCGTGCCCTGGGGTGCGGGATGGCCGGCTCGATACTTCCCTGTCAGCAGCCCATTAGCCAGAGGAAAATAGGGCAGAAGGGCCAGCCGACGCCGCTCACATTCAGGCAGCACTTCCCTTTCGGGGTCGCGGTGCAGCAAACTGTATTCATTCTGAACGCTGACGAAGCGTGCTCCGCCCGAGGGCAACGCCGCCTCCGCTTCGCGAATCTGCTGGGCCGAGAAGTTGGAGCAGCCGATCTCGCGCACCTTACCGGCCTTCACCAGTTCATCGAGGGCCGCCAAAGTGGCTGCGATAGGGGTCTCCGGATCGGGCTGATGAAGCTGGTAAAGGTCAATGTAGTCGGTGCCCAGGCGGCGCAGGCTGTCTTCGGCGGCCTGTCGTACATAGGCGGGCTTGGCGCCGTGACGCTGGTCGTCAACCTTCATGCCGAATTTGGTGGCAACTACCGCCTGTTCGCGGCGGCCCCGTAACGCCTTCCCCAGGTACTCTTCGCTTTTTGTGTCGCCATACATATCAGCCGTATCCAGGAAGTTGACGCCGGCATCGAGCGCGGCGTGCACCACTTTGGCGGTGGCATCGGCATCGAGCCGCCAGCCGAAGTTGTTGCACCCCAGTCCAACCACAGAAACATGCAGCGAGCCGATCCTGCGCTTCTCCATGCGCCTTTCTCCCCTATCCCAGATTTACCAATGGATGCTGTAACCTTCGCGGCCGATTCGCGGAGAGCACAATTTCTATTCACAGCAGCCGCTCGCCGTCAAATCCGTACGCCTCCAGGACGTGCGAGGCGGCCGGAGATTTCCGGTAGCCGTCGGCGAACATGGTCCAGATCATAGTGTCGTAAAGCGGAGTGCCGCCGCCAGGATGCGGGCGTCGCAAGGTGGCTTCGTGAATGTAGCCAAGCTTGCGGGGCACGGCGGCGCTGCGCCCGTTGCCGACAACCACGTGAATCTCCACCCGTGAAACCTTGTCCACCTCAAAGGCCACACGGGTCAGGGCGGCGGAAAATTCGCTGGCGATTCCCTGCCCGACGCTGTCGGCGCGCACCCAGTAGCCGATCTCGCGGGCATCGGGGCCCACCCGGTTATGCAGGCCGGTGCCGCCCAGCACACGCTCTTCGGCGCGATCGAAAACGCCATAGATGAAGTCCAGCCCCAGGTCGAAGTCGGCCCGCCAGCGCCGGATGCGCTCATACTTGCGCTCCAGGGGCTCGGGTTCGTTTTGCGCCCAGGGCAGCCAGGGACGCAGATGCTCCACGCTGCTGTCAATGGCTTGCTTGAGCTTGACGGCGTCTTCCGGCTGCCAGCAGCGGATCACCAGCCGCGGGGTGACGATGCGGTAGGCAGGTCCCATGGGTTGAAGATTATCAGCGCGGCACCAGAGACGTTGCAAGCAACGTCTCTACCGGAGCGCGCTCTCGTAACTACATTTCATCGCTACGGCGTTCCATACAGCCGCCGGTACACGGCAGCGTTGCGCACGATGGCCTGCACGTACTCGCGGGTTTCGGTGAAGGGGATTGACTCTACAAATTCCGGCGAGTCCTTAAAGTTGCCGTTGGAAACCCAGTCTTGAACCCGGTCGCTGCCCGCGTTATAAGCCGCCAAGGCATATTCCACATTGCCGTTGTACTTATCCAGCAGCTCGCGGAAATAGCGGGTGCCCAGCCGCAGGTTCATGTTGGGCACCAGCAGCAGGCTGGTGGAGAAACGCCGGACGCGCTGCTGGCGGGCGAGAGTTCGGCCCACCTGGGGCAGCAACTGCATCAGCCCCCAGGCGTTGGCATGGGAAACAGCGCCGGGATTGAATTCTGACTCCTGGCGAATCAGTGACGCTACCAAAAACGGGTCGAGGCGGTTTTGCAAGGCGTTTTTCTTAAGTTCCGTCCAGTAAGGACGGGGAAACAGCGCCTGCCAGTAGGAACTTGGCATGGCGGAAAGGTCGTATGAAAAATAGTCGGGCGCGATGTGTTTGACCATTTCGATGGCCAGGTTGTACTGACCCGCGTCCTGATAAAGCGAGACAATCTTATCGGTGGCCCAGGTGGCCGGGCCCTGGGGTGCGGCCGCAGCCTGCAGTTCGCGCACCGCGAAGGTTATGAAGCCGCCGTTCTGCAACAGCAAGGCTTTCTCGATGCGTACATCATCCGGCGGTTCTTCGTCTTCTCCCAGGCTGCGGGGAAGGGTTGCCGGCGGAATCTTTTCCAGCAAAGGATCAGGGGCGGGATCGCCGGCGGCTCCGATCTCCTTCATGTTCATGCGCTCTCGGGCCAGACCGGCATAGTAGTAGCTGGAGAAGCGGTCGGTCAGCTTCTGATAGTAAGCGCGCGCCTTGCCCAGGTCGTGGTCCTGTTCCGCCATGCGGGCGCGCCAGTAAAGCGCCGCCGGAACCTCAGGCGAACCGGGATATCGCGCGATCTGTTCTTCAATCTCCTTTTTGGCTTCTTCGGTGCGGTTCTGGCGCAAATTGAGCCACGCCGCCTTCCAGTGCGCGTAATGGGCGCGCGGGCTCTCGGGAAAGCGCTGGTCCAGTTCGCGGTAGAAATCTATAGCCTTGTCGTAATCGCGCTTGAGCAGGCAGGCATTGCCGGCCAGAAGCAGGCCGCGGTCGAACCACACGCTGGCAGGAGCTTCCTGGCGCAACTCGGCCGCCAGCTTCTCAATCTGATCCTCGTCGCTATCGGCGCGGGCAATTTCCATCAACTCGAACACCCGCTCCGCGTTCACCTCCGTGCTTGCCCCCGGGATGGACTGGAGCAGATTCTTGGCGTCGTTGTCCTTGCCCTCATGGTGCAAAGCAATCCCCAGGTCAAGCTGGATAGCGGGGCGCTGATCGGCGGGCGTGGCCGGCAGCAAAGCCTGGTATTCGCGTACCGCGTCGTCGTAGTGCCGCGCCAGAAGCAGGCTGTTGGCGCGCATCTTGCGTTCATCAAAAGTAGGGGTGGGAACGGAGGCCGGCGGCAACCTGCTCAAGTCGCTACTGGCGGCATCCGCTTCCGGCGCCAGCGGCATGGCGTAATAAATGCGGTGCAAGATCTCCGCCCCTTGCGCTGTCTGCCCGGCAGCAATATAGGCCCGCCCCAGGGCCAGTTCCACGTCGGAACGCAGCGGCTGGCGGTGTGGCTGCAGCAGCGCAACTGCCTGTTGCGGCTGATTCTGAGCCACCAACGCGTTGGCGTAAATAACCGCCGCATCCATGGCAAAAAGCGAATCGGGATAGTTGCTCTCAAATTTACCCAGCGCCTTGACCACTCCCGCGGAGTCGCCCTGAGCTCCGTAAGCCATGGCCAGGAAATAATGCACATAGTCGGCCAGTTCGCCGGCCCTCGGCTGCGCCCGCTTGAGGGCGGGGACGGCCTTGGCATAATCATGGTCGAGCAGGTGGGCGTAGCCCAGGGCCAGCCAGGCCAGCGCCGCTTCGTCAGTGCCGGCGTGGCGGCGGGCATAAGCCTCTACCCCGTTATAGGCGGCCCGGCTGCGGTCCTGGAGCAGTTGCCGTGCCATGGGCTTCAGGTCGCTGGAAGCCACAAATGCGCGTGTGACCCGCCGCACGCGCCGGGAAATTTTTCTCCGTTTCTTTTTCTTCTTTGCCTTGTGGCGGGCTGCGGCTTTCTTCTTCGCTGATCCGCTTTTGGCTTGCGTGGTGGAAGCTGGCGCTTGGTGCGCGCCAAACACGGACATGAAACTGCCCAGTAAAAAAACTACAACTGCCAGTACCAGGACCCGGGTATTCACATTACCTGTAGTTTAGCGCGGGAATCCCTCGCCCAGAAGAGAGCGATCGTTGTTAGCCAGGTTCTGGATGATCTCCTGATCGAAATAGCTGGCCGGACCGGCCACCGTGCTGCCGTAACGTTTCTCATAGGCGGCGCGGCTTTTCTCAATATCCTCTTTCAGGCGGTCGTAAAGGTCGCTGTTCTCCCTTCCCTCCTGGACCTTGGCCTTGTTGTAGAGCTTGATTTCATCCACCAGCAGCTTGGCGAAGCGCTGCGCCTTGCGGTGAACTGCGCCGTCATCTCCTCGGGCCAGTGCTGGAACCGGGGCGGAGACGGGGCTGCCTGCTCCCGCCGCTGCCACGGCCGCCATGGCCATAGGTGCGGGCTCAGCTTCGGGTTCCCCTGCCACCTCGGCTTGAGCTTCGGGCGTCGGTTCAGCTACCGCCGCCATGACTGGCGGTGCCACCTGTGCCGGCGCGCTTTCCATAACAGGCACTTCATTCTTGTTCTTTTCCGCGGGCGCTGCCGCCGGTTCAGTACTTTCCTGGCTGCCCGTGGCCCGGCGAAGAGCCACGATTTCCAACCATAGACCGCTGGAGAGCACCAGCATTTCCAAAGCAGCATCGTCCAACTGGCCGCCGTTTTCCGTACCGGAATCGGTATAGAGCACCGCCGCCACCTTTTCTTTCAGCAGCAGGGGCAGGAGAAAGACGCGATCGTCCTGGGGTGCCGCAAAGGTGGTAGTGAAGCTCACATCCATATCTTCAGCTCTCCCCCGGATGGGCATCTTCTCTTGCAAGACGCGAGCGCCCAAGCCGACGGAGGCATCCAGGGAGAAGCTCTTGATGTCGTCGTTATTGCCGAAACCGCGGCCCTGCCAGCCGACCACCGCGCCGCCCCGCACCACAAACAGAGCCGCCCGGCTGCTAAACTGGCTGGCGCCGTCGAGAAGGGCGCTCAGAATCTCTTTCTGGCCGCTGGCCTGGCGCACCCCCGAGATGGCCTGCAGCAGTTGCTTGGGGCTGGAATCTCCACCGCCCAGGCCGGGCTGGAGTTCCTCCAGCACCCGCCGCACCAGTTCCTCACGCAGCACAGGAAATTGACTCTCCAGCACCTGCGAGACCACCCGTCCCACCATCTCCTGGATCCAGTTGTTATCGGCCATTTGCTCGCTAAACCTTTGTTGGACGCACCTTTTCCCCGAATTCTCAGGGAAAACATAGGTGTTTCATACCGCATTTACCGGGCAGGGGCAAGTTACCTTCAGGCTGTGCCGCTGGGGGTTCCCCACCCGGCCAGTGGGATTTCCTGCCAACCGGAAGAGGCCACAAACGTCTAAATCCCACAGGCCATCCCTGTCTCCAGCGGGTGCCTGCAAAAACAGGTAGAATGAGGGCCGGGTTTCCGGGCAACCGAGAAAAGTTGAATCGAACCATAATGGAAACCATCCAAACCAAAGTGAATGAGCCAGTCAGCGATGAGCTGAGGCTGGTTCAGGCCGCCAAAAAGGGCGATGTCGCCGCTTTTGGCGAGCTGGTCAAGCGCTATGACCGCAACGTGTTCCGCATCGCGCTGCATATTACGCAGAATCGCGAAGATGCGGAGGACGTAGTCCAGGACGCGTTCCTGAAGGCTTACGAGAACCTGGAACAGTTTCAGGGACAGAGCAAGTTTTATACCTGGCTGGTGCGGATTGCGGTGAACGAGGCGCTGATGAAGTTGCGGCGCCGCCGCCCCGAGCGCATGGTATCGCTTGACCAGGAAGTACAGACGGAAGAGGACTCCATGCCCCGCGAAGTGGCGGACTGGAGCCCAAATCCCGAGCAGCTTTACAACCAGGCGGAGTTGCGGGACATTTTGGGCAAAACCATTCAGGGTCTGCCGCCCAGCTTCCGCACGGTTTTTGTGCTGCGCGACGTGGAAGGTCTTTCCACGGAGGAAACGGCGCAGGCTTTGGAATTAAGTGTACCGGCGGTAAAATCGCGGTTGCTGCGCGCCCGCCTGCAGTTGCGAGAACGGTTGAACCGTTACTTTAAGAAGCGCCAAGCTGGAGATGGGAAACAGTGACTTGCTCTGAATTCCTGAAAGAGCTGACCGATTACCTGGATGACACCCTTGACACGCGCACAAGGGCGGAGTTGGAAGAACATCTGGCCTGGTGCCACAACTGCTACGTCATCTGCGATACCACCAAGAAGACCATCGAGATCTACCGCGATTCCACCCTCTACGAACTTCCTGACGACCTGCGAACCCGGCTGCGCTCCGCCATCATGAACAAGTGTTCGCAAAAGAAGAAGGTGGGCTCGCAGGACGTCTAGAGTTTCTTCTCTGACGCGGCCCCCGCGCCTGCTTGCCCCGCCGCCCTAAACCAGTCACAATAGTTTGTGATAAGGGTCACAGAGCGGGCGATCATGTCCGCTTAGAATCCTGGTGTTCGCATGCGGCGCATATTCCCAGCGGCGGCGTTTTTGCTGGCATTGGTTTTATGGTTCGGACCTTTAGCCCAGGCTCACGCCTCGTGCCGAATGCTGCCCAGTATGGGCCATTGCTCCAACTGCCCCATGCCGCAGGCGGGGCCGGAATCGAATGCGCTGGCGGAAAGCAGTGTCCCCTGCTGCCAGATTTCTGCCGCCCGGACGTCCCCTGAGGTAGTCTGGCAGCCGGTGGCGTCTTACGTACCGGCGCCTCCCGTACTCGCCGCATCCCTGCTCGCGCCCTCCCCCACCCTGCTGGAAGCTGCTGGCTATAATTCCGTGCCACCCGTCTCCTCTCCCCGGGCCCTGCTCTGCACCTTCCTGATCTAAACCTGCGTCCTTTTCGGCCCGTACCCGGTGATTATTCGCCGGAACTCTGAATTTTTCAGAACGGAAGGACCACGTGAAGAAAAACTTGCCATTTCCGATATTTGCCCTTCTTCTGTGCTTTGCAGGAACGGCTCAGGGACAAACCCATGTGCTTAGCGTCCAGGCAGCTGTGGGCGGCAAACAACTCCTGCAGGTGGACGATGCGGTGCGCGAAGCCCTGGGGAATAATCCCGCTTTGCACAGCGCGCTGCACACAGCCCAGGCCCAGCGCCGCCGCGTGCCCCAAGCCAGCAGTTTTTCCGACCCGAAACTTTCAGTCAACTGGATGGGCAACATCACGCCGTTCTCTGTCCAGACCAATGACCCTTCCAGCTATCGCGGTGTTGCCGCCATGCAGGAGCTGCCCTTTCCCGGCAAGCGCAAGCTGCGCGGAGCTATGGCCGGCAAAGAGGCGGACGCCGCGCAAGCGGATTACGACGCCCTCTTCCGCCGGCTTACCGCCGACGTGAAAAGCACCTATTACGATTACTGGTACTACGACAAAGCGCTGCAGATCACGCTGCAGAATAAAAGCCTGCTGCAGAAGCTCTCGCAAATTGCCGAAGCCCGCTACCGGGTGGGCAAAGGCCTTCAGCAGGACGTGCTGAAATCGCAGGTGGAGCTGTCGCTGCTTCTGCAAAAGTTGACCCTGCTGCAGCAGCAGCGAGCGACAGCGGCAGCGCGCCTGAACGCACTGCTGGCGCGGCCTCCCGAGAAGCCGCTGCCTCCTCCGGCCGACATCGCCGGCCCTGCTCCGCTCAACTACAGCCTCGCTCGGCTTTATGAGCTCGCGGACCGAACCGATCCCGGGCTGCAGCGCGAGCAGCGCATGGCGGAACGCAGCCAGCTGGCGGTCAACCTGGCCCACAAGGATTACTACCCCGACCTGTCCGTCGGCTACATGTACGAGCAGCGGCCTCTGCTGCCCGACATGCACGGCTTCACTTTCACCGTGAACATTCCCGTGTTCTACAAAAGTAAACAGCGCCAGCAGCTGGCGGAAGCGGGCGAGCAGGCTGCGGCGGCGGAAAAGAGCCGCCAGAATCGGCAAAACGAAGTCAACTTCGAGGTACAGCAGCAATATCTCGCGGCTAAGGCTTCCCAGCAATTGCTGCAGCTCTACTCCCAGGGCCTGGTGCCGCAGTCTTCGCTGGCCCTGGATTCCTCCATGTCGGCCTACGAGGTGGGTACGGCGGACTTCCTGACTGTTTTCACCAACTTCAGCACCGTTCTCAATTACCAGCTTGAGTACTACCGCGAGCTGGCCAACTACCAGAGCTCGCTGGCTCAACTGGAGAGCCTTACCGGCGTGGAGCTGACCTCGGCTCCTGCCAGCCCAGGTGGTCCCGCGCCTGGAGGCAAGGAGTGATTTTATGATCACGAAAGTCTTACGGATCGGTGCCGTGCTTCTGGCGGGCGCCGCCGTACTGGTTCTCATCTACGGAAACGGCGTCTGGGCTGGACATGACCAGCCCCATCGCCTTTCCTCCTCCTCGGGCAAGGTGGCGGTTGAGCACGCCCATCACTCTCAAGCGGGCGAGCTTCCCGGGGAGCGCAAAATTCTCTACTGGTACGACCCCATGCATCCCGCCTACAAGTCCGATAAACCGGGCATTGCTCCCGATTGCGGAGTGCAACTGGTGCCCAAGTACGCCACCGAGGATTCCAGCAGTGAGGCGATGCCGCCGGGTACGGTGATGATTTCGCCCCAGAAGCAGCAGCTCATGGGCGTGCGCACCACCACAGTGCAGCGCGCGTCGCTGGTGCGCACCATCCGCACTACCGGGCAGGTCGCTGTGGACGAGACCCGCATCGCCCACGTTCACGTCAAGGTGAGCGGCTGGATTGACAAGGTATACGTGGATTTTGTCGGCCAGTTGGTCCGGAAAGGGCAGCCGCTCTTTACCCTTTATAGTCCCGACCTGGTAGCCACGCAGGAGGAATACCTGATCGCGCGCCGGGGCGAGAGCGGCCTGAGCTCTTCCCCCTTCGCCGAAGTCCGGCAAGGCGCCAATTCCCTGCTGCGCGCCACTCGCGACCGGCTCAAGCTGTGGGACATCAGCGAAGCGCAGATTGAAAAGCTGGAGCGCACCGGCGAAGTCAGCCGCACCATGACCTTCTACTCGCCGGTCACGGGCTTCGTGACCGACCGCAAAGCATTTCCCCAGGCTTCGGTCACCCCCGACGTGGAGCTCTATACGGTTGCTAACCTCTCCACCGTGTGGGTGATGGCCGATGTTTACCAATACGAGCTGCCCTACCTGCGGGTGGGCCAGCGGGCGGAAGTTCAGCTCAGTTACTATCCGGGCAAAACCTACACCGGCCGTGTCAGCTACATCTATCCCGTACTTGACGCGCAAACCCGCACCGCCAAGGTCCGCGTTGATCTTCCAAATCCCGGGTTCAAGCTGAAGCCGCAGATGTTCGCCGACGTACAGCTGCAGGTGAATTACGGCAAGCAGCTCGTGGTGCCGCAGGAGGCGGTGCTCGATTCCGGCGAACGCCAGACTGTGTTCGTGGCCGCTGGCGACGGCCGCTTCGTGCCGCGCGCCGTCAAACTCGGGCCGCAGGTAGAGGGCAAGGATGTAATCCTCTCCGGACTGCAGCCCGGCGAGATTATCGTCAGCAGCGGCAATTTCCTGATCGATTCCGAAAGCCAGCTGAAAGACGCCATGAGCGGCATGCAGCACTGAGGTGACCATGAAGCGAGCAGACAAAATCGGTTACGCGGTGCTGGGAGGGGTGCTGGCCGTGGTGCTGGCAGGAAGCTGGTTGGCACTGCATCCCGGACGGGCGCAGGTCTGTGAGATCTGCCAGCGGCAAATCAATCCCCGCGCCCGGGTAACCATGGAAATTGGCGGCCGGGTCCTGGACGCCTGCTGCGCCCGCTGCGCCATTACCGAAGCCTTCCAGGAGCACCGCCCGGTGCGCCTTATCCGCGTCACCGACTACGCTACTGGCTCTCCTCTGGCTCCCGCCCAGGCCTGGTTCGTGGATGGCAGCCGCAGAGTGCTGTGCTCGCACGACCAGCCCATGCTGGATCAGTCCAGGCATGCCGAGCACCTGGCCTTCGACCGCTGCTCGCCCGGCGCCTACGCCTTTGCCCATCGCCAGGACGCTGAGGGCTTCGCCCACGAAAACGGCGGCGTCGTCATGCGACTGAACCAGTTGATGCAGGGGGTCCCGCAATGATCAACCGCATTATCGAGTTTTGCGCCCGGCAAAAATTCCTGGTGCTGCTCTTCGTGGCCGTGGCCGCCCTGCTGGGCTGGCGCTCCATGAAAAATACCAAGCTGGACGCCATCCCCGACCTCTCCGACACCCAGGTCGTGGTTTATTCGCGCTGGGACCGCAGCCCCGACATTATCGAAGACCAGGTCACTTATCCCATCACCTCTGCCCTGTTGGGCCTGCCCAAGGTTAAGGACGTTCGCGGCTTCTCTGACTTCGGCTATTCCTACGTCTACGTCATTTTCGAGGACGGCACTGACCTCTACTGGGCGCGCTCCCGCACCCTGGAATATCTGAACTCGGTGATTCCACGCCTGCCGCAGGGCGTCAGCGTGGAGCTGGCCAAAGACAACACCGCCGTGGGCTGGGTCTTCCAGTACGCGCTGGTGGATCCCACTCACCACTACAGCCTCGACCAGATGCGGAGCGTGCAGGACTGGTATTTGCGCTACGCGCTGCAAGCGCTGCCCGGGGTTTCAGAAGTGGCGCCCGTGGGGGGATTTGTACGCCAATACCAGGTGAATATTGATCCCGACCGGCTGCTGGCCTACAACCTGCCCATCAACGCCGTGGTGGAGGCGGTGCGCAAGAGCAATAACGAGGTGGGCGCCCGCCTGCTGGAGATGAGCGGACGAGAGTACATGGTGCGCGGGCTGGGCTACATCAAGTCGCTGCAAGACCTGCAGAACATCGTAGTCGCCGACAATCCACGGACCGGAACTCCCGTGCTGGTGCGCGATCTGGGCACGGTCACTCTGGGCCCCGATCTGCGCCGCGGAATCGCCGAACTGGACGGCAAGGGCGAGGTGGTGGGTGGCGTGGTCATCATGCGCTTTGGGGAAAACGCGGAAAAGGTGATCGAGCGGGTAAAGGAAAGGCTCCAGGAAATCGAACCTGGTCTTCCGCCCGGCATGAAGCTCGTTACCACCTACGACCGCTCCCAGCTCATCGAGCGCTCTATTGAGAACCTCAAGCACACGCTGATTGAGGAGCTCATCATCGTCAGCCTGGTGATTCTGATTTTCCTTTGGCACTTTCCCAGCGCGGTAATTCCCATCATCACCATTCCCCTGACCGTGCTGCTGGCCTTCATCCCCATTCAGCTGAGCGGCATGACCGCCAACATCATGTCCCTCGGGGGTATTGCGGTGGCTATCGGCGCCATGGTGGACGCCGCCGTCGTGGTCGTCGAGCAGACCCATAAAAAACTGGAGCACTGGGAAGCTGATGGCCGTCCGGGCAACTATCGTGATGTGATTATCTCCGCGGTGAAGGAGGTCGGCGGCCCCAGCTTCTTTGCCCTGCTGGTGATTGCCATCTCCTTTCTGCCGGTGTTTGCCTTGGAAGCGCAGGAAGGCCGCCTGTTCAAGCCCCTGGCCTTTACCAAGAATTTTGCCATGGCTATCGCAGCCCTGCTGGCCATCACCCTCGATCCCGCGCTCCGGCTGCTTTTTACACGCATGAAGAATTACAGCTTCCGTCCTGCCTGGCTGGCCCGTGTGACCAATGCCCTGCTGGTGGGAAAAATTCACAGCGAGGACAACCATCCCATCAGCCGCCCCCTGATGAAGCTCTACCACCCGGTGGTGGAATTTGCTCTGGAACACCGCTGGAGCACCATCGCGGTGGCTGTTCTGGCCATGGCGGTAACGGTTCCCGTGTTTTTCCGGCTGGGTTCGGAGTTCATGCCGCCGCTGGACGAGGGCGCCCTGCTTTACATGCCTACCACAGTACCCGGCATTTCGGTGACCGAGGCGGCGCGTCTGCTGCAGGTGCAGGATAAAATCCTGCGCTCCTTCCCGGAAGTTGAACGTGTGTTCGGTAAGGCCGGCCGGGCTGAGACCGCCACCGACCCGGCTCCCCTTTCCATGGCGGAGACTGTGGTTGTGCTCAAGCCACAAGAGCAATGGCCGAAAAAGCACCGCTGGTACTCCAGCTGGGCGCCGCGCCCTGTGCGGTCGCTTCTTGGCCGCATCTGGCCCGATCACGTCAGCACCCAGGAATTGGTGTACGGTCCCGGCGGCATGAATCAAGCTCTCTCGCTGCCCGGCGTGAGCAACGCCTGGACCATGCCCATCCGCAACCGCATTGACATGCTCACCACCGGCATCCGCACCCCCGTAGGCATTAAGGTGCTGGGTCCGGACCTGGTCACCATCCAGCGCATCGGCGAGCAGGTGGAAGGCGCGCTCAAGGAGATTCCCGGCACCACCAGCGTCTTCGCCGAGCGCACGGTGGGCGGTTATTTCCTCGATTTCGACCTCCACCGCGGCCAACTTGCCCGTTACGGGCTGACGGTGGGCGACGCCCAGGAAGTGCTGATGTCCGCGGTGGGCGGCGACTCGGTCAGCACCACCGTCGAAGGCCGCGAGCGTTACCCCGTCAACGTCCGCTACCTGCGCGATTACCGCAGCGATCTGTCCAGCCTGCGACGCGTGCTGGTCAGCACCCCCTCCGGCGCACAGGTCCCCATCGGAGAACTGGCCACCCTGCGCCTGCGCACCGGCCCGGGCATGATCCGCGACGAAAACGGCAGCCTTAGTGGATACGTTTATGTAGACGTTTCCGGGCGCGATATCGGCGGCTACGTGCGCGACGCCAAGCTTGCGGTGGATCGGGCGGTGCGGCTTCCTGCCGGTTATCGGCTGGTCTGGTCCGGCCAGTATGAATACATGCAGCGGGTGAGGGACCGGCTGGAACTGGTTGTCCCAATTACCCTTTTCATCGTCTTTCTGCTGCTTTATTTCAACACCGGCTCGGGGGTGAAGACCTGCATTATTCTGCTGGCCGTGCCCTTCTCCGCCATTGGCGCCATCTGGCTGCTTTACCTGCTGCACTACAACCTGAGCATTGCGGTGTGGGTAGGCCTGATCGCCCTCCTGGGCGTGGATGCGGAAACTGCTGTCTTCATGCTGCTTTATCTCGATCTCGCCTACCATGAGGCGCGGCAGCGCGGGCAAATGCGCAACTGGGACGACCTGCGCCATGCCATCATCAACGGCGCCGTCAAGCGCCTGCGGCCCAAGGTCATGACCGTGTCCTGCATGTTATTTGGGCTGCTGCCCATCATGTGGTCGGCCGGCAGCGGCGCCGATGTGATGCGCCGCATCGCCGCTCCCCTTATTGGCGGCATCGTGACTTCGTTCCTCATGGAGCTGGTGGTCTATCCCCCCATCTTCGCCATCTGGAAATCGCGGCACTTGCCGCCCAGGCCGGCTGGTGAAAGCGCCGCCTGATATTCCCCGCCCTTTCGTGTCACAATTCTGCCTTGGCCGGCGTATTAAGAGCTGAGAAGCGGAGTTTTTGTGATAGGGGAAACAGCGCAATCCTTCAACGCCGTGGGCCCAGCCAGCAAGCCTCGCTCCATGCAGTGGCGGGAAACGGAATTCGAAGCAGTATTCCTGGAGCACTATTCTCGGATCGTGAGCGTGCTGCTGCGCTTGCTGGGCGACCGCACCCGCGCCGAGGAACTGGCCAACGACGTCTTCTGGAAGCTCTACCGCATACCCGGGCGCGAAGTGGATGGCCGGGTGGGCGGATGGCTCTACCGAACCGCCACCAACCTGGGCATTGACGCCCTGCGCGCCGCTGCCCGCCGCAGCAAGTACGAGGGCGCAGCCGCGCGCTCGCCGCAGGCCACGACTTCCAGCCCGCTCGACGATGTGGTGCGCGCGGAACAGCGCCGCCGAGTGCGCGCCGCGCTGGCCGCTATCAAGCCGGCGCAGGCGCAAATTCTCATCTTGCGCGCCAGCGGCTTTTCCTACAAAGAACTGGCTGAGACGCTGGAAGCCAAGCCTGGGGGAATTGGGACCATGTTGAGCCGGGCGCAGGCCGAATTCCGCAGGGTTTACCTCGAATTGCACCGCCCCGAGGAGGAACTATGAACTGCCCCGACGATGGAATCCTGCAGGCGCATGTTGATGGCGAATTGAGCGCCGCCGAACTGGAGGAGCTGAAGCAGCACCTCGCCTCTTGCTCCAAGTGCTGCAGTCGTCTGGAGCGGATGCAGGCGCGGACTGAGCGGGTGCAGGGCGCGCTGGCCGGGCTTGCGCCAGCGGCGCCTGAGGTTTCCGATGCTTCCCGCGCCTTCCTCCGCTTCCGTGCCGGCCTGGATAATGACCTGGAGGCGCAGCGCGCCTGGTTGGGCAAGCTGTTCGCCCCCCGGCTCCGCCCCGCCTGGGGCGCGCTGGCTCTGGTTTGTGCCGTCGCCGTCCTGCTCAGCGTGGCGCCGGCGCGCACTTTCGCCGAGAAGATTCTGGCCATGCTGCGGGTGAAGAAAATCACCGTGGTCTCGGTCTATCCTTCCAGCACGGAAACCCGCGCCGACCAGCGCACGGCCAAGCTGCTCAGCCAGCTGATTTCCGACAACGTGGTGGTCACGGAGAATGCTGGCAAGCCCCAGCCTGAACCCAGTGCCACCGCCGCCGGCAAGCTGGCCGGCTTCGACGTTCGCACCATCGGTCAGTTGGGAGCGCCACAAAAAATTTTGGTGAACGGCGAGGCCGGCTTCCAGATGACTCTGAACCGCGGCCGCATGCAAGCCATCCTGCAGGAAGCGGGCCGCTCCGATATCCAGCTGCCTGCTTCGATTGACGGGGCGCTTGTGGCTGTGCACATCCCGAAGACGGTGTTGACCGCGTACGGTAACTGCCCGGAAAACATGCGTCACCATAGCCCGAATTCGCAACCGCAGCCGGGCGGGGATTCCAATCCGCCTACGGTGGAGGACAACTGCGTTTTCATGGTGCAGGCTCCCAGCCCCACGGTTAGTGTCCCCCCCAATCTGAACATTTCCCAGGTCGCCGAAGCGGCCCTGGAACTTGCCGGAATGAGCCCCTCGGAGGCGCGCTCCTTCTGCCAGACCGTGGATTGGTCCTCCACTCTGGTGGTGCCCGTTCCCGGCAATGTCAGCTCCTACCAAACCGTCAATGTGGACGGAGTTACCGGCACGCTAATCTCTCTGCGCTCCGACCGCAATCGGTATAGCCTGTTATGGGTGAAGGATGGCATCATTTACTCGCTGAACGGCCGCGGCGACCCCAACCAGGCGCTGAACCTGGCGGCTTCGCTGTCGCAGTAGCTAACCAGCTGTCTCGCTGACTGTCTGCATAGCTCGCGTGCCTCAGCTAGTCTGCCGGAAAGCCAAGGCAGCCAGTCAGCTAATAACCATGACCCAGGTGAATGAATCCGCATTCCGGCCATCAGCTGCTGACGTGGTGCCTCCACCTGCGCCAGATCTGGCCATCGCTACTCGCGGTCTGCGCAAGGTTTTCGACGGCAAAGTGGCCGTGCGCAGCCTCAACCTGGAAGTCCCGCGTGGCGAAATCTTCGGCTTCCTGGGGCCCAACGGCGCGGGCAAGAGCACTTCTCTCAAAATGTTGCTCGGGCTGGCCACGCCTACACGCGGAGAGGCCACGGTTCTGGGCCGGCCCGCGGGCGACGTGCGTACCCGGCGCAAGCTCGGCTTCCTCCCGGAACACTTTCGTTTCTATGACTGGTTGACTGCCGCCGAATTACTGTGTCTCCATGGCCGCCTCTACGGCATGCCGCGCGCCGGCCTGAGAAGGAAGTTGCCGGAGCTGCTTGACCTGGTCGGCTTGACGGAGCATGCGGGCAAGCGCCTGCGCGACTTTTCCAAGGGCATGCTGCAGCGCATCGGGCTGGCGCAAGCCTTGCTCAATGATCCGGAGCTGATTTTTCTGGACGAACCCACTTCCGGCCTGGATCCCGCCGGTCGCCGTTTGGTGCGCGACATCATCAAGGCGCAGCGCCAACGCGGCGCCACGGTGCTGCTCAATTCCCACCTGCTCAGTGAAGTGGAGATTACCTGCGACCGCGTGGCATTCATCAAGCATGGTGAAGTCATCGAAACCCGTGAACTCAATAGCCTGCTGGCGGAGCAAACTACGGTGCAGGTGCGCGCCGCTAACCTGACTGCGGAAATGGCTGCCGGCGTAGAACAATGGGCTTCGTCGGTGAGCCTGCAGGATCATCAGTTGACCCTGTCTGTGGCCTCGCGCGAAACTCTGCCGCAGATTCTGCGCTTCCTCGTGGATCGCGGAGCCGAGGTGTACGAGTTCACGCCCCAACGTTTGTCGCTGGAAGAGCGCTTCCTCGAAATCGTCGGTAACGACGGAGGCCTGTGATGGGAGTCTGGATCATGGCCGGGGTGACCTTCCGCGAGGCGGCGCGCAAGAAGATCCTGTGGATGGCGCTGGCCGCCGGCCTGGCTTTTCTGGCCCTTTTCGGCACCGGTCTGCATTATCAGATGAGGGACCTGGCTGCCGGCGGAGTCCGTCCCGTCCTGCTCAAGCAAATCCCTGGCGCCATGCTGATGGTCGGTCTCTACGCCATTGACCTCCTGACCGTGATCATGACCGTGCTCGTCTCCGTGGACACCCTTTCCGGAGAGATCGCCTCCGGCACCATCCAGGCAATAGCTACCAAGCCTGTGCCGCGCTGGCAGATAGTGCTCGGCAAATGGCTGGGCTTCGCCGCCATGATGAGCGCTTACCTGGCATTGCTGGTCGGCGGCATCAACGCCATTACTTACACCATGGCGCACGTTACCGCCCGCCAGGTGCTGCAAGGTTTTGCCTTGATGTGGCTGGAAAGCATCCTGCTTCTTTCCATCACTTTCTTTTTCGGAACATACTACTCGACCCTGACTAACGGCGTGCTGGCCCTGGGCCTGGTAGGGCTGGCCTTTCTGGGCGGCTGGATTGAGCAGATTGGTGCCGCCACCAGCACCACTAGCGCGGTGAACGTCGGCATTATCGCCAGCATTATCATGCCCAGCGAAGCGCTGTGGAGGCGTGCCGCCAATGACATGCAGTCACCCCTGGCCAACGCGCTCAACTTCTCCCCCTTTAGCTCCGCTTCCCTGCCCAGTTCCACCATGGTCGTTTATGCCGGCGTGTACACGGCACTGGCGTTGCTTTTCGCCGTCCGCCGCTTCAGCCGGCGGGACTTGTAACTCGGCGTTCGCGTTGCGCCGGTCCCTCTAGCTGCCCGTGGTGCAAGGGTTTGCGAGCGATGTTGCGAATTACGAAACCTTTTGCCGCAGAGCTGAATCTAAGTACCTGAATAGTTCTGTAGGCCCAGTGACTGTGGTTGGTGCGTCCCGGCCAGGGGGTAGGATATGTTCTCAGTTCTGCGGGATCTGTTCTCGGCTCTGTGGGATGTGTTCTTTGGTTGCCGTCATCAGCATTACAGCTTTCCTATCAGCAGCAGGATTTTGAAACAGCGGTCGGCAGCCGCCGCCACCGGCACCTACGTTGTCTGCCTGGATTGCGGCAAAGAATTCGCCTACGACTGGCAGCAGATGAAGGTGGTATCGCCGCTGCGTCCTGCAACCGCTGCCCTGCGCAGTGCTCATTCTTTCGCTCTGAAATAAAAGCTTCTCCTCGCGTCTGGCACCACGGAGTCCGCTATTCAATCGGTTCGAGAATAGTGGACTCCGTATCCGTTGTGCTGGGCAACTGCACCAGCACCGTAGCCAGCAGGACCAGCGCAATTCCCGCCACCTGCACCGGCCGAACCAGCTCTCCCAGTGTCAGCGCCGCTATCACAATCGAAAACACCGGCTCCAGGCAGCTGGTGACAATGGCGCGGGTAGCGTCCAGGTGGCGCAGTCCGGCAAAGTAAAACAGATACGGCACCAGCACCGACACCACGGCAAACAGCAGCAGAAACAACCATTCCCCAGCGCCATAGTGCGCCGCTGCGATCTTCCAGGGTGGATTGACCGCCAGCCAGAACGCCGCTGCGCCCAGCAGAACATAAACCAGGACACGCCAATGGTCGTGACGGGTGAGCAAATCGTGCCCGCCGACGTTGTAAAAGGCGAAGGCGAATGCTGCTACCAAGGCCGCCGCTACTCCCCACCCGTCCAGGTGGAAGCGCCCCCCGCCAAACACGCCGATGGCCAGGGTGCTGCCCACCACGGCCAGCGCGACCGAGCATACCCGGCGGCCGGTGGCGCGCTGCCGTCCCCGCGCCACCATGTACAACAGCACCCACACCGGAGCTGTGTATTGCAGGATGATGGCCACCGCCACCGTTGTTTTCTGGATGGCGAAGTAATAAAGGTAATTGGAGGCGGCTACGCCCAGCACCCCGAGCACCAGGCAGCGCACGAAATCGGCTCGCGGCAGCGCCATGCCCGCTCGCCCGCGCCGCCACCACAAAAACGGAGCCAGCAGCAGCAGGGAAAAAGTGGTGCGCGTCTGCGCCAGGATGAGCGGGTCAATGGCCCCCAGCCCCGGCGTGCCCGCCAGGACGCGTCCGGTAAAGGCCGCTCGTCCTAAAGTGGCGGAGATGCCGAAACATAGCGCCGCCGCAGCTATGTACAGATAGCCACGGAGGGCATGGGCCCTAGCCGGCAAGAAGTTCGTCGAGGCGCTCCGGATCAAAGCCGATCATCACTTCCTGCCCGATCACCAGCGTGGGTGTGGAGCGGCTTTGGTAGGTTTCCACCAGGTCGCGTACGGCGTTGGGGTCGCAGCTGACGTCGCGTTCTTCGAACTCGATACCTCTCGCCGAGAGGTAGGCCTTTACGGTTCGGCAAGGCGGTCAGCCAGGTTGTGTGAATACCACGATGGGTGTTTTCATAGCCGCATGAAACGTTTTACGAGACTACCAGAACCGCTTTCTAAATGATCAGATGTATTCGATGACGGCGGTAATCTTTGCTGTTTTCTGCAGCATGGCTGAGACCGAGCAGTATTTTTCCTTGGAGAGCCGGACCGCGTCTTCCATTCCCTTCTTTGAGACCTGGCCTCCCACCCGGTAGGTAAGCTTAATGGAAGTGTACACCGTGGGCGGCTCGGGCGCGCGCTCCGCTTCCGCGCGCACCTCCAGCGAGGTGAAGGGCTCGCGCTTTTTGCGCAGAATGTTCACCACGTCAGTGGCGGTGCAGCCGCACAGCCCGATCAGCACCAGTTCCATGGGGCTGGGCGCGGTTTTCTCCTTCGCGGCGTCCAGTACTACGGCGTGGCCGCTGGTGGCCTGGCCCAGGAAACGCTCGTCATCGGTCCATTTGGCGTAAGCAGTGATCATGATCAATTGATGAACCACGATTCAAGATTGATGAATTAAGAAGCGGCAGCTGCTTTCGCTCCACACGAAACTTTTTCGGCATTGGCCGCCCTACCCATTCCGGGAGATTTGAAGCCAGCATCTCAAACAGGCTCGGCGTCGGTGCATTCTTCATCTTGTGTTGTCCGTTTGCGGCTCTGGATGAATCAGAACGCGGAACAACTGCGGCGCGGCCTGCTTAAAGCGGATTTCCAGCTCGGTGATCAGATCGTGCACACGCGACAACGGCAGGTTGTCTGACATGGTGACGTGGCAAGACAGGTACAAACGCCCGCGCACATGTTTGATTTGAACATCATGCAAATCAATCACTTCCTGGAAATCTCTCACAATTCGCTTTAGTTTTCGCTCAAGCTCGCGATTCTCTCCGATTTCATCCCCGGGTTCGATGGTGGAGGGCTCGCTCTCAATATGGGTGAGGATGGAGGAAATTTCCGGCACCTCGTCGCGAATTTCCGCTTCCAGGGTACTGACGCGGTCATGCGCCTGCACCAGGCTGAGCTGCTCATCCAATTCCAGGTGCTGTTCCACGTGCAGTTTGCCGCGCAGGTCCTGCACGCTCACATCGTGCACGTTCAGGTTGTTTCGCATGGCCACGGCGCGAATGCGGTCAAAAATGTTTTCCCCGCGGCGCGCCTGGGGAATGGAGTGCACCATGACGTCGGCGTCGGGCAGAATCTGGTGTACCGCCGCCCTGACCGAGTGCGCCATCTGCTCCGAGCGCTGGAAGGTGAGATTCCTTCCCAATCCCACCGACACGTCGGCAAAGTAATGGTTGCCGGAGCGGCGGATGCGCACCCGTTCCAGTTCCAGCACCCCTTCCAGCTTGGCAATTTCATCAATAATGCGGGCGCGTACCCCGGCGGGGGCGGCGTCCAGCAGGGTGTCCACCGTCTTGCGCGCCAGACGCGAGCTCACATACATGATGACGCATGCGACAAACAAGGCGGCTATGGGATCGGCGTCGCGCAGCCATTCCACCCGGAACATCCGCCCCAGGGTCACCAGCAGGAGTCCGAGCACCACCACCGCGCTTGACCAGATGTCGGTGCTGAAGTGCAGCGCGTCCGCTTCCAGAGCCTGGCTGTCATATTTCACGGCAATGCGCCCCAGAGCCCGCGACCGCCAGAAATCCACTCCCATGGACAAGAACATGACCAGGAACGCGGCTATGCTGGGTTCAATTTCGATGTGCCGGTAAAACAGGCGGACGATAGCCTCGTAAATGATCCACACGCAGGTGAGCAGCAGCAACCCGGTTTCCAGGAAAGCCGAGAAGCTCTCCACCTTGCCGTGACCGTATTGGTGATCGGCGTCCGCCGGCTTGTCCGAGACGCGGACGGAAAAAAGAGTAATAATCGCCGCAATCAGGTCCAGGCCGGAGTGGGCGGCCTCGGAGAGAATGCCCAGGCTGCCCGTGGAAAGCCCGACCACCACCTTCAGCGCGGTAATGCCGATAGCCGCCACCACCGAGTTGCCGGCGACGGCGCGCTTTTCCGCGCGCATCGAGTCGGGGGTCAGGATCGCCGGATCGGCCATGAGCAGAATTATCCCTTTTTACTATCCGCCAAGCCAAACATCTCGCCACTGCTTGCCCTGGGAGTTATTTCTCAATAGCGGCGAAATCCACTATTTGTTTCAAAACCTCCACCGGAATGCCCATGCTGGTGGCGCGGCCGTTGATGTAGAGCGTAGGCGTGCCGGTAACGCCCACTTCCTTGCCCAGGGCGATGGACTGTTCCACCCGCTGCCTGGTCGCGGGTTCCGCTGCGCAGGCCGCCGTAGTCTTCCCGTTCACTCCTGCAGCCGTGGCCAGGTCGGTCAGCTTTCCCTCTGCGTTCGACTCCGTGATGTTCTGCTGCTGGTCATAAACGCTGCCCGCAAACTTCCAGTACGCGGTGTTGTTTTCCCGACCCACACAGTCGGCGAACGAAGCCGCCTTGAACGCCCAGTTGTGCGAGGGCAGAGGAAAATTTTCGGAGATAAACCGCACATTCGGTTCTTGCGCCAGCAGCTTTTCCACCGTGGGCTGCGCCTCTTTGCAGTGCGGGCACTGCAGGTCGCTGAATTCCACCAGGGTCACTGGAGCATTAGCCGGACCCTTGGAGGGACCATGCGCCCCCCGCTCCAGTTCCGCGCGCGCCTTGGCGAAGGGATTGCTGCCGAAGGGCACCATGTTGCCGGAAATAGCGTACTGGTTATCCGGCGTCACGAAGAAGGTTAGCCTCTCCGCCCCCTGCTTGCCGCTCATGATCACATTCACCTCGGCCACCGAGGGGTCCTTGGCCGGTTTGATGGACTCCACTTTCCAGCTGATGGACGCGTCGTAGCCGAACATGTGTTTCAAAAAATCGTTGACTGTGGCTTCCGTGGGCAGGTGCGTCGCCCCGGCAGAGGGGGCGGCGCTGCGAGCCTTGGCCGGCGAAGGTTTCTGCGTTGCCGCGAAGCTCAGGCCGGCATAACCGATCAGCAACAGCACAACTAATTTGCGGGGATTGGGGGACATTGATTCTTCCTTTTGTTTTGGCGATCTCGGATTTTTCTGTTTCAACCGCGAACTGCGGGACACTCGAAGTGACCGTTAAACCGCTTTTCTCTGTGTCTCCGTGCCTCAGTGGTCAACCGATCTCTGGTCTACTCGTACTTGGCCGCGATGGGAAACCTGCGCCCCACGCCGAAAGCTTTCTCCGTGATCTTCAGCCCGGGCGCGGCTTGCTGGCGCTTGTACTCAGACCGGTCCACCATGCACACCACCCGGCGCACCAGCCGGGAATCGAAGCCGCGCTCCTGGGCGATCTGCTCCGGCGTCTTCAGGTCCTCGATGTAGTCTTCCAGTATCCGGTCCAGGACCTCGTAGGGCGGCAATGTGTCTGTGTCCTTTTGATTGGGCCGCAACTCCGCCGAGGGCGGCTTCTCCATCGTGGCCTGCGGAATTCGCGGCGCTTGCGAATTTACGTATTCCGCCAGCCGGTAAACCATGGTCTTGGGCACGTCGGAAATCACCGCCAGCCCTCCGGCCATATCACCATACAGGGTGCAATAGCCCACCGCCAGCTCCGATTTATTGCCGGTGGAAAGCACAATGCCTCCAAATTTGTTGGAATGTGCCATCAGCAGCGTGCCCCGAATGCGCGACTGTATGTTCTCTTCGGTCACATCTTCCGGCAGGTTGCCGAACGCCGGCTGCAGCGTCTTGCGGTAGCTGTCGAACAGCTCGCCAATGGGCAGCACTTCGAAGCGGATGCCCAGGTTGGCAGCCAGACCGCGCGAATCTTCGATGCTGCCCTGGGAGGAATACTGGCTGGGCATGCTCACCCCAAGCACGTTTGCCGCTCCCAGCGCGTCCACGGCGATGCAGGCCGTGAGCGCCGAATCAATGCCTCCGCTCAGCCCGATCGTCACCCGCGTAAACCCGCACTTGCGGCAGTAGTCGCGCGTGCCCAGCACCAGGGCGGCGTAGGCGCTGGCATCGTTGCCCTCCACCTGCTCGTGCAGGTCGCCCGCCAGAGCGTCTGGATCGAAAAAGATCAGATCTTCCTCGAAGGATTTGCCCTGCGCCACCACCCGTCCGTCCGGAGCGAGCACGAAGCTGGAGCCGTCAAACACCAGGCTGTCGTTGCCCCCCACCAGGTTCACCATCGCCACCGGTACTTTGTCATTATGTGCCACGGTCCCCAGCATTTTCTGCCGGAACTCGCGTTTGCCGATCCAGAAGGGCGAGGCCGAGATATTGAGCAGGAAGTTGCCGCCGGCGCTCAGCAGCGCCTCTACCGGGTCAAAGCCGTACAGGCGCCGGGGCCAGAAGTGTTTATCGTTCCAGGCGTCTTCGCAGATGGTCAGCGCCATTTTTTTGCCGCAGAAGGAGAACAGCTCCTGCCGCTGGGCCGGTGCGAAATTGCGCATTTCATCGAAAACATCGTAGGTGGGCAGCAGCATTTTGGACTGCAGCATGGCCACTTGCCGGTCGCGCAGCAGAGCCGCGGAGTTCATCACTGGCTTGCCCGTCTCCGCTTGAGCTGGCGTCGCCACCCCGCAAACCACGGCTATGCCCCGGGTCTCGTTGGCAATGCGCTCCAGGGCCTCACGGTTGTGGGCCACGAAGGAAGGCCGCTCCACCAGGTCGCGCGGCGGATAGCCGCAGACCGCCAGCTCGGGGAATAGAATCAGTCCGGCGCCCGCGGCCCGCGCCCGCTGCGCAAAGGCGACAATCTTGGCCGCATTGCCGCTGAAATCCCCTATGGTGGTGTTGATCTGTCCCAGGGCAATCTTCACAATTTAAGTGTAATGGGTGCCCGCGCGGACTCGCCAGTACCCCCTTGATGCGCCTCTTGTCTGCCCCGCAACGGCCCGCTGGTATCATAGGCAAAGTGGAGAGCACGCAAACGCAAATCGCTTCGCCGGCGAGGGTCGAGTCCTTCCTGCTGGAAGTGGCCGACGCGGTTAACACCTCGCTTGACCTGGACACCACGCTCAACCGTGTGGCCGAACTGGTGCGCCGCATCATTGATTACGAGATTTTCGCCATCCTCCTGCTCAATGAAAAGACGCAGGAGCTGCGCATCCGTTTCCAGATCGGCCATCCTCTCGAGGTAGCCGAGCGCATCCGCATCAAGGCGGGAGAAGGCGTTACCGGTCTGGCGGTTCAGCGCCGCGAGGCCGTCCTGGTCAACGACGTCGCCGAGGAGCCCGCCTACATCAACGCCATTCCCCGTGTCCGCTCCGAGCTGGCCGTACCGCTGATCGTGAAGAACAGGGTTATCGGCGTGATTGATATCGAGGCGCCCTACCGCAACTACTTCACCGAAGAGCACCGGCGCCTGCTGGCGCTGATTGCCTCGCGTGTGGCCATCGGAATCGAGAATGCCCGCCTGTACACTCGCACCAACCGCCAGGCGCGCACTCTCACGCTGCTCAACGAGATCAGCCGCGAGCTCACCTCCATTTTAAATCTCGACCAGCTCTTCAAGCGCATTGGCGAGCTCATCAACCGGCTGATGGATTTCCAGATGTTCAGCGTGCTTCTGCTCGATCCCACCGGCAGCAAGCTGCAGCACCGCTTCTCCCTGCGCTTCAAGACCAGCGTTCACATCAAGCACGATATTCCGCTCGACCGCGGGCTGGTGGGCTGGGCGGCGCGCCATAAGCAGCCCGTCCTGGTTCGGGATGTCAGCAAGGATCCGCGCTACATAGCGCTCAATCCCGAGACCGGCTCCGAGCTTTGCGTGCCGCTTATTTACAAAGATAACGCCATTGGCGTGCTCGATATCGAGCACACCCGGGTGGGTTATTTCACCGAGGACCACCAGCGTACCGTCACCACGCTGGCAGCGCAGATCGCCATCGCCATCGAGAATGCCCGCCTTTACGAACAGGTAGCAAAACAGGAACGCCGCCTGGAGCGTGACCTGACCCTGGCCCGCGAGTTGCAAATCCGGCTTCTGCCTCCGGCGCAGCCCAAGATGAAAAACCTGGACGTGGCCGCCCGCTTTGTGCCGGCCCGCGCCATCGGCGGCGACCTTTACGATTTCCTCGACTATTCACTCGCCCGACACGCCATTGCCGTAGGCGACGTCAGCGGCAAGGGCGCGCCCGCCGCCATTTACGCCGCCCTGGTCAGCGGCATCCTGCGTTCCCACTGCGCGGTGGAGCCCTCGCCGGCGGAAATGCTTTCCGCCGTGAATCTCTCTCTGGGCGAGCGTCCCATCGAAGCCCAGTTCGTTTCCATCATCTATTCGGTCTGGGACGATGACGAACGCCACTTGCGCATCGCGAACTCCGGCCTGCCCCGGCCCATTTACTGGCACGACGGCAAAGTTGAAATCATCGAAGCCACTGGTCTTCCCCTTGGTTTGTTCGAGAACGCCGATTACGACGAATTCGGCTTTGAAGCCCATCCCGGCGACCTTTTTGTCTTCTTCAGCGACGGTATTCTTGACGCTCGCAGCCACAACGGCACCTTATTCGGTCGGGAGCGCCTGGAGAAGGTGGTAGCCCGCACCGGCGAAGGTTCAGCCACGGATGTGGTCGCGGAAATCTTCACCGCCGTCAATCATCACGCCGCCGGGGTGGAGGCTTTCGATGACCAAACCGTGGTCGCGTTGAAGGTCAAGTAGGTGGCCAAGTCCAAATCCCAGTCTGCAGCTAAGCGTACCCCCACGCTTCCCGTCGTTTTGCGTTCGCCCGGCTTTGCATACCGCCGGACCGCAAGTCGCCGAGACAAGAGCGCGGCTGGGGAGACGGCGCTGCATTGCGAGCGTGTTCCGCTGTCCTCGCTGGCTGACGAGTTCTCTACCCCGTTGTACGCCTACTCCGCCGCCGCCATTCGGCGGCGCTATCGCGACTTTGACCGCGCCTTCCGCGGCTCTCCCCACACCGTCTGCTACTCCGTAAAGGCTAACTCCAATCTGGCGATCTTGCGGCTGTTGGCGGAACTGGGCTGCGGCTTCGACGTGGTCTCCGGAGGCGAACTGGAGCGCGTGCTGCAGGCGGATCGCCGCGCCGCCAGAAAGGTCGTCTTTTCCGGCGTGGGCAAAACTGCTGCTGAAATGGATGCGGCCCTTAAAGCCGGCATCCTGCTGTTTAACCTGGAGAGTGAGGGTGAGCTGGAGTTACTGGCCGAACGCTCCGAGCGCCGCCGCGTTACCGCCCGTGTCGCCCTGCGCGTCAATCCCGATGTGCCCGCGGACACCCATCCCTACATCTCCACCGGACTGCATCGCCACAAGTTTGGGGTGCCCATTCACGATGCTCCCCGCCTTTACGCCCGCGCCGCCGACAGCCTGTTTCTGGAAGTTGCCGGCGTGAGCGTGCACATCGGCTCGCAAATCACCAACCTGGCCCCCTTTACGGCCGCCATGGAACGTGTGGCGGACCTGGTGCGGGGCTTGCGCGCAGACGGCCACACCATTCGCTACGTGGACGCCGGCGGCGGCCTCGGCATTTCCTATACGCAGCCTGGCCTGCCCCTGTTCGCGGACTTTACCGCCCACTATGCCGCCGCCCTCAGCACTCCCCTGCGCGGCCTCAAACTGCACTTGCTGCTTGAGCCGGGGCGCTCCATCGTGGGACCGGCAGGCGTGCTTCTCACGCGCGTGCTTTATCACAAGAGCAACAACAGCAAGAGATTTCTGGTGGTGGATGCGGCCATGAATGACCTGGTCCGGCCCGCCCTCTACGATGCCTACCACGAAATTGTGCCCGTCCTGCGCCGTCCTGCCAGCGAGCACGAACTCTTCGACGTGGTTGGCCCCATTTGCGAGACAGGAGACTTTTTTGCCCGCGGCCGCGAGATGCCGCCGGTAAAGGATGGTGATCTGCTGGCTATCCTCGACGCCGGCGCTTACGGTATGGTGCTGGCCTCCAACTACAACACTCGGCCCCGCCCGGCCGAAGTCCTGGTGGACGGTGGCAAAGCGCGCCTCATTCGACACCGGGAGAAACTCTCGGACCTTTTGCGGCTGGAAAAAGTCTGACCCTCTGCGTTGAAGGTTTTTTTTCCCCGACTACTGCGCCTTTCCCTGCCACACCA
>DATEJK010000056.1:0-36893 GCA_035278025.1 Terriglobales bacterium | reverse complement strand
CTGAGCGGGAGCGCGGGGGCGCCGCACGGCGATGGAAGGAATCTGGCTGTTGTTTCTGGTGGTGCTGGGGCTGAACCTGCTGCCGGCGTTCGCGCCGCCAACCTGGATCGCGCTGTCATTTTTCAGTTACAAGTTTCCCGAAAACGACATTGCCATGCTGGCGCTGGTGGGAGCGACGGCGGCGACTCTGGGCCGGGTCACGCTGGCAAAATTCGCGCGCAGCATGGTGCGCGGCAAGCTGCTGAGCCCGGATACGCGCGCCAACATTGACGCCATCAAAGACAAGCTGCAGGGCAGGGGAACGCTGACCGCGGGCGCGTGCCTGTTTTACGCATTCAGCCCGCTGCCCTCGAATTATCTTTTTATCGCCTATGGGCTGACCACGCTGGAGCTGAGGCTGCTGGCGCTGCCCTTCTTTTTGGGGCGGCTGATCGGGTACAACTTCTGGGCGCACCTGGGCTCGGCGGCGGCGCGCAAACTGGCGGTCGAAGCGCCCCAGGATTACATGAGCGTGTACTTCGTTCTGGTGCAGGTGGGATGCCTGGCGCTGCTCTACGTGTTTACGCGAATTGACTGGCGGCGGTTGCTGCAGGAGCACCGGCTGGGGTGGGTGGGGAAGAGCAGTACCCAGTACTCAGTAACCAGTACCCAGGGCTCGGTGCCTGGCAGCGAGTTGCAGGGCCGCGCGGACCACAAAAGTAATCCTGTCAAATAGCGGCGGGAGAATCTGTAAGGCGGCTGAGGAAGTTTGCTGGAGGCACAGTCCGCAGAGCGACTGGTGCAGATGGGTGGGCCATCACTCGCAGGGGCTTGCGAACCGGGTTTGCCCAAGATGGCGCGGCACCATAGAATGAAGAGGCGAGGCGGGAAGCTGGATTGCGCCTCGCGCTTCCTGAAAACTGGCGCCGGAGAGATGGCCGAGTGGCTGAAGGCGCACGCTTGGAAAGCGTGTATACGGGAAACCGTATCGTGGGTTCGAATCCCACTCTCTCCGCCAGCATCCCATTTATTTTCAGTAACTTGAAAAACGCCAGGGGGCACTGGGGGGCAACTAAGCTGTGTTGAGAATCAACCCCACTCTCTCTTTCAGCTAATCCTTTTAATTAATGGGATACGATAGGTGAGATAGGGCATCCATAGGGCAGTTTTCGCATGCTCCTGCGTGAGGGGGATTTCCCAGAAAACCCGGATCGTCAAGGGAGCATTCTCGTGGTTGCGGGGACCTGTAACTATCCGAACGTACCCTCTACCTTTCCGTTTTGACCATCCAGCCGAGCAGCGACAGCGTTTTATTCGAGCCGCCTTCGTTGGGCCGGAAAGATATCCTTTCACGAAGATCTCGCCATATAAGCTGGCATCATGCTTGCGATGTTCTAACCCTGTGCGTTTCTTGAGGTGACTCGGTAGGCCAGGTTCGATCAGAACACGCAAGCCACCCACCATCGTGGAGTCCGTCACAGGCAGCTCGCAAAGCACTAGCTAATTTTCTAGTGTCCACGTTAGGCTCCGATATTTGTCCCCTTCTAGGGGCCTATCACCGATGCGTCGGGAGCAGTTATGTCGGGCGTGAATATTAGCGTTAAGCAGGTGGCTCCCGGGGTCACTTACTCGCGAGACCATTTAACAGGTGTGTCTTCCTAGCGGAACTGCCTCATTAGAACACTCTGTGAAAGAACAGCAATGGTGCATGGAGATCGATGGAGGTGCAGCAGGCATCCTGCCAAGAATTACTCGCCGCTCGGCCGTGGTGTTCGCGATGTGCTCTTCGGTAGTTCCGGAGGTTTGATGTAGCTCATCGGCACCTGGCCCGTCAGCGAATCCAGCCAAACTTGAATCGAATTCACCTGTGCGTCGGTGAGTGTTACTCCGCGCTGGTGAACTGCCATGTTGCGGATGGCCTGGTCTAGCGTCGCAACCGAGCCGTCATGGAAGTATGGTCCCGTTTTCTTGATGTTTCTCAGCGATGGGACTTTGAAGACCATCATGTCGGTTTCTTGCTTGGTGACTTGGTAGCGGCCCTGATCGGTTTGGCTGGGCCACGGTTTCATGACACCGAGCTTCTGGTACGCTGCTCCGCCGACATACGGACCGTAGTGGCACCATTGGCAACCGTTTGCGGCAAAGGTATTGAAGCCCGCCTTTTCTGCTTCCGTCAGGGCAGAAGAGTCGCCCTGAAGAAAGGCATCCCAACGCGACGGAGTCACGAGTCCGCGCTCGAAGGCTCCAATGGCCAACGCCATATTGTTGTAGGTAATTGGATCCTTCTCTTCGGGGAAGGCCGACTTGAAGAGTGCAACGTATTCCGGCATAGACTGGATCACTTGCACCGCCACGGCCTTCGAGGGCATGGCCATTTCAACGGGGTTGGTAATCGGACCTTTCGCCTGCTCCTCGACCGTGGGAGCGCGGCCGTCCCAGAACTGCACAAAGTGCCCTGCCGCGTTGTACACAGTGGGTGCATTGCGGGTTCCCTTCTGGTTTTTGTGGCCGGTGGAAACGGGTTCCGATTCGGCACCATAAGCGTCGAGCGGATGGCAAGTATTGCAGGAAATCTTCTGGTTTGCAGACAGTCGGGGGTCATAATACAGAATTCTCCCCAGTTTCACCTTGGCGTCGGTCGCAGGATTATCGGGCGAACCCATTACCGCGGGAAGTGGCCCGAATAGTTTTAACGCCTCGGCGTTCACTTGTACGCTGTTGGGTGCTGACAGAAGGTAGGTGACTGAGATGACGACGAGCGTAAGTAGGAAAGCGAGTCGTTGCATGACAACCCTCCCTGACTGAATGCATTGCTTTGTCAAACAAAGACCGACCCGAAACGCAGGGGAACGTACAAATTGTCGACCCGTGGGATCTTCGATTGCGGTGATGCTACTCACACGAGGTTGTGTGAGGCATTTGCTGACGTTTCCGTGTTCCTCGTCAGCATCTCATTGTGTTCCAAGAGACACCCACACCCTCGATACCGGGGACGCGATCTACTTCGATTCGGGCGTTCGGCATGGATATCGCGGGGCCAGTGGGCACTCCCAATGCGCAGGACCACGGATATGCCTCGCACTGCCGCATCATTGACCACGAGGACAACGAAATGATGCGGCCGTCCATCGTGCAACCTAATCCCGTTTCCAGCCGAGGTTTTCACCTCAGCACCGACTACTGAGGGTAGAACGAGGGTTGTCCACGGACGGCCCTCGTTCATTTTCGCGGATTCACAGTGCAGCGTCTGAAAGGTCAGCAGACGTAAAAATGACCGACGTAGAAACCGTGCCACAAAGGATCTGTGAGATCGTCGAAAAACCGTAGTAATCGCACTCTGGTCAGCTCTTCTCCCTGTGCTGACCCGACCCTTACCCGATCAGACCGCGGGACACGATGTCTGGCGGAAGATCTTGGCGACTTTCTGGCGGCGGAACTCGAAGATTCTTCTTAAGTCTGGAGCGACAAGCAGTCGGTGTACCAGAAGGCCTCCGGCGACGGAGTATTGCACGTTGTCCCGAATCCTGGTACCTCCCTCATGCTCCAGGAAACGGTGCTCGTGGATCCATTGACGATAAGGTCCGCTCGTTTGCTCGTCCACGAAGCGATGGGGCGGCTCCCAGGCCGTGATTGCGCTTTCCCAGCGCAAGGGAAGCCCGTGCAGCCGCAACCGATACCGGATTCGCGTCCCGGCTTTCATCTCGATTGGGCCGGGCGACAAAATGGAAAAATGCAGCCAATGCGGCGTAAGCGCTTCCAGATTCTCGGCGTGACAGAAAAAATCGAAAACTACCTCTCGCGGATGCGGAACCCAGATCTCTGATTGCAGAGTATGGATCTTCATTGCATGCGGTATTCGCGAATCCGGCTCATGCCCGAAAATGCGGAATAGGCAAAAATCACCAATCGGTCGGCGGTTCATGCGACCGCCCTGTCCGTTGCGACAGTACTGGGTAATTCCGCTCGCCGGCTCACTGCCGTCATTAGTTTGTTAAAGATCAGCAGGTGGATGGGATACAGAACGTACCAATAGATTTCCCCGAAGAGGCCTTTGGGTTGAAACCACGCACAGCAGCGCAAGAGCGTACGACCTGAGACATCAGGACGTAAATCGAAGTGCAGCCATGCCGCACCTGGAAGTTTCATCTCTGCATATAACAGTACGGTGCGCTGCGCTTCCACCCGCTCGACACGCCAAAAGCCGATGACATCGCCGGCGCACATTCCAATCGGCCGAGAGCGCCTTCGCGAGTTTCCTACCCCGCCAATCAGCCCGTCCATCCACCCACGAACTCGCCACAGCCCATCAAAACTAAGCCAGCCCTGGGTGCCTCCGAGGTTTTCCAGGACGGCGAAGACTCGATCCGGCGACGCATTCACGACTACTTCGCGAAGGTCACATATCATGCCCTCTGCCCGTAGGACTTGATGGACAGGCGGGGCGAGCGAGGGCAGAGGCAGACAAGGGGCGCAGCGGCCGAGCGCCTTGCTGACGGCTGACTCGTAGGAAATTGGATGGATTTGTGGAAACAGTTCCAAAGCCAGAGCGCGGGTGCAGATAGACTCGCTCCTCAATCCTTCGATCAGTGGTCGCGACACCGCCGGGGAAAACGGTGTCACCAGGTCGAGCCAGTACGACGACAGCCGGGGTGTCAGCACCGGCAATCGAAACAGCCAACGCCTGAGGCCGCGCTGGCGGGCGTAGCCGAGCATCATGCTTCGATATGTCTCGACCGTTGCGCCTCCGATTTCAATTGGTTCCTCGACACACCCGCTTACATCCAGCGCGGCGACCAAATAGGCAAGCACGTCGTCGATCGCGATCGGCTGAGTTCGTGTTACGACCCAGCGTGGGCAGATCATAACCGGAAGCCGCTCAGTTAAGCAGCGGATGATCTCAAAGGAAATACTCCCGTTCCCGACGATGACGCCGGCGCGAAACTCGATCAGCGGAGGCCCGTACTTGCGCAGCACCGCTCCGGTGTCGTGGCGGCTCTTCAGATGTAACGAGACATTTGCTCCTGCCGCCGCGAGCCCTCCGAGGTAGATGACGCGTCGCACTCCAGCTTTTTTGGCCGCGACCGCAAAATTATAGGCAGCCTCGCGATCCCGTTGGTCGAATCCCGCTTCCCGGCCGGACATGGAATGGATGAGGTAGTAGGCAACATCGGTGTTTGCCAGGGCCTCGGGCAGCGTCTCTGCGCGCAGAGCATCAGCCTCAACGATTCGAGTATATGTGCCGGAGGGGAGAGACGCAGTTGACCGCTTACGTACCATGCAGGTAACTTCATGTCCCGCGTGGGAAAGTCTTTCTGCAAGTTGCCGCCCGACGTAGCCGGATGCCCCCGTAACCAGGATTTTCATGCCGCACCCCGGTTGAGCCGCCAGAGCCCAAAATTCAAATAGGTCGCGTATCCGACCCAGCCGAGATAGGGCATCATCAGCCAGAACGCGTGACGTGAATGCCCCGAGAAACTTATCGTGGTCAGCACGATGGCCAGCAGCAGAATAAGGATCTCGACTAGAGCAAGGCCTGGCCTTTGCAGCCCGAAAAATATTAGCGACCATGCAGCATTCAAAGTGAGCTGGCCGAAGAACAAGCCCAGCGGCAGCCAGACATTCCGGGCGTGGCGTTCCTGCCACACCAGCCAGGCCGCTGTAGCCATCAGCAGGTAAAGAACCGACCAGACTGGGCCGAACACCCAGGATGGAGGTGTGCCGGCGGGTTTCAGCAGTTCCGGGTACCAGGTTTTCACAGAGGAGTCTGTAAACCATCCGCCAACAGCCGCCGCTCCTAAACAGATGGCAACAAACACAATCCAACTCATCCATTTACTAGACACGGCATCGCTCCATCCGCTCCACGTCAAGGATATACCTCTTCGCATCAAACTTTCGCCCGGTGCTGGCGAGCGACATGTAACGCACCTGCCCGAATACGGGGCGCTCGAACCAGGGCCGATCGTGCTTACCGACGAGCGCCCAGGCGATGCCGGCGTATCCATTTGGATCCCGGCCGTCGAGTTCGTAGCGATCGTTCAACCAGATCGCGCGCTGGTAAGCCGATGCCACCGAGGGACTCCACTCCAGGATTTTCTTGGCCCAGTACATGCGCAGGTAGTTGTGCATCCAGCCGGTCAGCACCATTTGCTTCTGGGCTGCGTTCCACAACGGATCGTGAGTCTCGGCATTGTCCAGCCGTTCAGCGCTGTAGAGGATCGGCCGCCGGTCCGACGCGTGTTGCGCAAAGGACCGGTCGGCCCAGGGCTCCATGCACTCGACGGAGTCGTACAAAGAGTTGAAGCGCACAAAATTGATCGCCAGCTCGCGACGGACGATCAGCTGTTCGAGAAATGCTTGCTTGGCAGGTTCGGGCGCATCCGCATTTCGAATCGCAATGGCAACGGTATGCGGCCCCAAGTGACCGAAGTGTAAGTACGGAGAAAGCCGGCTGGTACTGTCCGTTTCCGGCCGGTTGCGAGCTTGCGGGTAGGTAGTCAGCTTGTTTTGAACGAACTCCGACAGGCGGCGCATGGCCTCGATCGTGCCGCCATGCCAGCCGTTCACCGCCGCAACTGTGCGGTCCAGTGTCCAGTCACGGGTAAAGTCGTCTTCCCAACTTTGCGACTGCAAGCTCGGGGGCGCCGCCCACTTGACGCGCGCCACCGGGTTCTCTGGCGCCTTCAGAAATCTCGGCAGGAGTTCGAGCAACCGAGGACGAATCGTACGCGCTGCATAGTGCTCTTTTTCGAGTAGTCTTGAAGGCACGATTACGTCTGCGTCTACGGTCCAGAATGGAATTTGCAGCTTTTCCGTGACACGTTGGCGCCACTCTTCCGGGTCGCGCAGCGGATTCTCATCCCCGACCACCATCGCCGGCCATACCTGCTCGCAAAACTTCAGCAAACTGTGCTCTGGATAAGAACGGAAGCAGAAGCCAACACCGCGCCGCGCTAGCCCTTCAGCAATATCTGCCACTCCTTCAGCCAAGAAACGTAGGTTGCGCTGATTGGCTCCTGGATAAAATGGAACCGGCGCGAAGAAGGCGACAACGGGCTTGCCCATTTCATTTCCAACCCGCGCGGCCAGGTCCAGAGCGGCATTGTCGACTGCCCGCTGGGAGCGCTGCATCCAGTACACAACGCACTTCCCGGATGCATTCGGCTGACCGCCTCGGCGCACCGAAATCCGCGGATCATCGCTGAACCTGTTCAATGCTGTCATTCTGCCTCTACCCCTTTCGCCCTGGGTTCAGTACATGGCCGAGGGATTAAGAGGGCGGCGAGGCCGCCGCCCTCCCGCCCTGTGCTTAATGGCTGCGTGCGAACGCTGGGTTTCCGCTCCAGCGTCGCTGAATTGCCTTCCACGCTATGGCCTGGTAGATGGCCGCCAGCCCGACCAGCAGGTACACCACGGAACTCAGCACCGATGTCTCTCCGAAGCGCATGCCGAAGATGGTGGCTACCAGATCGAACCGCGCTGCTCCCACCAGCGCCCAGTTCAGACCGCCGATCACAAGAAGTACTGCTGCAACGACATCAAGTTTCTTCATTTGTTTCTCCTCAAATGGCGCATCCTTTCCAGATTCGAGCTATTGACCGTTCGGCATTAGCACACTGTCGATGGCGTGAATCACGCCGTTGGAGGCGGGAATATCGGCCTTTACGATGTGTGCATTGTTGACTATGACGTTGCCGCCGGTTGCCGTGATCTTCACTTCCTCACCGTTTACGGTTTTGGCGGACGAGAGCGTGACCACCTTCGCTGACGGCACTTCTCCGGCAACGACGTGATAGGTGAGAATGGAGCGCAGCTTGTCCTTGTTCTCCGGTTTGAGCAGGTCATCCAACGTGCCTGCCGCCAGCTTCGCGAAGGCCTCATCCGTTGGCGCGAACACGGTGAACGGGCCCGGCCCTTTCAGTGTGTCCACCAGATCGGCTGCCTGCAGTGCCTTGGCAAGCGTCTGAAACGATCCTGCCGCGACCGCCGTATCCACAATGTCCTTATCTGCAGTGTTGTTCTTTGGCGCTGCCACTGCGACCGTACAGATCACCAGCATCGCAGCAAATACCCCAAGCTTGATCGGATTCATGTGAGACAACTCCTTTTCTGTTGAGCTTGATTGGCTCGGTGTTGCTGGTTTGACTATAAATAAAAAGATGTTGCACATTATGAAAAGACACACTGAACGCCAAACTCATGTGACCGACACTCAAACAACGGCTTGTTTCTTTGACTGGGAGGAAAATCGCCATGAACAAGACCATTAGCGATGGTCTAAAGCCTTATGCCCTCGGGGAAAAGCTCCGGGGGTTACGGCTGAAAAAGAGCATGGGTTTAGTGCAACTCGGCAAGCACACGGGGCTGTCGCCGGCCATGCTGTCGAAGCTGGAGCGCGGGAAGCTCTTTCCGACACTCCCCACGCTGCTGCGCATCGCTATGGTGTTCAGTGTCGGACTTGACTACTTCTTTACGGACGAACGCAAGCGGCACGTTGTGGCGATTGTGCGCAAACAAGACCGCCTCCGCTTTCCCGAGCAGCCAGGCCGTGGCCAGGTTTCATACTGGTTTGAAAGTCTGGATTTTGCGGCGAACGGGCGCAAACTCAACGCATTCCTGGCTGAGTTCCAGCCGGTCGCCATTGACAAGCAGCGGCTGCACCAACACCCTGGAGTGGAATTTCTCTACATGATCCGCGGCAAGATCGACCTGGTTATCGGATCGGACACCCACACCCTCAATACCGGAGACGCGATCTACTTCGATTCGGGTGTTCGGCATGGATATCGCGGGGCCAGTGGGCACTCCAGCGCCGGCCTGGTCGTCACGGTGCCGTCGTGAGTGCGCTTCCATGTTTCTCCTTTGACGTAGCTGTGGTGCTTGCGGCTGGAGGTTGCTACTTGTACGAGCGTTCCGCAACCGAGTCCCTGGTCGGTGTGGAAGTTCCATAGTTCTGTGACGGGAGTCACACCCCTGCGGGTCACAACAGCCGAAGATTATTATCATGCTCATGGGAGGCAGAATCCGCTTTTGGATCATTGCGGCCTCGGTTCATGGACTCTCTGGTTACGCCGTGGCGGATCTCGGCAAGCACGGTGTGCCGAGCCTCGCAAGGAGTGCGCCCGAATTAGTTGAACGCTTGCGATAACTTACTCCGATTCATACACGGTCGCGAAGCACAGAGAAGAGACGGCTGCCGAATCCGCGCGGGAGCACAAGGGGGTAGCATTGATGGCAGGCATTCCGCCCCGCAGTCGAGGAAAAGCCGTGGTGCGGACGAGCGGCTCCTATTCCGCGCGGCGCTTCCTCCTGCCGGTGCAGAAATTCGTTCACACCGAGGTGAGCGGCGGCATTGTCTTGCTTGCCGCTGCCGTGGCTGCGCTGGTGTGGGCGAACTCGCCTTGGGCGGACTCGTACGAAGCGCTATGGAGTACGGTAGCGTCGCTGCGAATTGGGAGTTTCCTGCTGGCGCACTCGCTGCGGGAGTGGGTCAATGATGCTCTGATGGTGCTCTTTTTTTTTGTAGTCGGACTGGAACTGAAGCGCGAACTTCTGCGAGGTGAACTTTCCGACTGGCAACGGGCGTCCCTGCCGGTTGCGGCCGCGCTTGGCGGGATGATCGTCCCCGCTTCGTTGTACATCATCTTCAATTACTCACAACCGACGGAACATGGCTGGGGTATTCCGATGGCAACTGACATTGCGTTTGCCCTGGGAGTACTCGCGATGCTGGGTCACCGCATTCCATCGTCATTACGGGTCTTTCTGCTGGCGCTCGCAACCGTCGATGACGTCGGAGCGATCCTGGTTATCGCTGTCTTCTATTCCGGACGTTTAATGGCGGTCGCCCTCGTTTTCGGCTTGGTCCTGATCACAATGATCGTCGTTATGCAGCGGCTAGGCGTTCGCAATCTGCTCTACTACGTTCCGGTGGCCGCGCTGTTTTGGCTCGCCGTGCTTGCGTCCGGAGTACACGCGACGATCGCAGGGGTGATCCTCGGATTCCTGACGCCGATCCGGCCTTACGTGACAAAGGAAGCATTTTCACAATCGGGAGTGAGGCTGACCAGCGAAGTCCAGCAGGCGGTTGCAGTCGGGGACGGCAATCAAGCTGAAGGCCTTCTGGGACAGATCGAGGAGCTAACGGCCGCGACCGAAGCGCCGGCCGACAGGCTCATACGGTTGCTCCACCCCTGGTCGAGCTTCCTGGTCTTACCGATCTTCGCGCTTGCCAATGCAGGAGTCGTCCTGACGACGGAAACTCTGCAGCACGCGCTTGCGGGTCCGGTCAGCGTCAGCCGGGGCATCCTCGTCGGCTTGGTAATCGGCAAGCCTCTGGGGATTGCATCATTTGCCTTTTTCGCCGTGCGGCTGCGCTTGGCGCGTTTGGTGGGGAATGTTCGTTGGGCCCATCTGTTCGGTGTCGGCTTCCTCGGAGGAATCGGTTTTACGGTTTCCCTGTTCATCAGCGATCTCGCGTTCGCCGATCCAGCCGTGGCCGATCGAGCAAAGATGGGCGTCCTCATCGGCTCCCTGGTTGCTGGAATTGCGGGATATCTGATTCTTCGAGTGGTCAGTGCCCGGGTCGCCCGGAGCCGCATAGCTCGGCAGGGCATTTAGGACGGGAATATGTCCCTGCACTTTCTTATCGACCATGAAATAGCGCTCCTCGCTGATTCTCGCCGTACCTGTCGGCATTCTGATGGCCCTCATCGCCATCATCGGATTTGGCCCGATCTGATGAGAGTCACAGCCCTGCGCTCATAGCGTCCGAAGGTTATTATCATGCTCATGGAGGGCAGAATCCGCTTTTGGATCATTGCGGCCTCGGTTGTAGGTCTTGCGGCGCTGGCTGCCGTGAGCTGGCTGTCCTACCGCAACGCCAAAGAGCTCATTGCTGCTAATCAGCGGCTCGCACGGGCCCACAAGCTGATTGAGGACCTTACCCGCTGCCCTTGCTACGCGAACGGCAGCTTCCCCCCCTTTTGCCGCGCGTCTACAAGTTCCTTCATCACCTCCAGCCGAGCCTGGATAATCGGTTCCAGTTCCTGAAACTGCCGGGAACGGTTTGGGGCGTCCGCAAGATCATGCCGAAGCTAACCTGCCTGCTGGGTATCGCGCTGCTGCTCGCTGCACCGACGCCGCCGGATTGATCCTGATGGCCAACGCGGCAGCGGAAAAGTGGCTCCGGTACACGGGCGCAGAATTAGCGGGACGCAACGTCACGATCGTACACGATGCTCGCGAGTTGCAGTCTCGGAGCGACCAGTTGACCCGGGCGATGGGTATGCCCGTAGCGGGCGGCTATCAGGCCCTAATCACAAAAGCGAAATATGGCGTGGCGGACGAATTCGAGTGTACCTATGTTCGAAAAGATGGCACGCGGTTCCCAGTGTTGCTCGCGGTGACAGCACTACGCGGTGGGGGCAATGATCTGGCCGGATACCTGATGATCTCGGCTGATCTCAGCGAGCGGCACGCCATTCGCAAGATGAAGGACGAGTTCGTGTCGGTGCGTTCAGCACAGCAAGTTCACGCGGACATCATTCGGTTGCGCCGCTTTTATTCCAGCACCGCTGCGTCGCCTCGCGTTTCAATGGCCTTGCTTTCCAAGCGAGCGAGCATGTCGTCAATCTTCGAGACCTGCGAGATTTCGCCCATCGGTGCGTCGGAGCGGGGCGAGACACTGGTTCGACGGTGGCCGTTATCACGACTCTCCATGTACTGGGCAAGTGTTTCACGCCGCTTTTGACGCGGCTGCTCCAACCGGAGCCGTGCAGAACGCGCACCGGTGTGCCTGGATGGGAATCTCACTCAGACACTCTGGGCACTTGCGTGTGGTCGGGTCCACCGGCGCTGGCTCCTTCCTCATGCGCGCCACCAATGCGTTCATGGGAAGGACCACGAAGAAATAGACGGCCGCTGCCACGATCAAGAATGCCAACAGCGCATTGATGAATTCGCCGTACAAGAATCGGCTGCTGTTTACAGTGAAGCTGAGCGCCGAAAAATCTGGCTGCTGGAATATGGCAGCAATTAGGGGCGTCAGAAGATCCTTAACTAACGCGCTTACAACCGTGGCGAAAGCAGCCCCAATTACGATTCCCACTGCCATGTCTATGACGTTGCCTCTGAGTAAAAACTGCTTGAATCCTTTCACTGGCTCCTCCATTTCGCCCGCTTATGAATGCTCTTGGGCGCATCTGATTGAAGATGAGCTACGGCTGAATCTCAATTGCTTGTTGCAGCTCGAACGCGATCACCGATTCAGCGGGCAATACGATATCCTTATTGCCGGTGAGCGCCGATCCGGCCGTGCCCGCGCCAGCGCCGGCTAGCGCGCCGATGGCTGCTCCCTTTCCGCCTCCCGCGAGTCCGCCGATCAGGGCGCCGACACCCGCTCCGCCGCCAATCATTGTGGCCGTACGCTTGCCTTTGCCCTTAGCTTCCTGGCTGAAGCTGGAAGTCTGGATGGGGCGTTCGTTTCCATTGAGGGTGACCGATTGGAGAACAAGCTTTAGTACAGCTCCACCTTTAAATCGTCCCAGCGGCGCGGCTTCCGTGACCTTGCCGGTCACGCTGGTACCGGTGGGGATCACCGTCTGACCGCTCACCTGTATAGGCTGCGCCACGGTCGCAGAAAATACATCGCCTACACTGCTCTGCTTTGAACTCAGCTCCTGGGACAAACGCACGGTCAAGCTCGTACCTGCGGGAACGACTACGGCGGCCATTGCGGACGCAATTTGTGTCTCGGTTGCTCGCCGTGCGGCAGGCTGCACGCGGGCTTTCTTGCGTGTTGGAGTGGTCTGGGGCGGGATCTGTTCCGGCGGGACTGGCTGCTGTGCCTGCGCCGGCTGCTCAGGCTGTGCGGTTTGCTGTTGAGTTTCGTCTGCTTGTGCCGCTTGTTCGCGCTTGCTGCTACACCCGGCACAAAGCAAAATAAGGCATACACTGGATGTGACGAGTACTCCACGACAATTCATGCAACACCTCTCCCATCAGCAGATCAATCCCACACTACTCTTGCTGACTGCTGAGGGTTGTGCTGTTGCTCACAGTAGTTCGTGACTACATTGTTCGAAGAGCAGTAGAGCCTGAGGTCTCGCGCGCATCGAAGTCCTAATCAGTACCGCATGAAGGAGTAGTCTCCTGGATTGGGTGAAGCCTCGGATGTTTACTGTGCTTTCCGCTATTAGCAGCGCACCGGCTTGCCGGCTCCTGCACATAGGACGCGAACTCAGCAATCTGCTTGGGCAGACCGAATACGCGGAGCCTGGTAACGTGCTCTGGAACGTTACAGCCCGCAGGTGCTCGGACCATTAAAATTGGAATCTTAGATCATACCCAAAGTGCCGGTCCGCGTTGCCGGAAAGAATTTTTCCGCCATCGAGACAATCTACGCAGCTCACAGGGTTGTCTAAGTTGAGCTTGTGAAATACATTGCCAAGCCATAAGCGAAGCTCCAGGGTGGCCTCGCCTTTCAAGACAAAGCTCTTCTTGACGTCCAGATCTGTGTTGGCATATCCAGGTCCGTACAAGGAATTACGGCCCGCGCTGCCAAAGGTTCCGGGAGCGGGCCTTTGCCAAGGTCCGACAGTATCGCCTGGTGTGCCAAACGGCGCCAAGGCGATACCGCCCGTCGTCGTGAAGTATTGATCGCGATTGCCTGTGGCGCTTACTTTGCCGACCAAGTTGGGGCGGCATGGACCAGTGTCAATATCGGCTGCACAGCTCAGGTAGCTGGGAGTAAAAGGTAGCCCGCTCTCGATCGTGGTCGCCCCGGCCAGAGTCCATCCACCCACGATCCAGTCTTGCCAACGGGGAATGCTGCTCAAAAATCGTCGCTTTCGCCCAACGGGCAGGTCAATCACATTCTCCAGCACAAAGACGTGTTTGCGGTCACTGTTCGAGGGACCGAAATTCACGCGCGGGTCTATGTCGTAATAATCGCCGTCGTATCCCAGCGCCTTCGACCAGGTGTAGTGGGAGAGAAACTGGTAGCCGTTGCCGAAACGCTTCTCCGCCTTTACTTGCAACGCATTGTAATGATTGGAGGCATCGCTCCCCAAATATCGGATCTCCTGTGTCCAGCCAAATCTCCGATACAGGGGCCGTCGCTGATACAAGTTCAGAGTGCCGAATCCCTGGATGCTGGGCTGATTTAAATCGTAAATGGGACCATCTCCCGGAAACACATGCGTGCCTTTGTTTCCAATGTAATCGGCTTCCACCGATAAGGTCGGAGTGAGTGCCCGTTGGACAGCAACATTCCAGGCGTCAACCGTGGGAAAACGGACTTTGTTCGGCAAGGCGAGAGCATCCACCTGATCGGGAAGCCTGAAACGTCCCGATAGCGGAACGATAACGAACTTTGCGGGCGGAGGGCCATCCTGCAACGAGAATACTGCATTCATGTTGCTCGGCGGCGAGAGCACCTGAGTTGCCAGCACAGGCAGGTTTTGTGTCACGGTGTGGCCAAAGCTAGTGCCGAATACCCCCATATCCATGCTGCGGCCGTAACCGATGCGAACCACCGTTTTGTGATTTACGGCGTACGCTATGCCTACTCGGGGAGCAATATTGGTCAAATCGGGAGCCACATTGCCTTGCATATTGATATGGCCGTAACCGGCCACGCTTACTTCCCCTGTACTTACATCCAACCAGCCTCCCTTTCCTTTGCCGGTGACGTATTGGGGAAAATAAATTTCCCACCGTAATCCGTAGTTGAGAGTCAGCTTGGGAGTGACGCGCCAGCTATCCTGACCGTACAAAAATAGTCGCTTCTGCCGCTCGCCAGCATCCAGGGAAGTACTCACGTTCCGGCCGTAACCTGTCACATGGCCCAGAAGAAATGTAGCCAAGCCCAGACCGGCGGAGGTGAAATCGGCCGCTTGCGTCAAGGAGGAGGCAAAACCCATGCTCCCGGCACGACCAAAATCACTGGGGACACGGAGGTTCTGCGCATAACGTGTATCCACCCCCCATCTGAAGGTGTGGTTGCGGTACGTCCGGGTCAGATTGGTCACCCACTGGAACTGCTGTTCAGTCTCAAACAACGGGCAATTGCACACCGTCCCGAAGGTCAGGTCATCGCCATCCTGTCCGTCAATGGCCAGATTAGGCAGACCCGAAGTGATATTGTCAAAGTTTATGTTCGGAATTCCAGCGGCAGCGGCGAGCATGTGTCCGTAGCCGGTGGGAAACACGTTGACGTGATAACGGAAGAAACCAAAACGCATATCGGCGAGGAGGTTGTCACGTATCGCGTAATTCAACCCGGCAGCGATGCTCTGGTTGCGGGCCAGTGACCGGCCGGGAAATCCATCGAACATGCCTGTACCGCCGGCCAGATCTCCGAAAGCGGGCGCGCCACGCCTCCGGAAATCGGCGAAGCTGTAGCGGCCGAACTCCTGCAATTTTTGGTTGGCGATATGGTCAATGCGGACGTCGAAGCGATCGCTATTGAAGCGATCGCGGCCGGTTGCGACGTAATTCTGGCTGAAGCTCGCGGTGGGCACATTCGGCGCCGGCAGTAATTTGAGCAAGGCCACGGCCTGAGGCGATACGCGAGCTGCGGGGATCTGGTTGTTGACGAACGCCACTGTGTTGCCTGTCTTGGGATCATAGATCTGCCGCGGATACTCGCTCATGTCGCAAAACGGGCGGGCAGGGTCCAGACAAGTCTCGCGAACCAGCGCGGTGGGAACGTTGAAGGTTCCGGATGCCCCTCGGCTCATCCGGTCGCCGGCGTAATCAGTAAAGAAAAACAAGCGGTTCTTAATCAACGGTCCGCCAAATGACCCCGCCAGCGACCACAGGTTGTCGGAGGCAAGGTGTACACCGGGAGCCCGAACGAAAACCGTTCCTCCTCCTCCGCCGGCGTGGCTGGGAGAGAGGCTGCCGTGAAATTTGTTCGTGCCAGATTGGGTCTGGGTGGAAACCACGCCAGCCAGTCCGCCAAACTCGGCATCGAAATTCTGCGAAGTCATCTTCATCTCTGTCACGGCTTCCGGATTGGGATTGATGACAATGATTCCGAGAATCGGGTCGCGGTTATCAGTGCCGTCCAGTTGGTAGTTGGTCTGGCTCCAGTTCTGCCCGTTGACGCCGATCTGGATGCCTCCTTGTGGGTTTTCGCTGGAAGCATGTTGAAAGCCAAGAATCGAAGTGCCAGGCGCTAAGAGTTCCAACGCCGTGAAGTTCCTCTTCAAACGTAGCGGCACATCCAAGATGTCCCGCTTGTTGAAGGTCACTGCCACATCAGCGCGATCCGTCTTGAGCAAGGGAACGTCCTGCGCCGAGACTGTGATGTTTTCGGTTACTTCTCTCAGACGCAGGCGAAGGTCCACCCGTGTTGCTTGATCTACATGAACCGGCACCGCCGTGACTTCCCATGTCAGGCCCGGAGCCTCAGCCCTGATGTTGTACTGGCCAGGCAGCAGATGCGGCAGTTCGTAATTGCCGGTTTCATTGCTGGTCGTCTCTGAACGAACATCACGCTCCACGGAGACTGCCACGACTTTGGCCCGAGGGAGGAACACGCCTCCGGGATCAGTTATCGATCCGAAAATGCTTCCGTAGACCGCCTGCGCTGAGCCCGGCATGGCAAAAAACAGCGGCAAAATGAGAGGCAGGGCTCTCCAAGCGACTTTACTTGCAACCGATTTCATGCGCGACTTAGCGTAAAAAGGCTAACTTTGAGAGGAGCCGATCTCGTTCGGGGAATTAAGAGTGGCCGGGAACAGGGTTGCCTTCCCCCCGACGAATGCGGCGGAGAATACTGTGGGGGCTAAGACAAGTCAATGAAAAAGTGGCGGCTAATGAGTCGGGGGAGCGGCACGGGCAAGTTCTTGAAACCTTGGAGTTGATCGTAGCGAAAAGAGTCGCCAGTCGGTGGCCAGAAAGGGAATACGTGGGTCTCTCTCCTGGTTTGCTCGCTCAAGCCAACGGAGGGACTCGGTAATATCGATCGCGGCAAATGCCTGAGCTACGCAATACGCAGGTGAATTCGGTTTAGTAGACCGAGTCGCTTGCTTCACGATCTTTTCCGCGGCGGCACGCTGGCCAGCAGCCGCGTAGGCGTGCGCCAGCCAAAGTCGGCCACAACTGGCCTGTACTGAATTGGAGACTCTCAATGCTGCCTTGTATTCATCAATAGCTCTTTCATAGTTACCCCTCTGTTCGTAGACCTCGGCCCGGTTCAGGTGCGTAAAGAATCGTTTTTGATCCAAATCAGGGTCATGAGGATCAATTGGAGTGTCTTCAATATCGCAGTTCAGGTAACCGTCAACGTTCCAAATGTCACCTACGCACTGGCTGAAGTCCTGCAACGTGGTGGTTTGCCAGCGGCCGTTCTCCTTCTGACAGACGGCGGTCAGGATGGTGCCTTGCACGACCTGTTGTTTGCAGGAGTCCGTGTAGGTGCCAGGAGGAATGCCCGGTGCTCTGCCCGAAATGTTGTTAGATGCACTCTCCGCTCGTGAGCCGACGCGTACGTCCGAGCTGCTACTGGTAGATCTGTTCAGTCTTTCAGAGCGATTCCGAGGGGAAATCCACCGGTACGATGCTCCCGTACCTGCGAGTACTAGCACGCCGATGACTGCTGCCCATATCAATCGCTTACTCAACGGAATTCCGCGACTTGCCGATGCTCCGGCCTCTGAGGAGCCCGTTACCGGCGCGATGAACCGGTAACCGCGCCGGGGCAGCGTTTCGACAAATTGGGGGTTGTCCGCTGAATCGCCCAGAGCGTCCCTCAGTCTCTTGATGGCCGCGTTCAATCCGTGCTCGAAATCAACGTAAGTATCATCGGCCCAGAGTTGCTGGCGTAGTTCTTCCCGGGTGACCACTTCGCCCGGGCGCAACAATAAGGTGAGCAATACTTGAAAGGGTTGTTGTTGAACCCCGATCTTCCTGCCATCCCTGGATAACTCTCCGCTGGTTGGGTCCACTTCGAAACGCCCGAAGCGCATCTTGCGAAATCTTTCTACCCGGTCCATTGGAGGGTTGAGTGTACCACCGTTTTGCGCGTGCTCATTACTTCGCGAAGTACTTAATATCCAACTACTTACGCACCTGGGGGCATTCCATGGAGGGCCACGCACACAGGGTGGCTATGGTGCCGTCACCTTCATTTCATTCACTCGTAATCGGCAAATCATTGAGGTACCCGCGCCCAAGCCCAAGCCTGCCAGCCATGGAGGATGGCCATGTCTGGAAGGTTTGCAGTTCGAATTGGGGCGCTTGCTTTGCCGTTAGTTTTGGGTTGGGCGTGTACGTTGAGCGCCGAAGCCAGGGACCACAGTATCCCGAACAAAGATCTCCAAGCCCAAGAGATACGGATCCGTCTGGAGCGCGGATATCTGATCTTCGCTTCGGGTTCGATCGGAACAGCGGATAATTTGAACTTCCTCATTGATACTGGCACAGTGCCCACCCTGGTAAGTCGAAGCCTGGCACAAAGGCTTGCGCTAAAAGGAACTGAGGCCGAGGTTGGCATCTGGGGATCTAAGACCAAGATAGGTCTCGTGACACTCCCAGTTCTGCAGATTGGTCCCGTGAAAACAGACAATTTAACCGTTTTTGCAATCGATATGCAGCCGGTGGAGCAGGAGTTAGGCACCCGCCTGGACGCAATTATCGGCTTGGATGCACTTTCAAGAACCAGCTTCACGATTGACTATGACCGGAAGGTCATTTCGTTTGCGACGCCAACCACGTCCGGGATGGTAGTTGCGATGGAATTCCGAGCTAGCCCTTCACCTTATGTACTAGTTCCTGTGGTGATTGAAGGTAAGCAAGCCCATCTGCTACTCGATACAGGCGCAGGAAATCTAACCTTGCTGGATCGCCGTGTAAAGGCGTTAGGCATCCCGATCAAAACGTCAAGATCGAATGCAAGCAGTGCCGGCTCATGGGAATTGATTCCAATCCAGATCAAGCAAGTGAAGCTAGGAGACAATGCCTTGCGAGTCAAGGACGCTTTTTTGCGACCAGTACCGGAGGAGGCGCTGCGCGACTTTGATGGCATGGTTGGTCCCACATCGCTTGGAATCAAAAGGCTTACGATGAATTTTCAGACGAAGCAACTGTACATCGAACTAGGGAAATAAAGCGGACTCATCAACCGCCAAATGCCGGCTCCGAATGACCAGGTTGGTGACCGGAATGCCAGGAGCCGACCAACCCGCGTCCGGCCGGCGTAACGCCGCGGGCATGTGGGCCCGTGTTCTACAATTCTTGCGGCCGGGTGACCGCGGCGACCGTCAATGTTGGCAGGAAAATGGCCAGAATTCGTGCTCAGGATGGCCTCGGACGCGCCCCTGCTAGGTCGGTGGCCCTGGACTAACGCACTGACATCTTTCAGAACACGTCTAGATCATGGCCGATAACGACCCGTCCGTGATAGGTCCGCTGGATCTGTCGCAATATCTCCTGCAGTCCCCGTTCGTTTGCGGCGTTATGGTAAACGATCAGCAGACCTGGCTTGGTGCGGTTGGCAATGTCGGCGAGTTGATCCGTGGTCGTGTGATAACGGGCGCGGTAAGCCGGCCAATCGGGTATGGTTTCCACGTTGTATGTCGTCGACTGCACCTCGTGAATAAGAACATCACACGGTTGGCAATTGGCGATCAGTTCCTTGCTGGGACTGGTGTCGCCAGAGATAACGATGATGCGATCGGGCGTTTCAAAACGATACCCGAATGCCTGCGGCCACTCTCCGTGCGCAACGGGAAACGCCTTCACTGTCACGCGGTCGTCTTTGTACACAATGCCTGGCCTTACATCATGAGCGCGGACGACGAGCGGTGACGCGTGCTCCATCCCCTGGGTACGGTTTTCGATGTCGCGGCGATAAGCCGCCCGGAGATGTTCGGTCATTTCCTCGGTCCCTTCGGGACCGTACACGTCCAATTCGTTTCGGCCAAATATCCAGGGCGTGAGCATCAAGTCTGGATAACCGGCCGTGTGATCGGAATGCAGGTGGGTGAGGAACGCGACTTTGATTTTTGTCGGCTCAACCGCCGGATATCCCTTTGCTGCAGCTGCTGCCGCGCGTCGAACAACTCCCGGACCGAAATCGATCAGGTAGGCACGGTCGCCTACAACGATCGCCGTCGCCGGTCCTGAACGATCCGGATTCGGCCGAGGCGTGCCGGTACCTAGCATGATGATCTTCGTGGATAACCGATCGGCTGCAGTCAAACCGACTGGAGCGCCGATGACCGGGATAGCGAGAGCGAGAGCAAACAGACAGTGATGAACCCGCATAGGCCAGATCCTCATCGAAGTGGCCGCCAATTATATAGGTCCACCGGGGCAGCCGTTGTTGAGCACAGCGTGCGATTGGCGAGAACAGGCCCGCGGGTGGTTTAGTTTCTGCTCGCATTCCGCCGGCGCCGAGCACAGGCCCAACTGCGGCGCCAGCCGGCGGGGCAGACTCAAAAAATGATTGCAAGATGCCCAGTGAGCGCGTCCATTCCTTCTCCACGGCCGCGGCCGACACCAATTCCACGAGAACTAGCGCAACATCATTGAACTGCTTCCATCTATCAGGCAACTCTGGCCCGAGCTGTTGTCGTCCAACCAGCTGTGTGAGCTCAAGGGTGGAGGCGCTGTGACTCGATCTCCCGCGGCTAACCACAGTTGTTCGCTTTGTCTTGTTGTTCTTTCTGCAATACTTCTGCTTGTCGGCTGTTCTGGTGGTACATCCCAGTCCGGGCCCACCGGCGCTTCGGGTGGCGGTCCTCCTACTCCTACTCCGACGCCGCCACAAACCGAGCCACAGAGCGGCAGCTTGAACAGCATTCAGCACATCGTCGTTTTCATGCAGGAGAACCATTCCTTCGACACCTATTTCGGCCGTCTGGATGAATACCGGCGCGAGCACGGTCTTGACGACAGCTTTGATGGCCTGCCGCTTGATGTGGCACTAGCTGACCCAAACGGCGATCTCGTGAAACCTTTCCACCAGCAGAGCGTGTGCGTGGAAAATGCCCGCACCATCTGGAATGCTGCCCACCTTTCAATAGACGGAGGCAAGATGGACGATTTCGTTAAGGTCATCGCCACCTGGTCGGTCTCCAGCTATGATCCCCAGGGCACGCGGGCCATGGGCTATTACGATTGGACCGACTTGCCTTACTATTACGAGCTCGCCACCCAGTTCGCAACCAGCGACCGTTACTTCGCTTCCGTGCTAACGCTCACTGTTCCTAACCGCATGTACCTGTTTGCCGGCACCTCCTTTGGACATATCATTGACGACACCGCCCCTCCGGGCGGCTGGGCCCAGAAAACCATTTTTGATGCGCTCGACCAGGCCAACATCTCCTGGCGTTACTATGTGCAGGACGGCACGCTTTATCTTTCCCAGTGGGCCACTTACGCCCGGAACAAGGATCACGTCTCCAAGATCTCCAACTGGTACACCGACGTGCAGCACCCGGACACGTTACCGCAGGTGATCTTCATTGAGCGCGCCGGCGCGACCGGCCTGGATGAGCATCCTCCCAATAACATTCAAAAAGGTGCAGCTAATACAAAGAAAATTCTGGATGCCTTGATGCAGAGTCCCTCCTGGGGTTCCTCGGCTTTCATCTTCACCTTCGACGAAGGCGATGGCTTGTATGACCACGTTCCGCCCGCAGCCTTGCCTGCGCCCGACGATATTCCGCCGATGCTTAAGCGTGGCGATGAGCCCGGTGATTTCACCGAGTCAGGTCAGCGCGTACCCTTCATCATGATTTCACCCTGGGCGCGACCCCACTATGTTTCCCATCTCATCCGCGACCACACGTCAATTCTGAAGTTTATTGAGACGCGTTTTTCATTGCCGGCGCTCACAGCGCGAGATGCTGCCGCCGATGACATGACCGAACTGTTCGACTTTTCCCAAGCCCACTTGGCCACCCCCCCTGCTCTGCCGGATCAGCCGGTGAATGGGGTCTGTAGCATCAGTCGCGAAAAGGCGCCTGGCCTGTGACGACAGCGAAGTGAACTTCACCCGCGTGGCATGTTTGGACGCCTTTCGGCCTGGCCTGCGATACTCCGTTTAATGGCCAGTTCGGATTCAGGCGGCGGGCATTGCGTTAGTTTGGCTTTCATCGCATAATCCGCACTTTCACTTCCGTGCCATTGCTGAGGACCGTCTCACCACCGTCCCACTCCTATGACAGCTGAAAGAGAATTCCTGTTCGGGCGAACTTCGCCGGTGCGGCTGGCGGCCTGGATGGTTCTCGCGGTGTTCTGCTTCAGCTTCTCCTGTTCCGCGGAGAGCCGCTTGGCGCCTGAGCCTCCGATGGGCTGGAACAGCTGGGATGCCTATGGAACCACGGTGAATGAACAGCAGGTCAAAGCCAACGCCAACGTTATGGCGCAAAAGCTGGCGCGCTACGGCTGGCGATACGTTGTAGTTGATATCCAGTGGTATGAGCCGAACGCGCAGGGGCACGAATACCGGCCGGGAGCGCTCCTGAGCATGGACAGCTACGGCAGGCTGCTGCCGGCGGTGAACCGCTTTCCTTCGGCGGCGAATGGGCACGGCTTCAAACCGCTGGCCGACTACATCCACAACAAAGGACTGAAGTTTGGGATTCACATTATGCGCGGGATACCGCGACAGGCGGTAGCTGAGAACCTGCCCATCGAAGGAACGCCGTATCATGCCGCCGACGTTGCCGATCGCCGCAATTTCTGCCGCTGGAACCCCGATATGTGGGGTGTGGATATGAGCAAACCGGGAGCGCAGGCCTATTACGATTCGATAGTTCGCCTCTACGCCTCCTGGGGAGTTGACTTCGTCAAAGCGGACGACATGGGTAGCCACCGCTTCCAGCCGGCGGAGATTCAAGCCTTGAGCCGTGCCATTGGCAAATCAGGACGCGCCATTGTGCTTAGCATTTCACCGGGGCCGGCCCCCATTTCTCAAGCCCGTTTTCTGGAGACCTATGCGCAAATGTGGCGAATTTCTGACGACTTCTGGGATGACTGGAAGTTGCTGAAGCAGCAATTCGACCGCACCCGCGACTGGGCACCGTACGTCGGCAAGAATGGGACCTGGCCGGACGCGGACATGCTGCCGCTGGGGAGGCTGCGCGTAACCTCCAAAGAAGGCGGCGGCTCGGCCAGCAGATTAACCGCCGACGAGCAGCGGACTCTGATGACCTTATGGTGCATTTTCCGCTCGCCCTTGATTTTTGGCGGCGACCTGTCCAGCAACGACGCTTCCACCACCGCCCTGATCACCAACCGCGAGGTGCTGGAAGTGGACCAGCACAGCAGCGCCAACCGGCAAGTTCTCGAACACGGAAACCTTCGCGCCTGGCTGGCAAAATCATCTTCGGAAAAGGATTATTACCTGGCGATATTCAATCTCGGCGACCGGCCTCAGGAACTTCATCTGCAATGGAAGCAAGTAACACTGCCAGGGTCGAGCGCTGAAGTCCGGGATTTGTGGCGGCACAAGCCGCTGGGCAGGCTGAAGGGGCTGCAAGTGGAGCTTCGCCCTCATGCCAGCGTGCTGTATAGCCTGTCGCAGATGGAGTAAGAAGTCGAACCGGCTGGAGTATATTGGCCGGCGGCAAAGCAATCGCGATCGCCGAGCCCTTTCGACCGAAAAGAGGATATTCCATGCAACGCCGGGAATTTCTTCGCAACACTCTGCTGGGAGCGGGCGCCCTGACGCTATCCCAGCAGGCGGGCCTGACCCCGTCTTGGGCGGCCGCCGTCCCCGATTCGCGCATTGAAGTTCTGCCCGCCGAACCCCTGGGGACCATTTCTCCGTATATCTATGGCCACTTCACGGAACATCTTGGCGGCGTGATTTACGACGGCGTATGGGTGGGCAGAAATTCCAAAGTGCCCAACATAGATGGAATCCGGCGAGCGCTGGTGGAGCAGATGCGCAAAATCCACGCCCCGGTAGTGCGCTATCCCGGCGGCTGTTTTGCCGACAGCTATGACTGGCGCGACGGAGTTGGTCCGGTTGACAAGCGGCCGCGGAGAACGAATTTCTGGGCCAATGATGAAAACCCCCAATCTCCCGCCAGCCATAAATATGAGCCCAACGAATTCGGCACCAACGAATTTGCGCATTTTTGCAAGCTGATCGGCAGCCAGCCCTACCTGGCTGCCAATGTGCGCAGTCTTTCAGCGGAGCAGTTCTACCGTTGGGTGGAGTACTGTAACTCGCCTCAAGGGAGCACAACTCTCGCCGACCTGCGGGCCGGGGCTGGGTATCCCCAGCCCTTTGGCGTGCGCTTCTGGGGTGTGGGCAATGAGTCCTGGGGATGCGGCGGAAATTTTACTCCCCAGGAGTACGGGGAGGAGTTTCGCCGCTTTACCACCTGGGCGCCGGAATATGGCCAGGAATTGTCGTTCATTGCTTCCGGCCCCAACGGTGATGACTGGGACTGGACGCGCGGCTTATTCGAGGAGATTGCGCGCAAGGGGCCGTCGCAGTTCCGGCGAATCTACGGCCTGGCGCTGCATTATTACTCCTGGAACCTGAGCCGCGGGCGCACCCAGGACTGGAACCAGGGCAAAGGCGACGCGCTCAATTTCGCTCCCGTTGACTGGTACGAATTGCTTCGCCAGGGCGATGAGATGGAGCCGCTGATCCAGGGGCACTGGCAGGCCATGGGTGAAGTTGACCAAGAGCACCACGTGAAACTTGTGGTGGATGAGTGGGGGCCGTGGTACAAACCGGGTTCGGAGATTACCCCGGGCGACATTCTGGAGCAGATGCCCACGCTGCGCGACGCGGTGTTCAGCGGCATGACCCTGGACACTTTCAACCGCCACCCGGAAAAAATTGCCATGGCAGCGTGCGCGCAGCTCATCAATTGCCTGAACAGCTTATACCTGGCGCATGAAGAGAAGTTTGTGGTCACCCCAGTCGGGCACGTGTTTGGAATGTACGCCGCCCACCAGGGAGGGCAGGCGCTACGGGCAATTTTCTCGGCGCCGCGGGTGAACTACCAGCGCGATGGCCAGCCGGCATCGTTCTGGGGGCTGCAAGGGTCGGCTTCGCTGAAGGGCAAGGAATTGTTTCTCACCGTGGTGAACCCTGCGGTGAACGAGCCGCGGGAAACCGAGATCGTGATTCGCGGAGCCAAGGCCGTTTCCGCCACGGCAACGGTGCTCACCGCCCCCGACATCCATGCCCACAACACCTTCGACCAACCTCAAGCCGTGGTTCCCCAGGCGCGCGAGTTAAAAGAAGCAGGAAGTTTCACCTTCCCACCCGCCTCGGTTACCGGGCTGCGTATTCAGTTGCGGTAACCATGGCTAGCGTCCTATCGCGACAATGAAGAGAGCCGCGTGGACGTGCATATACGACAGGAAGGCGCGCATGGGATCGAACATTTCCGCAACCTGGTAGCTGAAAAAGAACAGGCCCGCGTAGAAGATGTGGGGCTTGGCATGGAGCAGCGAGAGGAATGGCCGGGCAACGACGGAGCGAATCCTGGACTGGTAGAAGAGCAAAACCATGCCCGCTCCGATGAGGGCTCCGGCCAGCAAGTCACTGAAAAAATGAAACCCCAGCCACAGCCGCGGGAAGAGAATAGCAGGCACAATGTAGGCCAGAGCCAGGCTGCCCACGCGCCGGGAGGCCAGGAAGAGCCCGGTGGCCAGACCCACGAACAGAATGGCGTGGTCGCTGGGAAAAGAGCTTTCGGGGTGATGCGGAGCAGAAAGAGGAGGAACGGGGAAGTGGAAAACGGGATTCTCGCTTGGCCGCAGGCGCAGTGGAAGAGTGGACACCATGGCCCTTCCGATCGCCAGCGCGATTACGCAGGCCAGCAACGCCGAGGCCAGCACTTGCCGGCGGGTGACTCTTTCCGGGCCGGGGTAGAACCAAACCCACCACAGCATCAGCATCACAATCTGCCCCCGGAAAAAGTAGCTGTTGGCCAGCGGGGCCAATACCGAGGTTACGGTGTGGTGCTGGGTGGCAACAATGCTGAAAAAATGCGATATGTGCAGGTCAATCGGATTCATAGATAACTGCCGTGCCAAGCTGCCTCAACAGATCTAAATGCACGCACCTTGCCAGTGGTTCTTCCGTAAGTTATTGCTGCAATTGGCTATATTCGGGTGTTGGCAGGCTTTGCAGCAGAAAGGTGCAAAAACTTGCGCACTGGCGCTGGGTGGGCAGCGGCGAGCACCCTCTCAGTAAGTGCCGCAGCTAGCTCGCCACCTGTACGGCGGACCGGTCCTGCGGCCCGGCCGCGAACAGCTTCTCCGGTGTGTAGCCGATCAGGTTCCAGGGGAATTCCGCGATCAAAGTGTTGAACTGCCGCACCGTCTCGTTATAGTGCTGGCGAGCAAACGCGATGCGGTTCTCTGTGGTGGTCAGCTGCTCCTGGAGCAATAGGAAATTCTGCGAGGCCTTCAGGTCGGGATAACGCTCGGCGGTGAGAAACAGATTGCCCACGGCGCTGCCCAGCGCCATCTCCGCCGCGGCCCGGGTGGCAAGGTCGGCAGCGGCCGTCATGGCCGCGCTGCGCGCCTGGGCTACCGCTTCCAGAGTTTGGCGCTCGTGGCTCATGTAGCCTTTGACCGATTCCACCAGGTTGGGAACCAAATCGTGGCGGAAGGTAAGCTGGACATCCACGTCGGACCAGGCCTTGCGCACGTTGTTGCGCATGCCCACCAATCGGTTGTAGGCGCGCAGCACAAACCACAACCCCAGAACCGCCACAACGGCCATCGCAATCAGCACGGGGAATAAATCCATCTTCCAGCCTCGCCTCTGCTTACAGTGTTGGGCCGATGTTTACCTGTTCCGGCTGAGGGCCGCGGCCACGGCTTGCACAAATTCCGTAAAACCTGCAATTACGCTCGCCCAGTCCACGGCGAACAGCCAGTGAATCAGCGCCAGCCAGAGCCCCAGGCACAGCAGATTCAATCCGATCATCATGGCGATCACAAACAACATGAGGACGCCGCAGGTGAGCAGCAGGGGGCCAAGAATGAGATAGAGGATGGCGAGCACAATTTTGCCGCCCAAGCCGCCGTGTTTGCCGGAAGAATCAATCAAGTGCGCGCCCATCCTTTGCAGGCGCTTGGCGCGTTTGACAAGGGGGGGATGAAAGGAGATAAAGCTGACCGTCTGCAGCCCGGTCTGTCCGCGCTGCGTCCCGCCTTGCTGACGCTGCCGGCTTTGCCGCTGCATGCGGACTCGCGCCAGGGCGGCGCGGTCCCCGCGTTGCGCCAGCATCAGGTCGTTGATATTGGGCAGTTCGTGTACGAGGGCCGGATCCACGCCCATCGCTTGAGCAAAAACCTGCAGGCGCGCGGTTGCATCCGCATTGCCCGTCGCCGCGGCCATAGCCGTTGACATCATCTCCTGCCGGACGCGGGCAAATTCCGCAGCCGTACCGGGAAGGGAGGGGGTCGGGTTAACGGGGGCGGCAGCGCCGCCGGCGCTCGCTGCGGTTTGCCAGGCCTGCAGGAACTTGCTCCGTTGCTCCGCTGAGGCCGAGTCCCCCCGCAAGCTGCCGTCGCCGCCGGGATTCACCACAAACAGGTGCGAAGCCCAGCTCCCCCCGGCTACGGTGGTGCTGTCGTCGCTCAAGCTCTGCAGGGCGCTCTCCAGCGCATCCGGGTTGCGGGTGAGTTCGACCGCGCCGGCATCGGCCAGATAGCGCCGCGTCCTCCACAGCAGCGCCATGCATGGGCCCAGGAGCAGGTTCAGGAAAAACCACAGCGTCAGCTCCACCGCGATGTTGGTGAACAGGAACGGGAAGAGTATCAGGCGCAAAGCCTTGCGAATCAATCCGGGATTGCTGCTGTTGAAGAAGCGGTCAATATCGCTGGAATTCATGTCCAGGGTGTCTGCCAGCAGTTCCGCCACCTGCTCAGCGTCGGCGGCCTCGGTAGCGCCGGTTCCACGCCGCAAACTGTAACGAATAATGCGCCATAGGGTGGAGCGCGACTGCCTGCCGAAGGGCGCGTTGATGAGAGTTACGATCAGGCCGCAGGTTTCGAAAACACTGGTCACGGTGAAGGCGATGCGCAGGTCGCCATTGCCCACCGAGGCAACCACGTGCCCGACCAGAGCCTGTAGTTGATCGCGGTTTAGGTCGTCAAGCAGCCGCCGGCACAACACAATATGTGCATCCGCCGCGCAAGTGCCGATGGCAGCGGCGTTCGCGCCCGGGGAATCTATCAGCATCACCTTGGGAGCGGGCAGGCCGGCGGCAATTGCCATTTCCTGCACCGTGTCCGCCAGTTGCAGCTCCTTCAGGTCTTGCGGGTTGGGTTCACGCGCGTTCAGGCTGGCCAGCGTGCCTCCTACTCCCCCGTGCCGGAAAAGCAGCATCATGCCCGTCCACAGCATCAGGGCCAGTGCGATTCCCGGCAGGAATATCAGCACCGCTGCGATGGTCAGTTCCTGGAGGCTGACCACGCCTCGCTGATTGATAACGGCATCAGCCACACGGACGGCCAACCGGGCCAGATCGCTGCTGGTCTGCCAGAACTCCGGCGGAAGTGGCGAGAAGTGGTTGACCACTTCAGCCGCAGCCATCGTGACCGCATACAAAAACGGGGAGAGCACCAGGGTCAACGGAATGCCCATTAGGAAGGCGGCGAACACGCACAGCGCGGACATGCGCCAGGTGGCGCGGCGGTTGCGCTCCTGGGCTTTGAAAAATGTTTCCGGCGGACGAGCCCTGGGTGCGGTCAACGACGGCGCAGCGCCGGTCATTTCGGGGACGCTCATAGTGTGCTGGCGCGACAGTATGCCCTCAGACGGCCCGCTTTGCAAACATCGGGGTGGGGCAGAGTTGGGTCCAAATGTTGGGTCCAAATGCTTGAATGGCTGATTCCGCCCGGGTTTGCTACCATCTTTCTTCCGATGAAATCCACTGCCAGGGCCAAATCCATCGGCGAGAACGTGGTGCGCATTGAGGCCGAGGCGCTGCTGGCCTTAGCCGAGCGCCTGGCCGGTCCCATGGCCCAAGCCTTTCATCGCGCGGTTGATTTGCTCTACCTCTGCGCCGGTCGCGTGGTGGTGACCGGTTTGGGTAAAAGCGGACTGGTGGCGCGCAAGGTGGCCGCCACGCTCAGTTCCACCGGCACCCCTGCGCTGTTCCTTCATCCCGCGGAAGCGCTGCACGGAGATCTGGGCATGCTGGTGCGCGGCGACATCGTGCTTGCCCTTTCCGCCAGCGGCGAGACGGAAGAGATTCTGCAACTTCTGGCCACCATGAAGCGCCTGCAGATTCCCCTGATCGCGGTGACCTGCGACCGTATGTACAGCGATTTGCGGGCGGCGGCACCCTCGCCCCAGGACGCTCAAAGCCGGCGTGCCCCACGGACTCCGGCGGCTCCCCTAACGGCCAGGCTTTCCACCCTGGCGTCTGCCGGCGATGTGGCCCTGGATTGCTCCGTGGACAAAGAAGCCTGTTCTCTCGGCTTGGCGCCCACCGCTTCCACCACCACCATGCTGGCGTTGGGCGATGCCCTGGCCATGGCTCTGGCCGAACGGCGCGGCTTCAAGGAAGAGGACTTCGCCAACCTCCATCCCGGAGGCAAGCTGGGCAAGCGCCTGGCGCGGGTGGAAAACCTGATGCACACCGGCAACGCCGTTCCCCGGGTCGCGCCCGCCACCAAAATGCCGGACGTGATCTACGAGATGTCGCGCAAGAAACTGGGCGTTACCACGGTGGTGGAAGGCGAGCGCCTGCTGGGTGTGATCAGTGACGGCGATCTGCGCCGCCTGCTGGAGAGCCGTGGCAAGGAAGTGCTCGACCTCACCGCGGCTGACTGCATGACGCGCGAGCCCAAGGTCATCAGCCCCGAACAATTTGCCGCCACCGCCCTGGCCATGATGGAAGAGAAGAAGATTACGTCGCTGCCGGTGGTGAATGCCCGTGGCGAGTTGCAGGGCATCATTCACCTGCATGATTTGTGGCAAACGCAAATGGTTTAAGAGCAGGTCTCAGAAGTGTTCTTCCACGGTCGCCCGCTTGGAGCCATCCTTTTCTGAGATCAATTTGTCCCAAGGACTGCTGCGCCAGTTATCTTTGACTTTCAGGGTGCTGGTCCAGGCAGGAAGGTTGAGAAGCAGGGTCGACGACATGGCCTGCACGTAGGGTTCATACATGCGACGCAAGGCCAGGAGTTTGTTCTCGGCTTCCTCACCGGAACGCAAACGCAGGCCGCTTGCCGCCAGTACCCGGCGCAAATTCGCCAACTCCTCAGGCGGCAGCCGGTCAGGCGCGTCCGCGCGATAACGCGCTCCCACCACCTGGGCCAGGTCCACCGCCGCGTGCCGGGCCATGGCGAAGGTCAGTCGCGCCTGATTGCTGGGGACATCGTCAATCCCCACGATGGTCAGCGCGCTTACATCCAGAATGGTGGTCAGCGCTCCCAGCCAGGACTGGTTGAAGTGCTGGGAACGGAACAGCGCCAGCACGGGATAAGAAATATGGCTCTCCAGCACCTCCGCTGCCCAGTGCTCCCACTCGTGCAGAAAGCGGTCGAGCAAAGGCTGGTTGCGCGCTCCCGCCATGCGTGAGAGGAATTCCTGCAGGGTGGGCGGCGAACCGGCGCGCGCGTCCAGCAGCGAAATTTCCACTTCGCGCCGGGAAAACCCGTTGTAGATAACCGGCAGGTAGCCGATCACCATGGCCAGAAAGCCGAAGCCCACGCCCGATTCCAGCACCGCTAGTACCCGCGCCGCCCGGGAGAGCGGCACCACGTCGCCATATCCGAGAGTGAAGAAGGTGCTGCCGCTGAGGTAGAGCAGCGCGCCAAAGTCAGTCGGACCGGTTGCGGCTCGTAGGTGAGTGCCCAGGCCGAGCTGGAGCAGGGCAAATCCCAGGATCAAGGCAAATGCCCACAAGCCGAGCAGCACAATCAGGGAGAGCGGCCCGAAGTAGCTGAGATAGGATTCCCGCCGCCGTGGCGAGGCGATGAACCGCGCCATCCTTGCCCAGGGCCGCCAGGTGGTGCGGTAAAAGAGCGCGGTGAAACGGAAGGAGCGGGTCACACGCCGCGGCAGCACGATGGTTTCAAAAGCGTCCAGCAGAATGGCGGCTACCAGGGCGCCGCCGGCTATAAGGGCCAGGAGTTTCATCGCGGTTGGTCAATTGTAGATGTGCGGCTCGCACATGGGTAGCGAAGAGCCGCGGCCGAGGCTAAGCCGCTCCGGGACTAGCTGCTGAGGCGCCTGCGACGTATTTCCAGCGCTCAGGCATCGCCGAGCAGGTAGGACAGCACCAAGCCTCCGAGCAGCAGGGCATTGAGGCTGCCGCGGGCTTCCTGGCTGCTGACGCTCAGGGCGCCCAATGGCGGGTACAGCCAGATTGCGAACAGCGCCGCTCCAAACAAGGTCCCCAGAATACCCACCACCCTGCCAAAACGCATGGCAATGGCTATCACTATGAAAATAAAAAGAATAGGCGCCAGGATTTGAAAACGGCTGTGCCAGAACAAAATAGCGAGCAGAGAAGCGGAAAAGCCGCAAAGCACGAATCCAATGGCTGAGTTGACCAGATGGAGCCGCTTGGCGTGCTTTGATTCCATGCTGCCGATATCGCAATCACCCACCCTTATTAAGATGAGCGCCGGTGAAAAAAAGTGGCGATTAGGTGAGTTTAGCAGCCGGCCTAAGCGGGTGCACAACTCTCGCCGGCAACCACTCATCGCGGCCTGCGTGCTCCGCTTTAGGCCTGGGGGTAGGTGGCTCCGCTCTGGCTAGGCCCCAGCCATTGCGGGTTCTGGTAGGTGCCGTCAAAATCGTGAGTGGTCTTATAAGGCTCGTAGCGGCCGCTGCGCGCGGCCTCGGCGGTTTTGCCCAGAATGGCGGCCACTTGCTGCTGGTTCATGGGGCGGAAACTGCGGGCGGCGTTGAGGGCCTGCTGCAGGATTGGCATGGAATCGCAACCGGTAATCACCACGCTAGTGGGCAGGTTCATGGAGTAGTGCAGACATTCGACCGGGGTAACGGTCTTGCTGGCCAGAATGTTGGTATCGCCCATCGGCTTCATGCCCAGCACTCCGATTTTGTGTTCCACCAGCACCGGCAGAACCTTCTTTTCGAAGCTCTCAAAGTGCGCGTCCATCACGTTGAGCGGCATCTGCACCGAATCGAAGGTGAAATTGTGGGCCAGGGCGGTGTGCAGCATTTTCAGGTGTACTTCCGGATTTTTGTGCCCGGTGAAGCCGATGTAGCGGATTTTGCCCGCCTTTCTGGCTTCCACCGCGGCCTCCATGCCGCCCGTGGGCGCAAAAACCTTTTCTGGATCAGAGTGGCGGATTATCTCGTGGAACTGCAGCAGGTCAATGTGGTCGGTCTGCAGCCGCTTCAGTGACTGCTCGATCTGCTGCGCGGCAGTCTTCTTGTCGCGGCCGTCAATCTTGGTCATGAGGAAGGCCTTCTGCCGGTAGCCATCCCGCAGCGCCTTGCCCATGCGGATCTCGCTTTGCCCGTCGTTGTAATCCCAGCAGTTGTCGAGGAAGTTCATGCCGTTATCGAGCGCCGTGCGGATGATGCGCACGCTCTCGTCGGCATTCCTCTGCATGCCAATGTGGTAGCCGCCCAGCCCCACAATCGAGACTTTCTCGCCCGTTCTGCCCAGAGTACGGTATTGCAGATCGCCGGTTTTCTCAGAGAACAAGGATTGTGATACCCCGGAAGCCAGGGCAGTGGTCAGCCCCAGCTTGACGAATTCGCGACGGTCCATGCTACCTCCAAGTTGCCAATTGGATGACTGGGGTTGCCGATGGCATGAGAAAATTCTATTCCCCTGGTGTATATAATTCTTCCCCTATGGATCTGGGATTGAAAGATCGTGTAGCTATCGTGGCTGCCTCCAGCCACGGACTGGGTCAGGCAACGGCACGCGCTTTTGCCAGCGAGGGCTGCAAAGTCGCAATGTGCTCGAGAAATCTCAAAGCGGTGGAGGCCGCGGCCGAGGAAATCCGCAGCCATGGCGGTGATGTGTATTACGAGGCCTTCGACGTGACCGATGCGGGGGCCGTGCAGCGCTTCGTAGAGAACGTGGCCAAACGCTTTGGCCGGGTTGATATCTGCGTGACCAACGCCGGCGGCCCCCCCGCCAAAGGTTTCATGGCCACCACCATTGAAGAATGGAAGCGGGCCGCGGAGCTGAATTTCCTGAGCGTGGTTTACTTCGCCCACCAGGTCATCCCTCACATGCAGCGCAACCACTGGGGCCGAATTATCACCATCACCTCCGTGGCCGTGAAACAGCCCGTGCCTGACCTTGTGCTCTCCAACGCGGTGCGCTCGGCGGTTGTCGGCCTGGCGAAGAGCCTGGCCAATGAGTTCGGCAAGGACGGCATCCTGGTCAATAATGTGGGGCCGGGCTACACCGCCACCGACCGCCTCAAAGAGCTGGCGGCGGCCCGCTCCAAGGCCACCGGCAAAACTGAGCGGGAGATGTTTGAAGGCTGGGCAGGAGACACTGCCCTTAAGCGTGTCGGCCAGCCCGAGGAGTTCGCCCACGCGGTGGTCTGGCTGGCCTCCGAGCGCGCCTCCTACATTACCGGGCAGACGTTGCTGGTGGACGGCGGAACATACAAGGGCACCAGCTAGGAGTAGTTGATAGCAAGTGGGTCGCTGCCCTGTGACCGTAGAGAAACACAACAACTGCAGCCAGGGCCACAAGCTACCAACTAGCAGCTACTGACTACACCTACGATTTTCTTCCCATGCACTTCCGAAGCTTGCGGATTTGCGGTAGACTTTCGCCACTCCCGGGGAATATCCATTTTTCGGGGATTTTCAATCGTTTTGAATCGTTTTTCGCGGGGCAGCTGATCGCGGCCAGGGCCGTTATCGCGCGAGCCGCGCCACAATTGAAGCTCCCAGTGGAGCGGCATTCAGGGAAGAGGTGCACATGCGCACGATTTTGAGGATTCTGAGTTTGGCAGGGCTGACGGCCGCGCTCGCGGCCTTGATGTGGGCGCAGGGCGGCGCTACCGGCGCGATGACCGGCCAGGTGGTGGATCCCAGCGGAGCGGTGGTGTCCGGGGCCACGGTGAAGATCGTGAACCACGCCACCGGCCAGGTGGCACGCACACTGAAGACCGATGCCGGCGGCTCCTTTACCGCGCTGCTGCTGCCCGTGGCCGCCTACGACGTTACGGTGAGCGCCCCCGGCTTTGCCCAGGGCACGGTGAATAGCGTGGACGTGCGCATCACCGAGACCACCCGCATGACCGCCAGGCTGGTGCCGCAGACGGTCAAGCAGGAGGTCGAGGTCCAGGCCGAGGTGCAGACGGTGGAGACCACCACCGCGACCACTGGCGAAGCCATCGAGTCCAACACCATCCGCACCCTCCCGCTGGCCACACAGAACTTCCAGCAGCTCTTAAGTCTCTCTGCCGGGGCCTCAAGCCAGCTCAACGCGTCGGCGCAGCTGGGCCGCGGCGACGTGCGCATCATCGTCAATGGGCAGCGCGAGGACAATAACAACTATCTGGTCGAAGGCATTACCGCTACCGACTATAACGTTGCTGAACTGACCAACACGCCTCTGCCCAATCCTGACGTCGTGCAGGAATTCAAGGTGCAGACTTCGCTCTATGACGCCAGCCAGGGCCGTAACGGTGGCGGCAACGTCAATGCCATCCTGAAGTCGGGCACGCGCGAATTCCACGGCGATATCTACGAGTTCTTCCGCAACGATGTGCTCAATTCCAACGAGTTCTTCCTCAAGCGCAGCGGCCAGCCGCGCCCGGTGATCAAGCAGAACATTTTCGGCGGCAGCCTGGGCGGGCCCATCGGCAAAGACGGGAAACTGGGCTTCTTTTTCGTCAACTATCAGGGAACGCGTCAGCGCAGCGGCCTTTCCGGCGGCACCTTCATCAGCACGCTGCTACCGGTTTTGCCCACGGACCGCTCCGCGCAGTCGCTGCTCAATACCTTTTTCCCCGGCCAGACGGGCGTGCAGATTGATCCCGTCGCCCTGAAACTGCTCAACTTCAAGAGCAGCCAGTTCGGCAATACGCCTGGCGGCTACCTGTTTCCCTCCGTGCCCGGAACCCCCGGTTTCGACAGTGCCGGCAATCTGAACACCGGCCCCTTTGCTTTCAGCAAGCCCGGGCGCTTCACCGACGACCAGTTCACCACCAATTGGGACCGCGAGTTCCGGGGCGGCAAGGACAAGCTCGCCTACCGCTTCTTCTTCTCCAACTCCGAGCAACTGGTGCCTTTCGGGGCCGGCGGCCTGCAGGCGTCACTGGGCGGCAGCATCAGCGGTTCCGACCTGAATTTCCCCTTTGACCTGCCGGTGGACGATCGCCTGATGTCCATCGCCGAAACCCATCTGTTTTCGCCCACCATGGTCAACGACTTCCGCTTCGGCTGGGTGCATATCAAAAACAGCGCTATCAATGTGCCTCCGGTCACGGTCAACGATGTGGGCATCAACCGTCCCACTAACAATCTGACCAAGAGCATTTACAAGTTCACGCTGCTGAGCTCGGGGTTTCAGTTTGGCCCCACGCCGCAAGCGGACCAATTCCAAAATCAGAACAATTATGACTTTGTCGAAACCCTGAGCTGGAGCCACGGCAATCACAACTGGCGCTTCGGCGGCGAAGGCACACGCGTCAATTTGGACAAGCAGTTCCCGCAGACGTTTAATGGCCAGCTCTTCTTCGTCAACAATGGCCCGTTGAATGACTGGCAAGAGTTCCTGACCGGCGATCCCCTCTTCAGCTTTGGCGGCGGCGGGGTCTTCAATCATGCCTACCGCCAGAACAATTTCGGCTTTTTCGCCCAGGACGACTGGAAGGTGCGTCCCGACCTCACCCTCAACCTGGGGCTGCGCACCGAGTTGATGGGCGCCTTCACCGACGGCGATTGCCACATCGGCAACCTGCAATCTTCTCTGACCCAGAGCGGCCAGTATCCCTTCGTCTATCCCAGCTGCGTCAACAAATTGAACGTGCCCGGGTTCAGCGGCAAGGCTTCGGGTTCCACGTTTAACAACCAGATTTCCACCGGGCTCGGTCCGCGCGTAGGTTTTGCCTGGGACATCCTGGGCCGGCACAAGACGGTGCTGCGGGGCGGCTACGGCATCTATTACGTGCGCGAGGACGTGGGCAACATTGACCAGCTCAGCTTCCAGGCGCCCCTGCTGCCCATCGCTTTTGGCGGCGCGCCCGCGCCCGGCGCCTTCGCCAATTTCTTCTCCGGCACTCTGGCCACCAATCCCAACGCGCTGCCACCCGCCGGCCAACTCAGCCCGGCATATATTCCGTGCCTCTCGCCCATCGTGAGCTTCCCCGGCAACGACACCACCCAGGCTGCCACCTACGGAGCCTGCAACGGCGTGCCCTCAGTGGGAATTTTCGGTTTGGAGGTGCCGCGGCGTTTTGTGGTGCCCAGCACCCAGCAGTGGAACCTGACGCTGCAGCGCGACCTGGGCCGTAACTTCGTGCTGGAGGTTGGCTATGTAGGCACGCATTCCATCCATCTGCGTGAGACCCGCGACGGCATCCAGTCGCTGCGTGTCAGCCCGTCGAACCCATTTGACGTTACGGGCACCAATGGTGTGACCTACGCCATCACCACCAACACCTTTGCCAATGCTATCGCCCGCACGCCCACGCCCGGGCTGAACGGCTACTCCGGCTACCAGATATTTGCTAATGACGCCTACTCCCACTACAACGCCCTGCAGATAAACTTGACCCGGCGCTGGGGACGCGGCTATCTGCTGGCGGCTTACACCTACTCCCGCTCGACCGACGCGACTTCCACCGGCAACACCGCGTTCAACACTGCCTACAACGACCAGAGCAACATCAACGCTTCACGCGGGCTTTCTGATTTTGACCGCACTCACCGCTTAGCTATCAGCTACGTCTATGACCTGCCTGTCTTCCAGAACACCAGCGGCGCCAAGGGCGCGCTG
>DATEJK010000055.1:0-13052 GCA_035278025.1 Terriglobales bacterium | reverse complement strand
GGATGAGCGCTTCCGAGAGCGGATCCTCGATGTACTTCTGCAGGGCCCGGCGCAGCGGACGCGCGCCATAGCTGCGGTCCACCAGCGTCTGCTCCAGAATCCACTTCTTGGCCTCGTCGGTCACGGTCACGGTGATGGACTTCTGCGCCAGGTTGGTGTTCAACTGCTGCACCAGCAGCTCGACGATCTGAATGAGATCAGAGTCGGACAGCGACTGGAACAGAATCACTTCGTCCAGGCGGTTGAGGAACTCGGGGTTGAAGGTGCGCTTCACCTCGTTCTTCACCAGATCCTCGACCTTGCTGGAAATCATATCTTCCTTTTCCGCCTGGAAGCCCAGCCCGGTGCGCTTCATCAGGTGCCGCGCGCCGATGTTGGAGGTCATGATGATGATGGTGTTCTTGAAGTCCACGGTGTTGCCCAAACCATCCGTGAGCTGGCCGTCTTCAAACACCTGCAGCAGGATGTTGAACACATCCGGGTGCGCCTTCTCGATTTCGTCCAGCAGCACCACCGAGTAGGGGGCGCGCTTCACACGCTCAGTGAGCTGGCCGCCCTCTTCATAGCCCACGTATCCCGGAGGCGAGCCGATCAGCTTGGAGACGGAGTGCTTCTCCATGAACTCGGACATGTCGAAGCGGATGAGCGATTTCTCCGTGCCGAACATGAACTGCGCCAGGGTACGGGCCACTTCGGTTTTGCCCACGCCGGTGGGACCGAGGAACAGGAACGAGCCGATAGGCCGGTTGGGGTTCTTCAGGCCGGCGCGCGAACGGCGGATGGCTCGGGCCAGCGCGATGATGGCTTTGTCCTGCGAGATCACGCGCTTGTGCAGCTCTTCCTCGATGCGCAGCAGTTTCTGCGATTCCTCTTCCTTGATGGACGAGATGGGTACTCCGGTCCAGCGCGAGACCACTTCCTCGATGTCTTCGCGGTTGACCACGCCGGTGGTGGAGTCGTCCAGGTGGTACTTTTCGCGCAGGCCACGCAGATTTTCGCGCTCCTTCCGCTCCTCGTCGGAGTAGAAGCGGGCCTTCTCGAACTCGTGGTTGGCGATGGCGTTCTCCATCCGGTGAACGATGAACTTCACCCGCTTCTGCGCCTCGACAATCTCCTCCGGCAGCGAGGTTTGGCGCAGCTTCACCCGCGCGCCCGCTTCGTCAATCAGGTCAATGGCCTTATCCGGCAGGAAGCGGTCGGGAATATAGCGGTTGGAGTGGGCCACGGCAAAGCCGATGGCGTCGTCGGTGTAGCTGACCGCGTGAAACTTCTCGTACCGATCCTTGATGCCGTAGAGGATCTTGGTGGCGTCGGACTCGTTGGGCGGCGGCACCTTCACCGACTGGAAGCGGCGCTCCAGGGAGCGGTCCTTCTCGATGGACTTGCGGTACTCGCCCGGAGTGGTAGCGCCAATGCACTGAATCTCGCCGCGCGACAGCGCCGGCTTCAGAATATTGGCCGCATCCAGAGAGCCTTCGGCGGAGCCCGCGCCCACCAGGGTGTGCAGTTCGTCAATGAAAATGATGGCGTTCTGCGACTCCATCAGCTCCTTCATGATCGTCTTGAGCCGCTCCTCGAACTGGCCACGATACTTGGTGCCGGCCACGATCAGGGAAAGGTCGAGAGCCAGAATGCGCTTATCGGCGAGGAAGGAGGGCACGTCGCCATCAGCAATGCGCTGCGCCAGGCCTTCCACAATGGCGGTTTTGCCTACTCCGGGCTCGCCAATCAGCACGGGATTGTTCTTGGTGCGCCGGCATAGGATCTGGACCACACGCTCCAGTTCCTGCTCGCGCCCCACCAGGGGGTCGAGCTGGCTGTCCATAGCGGCCTGGGTCAGGTCGCGGGAGAACTCGGTAAGCAGGGAAGACTCGCGCGAACGCTGCGGCTGGGCCTTCTCCTGGGTGGTGCGGGCCAGTTCTTCACGAATGGTGGAGAGGCGCAGGCCGCGCTCGTGCAGAATTTCCGCGGCAAAGCACTTTTCTTCCCGCAGCAGCCCCAGCAGCAGGTGCTCGGTCCCGATGTGCTTGTGAGAGAGTCGCTCAGCTTCCTCAGCGGCATAGGCCAGCACCCGCTTGCACTCGTTGCTGAGCGGCAGGTCCACGGAGGTGGAGACCTTCTCGCGAATGGTGGTGTGTCCCTCAATCTGCTTGCGAATGGATTCCACGGAGGCGTGCGACCGCAGAAAACGATTGGTGAGGGCCTTGTCCTCGCGAAGCAAGCCCAACAGCAGATGTTCGGTCTCAATGTAAGGCGAGCCAAACTGGCTGGCTTCGTAGCGCGCAAAGAAAATTACGCGCCTGGCTTTTTCCGTGTACCGTTCAAACATGTTCTGCCCTCTCCCAAGCTCTCAAGGCCAGCGACCTTGACCTGAGCGCCGCCCGAAGCTTCCCCGGGAGCCCTAATACTTAAAGACTAAAGCAATCCGACTGCCAATGCCCGCTCAAGAACCCTGCAAGCCACTAACCCCTGCTGCCAGCGAGCGATAGCCTGGTTTTTCCAGTTCCGCCATCGCCCGCCCTCCTGCCCAATTTGTCCTTCTCTTCTGCCATTCTACCCCCGCCGTCCAGCCCCGCTTAGTCACACCGGGAGGGATTCGGGGGTAACTTCTTCAACTCGGCCCTGCTGCAGGCGCAAAACGCGATCACAACGGCGCGCAAAGGCAAAGTTGTGAGTGACAAGGAGAGAGGTGAGCCGGTAATCATTATGTAACCTGGTAATCAAGGTAAACACCGATTCCGCCGTTCGGTTATCCAGGTCGCCTGTGGGCTCATCGGCGAGCAGCAACTGCGGCCTGGTGATCAAAGCTCTTGCCAAAGCTACCCGTTGTTGCTCTCCGCCGGATAGCTCACCGGCGCGGTGCTGGGCCCGTGCTTCCAAACCCACTTCCCGCAGCCAGCCGGCCGATTCCCGTTCCGCCTCGCGCGGGTTGGTTCCCCGCAACAGCAGCGGCATGGCTACGTTTTCCAGGGCCGTAAACTCCGGCAGCAGGTAATGAAACTGCCACACGAAGCCGATCTCACGATTGCGGAACTCGGCGGCGGCATCGTCAGAAAGCGATCCCAGCCGCAAGTGGCCGCAGTATACGTCACCCGCAGAAGCACCATCAAGCGCGCCGAGGATGTGCAGCAAGGTACTCTTGCCGGCTCCGGACTCGCCCACGATGGCCAGCATTTCCCCCTTGCTCACGCGGAAGGACAAATTCTCAAAGAGCACCAGGTCGGCTGTGCCGGAACGAAAGACCTTCTTGAGGCCTTCTACCCGGAGCAAATCGGTCTTCTCAATTTGATGCAACCAGCATCTCCCGCGTCACATTTTTAGCCGCCGAAAGCCAGGCAACCCGCTGCTGGTTCGGCAATTCGGCTCCTCTTTCTCATTAGAACACGGGCGGCGCTGCCCGGTCGTTATCTTCAAAGGGAACTCTAGGCGGAAGCCTTACCGCGGCCCAGTGACGTTGGTCACGGAAGTAGGTGATGGGGCGGCTGGCGTCTAATCCTTCAACTTGACCATGGGCATGCCGCCACGGCAGATGGTAGCGACGCGGGCAAAGCCACCGTCCCAGGTGCCGACGATCATCACCGGGCCGTAGCAGTAAACGGCGTGGCCGGTGCTGGCCATAAACCATTTGCCTTTAGGGCGGGTCTCCTGGTGTCGGACGGCGAGAAGGCGGGGTGGCAGCGGTTGCCGCACCGGTGGGGTCAGGGCCGGGGCAAAGGCCGCGAGGGAGAGGAGCGCGGCACAGAGGGCAAGCACGGGGCGTTTCATGGTCTTCCTGGGAGCGGGATCGTACACACGCATTACTCAGGATGGCAATTCTCCTGCCATGGGTTTGCCAGAAGAAACAACGGTTTGCGGAAGGCTGTGCGGCGGGTGAAGCAAAGCCTTGCGCGGAGTAGGCAAAGCGGGTCACATGACGTTTGTCGCCGGTTCCCGTGGGCTGGCCGGAGTATCCTTAAGGGCTGCGATTTGCGAAAAGGCTGAAGCTTTACCTGCCGGCGGCAAATCATGTACAAAGCAGACCGAAACAGGGGTGGAAAAAATCCGCGTGTCTAAACGTCCGCAGCCTGAGCCGAAACCATATCCGTTTGTTTCTTTCAATACTGCCGGGAAATTTTTGGTACTCGTTTTAGGAGTGGCGCTTCTCCTCTCTCCCTTGGGGGCACAGGAGGGGGCGCCGGGCAGCCAGCTGCCGCAGGCCGGCCCCTTGCCCCAGGACCAGGGCGCAGCCGGGCTGAAGGAAATGCTGCTGCGTCTGAAAACCACGGCGCGCATGATGCACACCACCGCCCATCCCGACGACGAGGATGGCGGCATGATGACCCTGGAGTCGCGCGGCAAGGGCGATAGCATCTTGCTCCTGACCCTGAATCGCGGCGAGGGCGGCCAAAACAAAGTGGGAAGCGGCCTGTTCGACGAACTGGGCATCGTGCGCACTCTGGAACAGCTCGCGGCCGACCGTTATTACGGAGTGGAGCAGCGCTTCACCCGGGTGGTGGATTTTGGCTTTTCCAAGACCGCCGACGAGACATTTCAGAAATGGGGCGGCCACGACATTGCTCTGGGCGACATGGTGCGGGTGATTCGCACCTACCGGCCAGACGTGCTGGTGACGCGCTTTCAGGGCGCCCCGCGCGATGGCCATGGTAATCACCAGGCCGCCGGCATCGTGACCCGCGAGGCATTCCGCGCTGCCGCCGATCCCAAGCGCTTTCCCGAGCAAATCAAGGAAGGCCTTCTCCCCTGGCAGGCCAAAAAGCTCTATACCGACAACGTGGACAAAGGTGAAGATTACACGGTGGTGTTCGATACGGGAGCGGTGAACCCGGCGCTGGGCATGTCATACGTACAGTTCGCAATACAGGGACTGCGGCACGAACTGTCGCAGGGCGTGGGCTACTGGCACATCGAGCCGGGGCAACACCTCGATTACTACAAGCTGATTGATTCGGTGCTGCCGCCCTTGCCTGCGGGCGCGCACGAGAAGGACTTTTTCGATGGCATTGACCAGTGTGCCGGCGCTGGCCGACCGCCTGGGCTCCGAGCAGTCCAAGGTGCCGCAACTGAAGGCGGAACTGGAGGATTTTCAGGATCGAGTCAACAAGGCTTCCGACGAGGCCCGCAAGGGCCCCGAGCGCGCCGCGGAACCGCTGCTGCAGGCCCTGGCGGTGCTGAACCGAGCCGTTTCAGAGTCGGAGAAGGCAGGGCTCAGCCCGGCGGCGCGGCTGGACTTGATGACGCGGCTGGAGGAAAAGCATCGGCAGTGCGAGCAGGCCGTCAACCTGGCCATGGGCACCTCGTTGCGGGCCACGGTGGCTCCCGCTTCAGGGGCGCCCAACGCGGTTCCGCCTGAGAAAGACGCGCTCACCGTGGTCTCACCCGGTCAGGTGTTTACGGTGATCGCGAAATTTCATAACGGATTTAACAAACCAATCGAAGTGCAGAACGTCTCTCTGAAGGGCGGAGAGGATTGGATCCTGGGCGTGTACAAGGGACAGAACACACAGCTGAAACCGGGAGAGGATTATTACGCCAATTTCCGTCTGCGTGTGCCACAGAATGCGTCCTACACCCGGCCCTACTTTCATCGTACTTCGCCGGAGGACGCGGTCTACCAGATAAGCGACCAGCGTTATCTCACGCTGCCTTTGCCACCGCCACCGCTGCAGGTAAAAGCGGATTACTACGTTCCCCAGAGCAAGGGACACAACTTCACGTTTGCCGGCCATGACGTGCAACTGGCCAGTGCCAAGGGATGGCTGGCTTCCATCGCGGGTGCGGTAACCGTGCCTTACCGGGACGCCGGCGGGCAGGATCGCAATCCCACGCTGGCCGTGGGACCGGAGTTTTCCGTCACGGTTGATCCACCGACCCAGGTGGTTCCCAAATCAGATGGAAACTTTGCCGTGAGTGTGGATGTGCGTAGCGACGTTTCCAGCACTCTCAGCGGAACGGTGCGCCTGGAACTGCCGGCCGACTGGAAAGCCCAGCCGCGGGAAGTGCAGGTGGCCTTCAGCCACCGCGGCGAAGAGCAACGCGTCAGCTTCCAAATTGTTCACCCCGGACTGCGGGAGAGCCGGGAGCAGATTCGCGCGCTGTTCGATTGCGGAGGGACCCGCTATGCCGAGGGTTACACCGCCATCAGCCGCCCCGACATTGACACTTTCTATTACTACGAGCCGGCGTTGCAGCACGTGAGCGTGGTGGACGTGAAGTCGCCTGCCGGGCTGAAGGTCGGCTACATCATGGGCGCGGGTGACGAGATTCCGCAGGTGCTGCGGGAAATCGGCATGAGCGTGACCATGGTTTCACCTCAGGAATTGGCCGGCGGCGATTTGAGCCGCTACGACACCATCGTGCTCGGCATCCGCGCCTACGACACACGAGCTGACGTGAGGGCCAACAATCCCCGCTTGCTGAATTACGTGAAGAATGGCGGCACGCTGATGGTGCAGTACAACCAGCAGCTCACGCAGTTCAATGAGGGCAAGTACACGCCCTATCCGGCGGAGGAGAGCCACGACCGGGTGACGGTGGAACAGTCACCGGTGCAGATCCTGGCGCCGCAAGAAAGCGTGTTCCGCTATCCGAACCCGATCACCAGTAAAGACTTTGACGGCTGGGTGCAGGAGCGCGGCCTTTATTTCATGGATAACTGGGACAGCCATTTCCAGCCGCTGCTGGCTTCGAACGACCCAGGCGAGGAGCCGCTCAAGGGGGGCTTGCTGCTGGCGCATTATGGCAAGGGCATCTACATCTACAACGCGTATTCTTTTTTCCGTGAATTGCCCACCGGCGTTCCCGGAGCCATACGGCTGTATGTGAATTTGCTGAGCGCCGGACATGAGAAGCAGGTTTCAGAGTTTCAGGGTTTCAAAGTTTCGCCGCGTGGCTTCGTATCAGGGCATGGTTTTAACCATGTCGACGAAGGCGCTGCTCAGAGATTCGCCTTCAGGCGCTGAAGGCAAGCGACAGCGGCTAAAGCCGGTTCTCGCAGCGGCGTAGTTCGGCACGACTGAAGTCATGCCCTGATACGAAGCTTCACGCCTCGGGGCCATTGTTGCTCGCAGGCACGCGGGCGGGGCGCCCGCGCGGCAACCAGGTTCAGGGGCTAAATGCTGAGTGCTGAATGCTGATTGCTTGCTGGTGTTTTACGAATTTGAGGCTCGCCGCTGACAACTGACTCACCGACTCCTGACAACCAACTCCCGAAGCCATGTCCGCCACCCCCAGCCAATCCGAAAGAGAGCCAGGTGGGAACCCGGAACTGATTCGCGGCATTGGCCTGGGCAGCGCCACCACGCTGACCATGGAAACCATGATCGGAGTGGGGCCGTTCATTACCATCCCCCTGATAGTGAGCGCGGCGGGCGGGCCGCAGGCCATGCTGGGTTGGATTTTCGGCGCCATCCTGGCGCTTTGTGACGGTTTGATCTGGGCGGAACTGGGCGCCGCCATGCCGGGCTCCGGCGGTTCTTACCGCTATTTGAGCGAGATCTACGGGCCCAGGAGCCTGGGGAAGCTCATCTCTTTTCTCTTTGTATGGCAGCTCTCCTTCAGCGCCCCGCTTTCCATCGCCTCCGGTTGCCTGGGATTTGAGCAGTACGCCAGCTACATCTGGCCGACGCTGGAACACAGCTACTTCAGCCGCGACTTGCGCTTGCCTATTCCTTTACTGGGTGCCCTCGAGGGGCATGTGCTCATCACCTCGGGCACTTTCCTGGCCATGGGCATTTGCCTGTTCGGAGTGCTGCTGCTATACCGGCGCATCACCAGCATCGCGCGAATTTCGAAATTTCTGTGGGCCGGGGTGATGGCAACCATCCTGTGGGTCATCATTGCCGGCCTCACCCATTTCAGCGCGGCTCGCGCGTTCAGCTTTCCTCCGGGGGCATTCCACCTGTCCCGCCCTTTCTTCCTCGGTTTGGGGGCCTCCATGCTGGTAGCTACTTACGACTACTGGGGCTACTACAACGTGTGCTTTTTCGGGGGTGAGGTTAAGGACCCGGGAAAGACAATTCCGCGCGCCCTGCTGCTATCCATCGTGCTCGTGGCCGGTCTATATGTGCTCATGAATTTGAGCATTCTGGGCGTGATTCCCTGGCAGGAACTGGCGGCGGCGGCAAAAACGGACACCCGCTTTTACGTCGTATCCACGCTGATGCAGCGGGTGTATGGTTCCTGGGCGGGATACCTGGTTTCCGCATTGATCATGTGGACGGCGTTTTCCTCGGTGTTCTCGCTGCTGCTGGGATACTCGCGGGTGCCGTATGCGGCCGCGCTCGACGGCAACTACTTCCGCGTGTTCGCGCGCGTGCATCCCCAGGGGCGCTTTCCCTACGTTTCGCTGGTGGCCTTGGGTGGGGTGGCCGCGGCCTATTGCTTCCTGCGCCTGGCGGATGTGATTGCCGCCCTGGTGGTGATCCGCATCATGATCCAGTTTCTGGTGCAGGCGGTGGGGTTCATTGTCCTGCGCATTCGCCGTCCTGACATGCCTCGTCCTTTCCACATGTGGCTGTATCCGCTGCCGGCGCTGCTGGCCATTGCCGGGTTTGTCTTCATTCTGGTGAACCGGCCGGATTTCCAGCGCCAGGTACGTTACGCGATGGTAATTCTCATCGTCGGGATTGTGATTTATCTTGTGCGGGCGACACGGCGGCACGAATGGCCATTTGGCGGAGAAACCACAACCTTGGGGGAAGACGTTCCCGGCGAGAGCGGGTAAAGAGCAGGTTTCAAAGTTTCAAGCTTCAAAGTTTCGGGGAGCACGGCTAAGAAGGCCAACGCAGACGAAGCGGCGGGCTAAAACCCGACGTTATACCCTCTGCGATCTTCGTGTCCTCTGCGGTGAGGTTCTTGCGACTAAATGAGAGAGGGGCAACCCATGTCGGTACGGGCGGCGGAGCGTGCGCGATCGCTCTCGCCGTGGGCGCCTTTTCGTGAACCCCTCTTCCGCTCGATTTGGATTGCCGCCGTCATCTCTTACGTCGGCACCTGGATGCAGAACCTGGGCAGCGCCTGGCTGATGACCTCGCTCACCCGCTCGCCCCTCATGATTGCACTGGTGCAGGCCGCATCCAGCTTGCCCGTGTTCCTGATCGCTTTGCCGGCGGGCGCATTGGCCGACCTGGTGGACCGTCGCCGCCTGCTGCTGGCAACCCAGAGCTGGATGGCGATTGCCGCCGCTGCCCTGGGCGCCATCACCATTCTGGGCGTGGTTACTCCCTGGACTCTGCTCCTGTTTACCTTTCTGCTGGGTTTGGGGGCGGTAATGAATGACCCGGCCTGGCAGGCGATCACGCCGGAGATTGTTTCGCCGCCGCAGCACGCCTCCGGGGTAGCGCTGAATTCGGCCGGCTTCAACGTGGCGCGCGCGGTGGGTCCGGCCCTCGGGGGGGCGGTGATTGCGGCGGCCGGCTCGGGAGTGGCCTTCCTCATCAACGCCGCCTCCTTTTTTGCCGTTATTTTTGTGCTTTATCAATGGAAGCGGACAGCCAGCAACGGCAACGGTAACGAGCGCCTGGTGAACGCGATGAAGGTGGGCGTGCGCTATGTGCGGCACACACCCGCCGTGCGCTCCGTGCTGGTGAGAACGCTGGCCTTCAGCCTTGCCGCCAGCGCCCTGCTGGCGTTGCTGCCGGTGATTGCGCGTCCGTTTGGCTCTATCGGCTTCGGCGTGCTGCTCGGCTGTTTCGGGTTGGGAGCCCTGGCGGGAGCGGCGGTGCTGCCGCGCTTGCGCAGCCAGATGTCGGTGGATACGGTGGTGGCCGTGGCAACCGTCGTATTCGCGCTAGCTACCGTGGCCGCCGGGCGCGTACACTCATTCCCTTTATTGGCGGGAGTGCTCTTCCTGGGGGGTGTGGGTTGGATCGCCATCCTGGCCTGCCTGAATGTTACCGCGCAGACCATGTCACCATCCTGGGTGCTGGCGCGGTCGCTTTCCATGTACGTGCTGGTGCTGCAGGGTGGGTTGGCCGGCGGCAGCGCGTTATTCGGAGCGCTGGCTGACAGACAGGGTGTGCCCAACGCGCTGCTGTACTCCGCGCTGGGCTTGGCCGCGGGCCTTATTACCATGCGCTGGCATCGCCTGCGTGCGCGCGAGGCCGACCTGGCGAGGTACGCGGACACAGGAATTACGCACGGTTGATGGTAGGGCCGGTGAAACCGGGTCGCAGGCGCCGCAAATTTTGGGCCTTGTTCAAAAATTCATCTGCGTTCAGGAGAGAGCATGAAAACAAAATTCACTTTGGCGTTAGTGCTGTTCTGTTGGGCCGCAATGGCTTTCGCCCAGGCCAAGCCCAAGGCAAAATCTGCCGCGCAACACGCTACCCCTGCCCACGAACTGGACTATCTTTTGTCCGGCGTGGAGAAGGAATTCGTGAGTGCCGCTGAGGCCATGCCGGAAGACAAATACGACTTCGCCCCCAGCAATGGCGAATTCAAAGGTGTGCGCAACTTTGCCCAGCAGGTAAAGCACGTGGCCGCGGTCAATTACCTGGTTTTTTCCGACATGCTAGGCGAAAAACCGCCCATGGACATCGGCGGCGAGAACGGACCTGATTCCATCAAATCCAAGGCCGACATCCTGAAATTCCTGCGCGACTCGTTCGCCCTCGGCCATCGCGCCTATGGCGACATCACCCCTCAAAACGAGGTTGCGCCCATCAAGAATCCCTTTGGCGGCAAGAACCCGTCCACCCGCCTGGGACTTGCCAGCTTAATCATCGGCCATTGCTTTGACCATTACGGGCAGATGGTGGAGTACCTGCGTATGAATGGGATCATTCCACCAGCCAGCCGTCCACAACCTACGAAGTAGCTTTATTGCCGTTTTTTGTAGGCTGAGGGGAACTCGGGGCAGGCAGGCATGGGGATGACCAAAGTCGTAACCCTGCTGCTCAGAGTTCCCGTTAGTTTTCAATGGCTTACGCAAAATAATGCAAAAACCGTGCCACTAAACCCTGATTTAACCCTTTTCGTGCAATTCGGTTGGGGTTTGGACCCCTTTCCTCCTAGCATCATGGTGCCTCTATCCGTGTGATTTCGGGCGAATTGGGCAGCCTTGTAGCTGTCCCGTCCGGGGCGGAGGCGACACACAAAATTTGCGCCAGGGTGCCTGTGGGCGGACAACGTGGCCCTATCAAGCAGGTTTCACACCTGGTGGGAGCAAAAAACACAATGCATAAGCCAGTCAAGTACTTGGAGAAGGCTCTTAGCGTCACCGCGAACGGGGCATGGTTCGTTTTTGAGAGACTGAACCGCATTCACCCCAATCCATCGTTCACCCCGAAGTGGTCCGAAAAGCCGCTCCTGAAGTCTTATGAGAAATCTAAGCCGCCGCTGGGCTGGCCGCGGCAGACCGATTCTCTGTGCCCGAAGTGCGTGCCAGAGATCCGCCAGCAGATCCTCGACGGCAAGCTGCCCCATGAGATCCTGCTCAACCAGAAGGTGGGCGAAATCAAGGCGCAGATCATCGAGCGCGAGGGCAAGATTCTGATGGTGAAGGATTGCCCCAAGCATGGCCATTTCGAAGACGTAATGTCCATTGACGTGGACTTTTACCGCCACCTGGAGCAGACCTTCCCCGGGCGCGACATTCGCTCGCACAATGACGAGCACCTGCACCACCATGGCACCAGCACGGTGAAATACGGGCGGGGCGCGGTTCTGACCATTGACCTGACCAACCGCTGCAACATGATGTGCGACCCCTGCTTCATGGACGCCAACCAGGTGGGGTTCGTGCACGAGCTGACTTGGGAAGAAATCAAGACCCTGCTGGACAACGCCATCTCCATTAAGCCGAAACGGCAGATGTCGGTGCAGTTCTCGGGTGGCGAACCCACGCTTTCCCCCTACTTCCTGGACGCGGTGGCTTACTCGCGCAAGGTGGGCTACAACAGCGTTCAGGCAGCGACCAACGGAATCGAGTTCGCCAAGAGCAAGGAATTCTGCCGCCAGGCGGCCGACGCCGGCCTGCGTTACGCCTACCTGCAGTTCGACGGTGTGGGCAATGCCGCCAACTCGCACCGCAAGGTCGGCAACCTGTTTGACGTGAAGCTGAAGGCAATCGAAAACCTGCACGAAGCGGGCGTGGAGATCGTGCCCGTTACCACCATCGTGAACGGCATCAACAACGAGCAGGTAGGGCGCATCGTGCAGTTTGCGCTGGACAATCCCCGGATCATGTCGTTCTGTTCTTTCCAGCCGGTCTCTTTCACCGGCCGCGATGAAGCCATTACCGACGAACGCCGGCAGGCGCAGCGCTATACGCTCTCGCACCTTGCGCACGACGTGAAGAAGCAGACGGGGCTGGGAGAGCCGGCGCGCGACTGGTTCCCGCTGTCGTTTGTCAGCACCTTCTCCGATTGGGCCGACCTGGTGCACGGGCCGGACGCCACTTGGGGACAGGTGAGCTGCGGCTGCCACCCCAACTGCGGTGTCGGCATGGCCATCCTCATAGATAAGCACACCAAGGATGCCGCCCCCGTCACCGCCTTCCTCAACGCGGACCGTCTGGCCAAGGACGTGGCCAAGATCAACGACGCGGCACGTGGCAAGTTCCTGTCGTCGCTGGGCATGGCGCTCTCCGTGATGCGGAATTACGATTCCTTCAAGACCACGCCCCATTTCACCCTGTATGCCCTGCTGAAGAAGTTCGATAAGAGCTTCGGCGTGAGCAAGAAGGCGCAAAGCGGCGGGTACGGCAAGGTCACCGGCGACCGCACCATGGAAGACGTGCAAAAGCGCCGCTCCGACCGCTGGAACATCCTGTTCATCGCCGGCATGTGGTTCCAGGACCTGTACAACTATGATTTCCGGCGCACCGAGCAGTGCATCATCCCTTACGCCACCCAGGAAGGCGAGATTTCCTTCTGCGCCTACAACACGGGCATCGGCTGGCGCAACATTGTGGAGAAGATGCACATGACGGCCACGCTCACCAAGTGGTACGACGAGCACGGCCGGCATGAAATCTTTGCCGGCGGCAAGAAGGTGAGCCTGGATGGCGTGGAGCTCAAGGCGCTGACCCTGAAGGATGAAATCGTCACCAC
>DATEJK010000054.1:0-16670 GCA_035278025.1 Terriglobales bacterium | reverse complement strand
CCATCGGGCGCCAGCCGGGGCGCGTTCAAGGAGCGAAAGTGCCGCATTTCTTCGTTGCTGGGAAAATGGTTCTGGTTGGCGGCGGCGCCGCGCAGGGCACACCCGCCAACCAGGGTGGCAAAGCTGAGCAGAAGTCCAAGTTTGCGCATTTGGGTAGGAGCAGGAAGTGTGGTGCGCCGCGCCGGTGGCTGTCAAGTGCAACTTCTCAGCAAACACTCGGCGATTGCTTCTGCGGCGGATTCCGCGCAACTTCTCTCTGACGCTTGATGGGAATACGAAGCTAGGCGGAGCGCCGCACTTTAGGCCGGGAGCTTGGTTCGGCGCTGCGGCTTTTGCGCCGGCGGCGACTGCCGGCTATCTTGCCGGCCGGCTTTTTGGACACACCGCCGCCGTTGGCAGGAAGCAGCTTGCGCAAGGTCTCCAACAGCTTGTCCGCGGGCTCTCCCTTCACCACAAACGCGTTCACCGACCTCCGAACTTCCTCTGGAACATCGGCGGGATAACCGGTAAACATCAGCACCGGCAGCTCAGGCCAGCCGCTCTTGATGCGGAGCGCCAGTTCGGCTCCATCCATTTTCGGCATTTCATAGTCCAGAATGATGGCATCCACGGGATTGCGCTGCAGCAATTGCAGTCCGCGCTGTCCACTGGGTGCAGTCAGCACCGAGTAGCCAAATACACGCAGGAACTCCCCCATGATAGAGAGCACTTCCGGGTGGTCATCCACACAAAGCAGGCATTTGGCCGGCTCAGACGATTCTGGTGGGATGGAAGGTCGCGGGGAACGAGTAGCCACAGGATTTCTCCGCCTAGTGAGAAGCAGGATGCAGGCGCCCGGGTTGCTAATTGGCGTCTGGAGTGGAGCAGCCGGATACTGTTCCCAGGGGGAGGTGGGTCCATGCGCTGGCAATCTTCCGCTACCATCCTGGATTACCCGCTGGTGTCGGTCGCCGTTGGTCCGGATGCCGCCAAGAATGAAATGCGGGGGCATGCTCGCGGAATCTTTGCGCTTGGCGATATCGCCACCGGCGTTATCGCCGTGGGTGGTCTGGCGCGCGGCGTCGTGGCCCTGGGCGGACTGGCGGTGGGCGTAGCCGCTTTCGGCGGCGCCGCCGTCGGCATCCTGGCTTTGGCAGGACTTGCCGTAGGGTGGATCGCTGCGGGTGGGCTGGCCATCGGCTATGCCGCTGTCGGTGGTCTAGCCATCGGCTACTACGCCATGGGTGGCGTTGCCGTGGGTAAGTTCGTGGTCGGACCGCTGCATCGCGACCCGCAAGCTGTCGCGTTCTTTTCGAGGCTCAGGACGGCGCTTCCTTTCTTGCCCTGGCCGGCGCCGCCGAGGTAAGCGGGAAAGCATAGTCCGGACACCTGACGGCGCGCACTGTTTGAATTGCCAGGCTACTGTGCTTTAACGCGAAACAAATGTCTAGGGCCCATGCCTGCTTTGCGCAACCCGGCTGGCGCGAGCTGCTCCGCCCACTCCCCTGCTACACTTATAGCTTCTTTTAGCCCACCTGGAGCTCCATGAAAGCTGCTACGAAGCCCGCAGTTCTCGCTCTGTTCGTGCTCTGCTTTCTGACTGGTTTTGCGCAGGAGAAGTCGCAGCCGGCCACGCATGGCATCAACATTGCCAACCTCGATGCCACGGTCAAACCCGGCAACAACTTTTACGAATACGCGAATGGCGGCTGGCTCAAGCGCACGCAGATTCCGCCGGATCGCCCCTCGGTTGGGGTTTTCAGCAAGCTGTTCGATGTGGCCAACAAGCGCACTGTCGGCCTGATTGAGGAGGCCGCCAAGTCCAACCCGCCCGCAGGTTCCAATGCCCGCAAGATTGCCGACCTCTACAACTCCTACATGGATGAGGGTGCGATCGAGAAGCAGGGTCTGGCACCGCTGCGGCCGCATTTGCAGGCAATCGCCGCCATCAAGGACAAGCGGGAATTGGCGCGCGCCCTGGGAGAGGGCCTGCGCGCCGACGTGGACCCCCTGAACAACACCAACTTCCACACCTCGAATCTGTTTGGCATCTGGACCGCGCCCGGCTTTGGAGATCCCGACCATTACACTCCCTACCTGCTGCAGGGCGGGCTGATGCTGCCCGACCGCCAGTATTACCTGGATAACAGCGAGCACATGCGCGAGGTGCGCGCCAAATACCAGACGCACGTGGCGGCGATGCTGCGGCTCGCTGGTTTCAGCGATGCCTCCGCGCGCGCCGCCCGTATCGTGGAATTGGAGCACGCCATCGCGGAAAAACACCTGAGCCTGGCTGAGAATCAGGAGATCCACAAGGCCAACAATCTCTGGACCCAGGCGGACTTCGCCGCCAAGGCTCCCGGCCTGGACTGGGCGGAATACTTAGCCGCCGCCGGGCTGAGCCAGCAGAAGAAGTTCATCGTGTGGCAGCCGCAGGCGTTTACCGGCGAAGCCGCGCTGGTAGCTTCAGTTTCCCTCAATACCTGGAAGGACTGGATGGCCTACCACCTGGTGGAGCGCTACGCCGCCGTGCTTCCCAAGGCGCTGGCCGACGAAAACTTTGCATTCTTTGGCAAGGAACTTCTCGGCACGCCGCAGCAGCGGCCGCGGTGGCAACGGGGGGTGATGCTGACCAACGCTCTGCTCGGCGATGCCGTTGGCCAGATCTACGCTAAGCGCTACTTCTCGCCGCAAGCCAAGGCGCAGGCCCAGGCCATGGTCAGTAATCTGATTGCCGCCTTCCGCAAGCGGATTGAGGCTCTTAACTGGATGGCGCCGGCCACCAAGAAGGAAGCGGAGGCCAAACTGGGCACGCTCTACGTCGGTCTCGGGTATCCCGAAAGCTGGCGCGACTATTCCAAGTACGAGGTCAAGCCTGACGACATTTTTGGCAATGTGTGGCGCGCGAGCCTGTTCAAATATCACCACGACATTGGCCGCCTGGGCGGCCCGGTAAACCGCCACGAGTGGTCCATGACGCCGCAGACGGTGAACGCCGTCAACCTGCCGCTGCAGAACGCGCTGAACTTCCCGGCGGCAATTCTGCAGCCTCCCTTCTTCGATGCCAAAGCGCCGGCCGCCGCCAACTACGGCGCCATCGGCTCCGTCATTGGGCACGAGATCAGCCATACCTTCGACACCGAGGGAAGCACCTTCGATGCCCAGGGCCGCCTGCGCGACTGGTGGACACCTGCCGACCTGGCGCATTTCCAGAAGGTCACCGCACAACTGGCTAAGCAGTACGACGCTTACGAGCCCTTTCCCGGAGTGCACGTGAATGGGCAGCAGACGCTGGCGGAAGACATTGCCGATGTGGCCGGCATCTCCGCCGCTTATGACGGTTACCGCGCCTCGCTGCAGGGCAAGCCGGCGCCGGTGCAGCACGGTTTTTCCGGCGACCAGCAGTTCTTCATCGCTTTCGGCCAGAACTGGGCTTCGAAGGCGCGTCCGGCGGCCCTGCGCCAGCAGGTGCTGACCGACTCGCATGCTCCCGGAGAATACCGGGCTCAAACGGTGCGCAACATTGATGCCTGGTACCCCGCATTCAAGGTAAAAGCGGGGGAGAAGCTTTACCTGGGTCCGGACGCGAGAGTGCGTATCTGGTAGACAAACCAGGCAGAGGCCGTCTGGAGTTGGCATTTGTGCACATGGACTTCCATCCTTTGCGGGTGTGCAAACAGCGAGTCTTCCGCGCCGCTGTGCTGTGGTGAAAAGAAGACCGTCGCATCGGCCGGAAGAAACCCTGCGCCATGTCCTTCCGGCCTACCACTTCGGTGCCTGTGCCGTTTCGTGCACTTGCTCTAAAGTTTCCTCAATTTCACCTGCGCCGCATCGCCAACGGGAGGTTTGTATGAGAAAGCTGTTCCTTTGGGCGAGCGTGATCCTGGTTTGCTACTTTGCCTCAGACGTGGCTCGCGTGCCGACTACCGCGCTCCTGGGCGCAAGCGTGCCTGCGACCGTACATACCATCTTTCGATGACAAGGTGACCAGTGATGAATTACCTGACGAGCATCTTGACAACGCTTTTTGCCGTCGCATTCGGCTGCTTTTTCCTGCAGATGGGAACGCAGGCACTGCTGGCGCAGGACCGCTTCTTGCGCTTCTGCAACCAATGGCAGAAGGGCGAGGCGTTCGACCGGATTGACGTGGGCTATTTCGGGGGACCGAAAAACCTGCGCCTGCTGGGAGTAGGATTGGCAGCCATAGGTTTGTTCATCATCGCCTCCGTGGTGGCTATGCTGCTCATTGGCCTCGGCTACCTGGCGTAACCCACAGGAGTCGGGAGTCAGGAGTCAGCAGTGCAGTAGGTGCTGCGAGAGAAAAGGACCGCCGCGCCGCGGGAGGGCGTCCCCCTGAGCGACTTCCGCCGCGAATGGGTTTCCTGTGCACCACTATTCCGGCGCTGCACGCCAGATGCTTCGGCGCGCGGGTGCCCCCCATTTGCCCGCATGGAGAAGCCCCTTTTTACGCCACCATGAACCGCGCGCGGGCAAATGTGGGGAAGTTGCTGGTGGTGGGAGATCCCCACATTTGGCCGCTGAACATTTGTCAGGAGATCAGGACATTCTAGGCGGGCAAAAGGGGGGCACCCTCTGACCGTTCCCGTTTGCGCGCCGTGCACTCCGATTCGATCTCGACGCCACAATGCTCACCGGTCGCATAATGGCGGAAGCTGCTCCAGGGCCAGTCTTCCGGCCTTCCGACCAGGCCACGCTTCACCGGATTGCGATGAATGTAGCCCAGCTTTTCGTGAAAATCGGAGTAGCTGCGGAGGTTGCGGTCGTAATACCGCTTGTACCACAGTGGAGCAAGTTCCCCAGCGAACTCCCGGTCTGCGGCGCTGCGCTTGGCCACTGCGATCTTCAACGACTGAATTGCGTTGGCCAGCAGCGCCCGGTCTGGCTCCGAGACCAAAACGTGTACGTGTTCCGGCATGACCACAAACCCATAGACGCGAAAAGAAAATCGGCTCCGGGTCTATTCCGGCGCAGCAACCACCAAGTTGCGCATGGCGGGAGTGTCAAGGAGACGCAGACGGCGGTAGCAGGTATAGGTCACGAAGTGCGACTGCTGCGATTGCTGGTAGCGGACAAGTCCCCGGGGCATGAGAACAAGATATGCAATTTCAAAGACTGTTTTCAGTGACAAGTCCCCCCATTTGACCGCAAACATCCCCACATTTGGCCGCCATAGATTGGCGTCGGGAACAACCGCGTTGCGCGCCGCCAAATGTGGGGCACCCGCGGGGTACGGGCCTTTCGACTTCGCTCAAGACGAATGAGTCATAATCCAGAATTTGCCTCTCTCCGTGCCTCTGTGCCTCCGTGGTGAAAAAAGAAAAGCCCCGCATTGCTGCGGGGCTTCAACTGGCCACTGGCAACTCGCCACTGGCCGCTGATTCTGAGATCCTTCGCTCGGCAAAAAGCGCCTCGCTCAGGATGACGGCGGCGGACTCCCGGGGTCGCTCACGCTTCCCCTCACGCCCGCCAGGCGCCGTCAGTACATGTCGCCCATGCCGCCGTGGCCGCCGTGGCCGCCCGGCATCGGAGCTTCCTTCTTTTCCGGAATCTCCGCTACCAGGGCCTCAGTGGTCAGCATCAGGCCGGAGATGGAGCCGGCATTCTGCAGCGCGGTGCGCACCACCTTGGTGGGGTCGAGCACGCCGCCCTTCACCAGGTCCTCATATTCATCGCTCTGGGCGTTGTAGCCGAAGTTGGTATCCTTCGCCTCCAGCACCTTGCCCAGCACGATGGCGCCTTCCTGTCCGGCATTGCCGGCAATCTGGCGCAGCGGCTCTTCCAGGGCGCGCTTCACGATGTTGATGCCGATCTGCTCGTCGCCCTCGCTCTTGAGCTTCTCAAGCGCGCTGATGCAGCGGGCCAGGGCCACGCCGCCTCCGGGAACGATGCCTTCCTCCACCGCGGCGCGGGTAGCGTGCATGGCGTCCTCAACCCGGGCCTTCTTCTCCTTCATTTCGGTTTCGGTGGCGGCCCCGACTTTAATCACGGCCACGCCGCCCACCAGCTTGGCCAGCCGCTCCTGCAGTTTCTCGCGGTCGTAATCGCTGGTGGTCTTGTCCACCTGGGTGCGGATTTCCTTCACTCGTCCTTCAATTTCCGAGTGCTTGCCACGGCCTTCCACGATGGTGGTGTTGTCCTTGTCCACCGTGACTTTTTTGGCCCGGCCGAGATCGGACATCTGCACGTTCTCCAGTTTGATGCCCAGGTCTTCGGTGATGGCCTTGCCGCCGGTAAGGATGGCGATGTCGCCCAGCATGGCCTTGCGGCGGTCGCCGAAGCCCGGCGCCTTGACGGCGATGGCCTGCAGCGTGCCCCGCAGCTTGTTGACCACCAGGGTGGCCAGGGCTTCGCCTTCCACGTCCTCGGCGATGATGAGCAGCGGCTTGCCGCTCTTGGCGATCTGCTCCAGCAGGGGCAGAAGGTCCTTCATCGAGCTGATTTTCTTTTCGTGGATCAGGATGTAGGGGTCCTCAAGCACGGCTTCCATGCGCTCGGGATCGGTGACGAAGTAGGGGGAGAGATAGCCGCGGTCGAACTGCATGCCTTCGACCACGTCCAGCTGCGTTTCCATGGTCTTGGACTCTTCCACGGTGATGACGCCGTCCTTGCCCACCTTCTTCATGGCCTCGGCGATGATGCGGCCGATGGTCTCGTCGTTGTTGGCGGAGATGGTGCCCACCTGGGCGATCATCTCGCCGGTCACGGGCTTGGAGAATTCGTCCAGCTTGCCCTTGCCGCGGTTGCCTTCCTTGTCCACCGCGCCGCAGATGGTGCTGACCGCCTTGTCAATGCCGCGCTTCAGGGCCATGGGATTGGCGCCTGCGGCAACCGTCTTCACGCCTTCGCGGAAGATGGCCTGGGCGAGAACCGTGGCGGTGGTGGTGCCGTCGCCGGCAACGTCGCTGGTCTTGCTGGCGACTTCGCGCACCATCTGCGCGCCCATGTTCTCCAGGGGCTCTTTGAGTTCGATTTCCTTGGCTACGGTGACGCCGTCCTTGGTGATGGTCGGCGAACCGAATTTCTTTTCAATAACCACATTGCGACCCTTCGGACCCAGCGTCACCTTGACCGCATCGGCCAGGAGGTTGACGCCGCGAAGAATCGACTGCCGGGATTCTTCTCCGTGAACAATCTGCTTTGCCATACGTTTCGTCTCCTATGATTTCAATTCTTGCCGACGGCTGGCGTCGGATGAAAATTCGAGCTGCATAGCTGACGGCTGGCTACCGCTTCCCGGCGGTGGCGTGCTCCTTCTCCGACTTGCGCGCGCCTTCCAGGATGCCCAGGACTTCCTCTTCCTTCATGATCAGGAAATCCTCGCCGTCAATCTTCACTTCGGTGCCGGCGTAGCGCCCAAAGAGGACGCGATCACCTGCTCTCACAGCCAAGGGGAATACTTCGCCTTTCTCGTTGCTCTTGCCTTTGCCGACGGAAATGACCTCGCCCTCCTGGGGCTTGTCCTTGGCCGTGTCGGGGATGATGATGCCGCCGCGCGTGGTCTCGGCTTCCTCTACGCGACGCAACAGGATACGGTCATGCAGTGGGGTGAATTTAGCTGCCATGCTCCTACTCCTTTCAGAGATTCGCTCTGCGATGGGTTGAAATTTTGAGTACTAGAATTGTCTGCACTGAAGAACGGTTGCCGGGCGTTTTAGCACTCTGGCCCGCCGAGTGCTAATTCTAAAAGCCTTAGTGGTTTATTGTCAAGCGGCTGATACCACTGTAAGTGTATGAATCCTAATTGTTTATATGGATTTAATTTTCGGTCCGAAGGAAAGCGTCAGGACAACGGGGAAGATGGAACCTCGTCTCTAAGGAAAATGAGGGTGGAAAGGCCACTGGACAGCAGGAATCAAAGTGGTAAAGTTCCAACTGCTCTCGCCGGCCCAGTAGCGAGCGCCAAGGCAGCACTTCCCAGGTTGGTGGTATGCGGAACCCGTCCCTCTCGCGGCAGCAGCCCGCTGGAATTCAACATAACCCTGCAATTAATCATGGACTTAGCGGCTTGCACTTTAAGCTTAAGCCCAGGCTGGTGTTACTGTGCGTGCTGCTCTTATGCGTGCCAATGTGGAGCCAGGAGCCGGCGGCGGCAACGGGCACCATTACAGCCAAGGCCGCTCCACCGCCGCCCCTGAATGGCCCGCAGCCAGCCCCGGCCGAGGTCACGGCCGCTGCGACTGAACCTGCGGCCAGGCGACTGAAGCCTGAAGACAACGTCAACCTGATCGGACAGCGCAACGTTGGGGGCGGGGTCAATTTCTATTCACTGCGCAAAGAGCAGGCGCTGGGCCACCAGCTGGCGGAGCAGGTGGAGAGCCAGTCGCGGCTGATCAGCGACCCGGTGGTAACCGAGTATGTGAACCGTATCGGGCAGATGATCGTGCGCCATTCCGACGCCAAGGTTCCCTTTACCATCAAGGTTATTGACGATGACGCGATCAACGCCTTCGCGCTGCCCGGCGGCTACTTCTACGTGGACAGCGGACTCATCCTGGCGGCGGACAGGGAGTCGGAGCTGGCGGGAGTGATGGCGCACGAAGTGGCGCACGTGGCGGCGCGGCATGCGACAAGAAACGCCACCCGGGCGCAAATTTTTAATCTGGCTTCCATTCCTCTGGTCTTTGTGGGCGGCCCCATCGGCTACGTGGTGCGCGAGGTGGCGGGACTGGCCGTGCCTATGGGATTCTTAAAATTCAGCCGCGACGCGGAGCGAGAGGCCGACCTGCTGGGCCTGCAATACGACTATGCCGCGGGCTATGATCCCCAGGCATTCGTGCAATTCTTCGAGAAGCTGAAGGCTGGGGAAAAGCAGCACAAAGGCATGGTCGCCAAGGCCTTCTCCACCCATCCCATGACCGTGGACCGGATCCGCCGGGCGCAGCAGGAAATCGCCATCATGCTGCCGCCGAAGGCGGAATACGTGGACGATACCAGCGAGTTCCACGAAATCAAGCAGCGATTGGCCCTCGATGTGGAACAACAACGTCCTGGTGCCGGGGGACCGCCCCGCCTGATACGGCGCGACCGCAGAGAGAAAGACAAGGACGGCAACGGGCCGGTGCTGAGAAGGAAGCCGGCGGCGCAGGATTAGATTTCAAAGTTTCAAGGTTCAGGGCTTGTCCAGCCGGCAAGCAAGAAATTTGAAACTTGAAACTGCGCGACGTGACAACTCACTTTCAGCTGCCTAGAATAAGAACTGCCATGCGGAAAGCCCTTGCGATCACAGCCCTTCTTGCCGTCTTCGCCACCCTTTCCTTAGCCAAGGATAAGAAGAAGAAAGAAAAAAATCAGGACTCCACCATCAACTTCCTGGTTGTGCGGGCCAGCAACGGGAAGCCGGTGCGCAATGCCGCAGTGGTGCTGCATGAGGTGGATGAGCGGGGACAACAGGCCAAAGGCGGCTACGAGCTAAAGACCAATTTGAAAGGCGAAACCAGTTTCGATGGCGTGCCCTATGGCAAGCTGCGGGTGCAGGTGCTGGCGCGGGATCTGCAAACTTTCGGGCAGGACTACGAGATCAGTCAACCAGTGCAGAACATCACCATCAAACTAAACCCGCCGCAGAAGCAGTATTCGATTTACGACAAGTAGTATCGGCCCACCGCCACAAGCAGGCCACGACGCGCGCTGGCATGTTGCCGGATCCCTTCAGCAGCCTGCCCCCACAGCAACTGCGACGAAATTACATGAATCTGAGTGGCCGCGCCGCCCTTACAAGGCAGGTGGGTCTTACACGCGCTGGCGCAGCTCGCGGCGCAGGACTTTGCCCGAGGGGGTGCGGGGAATGGAATCCACAAAGCGGATTTCGCGCGGCTGCTTGTAGCCGGTGAGGCGCTGAGCGACGAAGTCGCAGAGTTCGGCCGCGGTCTTATTGCACGCAACCTGGCCTTCGCGCAGGACCACGAAGGCGCAAGGCAGCTCGCCCGCGGCGGCATCATGCTTGCCGATCACGCCGCAGTCCCGCACCGCGGGATGCTCCAGAAGCACAGCCTCGACTTCGGCAGGCGCCACGGGAAATCCCTTGTACTTGATCATCTCTTTGCGGCGGTCCACGATGCGGAAGAAATCGGCGGCATCGCGAGTGGCCACATCGCCCGACCAGTACCAGCCGTCGCGCAGGACTGAAGCTGTTGCCGCCGGCTCCTTCCAGTAGCCCAGCATGAATTGCGGGCCGCGCATGACCAGTTCACCACGTTCGCCAGGGGTCACCTCGGAGTCGTTCTCGTCCACGATCCGGCATTCGGTCTGGGCGGCGGCCTGACCGATGGTGTCGGGCCGGTAGCGAGCAGCGTCGAGGTAGCCGAGGTGGGTGACGGGAGAGGCCTCGGTCATGCCGTAGCCCTGAACCACCTTGATGCCGGTGAGCTCAGTGAAGCGGTAGGCAAGGTCGGGGGCCAGGGGAGCAGCGCCGGATTTAACCCAGGTGACCGCGTGCTGGCGGGGAAAGGCGCCGTGTTCCGCGGCTTGGCAGAAGGCGTTGAGAATGGGAGGCACGCAGGGCATGCAAGTGATGCTCTGGCCAGTGATCAGGCGCACCGCGGCGGCGGTGTCAAACCGGGGCATAAGCACGATGGTGGCGCCCAGTACCATGGGCGGAGTGAGCACCACGTTCAGGCCATAGATGTGGTACAGGGGAAGAAAGCAGAGCACCACGTCTTCATGACGAAAAGCAGAGCCATCAGGTCCGATGATCTGGTAGATATTGGCCACCAGATTGAAGTGGGAGAGCATGACGCCTTTGGGCAGGCCGGTGGTGCCGCTGGAGTAGGGTAATGCGGCGATGGCCTGATCTGAGGGCTGGCCGGGCGAAGGCAGGGGCACGGAAGCGGAGCGCAGAAGTTCTGAGAAATTGCCCTCGCCCGTGGTGTAAACCCGTCGCAGGCCAGGGAGGCCGGAAAGACTCATGTTTGCGATGCGGCTGTCGCTGATGAGCATGGCGGCGCCGGAATTCTCCAGTTGGTAGCGCACCTCGCGCTCACGGTAGCTGGGGTTGAGCAAGGTAACAATGCCCCCGGCGAGGGTGGCGGCATGATAAGCGGCGCAGAATTCCCAGGAGTTAGGAAGATAGATGGCCAGCACTTCTCCAGGCTTGAGGCCGGCGGCAACCAGCCCGCGGGCCAGGCGTTCGACGGTTTCCCCATATTCACTGTAGGTGAAACGCCGGTGAGGAGAGCACGAGGTATCAATCAGGGCAAGCTTCTCCCCAAAACGGGAGCAGGCCTTAAGAATGGCGTCGTGAAGGAAGATGTTGTGCGGGTCAGCGTAAAGAGTGCGCATGGATTGACGATTGATGGTTGAAGGTTGACGATTAAAAAACCCGCCGCGCGTCACAGACTCGGCGGGCTCTCAATCATTAATCGTAAATCGGCAACCGTCAATTGGTATTGCCGAGCGTCAATTGCCGTGCCGGGCCAGCTTGCGCAGGAAATCCTGCTCGTTCATGCGGTATTTGAAGGCTTTTTTGCCGTCAATGAAAACAACGGGGACCTCGTCGGTGAACTGGCGGCGGAGGTTGTCGTTGGAGTCCACGTCAATCTCCTGCCAGCTGAATTGCGTCTGGCGGGACAGTTTGGAGAGCGATTCTTTAACGATCTCGCAGAGATGGCAGCCTTTACGGGAGTAGAGGACGACCTCGTGCGCCATGGGCAGAGTTTAGCAAAAAACAAGCGGGCGGTAAGCGCTTCCGCCCGCTGGGTCAGGATGACACACATTTTCTGGAGGCGAAACACCGGCGCTACATTTTCTTCTTCTTGCTCTTCTTCATGGGGGCAGCGGAAACCGTTTCTTGCTTCACCGTCCAGAAGCTGGGATTGGCGGTTACCAAAGCCGGCATGGGACGGCTGAGGCTGGGCTCGACCTTAAAATAGGCGGAACTCACATGCGTAATGCACTCCCGGGAGATGTGACTGAGCATGTTACGCACCATGGGGCTCTGGAAGATCTCCTTGGCCGCGGCCGGAGGTTCCTCATCCTCTTCCGCCAGTGACTTCATGGGCTGAACAAAGAGCACGGCGGGCAAATCAGGACCGGTCATGATGTCATAAGCAATCCAGTGGGCGTTGTCGCCGGCTTTCTTGTGCAGCTCAATCACCTGCTTGGCAGCCTCATTGAAGTCGTGACCGCAACCGGGACGCAGGCTGAGGGTTTCCGAGGACCAATACGCGGTCTCGGCCATGGGCACCATATCGGGCCGATAGGAAATCTCTTCATTATATTTGGCCAACCCGAGCTGGGCCCCGCCATCACTCTCCGCGCTTTCCTGTTCATAGTTGGCGTTCTTGGCCATCACCGCCTCGCCGGCCTTGCCCATGGAACTGGCGAATTTTTCCACGCCTGCCATGCTGTCCTGAAAGGTCACGAAGACGAAGGTGCTGGTGTCGCCGGTCATGGGCGAGCCCACGATCCAATACGAGTCCGGAGCCGCGGTGGCCGCGGCATCGCGGAATTCACCGACGCTTTTGGCAAACACCCGAAACTTGCCGCTGTTAACCTTGGCGTTCTGGTAGTAGACGTACTTGGCAGTCTTGCTGCTGGATTGATTCTCCTGGGCGGCGAGCGCGCCGAGAAGGCAAAAGAGCGCTAGGGCGATAGCTGTGAGCCTGGTCATACCTGCTCCTTTCAAGAGGTGACGCTGCGAATTGACCTGGGATTGATTAACTTCGAGGCGGGGGCCGGGTACCGAGCGGAATGTACATCCGTATGGCGGGGAAGTCAAACAGCGGACGGGGTAACTTGGTTCCTATCCTGTTAGACTTCTACGCTATGGCCATACCCGTGCAGCCCAACATCAAGCTGGTAAACCGTCCCGACTACCGCGAAAGCTATGCCAACAGTGTGCAGGTGCGGGTGAACGTGTGGGACTTCTTCCTGGTTTTCGGCACTCTGCAACAGCAGAGTGAGAGCGAGGTAGAAGTGCACAACTTTCAGGGCGTTTACCTGAGCCCACAACAGGCCAAGGCGCTGCTGCACATCCTGCAGCAAAACATCGTCAGTTACGAGAACACGTTTGGAGAAATCAAGCTCGATCCGCGCATGGCGGCCACTGGGCCGGTCCACTAAGGGAGCAGGGAGCGAAGGAAACGCGCGGCCCGGGTCCTGGTTCCCGGCGCTCCTTCTGTTGGCCGGCTTGTTCGCTTTCCTGGCGCTGACTCATATTCCCCTGCTACGCCTGCCCTATTTCTGGGATGAGGCGGGTTATTTTGTACCGGCAGCGCGCGATCTGCTGCTCAGCGGCAACCTGATTCCTCATTCCAGCCCGGCTAATGCCCATCCGCCTCTGGTCATGGCGTACCTCGCGTTGTGGTGGAAGGTGGCCGGATTCGCTCCCCTCGTAACCCGGTTAGCCATGCTGCTGGTGGCGGCCTTCGCGCTGCTGGGCTCCTTCCGGCTGGCGGAGCGGGTGGCCAATCGCCAGGTGGCAATCGCGGCCACGCTGTGCACCGGGCTTTATCCTGTGTTCTTCGCCCAGAGTTCGCTGGCCCACCTGGACCTGGCCGCGGCCGCGCTTACCCTTTGGGGTCTGGACGCCTATATCCAGGGAAGGGAGTGGCGTACCGCGGCATGGTTCTGCCTGGCCGTGCTGGCCAAAGAAACCGCTATTCTTGCGCCGCTGGCTCTGCTGACATGGGGAGCGGTGTGTCCGTTTCTTAAGAGGAACAATGTGCTCCGCTTGTTTCCCCGGCGAAGCTGGCGCCGCGCGGCAGCCTTGCTGGTTCCTGTGGCGGCGCTGGGATTATGGTTCAGCTACCGCTACTGGCGCACGGGCAACGCGCTGGGCAATGCCGAGTTCGTCCGCTACAACCTTCTGGACACGCTCAATCCGCTGCGCATTGTGATTGCGGGAGTGGAGCGGACGTGGCAGGCGGCGGGCTACATGAACCTGTTTCTGCTGACGGCCGCGGCGGCCATGGCCATGTGGTTTCCGCCGGTCGAGGATAAATGGGGAGAGCGGCCGCGAATCGCGCCCGCGGTGCAGGCGGTTTTTGCCGCAATAGTGACCGCCTATGTGGCGGCCCTCTCAGTAGTGGGGGGAGCGGTGCTGGCGCGCTACATGCTTCCGGTGGTGCCGCTGGTCATCATCATTTGCGTTTCCACACTGTGGCGGCGCATCGCCAGCTGGCGGGTCGTGGTTGGCATCGTATGCCTGGGGTTCGCCTTGGGCCTGTTCGTGAATCCGCCCTGGGGATTTGCCCCGGAAGACAACCTCGCATACCGAGATTACGTTGTGCTGCACCAGGCAGCGGACCAGATGGTGGGCGCGCGCTACGGCAACGCTCGAGTGCTGACCGCCTGGCCGGCTGCGGAGGAGCTTACTCAACCTTATCTGGGATATGTCAAACAGTCGGTGCGGGTGTTGAGAATTGACGATTTTTCACTGGCCCAAATGATGGCCGCAGCCGATTCCAAGGATCAGTTCGAGGTAGCCTTGCTGTTTTCCACCAAATACGAGCCGCCACGCAAACTTTTCGGTGACTGGCCGGCTTGGGACCGCATCAAGACTCGTTTTTTTGGTTATCACCGCGATCTGCCGCCGGAAATTGCCGCCCGCTTGCTGGGAGGAGAGATTGTGTTCGAAAAACGGCTGGGCGGGCAGTGGGTGGCGGTGGTGGACTTGCAGAAGCCGGAAGAAGCAGTAATCAGCGGTCAGTGGCCAGCGGGCAGTTGCCGGGCAGTTCCGCAGCGTGATGGTGTCGCGGCCGGTGTCGGCCAAGCCTGGAGGAAATTCTGAGCTGAGGCGCGGCACCAGGCGCAGAGAGGCACGCGCAGCGAACGATTGTTATAATGCAATGGAGTGGTGGGAGTAGCTCAACTTGGCAGAGCACCGGACTGTGGCTCCGGACGTTGTGGGTTCAATTCCCATCTCCCACCCCAACCATCCGGTTCATGATCTCCTGAAGCCATCGTCCCCCTATGAGATCGTTTCCGCTCCCTCCAGGTTCGCGCGTTGCGTGGCGGGCGCCCGCGCTATTGATCTTCGGGATTCTTTTCGTCTCCTATGCCTACTTTTACCAGGGCACGGGATGGAACCAGAATTCCCGCTTCGATCTGACGCGGGCTCTGCTGGAGCGGCACACCGTACGCATTGATCCTTACCAGTGGAACACTGGCGATAAGGCGTTTTATCAGGGCCACTACTACTCCGATAAAGCGCCCGGCATGGCGCTCTCGGCTCTTCCGCCGGCGTGGGCGGCTTTGGCTCTGGCGCACGGGGTACACATGTCGCAAGTGATCGGTTTCCAGCTATACCTTTCAGTCCTCTTTACCTGTTCGCTGGCTATCGCGCTGGCTGCGGCAGTGCTTTTCTTGTTGTTACTGAAATGGAACATCAGCCCGGGCGCCGCGGCTCTGGTGGCGCTGATATTCGGCCTCGGCACGCCCATGTGGATTTACGCCACCCAGTTCTGGGGACATGCGCTGGCTGCGGCCTGCCTGGTGTTTGCCTTTGCCGCCGCCGACCGCCTGCGCGAGTCCGCCAGCGTGTTCGAAAGTGTGACGCTTGCCGCCATCGTGGGGCTGACCGCGGGCTGGGCGGTGGTTACAGAATTTCCCGCCGCCCTTCCCGCGGCGATGATTGGAGTAATGGCGCTCATCTATTCGCAAGGGCCGGGCAGAAGGAGTTTTCTGTACGCGTCCGCGGCCCTTTGCGTCACCGCCGGGTTGTGCCTGGCCACCATACTCGTCTACCAGAAGCTGGCGTTTGGCTCTCCCTTCCGCCTGGGATACGAATACATAGTGAATTATCGGGACACGCTGCAACATGGCGCCCTGGGAGTGACTTACCCCAGGTGGCACGCGCTATGGGCGCTACTCTTCGGCAAGCGCTGTGGTCTGCTCCTGTTCACTCCCGTTCTGCTGGTTGTGCCGGTCGGTTTCGGCCTGCTGTGGCGCGCGGGCGCTCCCCGGATCAGCTTGTTGGTAAGCGCAGGGATTGCGCTCTACTACCTTCTGTTCAACGCCTCATATCTGCACTGGGCGGCGGGCGCGTCCTTTGGACCGCGTTACCTCTCTCCCGGCCTGCCCTTCGCATGCCTGTTCGTGGCGCCGGTGTGGCAGTGGGCGAGAGCCAGGCTCAGGGCGTTGCTCGCGGTATTGCTGGCTTACGGAATTGCGCTAGGGCTGGCGGGAGCCGCCAGCCGTCCGGTAATTCCCGAGTCGGTCACCTTCCCCATCGGCGAAGCCCTGCGTGCATTCGCGCGCGGAGATCTCTACCAGCAGGGAGGAGCCTGGAACCTGGGCCTGCTTGCGGGCCTGCACGGACTGATGAGCCTGGCGCCGCTGGTGGCGGTGTGGGCCGCTGGAATCGTGCTCTGGTTACGCATCATGCCCACACAGCGAGCCGTAATGGTCGGAGCAGATGAGCAACACGTATCCGCAGCCGGAAGTCAGTAGGGTGCGAGTTGGAGTGCGCACGGAACGCTTTGCTTGCGTCAGGAAAAGCGAGGGCAGGATGCCTTCACGGGAGCCGGCGAGAGGCCGAAGCTACAAAGCCCTAGCGACGGCCCACGCCGATGTACTGGAATCCCATCGAGCGCAGGCTGGGACCATCGAGCAGGTTCTTGGTATCCACAATGATGGGTTTTTTGAGCAGGCGTTTGATGCGGGCGAAGTCGAGGTCGCGAAATTCCGGCCAGCCCGTGCCCACCACCAGCGCGTCCACTCCTTCGGCCACG
>DATEJK010000053.1:0-3504 GCA_035278025.1 Terriglobales bacterium | reverse complement strand
AGATCCGCCTGGGCTCGGGCGCTGCGGTGCTTCACCGGCGACAGCAGCTGCGGGTCGATCCTCGCCAGCCGCGCCAGAGTGCGTGCGTCCAGCCGGTCGTCCTTGCGCCGGCTCTCCCCGATCAGCCGCACGTTGCGCGCGCATGGGAACGGCGCGCCAGGCGGGCAGGGCGCCTCCAACTGCGAATAGGAGATTGACCACCGCCTCGTTATATTGCGGGATGTGATCGAGAAGCGCGGACGCTTGATTTGCAACCGACAAATCGTGGTGCGCGAGAATTGCCGTGAGCGCTCGCATGTATATCTCAGAAAGGGGTTCGCCAGTCCTGATGCGAATGGTCAGGAGTAGCGCAGCACAAGCTCTTTACCAGACCGATTCTCAGTTGGCAATAACCGCGCTTCTCACGGACCTGAAGGATCCCGATCCGGGAGCGGCGTTTGCGGTTATGCAAGGCCTTGGGAATCTGACCAAGCAATATGAGTGGCGTCCGAAAACAACGGAACCGAATGCCGACTGGTTTCGGTGCCTCAGTCATTGGCGCGAGTTTGGGCAGGACTGGAAACGCCCGATAACGAGTGTGAAATCGGCCATATCACGTTTCATCTGCGACAACGCGGGAGCAGTGTTGAAAGCGGCAGACCGCTGGACCGGGGCAAGCGTCGCGTGAACTGACAAGTGGGAACTGAGATCTGGGAACTGACTTACGAGGCGGCTTTTTCGCCGGTCTTGAGCAGTTCGTTGACGATGGTTACCAGCTCTTCGGGGTTGACCGGCTTTTCCAGGTAGAGGTCGGCGAGGGGTTCGGCGGCCTGGAAGGCTTCCGCCACATAGCCGGAAACCACTACTACGGGCAAAGCGGGGCGGTTCTTGGCCGCCTGCACCACGGCGCGGCCGTTGGCATCGCCCAGGCGCCAATCGGTGACCACGGCGTCATAGATATCGTGGGAGAGCTTGGCAATGGCATCGTGGGCAGAGGTGGCGGTCGTCACCGTGTGGCCCGCCGATTCCAGGATGGCACACTTCAGCGCCACCACGTTCGGTTCATCGTCCACGCACAAGATTCTGGCCATAATTCACTTCGCCAGTGCTGCTCAGGCTGGCACATCCAGCTGGCTGGTTCGCCAGCCATCTCATTCTCCGGCAGCTATGCAAGCCATGTCAATTACTTAGGGAAAAATAGGCCTTTCAAAGGTCAGGACGTGAGCTGGGCTGAGTGGGACGAGGTGAGCAGGAGTCCGCGGATATCACCAACAGGCAAAAAACGGCGAGTCGCAGCTCGCCCCTGATACGTTCGAGCATTAGGTGTTCTTGATGCCTACAGACTTGGCTTGGGTAAACAGGTACAGGTAATCGGGGCCGCCGGACTTGGAGTCCGTCCCCGACATATTGAACCCGCCAAAGGGATGCGCCCCCACGATGGCGCCCGTGCATTTGCGGTTAATGTACAGGTTGCCCACATGAAACTCGTGGATGGCGCGGTCAAGCTTGTCCCGGGAACTGGAGTAAACCGCGCCGGTAAGGCCGAATTCGGTATCGTTGGCAATCTGCAGCGCGTGATCAAAATTGCGGGACTTGATCACGGCCAGCACCGGCCCGAAAATCTCTTCCTGCTCGATGCGGTCGCCGGGCTTGACGTCGGCAATCACGGTAGGCTGCACGAACCAGCCCTCGCCGGCGTTGCTGTCGCGCTTACCGCCCGTCAGCAGCCGACCACCCTGCTTTTGCCCGATCTCGATGTACTCCAGGATGGACTTCATGGAACCTTCATTGACTACCGGGCCCATGCCGGGGTTCTTGGTGGGATCGCCGACCGTGATCTTTTCCACTCGCGCTTTCAGGCGCTCCAGGAACTTATCGTAGATGCGCTCGTCAATAATGGCGCGTGAGCAGGCGGAGCACTTTTGCCCGGAGAAGCCGAAGGCCGCCGCCGCGACGCCTTCCACGGCAGAGTCCAGGTTTGCGTCGGCATCCACAATGATGGCGTCCTTGCCGCCCATCTCCAGGATGGTGCGCTTGATCCAGATCTGGCCGGGAGCCTGCTCGGCAGCGCGCTTGTTGATGTCCAGGCCCACCTCCCGCGATCCGGTGAAGGCGATGAAGCGGGTCTTGGGATGGGCCACCACGGCGTTGCCGAAAGTGGCGCCAGCCCCGGGGCAGAAGTTCACCACACCTTCCGGCAGGCCCGCTTCTTCCAGTGCCTCCACGAATTTCGCTGCGATGGCAGGGGAGTCGCTGGAAGGCTTCAGGATGACGGTGTTGCCGCACACAATCGAAGCCAGGGTCATGCCGCCCATGATGGCGCTGGGAAAATTCCACGGCGGAATCACCGCGCCTACACCCAGGGGAATGTACATGAGCAGGTCGCGCTCGCCGGGCAGTTGCACCGGCGGCTCGGCCTTGGCCAGGCGCAGCGCCTCCCGGGGATAAAATTCGCAGAAGTCAATCAGTTCGGCAATGTCGGCGTCCGCCTCGGCATAGTTCTTGCCCACTTCGAATACCATCCAGGCGGCGTACTCGAATTTTCGCTCGCGCAGGATTTCAGCGGTGCGGAACACGATAGCGGCGCGCTCTTCCACGGGGGTGCGGCTCCAGCTTTCATATGCCTTGAGCGCCGCCTCCATGGCCGGCTCCACCTGCTCCTTGCCCGCCTTCTGGAACACTCCTACCACTTCCGAGGGCTTGGCCGGGTTGATGGATTTGATCTTGTCGTGGGTCTTCACATGCCGTCCGCCGATAATCAGGTCGTACTCGCGCCCGAGCTGGCCGCGAACTTTCTCCACCGCCGCCCGCATCTTGCGCGCGTTTTCTTCGCGCGTGAAGTCGGTCAGCGGCTCGTTGACGAACGGCCCTTCGTGAATCCGCGCCCGCGGTGGGGCTTGCACCGTAGCCATGATTGCGCCTCTCTCTCTATCCCAGGAGGACCCGGGGACGGTAGGAAAACATTAATTTTACACCCCAGCTTTGCGGCGCGGGTGGCCGGCTCGCGACTCGGCGGCACAAGTTTCGCGGCCGGGGCAAAGATGTGGCGCTGCCCCCTCGCCCCCGGCGTATGAGAAGCGCGGAGGACTGCATCAACCCGAGTTCCAGCCCGGCGAAACCACCGCAATTACCCGCACTTTCCCATATAACCTCCTTGCTTGCAACTACTTATATGAACCAACGTCCGGCCGCTCAAAGGAATCCAATATTTCTAGATACGGCGTCGCCAGATTTGATGGCAGAGGTGAAACCTTATGTGGGCAGCGGTTTTGAGCGCTGTAGCTGTTTTAATAGCCGCAGCCATAGCTGTGGCTCGCGAGGTGGAACAGGAGTTCCGCCGTCCTTTCGGCTGCTGTTAGAAGAAACCAGGAAGGTGGTAGTTCGGTAGCTGGTAGTTGGTGAGGAACTGAGATCCAAACTACTGACTACCAACCTTCCAACTACCGTTTTCCCAGAAATTCCGCCAAAGCAGCCGCCACTTTTGCCTGTTCGCAGCCTGGTCCCAGGTGCCCGCAATCGTTCTCC
>DATEJK010000052.1:0-25337 GCA_035278025.1 Terriglobales bacterium | reverse complement strand
TGATCTGCGGCGTAATCCATCCCCCGCACACCTTGTCGCGGGGGAAGCTTTGCTTGTCAATAATGAGAATGTCCAGCCCCGACCCGCGCAACGCCCAGGCGCACGACGACCCCGCCGGTCCCCCGCCCACGATCAGCACATCACATTTTTCCACTAGTGCGCGCCCCCGGTTACTGGCGTAACATCGTTAAGTCGGTATTCTCGCATAGCGAAATTTCGCTCCGGCTACATCCGTTTTCCGGGCTGCTGCATCTCACCTCTTCGGTTGCGCTCGCCTTCAGATTCTCGCCCGGAACACGGCGGCTGCAAGCCGCGCGCCGGGGCACCACTTCAACCTCATCGCAGCTGAAAGGAGCACCTCATGGCTCCCCTCATTCAAGCTGAACGCTGGTGCGAGCAGGTCATCGCCAGAAGCCTGGTGACCGCTCGCGTTGTGGATTGCCGTCGTCCCGCGGTCTCTTTGTGCGCGGTTTGCGGTTGCGGTGTTTGCGAAGATCACGAACTGGTTTGCCGCGATTGCGGCCTCACTCTTTGCGAACGCTGCGACCACGTCTGCCGCCGCCAATCCCACGCCGCCTAACAGGATACTGGGTACTCTGTACTGGGTACTGGCTGCTGACCGCTCAGTCCGCCGCCTGCAGCCGCTCCATCGTCACCACCTGCGGCTCGTACAGATACGCCCGCGTCCAGGGCATCGCCTGGCACTTTCCCCCCGCGAACACCACCTGAAACAGCTGCATGGTTCCGGTGCGGAACGCCGCCGCCGAGCCCGCCAGGTACAGCCGCCACATGCGCACAAAGCGCTCGTCGAACATGGCCGCCACCTGCTGCCGCGAGCCCTCAAAGCGCTCCAGCCAGTGTTCCAGCGTGCGCGCGTAGTGCAGCCGCAGGTTCTCCACATCCAGCACGCTCAAGTCCCACGGCTCGAAAATGTCCGCCACCTCGCGCAACGTCGGCGGGTAGGCCCCGGGAAATATGCGCTTGCGCACCCATGCGTTCAGCGGGCGCCGCCGGTTACGCCCAATGAAGTGCAGCAGTCCCCGCCCCGTCTCGCCGGTGCTGCGGTGAATCACCCGCCCCAGCTGGCGGTAATTCTCCCTGCCCACATGCTCCAGCATGCCCACGGAAACGAAGGCATCAAAGCGGCCGTGGATGTTGCGGTAGTCGTCTTCAATGAATTCCACCCGCTGGTCGAGCCCCTCCTGCCGCGCCCGCCAGCGCGCGTACACAATCTGTTCGTGCGAGATGTTGAACGCCTTCACCTTCACCCCATACTGCCGCGCCATGTGCAGCGCCAGGCTGCCCCAGCCGCAGCCCGCTTCCACTATCCGCTCCCCGGGCAGCAGCCGCACCTTGCGGCACACATGGTCCATCTTGGCCAGCTGCGCCTCTTCCAGCGTGGCTGCCGGGTGGGGAAAATAAGCGCAGGTGTAAAGCAGGTTGCGGTCCAGCCACAGCTGGTAAAACTGGTTCCCGAGATCGTAATGGTGATGGATGTTGTGCCGCGAGCCGCGGGCGCTGTTGCCCTGGATCAGGCGCAGCCACAGCGAGGCCAGGCGGGGGTACCAGGCGCGCTTTTCCTGGCTGAACATCGAGTGGTACACCGCGTCCAGCAGCGCGAGCAGATCGCCTTCCACTTCCACCAAGCCCTCAGCATAGGCTTCCCCAAAGGCGAGTTCCGGATTAAGAGCAATGCGGAGCAGAGTGGTCCGGTCGCGGATGACCAACTTGGCGACTCGGGCCGCCTCGGCCGGCCCCACCTCCGGCCCGGCCTGCAGGGCCATGACCACGGGCGGCATGCCGGCAGCGGCATACAGCTTTTTCAGCAACCACCGTTCCGCGGAGGAGGACATGCCCGCCTGAGCCATGGGCGTCTCCTTTGCGCCGGTTACACCGGCGAATGTAAGAGCTTAGCTGTTTTCGCGGGTCCGCGTAAACGCCTATCCAGGCGAAAGGTCGTATCACGACTTCTCATGTCGTTTTTGTGCGCGGGACCCGCCGACCCGCGAACATAATCCAGGCCGATTTGCTGACTTCTGCCCACTCACCGCTCTCCACAGCTTCACTCGTACCTGAGCGCCACCACGGGATCCACCCGCGCCGCTCGGCGCGCCGGGATGTAGCATGCGCCCAGAGCAACCCCCGCCATCAACGTCAGCGCGATGGCTACCACCGCGACCGGCGCCACGGTAAGACCCTGGAACGCGCTGGCCAGCACCTGGGGCAAAGCAGCGGCGCCCAGCAACCCAAGACCCAGCCCCAGTCCCGCCAGTCTGGCGCCCTCACTCAGTACCAGGCCCAGAATGTCCCGCTTGGCTGCGCCCAGTGCCATGCGGATTCCAATTTCATGCGTGCGTTGCGCCGCGGCACAGGAAACCACTCCGTAGATGCCCACCGTCGCCAGCATGAGCGCCAGCGCCGCGAATATTCCCAGCAATTCGCCTATCAGTTGCGAGCCGGCGCCCCCGCCGTGGCTGTACATCACTTGCTCCATGGTGATGATCTCACTTACCGGCTGGTCCTTGTTCGTGTCCCACACCGCCTGCCGCAGAGCCGGGGCGAGCGCGCTCGCCTGCGTGCTGCTTCGTACCGCCAGAGCCATGCCTCTGGCCGGAAACTGCAAATAACAGTCGTAGATTTGAGCATGGCTGGCGGAGTCTCCCACCCACTCATGCACGTTCCCCACCACGCCCACAATTTCGCGCCATACTGGCCGGCCTCCGCTGTCGGTGTCAACGCTTACGTGCTGTCCCAGCGCCTTTCCCGCGGGAAAGTAGCGCCCCGCGAACTCGCGGCTTACCACGGCCACAGCTGGCGCGGCCGCATTATCGGAGGGGGAAAACGTTCTGCCCTGCAAAAGCGGAATTTCCATCACCTGAAAGTAGCTGGGCGTCACCGTGTAATGCGTGGCCCGAGGCCGGTCGCTTTGCAGAGCCGCGGGCCGGCCGGCGATTTGAAATGCCAAATTCTCTCCTCCCGTGCCCATCGGCAAACTGGATGTGGCCGCGGCCGCCCGCACCCCGGCTAGGCCATGCAGGCGCTCGATCACCTGCTGAAAAAATGCTGCCTGCCGTGCCGGATCGGAATATTGCCCGCTGGTCAGCGCCACCTCGGCCGTCAGCACCTGCCGCGGGTTGAACCCGTGATTCCCGCGGACCATTTGCAGGAACGCCCGAATCATCAGCCCGGCCCCGGTCAGCAACACCAGAGACACGGCAATCTCCGCCACCACCAGCCCCTGCCGCAGTCGCATCCGGCCTCTTCCCGCGCTTCCCGTGCGGCTGCTCTCTTTCAGCCCAGGATGCAACCTTGGCCGCGTCAATTGCACTGCCGGCGCCACCCCAAATACTAAGAACGACGCCACCGCGAGACTCACGGTAAAAAGAAGGACGCCTTTGTCCAGGCCGAACCTGGCTCCCGCGATGATCTCGTTAAAGCTGAACGCCGCCCGCAGCAGCCGAATGCCGCCGTAAGCCAGCGCCAGGCCCGCTCCCGTTCCCAAGATGCAAATCAGCAGGTTTTCCGCAACCAACTGCCGCACCAGCCGCAACCGGCTCGCCCCCAGGGCGCTGCGTATGGCGATTTCCTGCTGCCTGCCGCTCCCCCGAGCGATTAACAGCCCGGCTATGTTGGCGCAGGCCACCAGCAGCACAAAACCTACCGCCGCCATCAGCAGCAGCAAAGCCGGGCGCGCCTGCGCGTCCCGCACTTCGAACTCCTGCAACGAAAGCAATTTTGTTTCCCAACCCTTATCCGCTGCGGCATAGGTTTGCTCCAGGCGCTCGGCAATGGTGTTCATTTCCGCCTGCGCTTGCTGCGCGCTGATACCATTTGCGAGCCTTCCCACCACAAAAAAGGAGCGCGACTTGCGTCCCTCCGGGTTGAGTTCTTTGGCGGTGAACACCAGGGGAGTCCAGGCCTGCGCTCCAAAAATCCACAAATTAAACCATGCCGGCATCACCCCGATCACGGTGGAGGCTTGGCCGTCTACTTGTACGGTTCTGCCTACAATTGCCGGATCGGCGGCAAACTTCCGCTCCCATAACCCGTGACTCAGAATCACCACGTGTTCACGGCCCGCCTGGTCCTCGCCAGAGACGAAGGTGCGTCCCATCCCTGCCGGCACTCCTAACACCTGGAAGAAATTGGCGGATACTCGCATGCCCATCACGTGCTCGGGCACTCCCTGTCCGGTGAATGTAAAGTCGTGCCACAAATCCATGGCTGCCAGGGCGCTGAATGCCTGCGTTTGCTCGCGCCAGGAAAGAAAATCGGGGGCCGACGCGGGCTGTTCCGGGTTGTTCTCCATGCCCCGGCTGCGGCTCACAGACAAGAGCATTTGCACCCCCTCCGGATCGCTGACCGTCGGCTTGCGCCACAGAATACCGCTGACAGTGGTGAAAATCGCGCTGTTGGCGCCGATGGCCAAAGCCAACGTGATTACGGCCACGGCAGTAAAGCCGGGAGCCTTGCGCAGCGTGCGCGCCGCGTAGCGCAAATCCTGCAGCAGCGTCTCCAGCCAGCGCAAGCCGCGGCGCTCGCGATAGAGTTCCTTCGCCTGCTCCAGTCCGCCCAGCTTGATCAGCGCCTGCCGCCGGGCTTCCTCGGGTGACATCCCCGCGAGCAGGTTGTCTTCTACATGGAGCTGAAGGTTGCTCTCCAGCTCTTCCGCCAGCTCACGCTCCCGCCGCTCCTTGCCGAACAATCCGCCGAGTCTCATGAACCACGCCCGCAGCCTTCTCATAAACGCATCTTTCGCTCTGCGACTCTAATAAGAAAATTCCCTTCGAGGTCTCCTCCTGACTCCTGACTCCTGACTCCTGACTCCTGACTCCTGACTCCTGACTCCTGTCCTCGCTCACGCCGGCTGTTTTCCGCCAGCGAGGAACCGCGCCACAATTGCTGTCGCCTGCTCCCACTCCCGCGTCTCTTTTTCCAGCTGCTTCTGGCCGGCGCGCGTCAGCCGGTAATACTTGGCCTTGCGTTTGTTTTCCGAAACTCCCCACTCCGAGCTGATGTAGCCTTCCTGCTCCAGCTTAATAAGCGCCGGATACAGCGTCCCGTAGTTGAGGGCCAGCAGATGGCCGCTGGTCTGCTCGATGCGCCGCGCAATGCCATAGCCGTGCTGCGGCCCCATGGTTTCCAAAGTTGTCAGCACCATCAGCGCCAGTGTGCCCTGCCAAACGTCGGTTTTCTCGCCCAAACCCGCCCTCCTATGAGTAAACCATATAGCCACTGGAAAGCAGCATGACACACGTCCTATGGCTTGGCAATAGGAATCACAAACAAAAAATCTGTGCAACCATTCGCCGGGAAGCTCAAACCGGTCCTGCTCCTGATTCACATTTGCCCTTTGGAGTATGCTTTTATGCTTTTCACGAACCATTACGAGGAGCCTTCATGCCACTCTCCCGCCGTGGATTTCTTCGCTCCGCAACCATCGCCGCCGCCGCGTCGGCCGTCCTGGAACTGCCCGCCCTGGCCGTTCCCGTGCAGGTGGAAGCCGCGCACCGCGGAGACATCCCGCCCAACGCCATCAAGCTCAGCAACAACGAGAATGCTTACGGGCCTTCGCCTAAGAGCCTGGCGGCGATGCAGATGGCAGTCGCGGAAGGCAACCGCTATCCCGACCGCTACAACCATCAACTGGTGGAAGGCATTGCCGCCTTCCACAAAGTCGCGCCGGAGCGCGTGCTCCTGGGCTGCGGTTCCATGGACATTCTGCGCGCGGCCACGGGGGCGTTCCTCGGTCCGGGCAAGGCGCTGATTATTCCGCAACCGACTTTTGAAGCAATTGCCGAGTACTCCCAACCCATGGGCGCCCAGACCGTGCGGGTACCGCTGGACCGCACCTATGCCCACGATCTTGACGCCATGCTGGCCAGCGCCGCCAAACAGCCCTCGCTGATTTATGTCTGCAATCCCAACAATCCCACCGCTACCATCACTCCGCGCAAAGACCTGGAAACGTTCCTGAGCAAGCTGCCCGCCAATGCCGTGGTGCTCATGGATGAGGCTTACCACCATTTCGCCCTCGGCACGCCCGGTTACGAATCATTTCTCGACCACCCGGTAAATGACGACCGGCTGATCGTGAGCCGCACTTTTTCCAAGGTTTATGGGCTGGCGGGAATGCGCATCGGATACGCCATTGGCGCCGGTGAAACTCTGAAGCGATTGAATGATTTCCGTTCCATCGAGTGCCAGAATGTGGCTGGCGTGCGCGCCGCCCTGGCGGGACTGGAGGACCAGGACTACGTGCAAATGGCCATCCGGCGCAACGCCCGCGACCGGCAGGAATTCTTTAAGCAGGCGCAGGCGCGCGGACTGAAGCCCATCCAGTCATGCGCCAATTTCGTAATGATGCTGGCTTCGCGGCCGGCGCCGCCGGTGATTGACTTCTTCCGCAAGAAGAACATCGAAATCGGGCGCAAGTTCCCGCCCATGGACAACTATGTGCGCATCTCTCTGGGCAAGCCCGATGAGATGCGCCAGTTCTGGCAGGTGTGGGACCAGATGGTGCGTGCCATCCCGGCCAGCAGCTAGGTTCGCCGCCTGGCACTCGGTGCATCACTCACCTTCCCACTCTTTATCAGCTGCGCTGGAGGTGCCGGAGAAGCGGACCTGCAGTTTGCCACCGCAGCTTTCTCACACAGGCGGCCGATTTTTCAGGAATTCGCTTTGCGCGGAAACGCGCGGCAGGGGGTCAGGCGCAGGCGCAGTAGGACGGTTCAGCAGGAGAAGACACCGACCCGGCAGCGGCTTCGGCCGCCGGGCCGATGGTGAAGACAGAAGACAGGTTGGTAAGGTCGAGCATCTCCGCGACCTGTGCCGAAAGACGCTCCAGCTTCAATTCGCTACCCAGGCCATGGGTGCAGGTGTGCAAGAACACCAGCATTCCCAGGCCGCCTGCGTCAATTCTCTTGACGCACGCGAGGTCGAGAACAATGGACCGCTTGTCCATTTCGCACAGCACGGCATTGCGCAGAGCTGAAAGGCTCTTGCCGGCCAGAATCTGGCCCTCACAATGAAGCAGAGCCGTTCCTCCGTTCCTTTCTATTCTTATGTTCAACATTCTGAACTCCTCTAATTCTGTATACCATCTCATACGCAAAAAAGTCGTTAACAGTTCATTAAATTGTGTCCCAGGAAGCTCAGTTCGTAGTAATGGACGGCTCAGACGGAGCGAGGTTAGCGGACTGGAAAAATGTTTTGTTAGGGGGGGCTGAACCTGGTTGCGAGCCCGGGATTTAGTCCGCTTACCGCTGGCTGGCCTCGCCGGCGGCCACGCGCTGGTTGAATTTTTCGGACTCCTTGCGCGGGATGCTGAGCGATTTCCAGCCGGTATGCTGCAAGTGCTTGGCCAGAAAGACGATCTGCCCCACATGGTAGGCGTAGTGGGCAACCTGGCGGTTGACAGCCTGCATGACCGAATGGGCTTCGCCGCGGATGGTCACTTTACGGTCGGCATCGGCCGGGCCCAGCGGCTCGAGCGCGGAAAACAGGCAGTTCCAGCCCGCTTCCCACATTTTCATCAGCGCCTCGCGGCTGGCGGGCGGTTCCTCGAACTCACTGTCGCGGCGGCGGTCAGGCTTTTCCCCGTCGCTGGTCAGAAAGTCAGTCCAGCGCGAGCGCATATTGCCGGCCATGTGCTTCACAATCTGCGAGATGGAGTTCATCTCCGGATCAAGCACCGCCAGCAATTGCTGGTCGCTTACCTGTGCCATCGCCCCTTCCCCCAGCTTCTTGTAGTAGCGGAAAAGCGAAAGCGAGTCCTCAAGGTAGGAGGTGGTGAACTTAAATGCCATGTGTGCAATTCTATACGACCGTCTTTGGGTCCTGCGCAGTCAACAGCCTTCGTCCCGGGCGGCTCGAAAGCGAGCGCGCGCGACACAGCCGCCAAGGAGCAGGTCACCCGTTCTGCCTTCCGAACAAATTCCATTTTGTCCTTGACTCGCTATCCGGGTAGTGCACTATATGCCTTGGCCCTCACCGGCGGATCGGCAAGAGGTGCTGCGATGTCCAGCAAGTCCGCAAGGTTTTGCATCTTGGCCGTGTTCTTGTTTCACCTTTGCGACGCCCAGGCACAGCTCCCTGCCAAACACCTGACCAAGCCTGCGTCGCGCGTGGCCTCCATCCCGGCATCCGACCCTTGCTACCGCAAGCTGAGCAGCACCGGGCCGCTGGTGGCCTACAGTCTTATGGTTCCATCCCACGGAGCCACCCTGGTCGAGCCCCATCACCAGGACTACCTGCTGATCGCGCTGAAGAAGGCTGACTTGACGCTCTCCGGCCCTTACGGCAATACCTTCCAGTTGCATCTCGAAGGTGGCGGCATGCAGGTCATCAATGGCGGGTGGGCGCATCGTGTTTCAAACCTCGACGACACCGGCGCGCTGCTGGTCGAGATTGATGTAGCCGGCGGCATCAAGCCCGGGCATGCCGCCTGCGGGCTGGCAGCATCGGAGTGCGCTGACGGGCGGTTCGGTAAGACGGACGAGGGAAGCTACAGCCAGAGCACGCTGTTTGACACCCCGACCGTGAGACTGAGCAGGATTTCCCTGGGCCCGGGAGGCGTTCTGGAGCAGCACCGCCATGGCGGTGACGATATGCTTGTGCCGCTCGGCCCGGCGCACCTGGACAACGATGAAGGCGGCCTCAGCCCGTCACGGCTGAACCTGGATCCAGGGGAGGTCTATTCTCTTCCTGCGGGCACCGCGCACCGCATACGCAACGTCGCTTCCCAGCCCGTGCAGTTCCTGGAATTTGAACGGAAGTGAGCCTGGCAGCTATCCCCGTGAGCAGTGAAGCCCGCCCGACAGGGCGGCGATGGAAGGTCGGCGCCCTGTTCAATCTCACACCCGATCGGTGACAACCATCACCGATGCAGCGGACCTGGCTTTTGTAGGCTGGAAATGGGCCGGCTCGCTTCGGGTCCGGGAGAACATTCATATGGCTTACGTTATTACCAGCAGCTGCATTAAAGACGAGCTTTGCGTGGACGTGTGTCCCACCGACTGCATTCATCCCAAAAAGGACGAAGCGGAGTTCGAGGCCGCTACCCAGCTGTATGTGGATCCGCAAGGCTGCATTGACTGCGGCGCCTGCGTGCCGGTGTGCACCTCCGACTCCATCAAGCCGGTGGAGGATCTCACCGGGGAGCAGCAGGAATTCATCGCCACCAACGCGGCCTTCTTCGCGAAATAGGAACGGAAGGACGGCCAATGGGGGTGGCGGCATGCCGATGGTACCGCCACCTCGGTAATTTTTCAGGAGCAGTCCGGCACGCTAGCCTTAAGGCTGGAGAACCAACCCTGATGGCGTCACCGGCCCGGCAGTCCATCCCAGGAACGCAGTCCCCCAAGCCACAACCTGCTGCGGAACGGCGGGAGCCGACCATGGAAGACATGTTGCGCGAGTGCATTGAGCTTTGCGCCCAGGTGGCGGAACGGCACGCCGCCCCGGAAGCCGCCCTGCACATCCGCCGGCTCAAGCCCGCCAGCCGCTGGCCCTAGGCAGCGAAGCCACCTCATACCCCAACCGGCTCACCAACTGGCGGCTGATATCGGCCATCTCGGATCGAAATTTACATACGACCTCACCCATCATCCTTTCTTATCGCGGGGCGGAACCGGTTGGCGGCCCAGAGCGAGGTCCGCGAGATCCAGGTAATAGCTGGAACCGGGGGCGGCAACGGTCGCCACTGGCCGAAGCGAGCGGCTAGTCAAGGATGCTGCTGGCAACGGTTCCGTGCGTTTGCCCGACGCTCTATTCTGCTTTCTTCTCGCTTTTGTTTTCTTCTTTTTTCCCACGAGCTGATCCCTCTGCTTGGAATTGGAGCGTTCAGGCCCGGCCTCATCGGAAAAGGCTGCACGCTGATAGCTTCAGGAAGGGACTAGCAGAGCCGGCTACAGATGAGATCGAGAAGACTGGAGAAAGGAAAGGCGGCGGTATGGAAAAGCCCATCCTGCAGGCTACCCCACTGGGGAACGAGCACGGAAGTCACAATCGTGCCCGCGACTGCCGTCATTGTGATGCTCGCTGCCTGCTGTGACCCAAGCGTAGTAGGATCAAGGTCCACCGAGGGCGCAACGCAAACCGCGACCACGGCCACCAACAGCAAACACGCGATGACGATTTGGAACCGGCTAACCCGCACGCGCGCGCAATAGTTTGACACAAATGCCCATCAATGCAAAGGGTCAAAGTCGTGTCACGACATAATGTATGAGTAGCAGGACCCGTTCGGATGGAGTCACTTATCTTGCTCTGGCGCCTTTGCGCGAACGCTCCATCCATACCTGGCCGCGAGGCAGGCACAAAGCCGCCGAGCCCACCAGGCTGGACTCCGCTCCATAGAGCGCGCTGAGGATGGGAATCTGCTGGCGGCTGGGACTGATGGAAGAGGTTTCCAGTCGGCCGCGGATGTAATTGAAGAACGAGCCCATCAATTCACCCAGCCCGCCGCCGATCACGATAACCTCGGGCTCCAATAAATCAATGATGTCGGCCAGCCAGATGGAAAGATAGTCGGCGGCCTCGCGCAGAATTTCGTTGGCCAGGGCGTCTCCATCGAGTGCTGCCCTGCCCACGATTTCGGAAGTGATGGCAGCGGTCTTGCCCTCCGCCAGCTCCAGAATGCGGGTGCGCGGGCTGTGGCCAACCAGATGGCGGGCCCGCGCTCCAATAGCGCTGCCCGAGGCGTACATCTCGATGCAACCGCGCTTGCCGCAGGCGCACTGCGGGCCGTGGAAATCAATGGTCATGTGACCGCCTTCGCCCGCGGCCCCCGTGCGCCCGTAGTAGAGCTGGTCCTGCAACACCAGGCCGGTGCCGATGCCAGTGCCCAGGCTGACATAGAACAGGTTTCGGTAGCCCACCCCCGCGCCCCACACCGCCTCGGCCAGGGCGGCCACGTTGGCATCATTGGCCAGGCGTGTGGGCAGTTTGTACCGCTGCTGAATTTTTTCCGCCAGCGGGTAATTCCGCCAGCACGGCAGGTTGGTGGCGCTGAGCAGCACACCGCGCTGCGAATCCACCCAGCCCGGCACGCTGATGCCGATGCCGGTGACGGCGCGGGCCCGCCGGTTGCTGAGCACCGCCTCGATGGCTTCCGTGACCGAGCGCAGACCGTCTTCCGCGCTCTTCTTCACCAGCATGCGGCGGCGGGCGGTGAATAGAACCTCCCCGGCGGCATTGATCAGACCGGCGGCCACCTTGGTGCCGCCGATATCCACTCCGAGAACTACGTGTTCAGGTTTCGCCATGGTGGTGTTCCAGTGTAGTTCGCCAGGAGGAAGATTACGTAGCTAAAAGGCCACTCTTTGTGCACACTCGGATATTTGGACTTCTTTCCCATCGCCCGGAAAATTCCATCACTGTCATCGAAATTTTGCATTGTACTTCCACAGCCGCTCCCCCTTACACATGTGACATGTCGGAGTGGGATGTGGATCACGATGCGTGTGGTGTCGGCTTTATCGCCCACGTGAATGGGCGGGCCTCACACGAAATTGTGGAAAGAGGGCTGGAAGCGCTGTTGCGCCTGGCCCATCGCGGCGGCGTGGATGCCGACGGGCGCAGCGGCGACGGCGCCGGCCTGCTCCTGCCCATCCCGGAAGCCTTTTTCCGCGCTTGCGCGGCGGCCGCCAGCCTGGAACTTCCCCCCGCTTTCGGCCTTGGAATGGCATTCTTGCCGGGTGAGGGCGCAGAAGCGGCGCGCCGCTGTATTGAAAATTCCGCTGCCGCCAACGGCCTGCGCTGTCTAGGCTCGCGGACTGTTCCCACTGATGCCTCCATCCTCGGTCCCCGCGCGCGCGATACCCTCCCCCTCATAGAACAATTTTTCTTTGCCGCGCGCGACGGCAGCTGCGGCGAGGAACTGGAAATGCGCCTCTTCCGCATGCGCAAGCACGCCGAGGTTGCTTTTCCGCCGGGCGCGTACTTCTGTTCCCTCTCCTCGCGAACCGTGGTTTACAAGGGCCTGGTCACGCCCGACCAGTTGCCGGCATTCTATCGCGACCTGTGTGACCCTGAGTTTCGCTGCTGGTTCGCAATCTTTCACCAGCGCTATTCCACCAACACTCAGCCCAGCTGGGCGCTGGCCCAGCCTTTCCGCTTCGCCGCCCATAATGGCGAGATCAACACCATTACCGCCAACCGGCGCTGGCTGCTGGCAAGGCAAAGCGCATGGCGCCTCTCCCTGAAGCTCCCCGAGCACGTGCGCCTGCTGGAGCCGCGGGTAAGCGACTCCGCCAGCCTGGACAATGCTTTCGAACTGTATTTGCGCCAGGGCTCCGCTGCCGGTGCGGCTGCCCTCACCCTGGTTCCCCCGGCGTGGGAAGATGAGTGCGCGCAGGTGCCGGCCGAAGCTCGCCGTTTTCTCGCTGCCCAGGCGCGCCGCCAGGAACCCTGGGACGGCCCTGCGGCTCTGGTCTTTACTGACGGCTCCGTCGTGGGCGCCAAGCTCGACCGCAATGGGCTGCGTCCGCTGCGCTACACCCTGACCGCCGACGGTTTGCTGGTGGTAGGCTCGGAAACCGGAATTGCCGATCTGCACGGCAAACGCGTTGTCGAACGGCAACGCCTCGGGCCCGGGCAGTTGCTGCTGCTGCAGCCCGGCAAACTGCTTCGACCCTGGCAGTGGCCCGCGTTGCCGGAAACGGCTGAGCGGTCCGGCTATCAATCCATCCTCCAAACTGGCGGACCGGGCAAAGAGGCGGAATCGCCAACACCGCAGCGCACACGCATGATGACCGCGTTGGGCTGGACCGAGGACCGCTTCCGCCTGCTCTTTCAGCCCCTGATGCAGGAAGGCAAGGAAGCGGTGTGGAGCATGGGCGACGACGCTCCGCCCGCCTTTCTTTCCACCCATCATCGCCCGCTATGGGATTACTGCAAGCAGCGCTTTGCCCAGGTCACCAACCCATCCATTGACCCTTTGCGTGAGCGGCAGGTTATGTCCCTGGAGGTCTACTTAGGCGAAAGCACGGTGCTGCCCTCGCCGCTGCTGGATTCCGGGCAGATACAGGCGCTGGCGGAAAGTCATGGACCCGCCGTTCGCATTGAGATTACTTTTCCCGCGGCTGAAGGTGTGGAAGGCGCGCTGGCGGCATCAAAACAGTTGGCTGAAGAAGCCCGCCGCGCCGCCCGCGAAGGAGCCGGCCTGGTAATTCTCAGCGACCATGCCGTCAGCAGCACTCGAGCGGCGCTCCCTGCCTTGCTGGCCACCGCGGCGGCATGGAAATTCATGGTCGAAGCCGGTGGCTGGCGAATCCCCCTGCTGGTCGAAACCGGTCAGGTAATTGACACGCATCATCTCGCGCTGCTGGTTGCAGCCGGCGCCTCGGCAGTATCGCCTTTCCTGGCCCGGGAACTCGCAGCCGAAAAACCGAATGGTGTGGCTAACTTCCGCGCCGCGCTGGAAGCTGGCCTGCGCAAAGTGATGGCCCGCATGGGCGTCTCCACCATGGCCAGCTATCGTAACAGCCAGTTATTCGAAATTGTCGGTCTCGATGCCGAGGTCTGCCGGCGGTTCTTTCCCGATGCGCACTGCGCCCTCGCGGGCAAAAATTTGCGCGAACTTCTGCAGGATGCGCTGGACACCCACGCGGCTGCATTTGCTTCGGACAACGGTGAATTGCGCGATGCCGGTCTCTACCGTTTCCGGCGCCAGGGCGAAGCCCACGGAAATTCCCCGGAAGTAGTGCGCCGCATGCACCAGTACATCAAGGCACCCAGCGAAAGGACTTACCAGGCATTTGCCCAGGTTGGCGAGGGGTGCGAAACCGCGGTTCGTGACCTGGTGGAAATCATTCCGGCGGTGGCGCCCGCCACCCCGGCACACGTGGAGAGCGAGGCCTCCATCCTGAGCCGTTTCAGCACCCAGGCCATGTCGCTGGGAGCCATCTCGCCGGAGGCGCACAGCACCCTGGCCATCGCCATGAACCGGCTGGGCGCGCGCAGCAATACTGGTGAAGGCGGCGAGGACCCGCGCGTCTACCGCCACGGCGGCCCGGCCAACAACCGGGTGAAGCAAGTGGCTTCGGCGCGCTTTGGCGTGACCACCGAATACCTGGTGCACGCCGACGAACTGGAAATCAAAATCGCGCAGGGCGCCAAGCCCGGTGAAGGCGGGCAGTTGCCGGCCAGCAAGGTCACGCCCTATATCGCGCGGCTGCGCCACGCCGTGCCCGGCATGAGCCTGATTTCGCCGCCGCCGCACCACGACATCTACAGCATTGAGGACCTGGCGCAGCTGATCTACGACCTGCGTGCGGTGAATCCCCACGCCCGCATCGGAGTGAAGCTGGTTTCCAGCGGCGGTGTGGGCATGATCGCGGCCGGAGTGGCCAAAGCGGGCGCCGACGTAATCACCATCAGCGGCCACGATGGCGGCACCGGGGCCTCGCCCATGACTTCCATCAAAAATACCGGGCTGCCCTGGGAAGTGGGCCTGCGCGACGCGCACTCCTCACTGGTGCGCGCCGGGTTGCGCGGGCGGGTGCGCCTGCGCGTGGACGGTGGGCTGAAGTTTGCCCGCGATGTCGTGATTGCCGCGTTGTTGGGCGCGGAGGAGTTCGGTTTCGCGACCACCGCTCTGCTGGCCATCGGCTGCGTCATGGCCCGCCAGTGCCACCTCAATTCCTGTCCGGTCGGCATTGCCACCCAGGATGAAAAGCTGCGCACCCGCTTCAACGGCAAACCGGAGATGGTAATGCACTATTTCCGGGCGCTCGCTGCGGATGTTCAGCAGTTGCTGGGCAAGCTGGGCGCGGCCTCTATTGACGACATTGTGGGCGCGGTACAGCTCCTTCGTCCCCGCAACCCGGAAGCAGGCCGAGCTTTAGGGAGCTTGCTGCAGCCGGTGCAGGGCCCCGCCCAACCCGCTTGCCCGCGCGAAGATTTCAGTCGCCTGCAACGAGAGATGATGTACCCAGCCGAGGGTCTGGAGGAACTTTCGCGCCGGCGTCGCTTCCGTATTGCCACCTGCGACCGCGCCATCGGCGCCCGTTTGAGCGGCGAGTTGACCAAGAGAGGGGAAGGGGAAGAAATCACCCCCGTGAGCTACGAATTCGTAGGCACGGCGGGGCAGAGTTTTGGCGCCTTTCTGAGCTCTGGAGTGCATTTCCGGCTGCTGGGAGAGGCCAACGATTACGTGGGCAAGGGGCTCAGCGGCGGCGTCATCGTCATCACGCATGGCCCGGAAGCCTCGCGACGCGGGGATGTGCTGGCCGGCAATACTGTGCTCTACGGTGCTACTGCTGGAGAACTCTACCTGGCCGGACGCGCCGGCGAGCGTTTCGCCGTGCGCAACAGCGGCGCCCTGGCCGTGGTGGAGGGCGCCGGCCAGCATTGTTGCGAGTACATGACGGCCGGAGTGGTGCTGGTGCTGGGCCCAGTGGGCGCCAACCTGGGCGCGGGAATGACCGGCGGCCTGGCTTATGTGCTGCGCGACTCAGCCGGCGCTTTCAACCAGGAATCGGTTCGCCTGTTGGAAGTGGAAATGACGGAAAGACGCTGGTTGCGGCAGGTCCTGCGCCATCATGTCCGGCTCACCGGCAGTCCCCGCGCCATGACTCTGCTCAGTGACTTTAACCTTCCTCTGCTCCGGGTAGAGCCGGTGCACCCCCCGTGCAGCGCCGCCGAAACCTGGGCCCCCATCCTGGAAAGACTGCAGCAGCAGGAGCCCGCCGTCCCCGGCGCGATGTGGATTATCCCGGCGCAAGAGCGGCTGCCGAACTGATTTTCGGCGCGGGCACCTTAAGGTACAGGCGTTGCTGGCAACCTCTTGTCTTCGCCTTCGATCCGCGCCCTTATCGGGCCGAAGAAGTTTGGGACGGCAAAGATAACCTGGCCGCGGACTATAATCACGCCCAGTTATGGATTTCGATCAGCTGGTCACATTCCTGGAGGTCACCAAGCAGGGCAGTTTCTCCCGCGCCGGAGAAAAGGTGTTTCGCTCGCAATCGGCTGTCAGCGCGCAGATCCGCCAGTTGGAACAGGAATATGGCAGCAAGCTGCTGGACCGCTCCGGCAAACTGGTGCGCCTCACCCCCGCGGGCCGGGTCTTGCATGACTACGCCGAGCGCCTGCTCAAGCTGAAAGAAGATTCCCTGCTGGCCATCGCCGACCAGGGTAAAACCCCACGCGGCACGCTGCTGATCGGCGCTAACGAGGCCACCTGCCTCTACGTGCTGCCCGAGGTTTTTGCCGAGTATTGCCGCCTGCACCCCCAGGTGCAGATCAGCATCTACCGCAATTTCAGCTACAAAATTGTGGAGAAACTGGAGAATGGCGCCATTGATGTCGGCATCGTGACCCTGCCTGTCAAATCGCCCAGCCTGAAGGTGCAGCCCATTTTTCGTGATCAGCTCATGGTCATGGTCGGCCGCCAGCACCCGCTCAGCCGTCGCGAGCTCCTGACCGTACGCGACATTGCTAAAGAACCGCTGCTCTTCCCCAAAACCGGACACACACGCCGCGTCCTGGACAAGATATTCCGTCCCTTCAACGCCGACCTGCAGGTCAGGATGGAGCTGCCCAGCATTGGCATGATCAAGAGCTTCGTCGCCGCCGGACTGGGCATTTCCCTCATTAGCGCCAGCTTTGCCCGCGACGAAGTGCGCGTCGGGCTGGTCAAACTGATTCCCCTGGAAGACGTGCAACTGTGGCGGGAATTGGGCCTGGCCTACCGCCGCGACCGTACCCTCCCCCGGGCCACAACCGCGTTCATCGCTACCGTGCGGCAGCTGGCTGCCGCCCGCAAACCTCCGGCGGCCGGGTAAACCCGCTTCTGGGCACCCAAGCCACCCTTCTCCGCACATGCCAGTCTAAGTTGTTGGAAACTAGCGAGTTGGATGATTTGCGGAGAATTGTAAAGGAAATTTCCGGAATCCGAACAAATCTGCAAACAAAGGATTTAGGGGGCAGGAGCTGTTATGCTCCCGCCCGCATTGGATTCTGGCCGGGCGCTGCCGCAACTGTCGCTCCCACAGGCTTGGGCTGTCTCTGCTCGCGCTGTGGGCCGAAGGTAGCGCCCGATAACACGTGCGGACGAGGTATTTATTAGATCGCCTCGACTATGTAATCGCACGTAACGGCCGCTCTGGCAATGGCACGTAGGTACCCTTCGCGGATGTTCCCAACGTGCGCCCCCCAGGTCGGTCGCACTGCTTGCGGTTGTATACATGATTGGATGCGGGTTGCGCAAATTCGGTCCTGCTTAACCTCATTCTTTCTCTTCTGACCAGATTTTTTGTCAGCCTTTTCCTTACCCTCCCGCTGGGGTGTCTAGAATAGTCACAAGGCCCTGTGATGCGAACCCTGCTCGACACCCTGGGGGAGATTGGCCGCGCCCTCTGGGCGCACAAACTGCGCTCCTTTCTCACCATGTTTGGCATCGCCTGGGGCGTTGGTTCCCTGCTCCTGCTGGTGGGCGTCGGAGAGGGCTTTCGCTCCGGCAATCGCCGCGAGATGTCTACCCTGGGCAACGATGTTATGTTTATTTTTCCCGGGCGCGCCCCCAGCGTGGCAGGCAGCTTCGTGGGTATGCGCCAGTACTACCTGACCCAGCAGGACTATCTGGATATCGCCACCCAGGCGCCGGCGGTCGAACGCGTCTCCCCTGTGTTGCAACGAAGTGATATCCAGGCGGTCAGCGATTACACCTCCACCAACGGGCAGGTTGCAGGCGTCACCACCAATTACAACCTCATTCGCTACATGCCCATCGCTTCCGGGCGCTGGCTTAATCTGGACGATGAACAGCAAAAACTCACCGTCCTGGTCCTGGGGGACGAAGCCCGCCGCATCCTCTTTCCCCACGAGGAGGCGGTGGGCAGCTATGTGCTGCTCAACGGCGTCCGTTTCCAGGTGATCGGTATTCTGCAGCGCATTGGCCATGGGCAGAATAACGACTTCAACCTGCGCATGTTCCTTCCCTACTCCACCATGCGCGATCTTTTTCCAGCGGAAAAAGTCGGGGAAACGCTGAACGCCATTTCCTACATCAATTACCAGCCTCGCAACCGCGCCCAGCACGAACGGGCGCAACAGGAGGTGCACCGCATCATCGCCCGCAATCACCATTTCGACTGGCACAACCAGGATGCCTTCGACGAGTGGGATAGCGTGCAGAGCTTCGACATGGTGCTCAAGATTTTTACCGTGATGGATTGGTTCCTGGGCAGCGTGGGATTGATCACGCTGGGACTGGGTGCGATCGGCGTGATCAACATCATGCTGGTTACGGTGAGCGAGCGCACACACGAAATAGGAGTTCGCAAGGCGCTGGGCGCCACCCGGCGCAACATTCTTCTGCAATTCACGCTGGAGGGAGCGCTGCTCACCCTGGTGAGCGGCAGCATCGGCATAGGCGGGGCGGCGCTGCTCACTCACCTGCTGCGCGGCTTGCCCGCTCCCGAGGGATTCGACCCGCCCAAAATTGTGGCCTGGTCGGCCGTGATCGCAGTCGGCGCGCTCGCCCTGGCCGGTACCGCCGCCGGCCTCTATCCCGCGCGCAAGGCGGCCATGCTGGAACCGGTGGAGGCCCTGAGGCAGGAATGAGGAAGCGCGACATTCTGCGTGAGGCCCTGCAGGCTCTGCGCTGGAACAAGCGCCGCAGCTTCCTTACTTTGCTGGGCATGGCCTGGGGCATCGCCACCGTGGTGCTGCTGCTGGCTTATGGCAACGGCTTCGGCGTCGCCATCAACAACATCTTCAGCAGCTACGGCGCCAAGGCGGTGGGCATCTTCCCCGGCCGCACCTCCCTGCAAGTGGGCGGCAGCAAAGCCGGCCGGCAGATTCGCCTCACCAGCGATGACGTGGACGCCCTGCGCGGCAGCGTTCCTCTTATTCTGCACATCTCCCGCGAACTGGACAAAAACTTCAACGTACAGAATCAGGACCGCGTGGCCAACGTGCCCATCACCGGCATTGATCCGGGAGCGCAGCAAATCTGGGCCCTCAAGCTGGCGGACGGCCGCTTCTTCACCCGCCGCGAAGACCAGATCCACGCCCGCGTCGCCGTCCTGAGCAACGACATCAAGGAGAAGCTGTTCTCCGGCGCTCCTGCCATCGGCCAGTTCATCCGCATCAACGGCGTGAGTTTTGAGGTTGTTGGTTTGCTCCAGATCCGTATGCAGGAAGGCAACGACGATATCAACCGCATTGTCTATATCCCTTACTCCGCCATGGGGGCGTTGCAGGACAACCGCTACCTGGGCGGCATCTGGCTTGACTACAACGGCCTGGCCGACGAGGCGGTGGTGAAGTCGGTGCGCGAGACCCTGGCCCTGGTGCACGGTTTCAACCCCAAGGATGAGCGCGCGCTGTTCATCTTCGACCTGCGCAAGCAGCTCAACCAATTTGTCATCATCACCACCGGGCTCAAGGTTCTCCTGGGCTTCATCGGCACACTCACTCTGGGCATCGGCGGGATCGGCCTGATGAACATCATGCTGGTGGCGGTCTCGCAGCGTACCCGCGAAATCGGCATGGCTAAGGCGCTGGGCCTGTGCCGCCGCGACATTCTTTTGCAGTTCCTGAGTGAGGCGCTGCTCATTACCGCCGCCGGCGGCGTGCTCGGCATGGCCCTCTCCTACGTCGCGGCCTATAGCATCGGTTCCCTGACCTTTTACAGCGCCATGGCCAAGCATGCCAGCGCCGGCGATATTCACCTGGCCGTATCGCTGAATGTTTTGCTCATCGCCACCGCGATTCTGGGCGTGGTCGGCATTGTCAGCGGCCTGATCCCGGCTATCCGCGCCTCCCATCTCGACCCCATCGAGGCGCTGCGCTACGAATAGCTGACAGCCACAATCCCGCCTCACTTTCCTAAATCCCGGCAAAGCGGTTATGCTGAGGTGATATGCGAGGCGCCAGTCGGCTGCCAGTGGGTAACAGGACGGGCGCAAGCCGGCACTAGGGGACGCAAACCATGAAATTCAGCTTCACCTTCATCTTGTTATTGGCATTACTCAGCCTGCCGGCCGCGGCCCAGGCGCGCGGACAGAACGTGACACCCCCGACCCCCGTGCCCTACGCTACCGCCAACCAGGTGAATGCGCTGATGTCGCAACTGGAATCCACGGCCACTGCCTCTGCCTCCGACCTCAGCCGGCTCCGCATTAACAAATGGAAAGCTCCTGGGGCAGCCAAGCAGCAGTCCGAGGGCAACCGCCAATCTATTCTGCGCAACCTGGAAACTGCCCTGCCCGGCATGATCGGCGGGGTGCGCAGCAATCCTGACGACATCGCCGCCAGCTTTACCCTCTACCGCAACCTCGACGCCCTGTATGACGTCTTCAGTTCCGTGGCTGAGTCAGCCGGCGCCTTCGGTCCCCGGGACGATTATCAGCCGTTAGCCAATGACTTGAACTCCATTGAACAGATCCGGCGCGATCTGGCCGACCGCATCTCCACCCTGGCCAGCAGCAAGGAAACGGAACTGGCCCGGTTACGCAATGAAGTGCGCGCCGCCCAGGCGGCCGCCCAGGCCGCTCCACCCAAAAAGGTTATCATTGACGATAACGCGCCGGTGAAGAAGCCCGTCCGCAAAAAGCGCGCGGTCCATCATCCCGTGAACAAGACCACCAACGGCGAGGCGGAAAAGAAGACCGCTACTCCGCAGAATCCTCAGTAAATCGTGGCTAGCGGGTAGGCCGGGCGGCCTCGTGAACCCCTTATTTCAAGCCCCCGTAACCCGTTTCTGGTTACCTTTGCCGGAAACCCAGCCCTAAGTGTAACTACTTGCAGCACTTTTCCAGGGAACTCCGAACCCTCCGGCGGGGTCTATTGTAGAGAGGGGTAAGAGGCACGAGGAGTAGGTCTGAGTGCCTAGGAGTTACGGCCCGGAGATCCTATAATGAGGGTTGTCGCCGTCAAAGCAGGGGCGGGAGCTACCACCTTGGGAGATCTGGCCAGCGCGATTGGGATTCGGGCAGAGGAATCCGCCATTGTGGCGGAACTGAAGGCCGGGTCCGAAGAGGCTTACTCGTGGCTGATCGGGCAGTATCATCAGCCCATCTACAACCTGGTTTATCACATTGTGAACGAACCAGCGGACGCTGCTGACACCGTGCAGGAAGTCTTCCTGAAGGTGTTCCGGGGCATGAAGAGTTTCAACGGGCAATCCAGTTTGAAGACCTGGATCTATCGCATCGCTTTGCATGAAGCCTCCAATCACCGCCGCTGGTGGTTCCGCCACAAGGGGCGTGAGACTTCGGTAGATATGCCTGAAACCAACCAGGAAGGGGAGGAACTCCGTGCGCAGCTGGTGGATTCGCGGGAGTCGCCCTTCGACAGCGCGGTGCATGAAGAAGTGAGGGCGCGGGTGGAAGAAGAGCTGCGGCATGTTCCGGAACCGTTTCGTACCACTCTCATCCTGCGCGACCTGGAGGAGATGTCCTACGAGGAGATCGCGGAGATCACGCAGACTAATTTAGGCACGGTGAAATCACGGCTCACGCGCGGGCGCGAAGCGCTGAAGCACCGGCTGGCGGAGTACATCCGCCAGGCCGGACCGCAGTTGGGGCTGCTGCTGCCGGAACGCAAGCGGCCCCGGGCCACGGGAACGCTGGGCAGGGGCGACCAGCTTGAGGTGACATCATGAACTGCACCCAGGCAAAGGCGTTGTTTTCACCCTATCTGGATGGGGCGGTAAGCGGCAAGCAGATGCGGGCGGTCCGCGAACACCTGGGCCACTGCTCCGAGTGCGGCCACGAGTACACGCTGCTCACCCATTCCCAGCGCCTGCTCGGTATGGTGGGCCGCAAACAGGCGCCTGCCGACCTGGCGCTGCGCCTGCGCGTTGCCATTTCCCAAGAAGCTGCTGCCGTGCGCCGGCCCTACTTTGCCGGCGTGTGGATGCGTCTGCAGAACGCCCTCGACGCCGTGATTGTGCCCGCCGCCGTGGGCGCGGTGGCCGCTATTCTGGTATTCGGACTGCTGCTCGGCTTCTTTGCCCTGCCTTCGCAGCTGCAGGCTTCCAGCGAGGATGTGCCCCTCGGCTTCTATACCCCGCCCCGGCTGCAGTCTTCCGGGCCGGCGGGAATGGGCGTGGGCTCTATTAACGCTGACTCGCTGGTGGTGGAAGCTTATGTGGACGCCCAGGGACGGGTGGAGGACTACCGCATTCTTTCCGGCCCCAAGGACTCGGAGAAAATTCTCCCCGAGCTGAACCGCACCCTCATCTTCACTACCTTCCGTCCGGCCACGCAGCTGGGCCGGCCCACCTCCGGCCGCGCCGTGCTCACCTTCTCCAAGATCAACGTCCGCGGCTAACAGCTTTTGCGAAATATCATTTGTGAGCGGGCGCCGCAGGGTGCCCCATTCAAGCCCGTCTTTGGTTTGAGTGGGAATTCCGAACTGCGAATCGCCCGCGAACGCCCATAAAGCCCCGAGCCTAGGCCGCGCCGGCTGAGTGGCGCTGCCCTTCTTCCTCCGCCTGCGGGCCGGTTAACTTATCCGTCAGCCATTGACCGACAATGGTGTTCAACCTGAAATGCAGCGCAATCTCGTCGGTGGAGAGCCTCCTCCACTCGCTGCGCCGGTCAGGATAGGAGCGACCGAGCGGATCAAGGGTGCGGAACTCAAGGTCGGAGCCGAGGACGCGGTAATCGCTGATCGGAAATCCCGCGCCTTCTACGCGAAGATTGAAAACCTGCATAGCCACCTCCTGAAGAGCGCGGCACAACGCAAGGCAGGCTGGAAACTGCTTCTGCTATCAGCCGCTATCATGCGATGTCACTAGCTGACCTTAAGAAGGATGCCCGGAGCGCTGGCCTGGTTATCCGGAAAAGCCAGGCAGCGGCAGGATCTCCGCCGTTTTAACCGCAAGTGTATGGGTGGCTCCCTCCAGCCCGCTTTTGGCTCGAGTGGGGATGCGCCACCTGCTTGACAAAGCAACCCTTTGCGTCCAGTATGGCGTCATACGACATGTCGGTAAATGAGGTATGGAGACGTTGCCATTAACTGAACCGGTGTTGCTGGTCCTGCTGAGCCTGGCGCAACAGCCGCGGCATGGCTATGCCATCCTGAAAGACGTTGAATCCATGAGTGCCGGCCGCGTGCTGCTCAGCACGGGCACTTTGTATGGCGCGCTGCAGCGCCTGCTGGGTGACGGCTGGATCGAGCGCGTCCAGGAGGACGATAGCCCGCGCGACCGGCGTACCTACAGGCTCACCTCGCGCGGACGGCGCAACCTGCAGCTGGAAATCGAGCGCATGCGCCACCTGACCAAGGTGGCTGCCGTGCGCCTGGCCCGCAAGGAGGCGTGATCGTGGCGCTTACGGTTTACCGCTGGTTGTTATGGCTGTATCCGGGGAGCTATCGCCAGCAATTCGGCGAGGAGATGACCTCCGTCTTCCGTGAGGCACAAAGCGAGCTTCCGCCGGCGCTGGCTGCGAAGCTCAGCTTCTACCGGCGCGAATTTTGTGGGCTTTTGCGGAGCGCCCTGCGCGCGCGCCTTGACCCTCTGTTCGGCCCTGCCATTCCACTTGGAAGGTTCGATATGCAACCCCAGTTTCGTTTTCCCCGCTCCACCGTGTTCCTCATGCTGGTGATCTTCGCCGGTACCTTGCTTGCTATCGCCAAGGCCAGCAGCATTGCCGGCGATATCTCAGGATCGGTATGGCCGTCCCTGGTATCGGTTCTAATCTTTATGCTGCTGACCATGTGCGCCGCGGCTGCACTCGTCTGGGGAATTCTGCACAGCTTGCGGCGTAGCGGCGCCCATCGCCTGGAAAACGTGCAAAGCTGGATGTATTCCGTGGAATCGGGCGGCAAGCGGTAAATGCGCCTGATGCGCGGGTGCCCAACAGTTGGCCGTACTATCCAGGGCTCGTTGCAAATCTGGAGCGGCCAAACTTGGGGGCGTTGGCCGAGATTGAGAGTCGGGGTCCCCGTTCCTTGACGAGGTTTTGCCCGAGAGCAGGAAAGACAAGTTGTTGACATTGTCCTTAAGTAGTATCTGAAACGCAGGGCGAAAGGCGCGGCTCGAGGGGAGTCACTGAGCTTGATTGGGAACATTATGCTCTTTCGTCCTGCGTAACCCGTGTACAGCCCGTTAGCTGACAACTGCTCTAGCGGCAAACGAGGATAGCCGCTAGTGGAAGAATTGTAAGTCGCCTTCTTTAACGGACTCCAAATCAGCAAATTCTGCAGGGTTAGGGCTAAAGTTCGTCCCGAGTGCGGTCACACTGCCCGGAGCTGTCGCCGCACGACTAGTACCAGTCGAGGTAGAATTCTCCCGAAAACCGGGTGTCCTGAATATGTTGTGAAACATTGATACAGTCAGCGCGCCACTTCCAGTCCAGCTCACGCTGATCTCCACGGGGAATGTCGTATTGGAGACGAAATCAAAGACATCGACAGACGTGTTCAACGTCGCCGAGTCCAAGTTCTGCTTCATCTGGAATGCTCCTGTCGGCAAGTCGGTGAACCCGAAGGCCGACAACAGGACGGTGAAGCTGCAGTTATCGAACTGAAACAGAGACACGAAAACACTGGGGGTGGTCTCCGGGCGCGCCCCCCCGGTTTTGATTCGGTTGCTGGTAGCCGTAATGCTCGCCGATGTCTCCACGCATCCTTCAAAGCTGTCGAAAAAGGCGTTGGCGGTCAGACCAGTGAACTTGAAGTGAGATGTCTGTCCTGGCACCGCCGCAGCGTGATAGGGCAGGACAAGAGCTACAAACAACACTACGGCCGTGAGCAGATAACCTCTGGGGGTTTTCATACCGGACTTCCTTTCAGGCTAGGCGGTAATTCCGATTCCCGGAGTAGTGCTGGTCAGGTGGGTCCTTCTACCACCGGGAAATCAACAAATGCTCAAGCCTCCGTAGGTGCCTCGGCGGGTCCGGATGCATGCTGCGAAGGGACTGGCTCGCCTCTGGGGTGTTGCACTTCCACCGCGAAGAACTGCTCTTCAAAGAGGCGACGCAAGGCATTATGCTCTTCATTTCTCAAAGTCAAACAAAAATATATTCTTGTTCGTCCATCAGAACAGCGTTCTACAGGGAATTGGCCAAGCTGAAAACCGGGCAGGTTCTGGCTATTCTGGGTCGCGTGTCTTGCGCGCCGTCCCCTAAAGGAGTTCTTTTTCCAGCGTGGCAAATCAAGCCGCATCACGGCCTTGTCGGAAAGCGGCTTACCCCAAACTATTTGAATAGGTTTTCGCCCCGCTGAACTCCGCTTTCTCGATAATTGACGATAAATCGCCTCTCACTACTTACCAGTCCTTCTTGCCCCTCACCCGCGCCCGCGCGGGGTGGCCGGATTTTCCCGCCCTCTATAGCTATCTCCCGGTTTGACCCCCCGCCCCTGACCCCTTAAACTTA
>DATEJK010000051.1:0-2248 GCA_035278025.1 Terriglobales bacterium | reverse complement strand
ACAGTTTCTCAATTTGACATTGGGGAGCACGCCCGCCCCGGGCGTGGCGGTTTGCGCCCTCGCGAACCGTTCCCATTTTCTGCGAAAATTTTTCCAAAAATGCGGGAAAAGGTGAGAATAGCCGAGAATGCCTGAGAATTTTCCCGTCTGGGATCGGGTAGAGGCGGCGGGATTGCGCCCGCCGCCCCTCCCACACCACCGTACGTGCGGTTTTCCGCATACGGCGGTTGAATGCGGCGGTCATGCTCCAACCGCGAGGTCTGATGGGACGAGGAAGCCGTGGTGGCGAAGCACCGCGTTGCCGAGCCCTTTGTTCATGAGTCCGTTGAGGGCCATGCTCCATGCCCCCTTGGAACTGCGGGCCATTCGCAGTATCCGACCGTGCACGCCCAAGGCCCGGAGGTGGCGCAATCGTCCCCGACTGTCGTGCCAGCGTTGCCAGAAACAGCAGCGAATGTGGCGGCGAATCCACGATTCGGTGGCGAAGATGTTCCGGCGCTCCTCGGCCAGACCGTAATAGGCCCACCAACCTTGGATGTACGCGCGCCAGCGGTCACGCAGTTCCGCACTGCTCAGACTCTGGCAGCTTCGCCAAAACTTCCGCACCTTGTCCTTCATCCGCTCCACACTCTGCGGGGACGCTTCTATCAACCCTTGGCGGTTGATACGGAACCCGAGGAACTTTCGTTCCCACGGGTGTCCCACTCCGCTCTTGCTGGCGTTGACTTCCAGCCGCAGCTCCTTTGCAATCCAGCGTGTGATGCTTTCCAGCACCCGTTCCGCCGCCCGGCGGCTGCCCACGTAAATGTTGCAGTCGTCGGCGTAGCGGCTGAATGCCAGTCCGCGTTGTTCCAGTTCCCGGTCCAGCGCGTTCAGATAGATGTTGGCCAGCAACGGCGAGAGCGGCCCTCCTTGCGGAGTGCCCTCCTCACTGCTCACCACCACTCCTTCGGTCATCACTCCGGCTCGCAGGTAGCCGCCGATGAGCCGCAGCACCCGTTTGTCCCGTATCCTTTGGCCGATGCGGTTCATCAGGATGTCGTGGTTCACACGGTCGAAGAACTTGCTGATGTCCATGTCCACCACCCAGTCCCTGCCTTCCTTCACGTACTTCTGTGCCGCGCGTACCGCGTCCTGCGCCCCCCTTTGTGGACGGAACCCGTAGCTGTGCTCGCTGAAGGTGGGATCGAATATGGGTTGCAGCACCTGCAAAAGCATTTGCTGTATCCATCTGTCCTGCACCGTCGGTATGCCCAGCATTCTGGTTCCGCCGTTGGGTTTGGGAATTTCCACCCGCCGCACCGGGCTGGGCACATATGTCCCGGCCAGCAGTTTGGCTTGGATGTTTTCCCAATGCGCTCGAATGTGGTCTCGCAATTGTTCTGTCGTCATCCGGTCGATGCCCGCAGCGCCTCCGTTGCGTTTGACCGCCAGCCAGGCTTCCGTGGCATTCTCACGGCTGACAACTTGCTCCATCAGTGTCTCGTACATCGCTTTCTTTGGCAGTTTTCGCGGCAGGCTTCCATTTGCTTCCCGCTCCCGGCGTTCGCCGCGGCTGCACCGCTTCTGCGCCGGTTGGCCAGTCCGGGCTGGTGACCGCAGTTGTCGCCGCCCGCTGTTTCGGGTCTTCTTTCCAGTTGCCTGCCAGATTGCTGTCTAGCTTTGTTCCTTCATTCTTCGGCCCTTCGCTCGGTTCTGCTTTCACAGAGCCTCCATCGCTACTACGGCCTCTGCTGACTCCCTCGACTCTCTCAAGCCAAGGGTCTCCTTGGGTCAGTTTGGTGGCTGTCCCCTTACGCCGCTGAGTTCTACCTGATGCAGTTTGATGACCTTTGGGGCTTCGCCGTTACTCGCCGACTCGCCCCTGCATCCGGCCTCGCTACTCATTCGTGTTCCTGCGGCCAAGAGTTCGCTTCCGGTTCTTTCGGCTTTTGCCTCTCGGCTCGGCCTAACCTTCCGCTACGGTTGGCGTCATCGCCCCCGTCGGGCTCCTTTCATCCCGATAGCAGACCAAACCTGCCAAGCACACAAGTGCGGCCGCCCCGGCCGCAGCAAGGAAAAATAGCCGAGCCGCTTAATCCATTCGAAGCTCCTGAGGAAATACCGCCCTTCCAAATTCCCAGCGCCGTCGGCGCGCCATATTTGTAGCACCACACGCAAAATGATCCCTAAGCTCCGTAGGAGCGCCATCTCGGTATTGGATCTTCATATGCAGTTAAAAAAATATTTCCACATCAGCCTTTAGCCA
>DATEJK010000050.1:0-9954 GCA_035278025.1 Terriglobales bacterium | reverse complement strand
AACCTTGAAACCTCCCGGAGGAATTCCCGCCTGTCCGACCCTTGGCTCTCACTGACTGGAGAACCGGGAACTCGGAACTGCTGTTTGACGCTTTTCCGCAGCAAACGCTAAAATAACTGGGTTTGCCTGTATCTGCCGCCCCGTTCTGGGACGGGCCGCTGCCCGCAGGCTGGTAGCGCGGAACACAGCAAGCAAAAATTGCGCCCCTCCCACGCGCCGGAAGTGCGTCTGGGAGTCCAAAACCGAAAGAGGCATCATGTACGCAGTCATTCGTGCCGGGGGAAAGCAGTACCGAGTAGCGCCCGGCGATGTGATCCGGGTGGAGAAGCTGGCCGACGGGCAGCGCCAGGACAAAAACGTGCAGTTTTCCGAGGTATTGCTGGTGTCCGGAGCCGAAGGTGAGGCCAGCCGGCCGCAGTCGGAAGCCAGTGTCACCGGCCGCGTGCTGGGCGACGGTCGCGGCGATAAGGTGCTGGTGTTCCATTACAAGCGCAAGAAGCAGTACAAAAAGATATTCGGCCATCGCCAGCCCTACACTGCCGTGCGCATCACGGAGATTAGCTTCGATGGTCAGCGCTTTACCGCTCCGGAAGAGCCGGAGCGCAAGCCCAAGCCGAAAAGGGCGGCCCCCGAGGCAGAAGCCGGAGAGGAAACCGAAAGCGCGCGCCCCCAAGCCCAGGGCGCGAAAAAGGCCAAGGGAAAGAAGAGCGTGACCTCGAAGTCGAAAGCCACGGCTACTCGCAAGAAGAAAAAGTAGTCGGGACTCAGGCGGAAGGCGCGACTTCGATAAGGAATTCAGGCGGCTAGGAGCTAGTCAGCCAGATAGCTAGGAGCTTTTTTATGGCCCACAAAAAAGGATTAGGCAGTTCACGCAACGGCCGCGATTCCAATTCGCAGCGGCTGGGTTTTAAAGCCTTCGGCGGCCAAATGGTCCCCGGCGGCACCATCATCGTGCGCCAGCGGGGCACGCGGGTTAAGCCCGGCCTGAACGTCGGCCGGGGCAAGGACGACACCCTGTTCGCCAAGGTCAGCGGCCGCCTCAAGTTCGTGGACAAGGGCTCCATGGGCAAGTTTGTGCTGGTCGAGCCCGTCCCCGAGTCCTGATTCACCACAAAGGACACGAAGGACACAGAGGAAGCTAAATTTATTTCGTGCGTCTTTTGTGCAGGCCTCGTCGCCATACGAGGCCTTTTGCATTTTGGCTGACCTGCTCGGTCGCAAATGGTATTCAGGCGTTCAGTTCGCGAGCTGGTTTGGCCAAGGGCCAACAGCCTAGAACCAACTGCTGGGTTGCGGTGTTCATAGACGAAGCCAAAATTCGCGTCAAAGCCGGCGACGGCGGCAACGGCTGCATGGCCTTCCGCCGGGAGAAGTTTGTGCCTCGCGGCGGTCCCTCGGGGGGCGACGGCGGCAAGGGCGGCGACGTCGTCATGGAGTCTAGCGAGCGCCACAATACCCTGGTTCACTTCCGCTTCAACCCCGAGTACAAGGCGGAGCGCGGCCGCCACGGCGAAGGCTCCAACCGCAAGGGGCACGACGGCGCTGACGTGGTGCTCAAGGTGCCGGTGGGCACCATTGTCTACGATGATGACACCGGGGAGCGTTTGCAGGATTTTTCCCGGCCCGACGAGCGGCTGGTTATCGCCCGCGGCGGCCGCGGCGGCAGGGGCAACGCCCGTTTCGCCACCTCCACTCACCAGGCGCCGCGCGAATGCGAGCCCGGCCGCCCCGGTGAGGAGCGCGCCTACCGTCTGGAACTCAAGCTGCTCGCTGATGTCGGTCTGGTCGGCTACCCCAACGTGGGCAAGTCCACGCTGATTTCGCGCATCTCCGCGGCGCGTCCCAAGATTGCCGATTACCCATTCACCACTCTGCAGCCCAATCTGGGGGTGGTTGCAGTCGGCGAACCCGGTGACCCGGACCAGGTCAGCTTCGTCGTTGCCGACATTCCCGGGCTTATCGAGGGTGCGCACACCGGCGCCGGCCTGGGTACGCAGTTCCTGCGCCACATTGAGCGCACGCGGTTGCTGGTGCACCTGGTGGATGTTTCCGACTCCAGCGACCGGCCTGATCCGGTGCACGACGTCGAAGTCATCACCGGCGAATTGAAGAGCTTTGGCGCCCATCTGGAAGACAAGCCAGTGCTGTTGGTGGCTTCCAAAATGGACATCGCCAACAAGGAAAAGCTGGCCAAGCTGCGCCGCTACGCCAAGAAGCACAGCCTGGAGCTCTATCCCATTTCGGCCGCCACCGGCGAGGGCATCGAGCAACTCAAGCTGGCCATGACCCGCCGCTTGGAGGAACTGCGCAACCAGGAATCCAGCCCTGCTCCGAGCGTGGTCGAGTAGCGTACCCTTCCCCCTTGCAACCTTTCCCAATTAACGCGAAACTATGCTGAGAACCGAACGTAGTTCATGAATATCGCCCTGTTCGGCGGTACCTTCGATCCCGTGCACAAAGGTCATCTCGCCTTGGCCCAGGCGGCTCAACAGCGCTATGACCTCAAGCAAATCCACTTCGTTCCGGCCAACGTGCCGCCCCTACGTTCCGGGCAGCCGCTGGTGTCATTTGAAGACCGATATGCCATGCTGGCCCTGGCCACGCTGGCGGAGAAGGCTTTTTACCCTTCGCGGCTGGAAGCGCCCCAGCCGGTATCGGGAAACCCCGGTGAGGTGTTGCAGATGCCCCGCCCGCGCCGGGGAGCCAGAACGGCGCATACAAGCCACATGCACCAGGCGGGAGCCAACTATTCGATTGACACGGTACGCCGCTACAAGCGCACCCTGGGCAAGAGCGATCGTCTGTTTTTCATCGTCGGTATTGATGCTTTCCTTAAAATCGCGCAATGGAAAGAGCCGGAGGCGCTGCTCAGCGAAGCGGAATTCATCGTGGGCAGCCGGCCCGGGCATAGCCTGGCCCAGGTGGCCGAGGCGCTGCCTGAGGGCTTGCGCCCCAAGAAGGCGGTGAGTCAGGCCTTTCGCAAGCAGCCGGCGCAGGGTGAACTGGTGCTGGGCCGGGCCCACATTCATTTTTTGGAGGGCGTGAACGTGCCCGTTTCCTCCACCCAGATTCGTGCCGCCGCGGCTAGCGGGCGTTCGCTAGTGCGTTTTGTGCCCGAACCAGTGGCGGAATACATCAAAAAAATGCGGCTCTACCGGGCTCAGGCGGCTTCGGCGCAGGGGCCTGAGCCAAGACCTAAGAGCCAACAGCTAACCGCCAACGAGGGATGATCCAACTGTCTACTATGGCCAAGAAGAACAATCTCAAGCAGCAGGTCTCGCAAGCCATTGGCGCTTGCGTGGAAAAAAAAGCCGAAGACGTTGCCATCCTGCAGATGGAGAAGGACTCCGGCGCTTTCACCGACTATTTCGTGGTTTGCAGCGGCACTAATCCGAGGCAAGTGCAGGCCATTTCCGACGAAGTTGAGCAGCGCCTGGAAAAATTCGGCCTGCACCCCACCCATGTCGAAGGCTACAAGCAGGCGGAGTGGGTGCTGCTCGACTATGTGGATTTCGTGGTGCACGTTTTTTCCCAGAAGGCGCGCAAATATTACGACCTGGAGCGGCTCTGGAAGGCTGCCCGGCGCCTCGAACCGTCGGAATTGGCCGCCCGGCGCAGCCGGACGCGGACCGAAGCAGCGGCGGAAGCACCCCGTCCGCGCCGCCGGAAGGCATAAAAAGGCATGGCGCAGTCTGACCAGCAGCCCGACCAGGCCGTCTCTTCCGAGGTGACTTCGGCCGCTGCCGCGCCGGCCCCGGCTACACCTGCCCAGCAGATTCTTTCTTCCTGGATTGCCGCCGACCCCCTCTCCCTCGAACTACTGGAAAAAGCTAAGCGCGTGGCCGCGAGCGCTTCCACTGTCCTCATTCGCGGCGAGAGCGGCGTAGGCAAGGAACTGCTGGCTTCGCTCATCCACTACCTGGGTGCCGGACGAGACGAGCCTCTGGTCAAGATCGACTGTGCCAGCCTGCCCCGCGAGCTGATGGAAAGCGAGCTTTTCGGCTACGAGAGAGGCGCCTTCACCGGTGCCACTCAGACCAAGCGAGGGCGCCTGGAATTGGCCGGAGCAGGCACCCTGGTGCTGGATGAAATCGCCGCCCTCACTCCTGCCATGCAGGCCAAGCTGCTGCGCGTTCTGGAGGAGAAACGATTCGAGCGCCTGGGCGGCAACCGTCCTGTCACCCTGGCCGCCCGCATCATCGCGCTCACCAATTCAGAGCTGGAGCAGGCGGTCGCCGCGGGCGCGTTTCGCCAGGATTTATTTTACCGGCTCAATGTTATTCCCCTGGTGGTGCCGCCCCTGCGCGAGCGTCGCGGCGATATCCGCCCTCTGATCGGGCACTTCATTCCCCGTCTCGCCGAATTGCACCGCCGTTCCGCGCCCCAGGTTTCGCCCGCCGCGCTGGCCCTGCTGCAAGCTTATGACTACCCTGGCAACGTGCGCGAGCTGCGCAACCTGCTGGAGCGCGTCCTCGTACAGTCGCAGAGCCCCCAAATCCATCCCGCCGATCTTCCGCAATTGCCTGCCGGCAGCCCAACCATGACCCTGAAAGAAAGGGAACGCGCCTACATCGCTGAAGTGCTCGATGCCACTCGCGGCAAGAAGGGCCGCGCCGCCGAAATCCTCGGCATCAGCCGCAAGACCCTGCTGGAAAAACGCAAGCGCTACCGGTTGGATGATGGCGGTGAGAATGGCTGAGCGAGGCATGAAGCCTCCTGAGTGCGTCTTGCGATGTTCGCAAATGCACTGATCCACAGCCAGCGTGAATGCTCTTCGTCGGCAGCCTTGGCGAGCTTCGTATCAGGGTATGGCTTCAGCCATACCAATGGACGATGCTATATTCCTCGCCTTTAGGCGCTGGAGACCGCACAGCGGCTGAGCCGGCTGATCCTGCGGCTTTGCTCGGCATGACTGAAGTCATGCCCTGATTCGAACCCTTCAGCCCAAGCCTGCCGGTAGGAAGATCACCCCGCGCCAAGTGTGTGCCTGTCTGATACCCTGTAACGTTTCTGCGCTGTCCGACTCAAACTGCCCAGGAGATCACTTGAAAACTCGGAACGGTAGTTCCTCCCCTTCCAGTCGCAGGCAGTTTTTGCAATCTACGGTGATGGGTGGAGTAGCCGTGGCCTTGAGTCCGGCGCTGGCGCAAGCCCAGGCTGAGCAGACGCCCGCCTCTCAAGTCCCCAGTTTTGAACTGGACGAGCTTACAGTCCGTGACCTGCAGCGCGACATGAGTTCGGGCAAGTTCAGCGCCCGATCTTTGACCGAGAAATATCTGGCCCGCATTGAGGCCATAGACAAGCACACCATCAACTCGGTCATTGAGGTCAATCCTGACGCCCTGGCCATCGCCGAACAGCTCGACCGCGAGCGCAAGGCTAAGGGACCGCGCGGCCCGCTGCACGGCATCCCGGTTCTGATCAAGGACAACATTGGCACCCGTGACCGCATGATGACCACGGCCGGGTCGTTGGCGCTGCTCGGTTCCATGCCTCCGCGCGATGCCTTCGTGGCGCAGAAGCTGCGCCAGGCCGGCGCCGTTATTCTGGGCAAAACCAACCTCAGCGAGTGGGCCAACTTCCGTTCTACACATTCCACTAGCGGCTGGAGCGGGCGCGGCCGCCAGACCAACAATCCCTACGCGCTGAACCGGAATCCATGCGGCTCCAGTTCCGGCTCAGGCGCTGCCGTTTCCGCCAACCTGTGTGCGCTGGCCATAGGGACGGAAACCGACGGCTCCATTGTCTGCCCCGCTAATGCCAGTGGAGTCGCTGGCATCAAGCCGACTGTGGGTCTGGTCAGCCGCGCCGGCATCATTCCTATCTCCCATACCCAGGACACCGCCGGACCCATGGCGCGCACCCTGGCCGATGCTGCCGCTTTGCTGGGAGCCTTAACAGGCGTGGACCCCAACGATCCCGCCACCGCTGCCAGCAGCGGCAAAGTCCATTCCGACTACACCCGCTTCCTCGACCGCAAGGGCTTGCGCGGCGCCCGCTTGGGAGTGGTGCGCAAGGCGTTTGGGTTTGATCCCGCCGTGGACCGCATTATGGAAGAGGCCCTGGCCGAGATGAAGCGCCAGGGCGCCACCCTGGTGGATCCTGCCGACATCCCCACCTGGGGCAAGTGGCACAAACAGGAAAACGAGATCATGCTCTATGAATTCAAGGCCGATTTGAATTCCTATCTCGCCGGCCTCGGTCCGCAGGCTCCTGTGCGCACGCTGGAAGAGGTCATCAAGTTCAACGACGCACACGCCAAAGAGGAAATGCCCTACTTCGGCCAGGAGTTATTCGTTCAGGCGCAGGCCAAAGGCCCCCTGACCAGCAAGGAATACCTGGATGCGCTGGAACAAGCTCAGCGGCTCACCCGCAAGGAAGGTATTGACGCCATCATGGATCAGCACAAGCTCGACGCCCTGGTGGCGCCCACCGGCGGCCCCGCCTGGCTCACCGACCTGGTGAATGGCGACTCTTTCGGCGGCGGCAGTTCCAGCGCGGCGGCGGCGGCCGGCTATCCTGATATCACCGTGCCCGCAGGGTTCATCTTCGGCCTGCCCGTGGGCATTTCCTTCTTTGGGCGGGCCTGGAGCGAGCCCAGGCTCATCGGCATCGCCTATGCCTTCGAGCAGGCGATCAAGGCCCGCAAACCGCCAAAGTTCCTGCCAACAGTAGATTTGAAAGTCTAAATCCACCACAAAGAAGAGGCACAGCCACAGAGAAACCAAAATTTCTTCATCCAGTTTCTCCGTGTCTCTGTGCCTCTGGGGTGAAGAGGTTTGGAAGTTCCCTGTTTGCCACTACTTGCTTGAGCTCTCCACCTCGTTTTGGCCCCCTCTCCGTGGTATAATTCAAACCAGCTCTTGGCCGACTAACATCCTGTAAATGCAAGCATTTAGCCTAATTCCGCAGTGGCCGTTGGCAGCCGCGGTTCCACAAATCCCTGTGCTCCTGGTCGCAGACGGTTTCAGGGCTGAATGCTCGGTGCTGGCCACCTAGAGAGCCAGACAGCTAGGAACCTACTCCATGGCAGACGATCAAAATCCGCAACTTCCCCTGACCCCGCCACCCGGTGACGGTGGCAGTGGCCAGCCGCTGAACATTCAGCCCATCAACATTGAAGACGAGATGCGGCGGTCGTATCTCGACTACTCCATGTCGGTGATCATCGGCCGCGCTCTGCCCGATGTCAAAGACGGACTCAAGCCGGTACATCGCCGCATCCTCTACGCCATGCACGACATGGGCTTGCTGCACAACCGCAAGCACGTGAAGTGCGCCAAGGTGGTCGGCGAATGTCTGGGCAAATACCATCCCCACGGCGACGCCGCCCTTTACGACGCCCTGGTGCGCATGGCGCAGCCTTTTTCTCTGCGCTACCCGCTGGTGGATGGGCAGGGGAACTTCGGCTCGGTAGACGGCGACCCGCCCGCGGCCTACCGCTACACCGAATGCCGCATGACCGCCATTGCCGAGGAGTTGCTGGCCGATATTGAGAAAGACACCGTGGACTTCGTTCCCAACTTTGACGAGTCCACCGTGGAGCCGGTGCTGCTGCCGGCTCGCGTTCCCAACCTGCTGGTGAACGGCGCCAACGGGATTGCCGTAGGCATGGCCACCAACATCCCGCCCCACAACTTGACTGAGATTGTGGACGCCACCATCACCCTGGTGAACAATCCAGCCGCACCGCTCCCGGAGATTCTGAAATTCGTGAAAGGCCCGGACTTTCCCACGGCCGGCATCATTCACGGCCGCAGTGGGATTCACGAGGCCTATAAGACCGGCCGCGGCCGCTTCATGATGCGTGCCCGCGCCGCCATCGAGAACATTACCAAAGAGCGCCAGGCCATCATCGTCACCGAGATCCCCTATCAGGTCAACAAGGCGCGCCTGATCGAGCGCATCGCCGACCTGGTCAACAACAAAGTGATTGACGACGTGGGCGATATCCGCGACGAGTCTGACCGCGAAGGCATGCGCATTGTGGTGGAACTGAAGCGTGGCGCCGAGCCCCAGATCGTGCTCAACCAGCTTTTCAAGCACACCCAGATGCAGGAAAGCTTCAGCATGATCTTCCTGGCCGTGGTCAACGGCCAGCCCCGCGAGATGGGGCTGATTCAGGCCATAAAGTACTTCATTGACCACCGCCAGGATGTGGTGCGCCGCCGCACCGCCTACCTGCTGGCCCGCGCCCAGGAGCGCGAGCACATCCTGGAAGGCTATAAGACCGCGCTCGACCACCTGGACAATGTGATCGCCATCATTCGCGGCAGCGCCAACCGCATGGAAGCCCGCGACAATCTAGTCGCTTACTTCGGCGGCAAAAAAATTGACATCAATACCACTGGCCGCCGGCCGGCGATTGATCCCGAAAAGCCTTTCACCGCCAAGCAGGCGGACGCCATCCTCGAATTGCAGTTGCACCGCCTGACCCGGCTCTCCATTGATGAAATTACCAACGAGTTGAAGGTAGTGCGCGAGCAGATTGCCGAGTACCAGTCCATTCTGGGCTCGGAAAAGAAGCTGCGCGGCGTCATCGTGAAGGAGCTGGAGGAGATCAAGAAGAACTACGGCGACGCGCGCCGCACTGAAATCCAGGACGAAACCGCGGAAATCCAGCTGGAGGACCTGATCGCCGATGAGCAGGTGGCGGTCACTGTCAGCCACTCCGGCTACTTCAAGCGCACCCCCATCTCCACCTATCGCCAGCAGCGCCGCGGCGGCACCGGGCGCATGGGCATGCGCACCCGCGACGAGGATTTCGTCGAGCACCTGTTCATCGCCTCCACCCACGCCTACATTCTCATCTTCACCAACACCGGCCGGGTTTACTGGCTCAAGGTGTACGAAGTGCCGGACGTGGGCGCCGCCGGAAAGGGCAAGCACATCGGCAACCTGGTGGCTTTGCAGCCGGGCGAGAGCGTGCGCGCCATGCTGGAATGCCGCGACCTGGAGGAAGAGGGCAAGTACGTGTTCTTCGCCACCCGCAACGGCACGGTCAAGAAGACGCCGCTCAAGGACTTCAGCAACGTGATGTCGCGCGGCATCATCGCCATCGGCATTGATAAAGACGACGAACTGGTGCACGCCAGCGTGACCGACGGCAACCAGATCATCTTCCTGGCGTCGCATGAAGGTCAGGCCATCCGCTTCGACGAAGAGGATGTCCGCCCCATGGGCCGCCCCGCTTACGGCGTGCGCGGCATGGACCTGCACAAAGACGATTACATCGTCGGCATGGCCGTGACTCCCAAGCCGGGCAAGGCGCCGGTCGCCCTCAGCCCGCAAGCCAAAGTAGAAGAGGCTGCAGGCGCCAAGGGAAACGGCAAAGCCGACGCCAAGGGCAAGAAGGCAGAGGCTGCCGAGGAGCACCCCAACCTGATCCTTTCCATCACCGAAAACGGTTACGGCAAGCGCACCCAGGTGGACGAATACCGTTTGCAGTCGCGCGGCGGCAAGGGCGTCATCAACGTCAAGACTACTTCGCGCAATGGCAAAGTGGTGGGCATCCTGCTGGTGAATGAGGAATCGGAAGCCATGCTGATCAGCCACTACGGCAAGATCATCCGCATTGACACGCGGCAGATCCGCGAGGCCGGCCGCTCCACCCAGGGCGTCCGCCTGCTGCAGCTCGAGCCCGGCGACAAGGTGGCCGCCTCCTGCGTCATCCAGGAGCAGGTAGAGGAGGAAGGGACGTTGCTGCAATAGCACCTACTACGCTTGTGGCGCGGGCGCCCTCGTCCACGAAAAAAGCACAAATACGTGGGGACAGGCGCCCTCGCAACTCCGGGCGCGCTCCGGCGCGCCTTTTTTTTAGCACATCAAAGAAAGAATTCACCACAGAGGCATTGAAAATCGGTGTCTTTGTGCTTTGTGGCGAGATATGGTGCTACATTCCCCTGCTGAGTTGCTCCATCAGTTCCGCGGCCTGCCGCAGTTGCTCCACCTGAT
>DATEJK010000049.1:0-13356 GCA_035278025.1 Terriglobales bacterium | reverse complement strand
TCCTTCACCTTCTTATTCATGCTTGGATTCTACTCAAATAAGTCGTTACCGTTCGCAGTCGGTGAGGACTCTTATACATCCCCGCGCCATTGTTGGCGGGATTGAAAAATTGGACGGGTGGCCCACTCAAGCCCGCTTTTGTGTTCGGTCTCATGACATCCTTTACAAAGTGTCTCTAGACATCCTTTACACTCCCGCGCGAGCGCAGCGAGCGCGGGAGCAAAAGTTTCGATGCCATGGAAGACGATGGATGTGAGGGAGCAGCGCGTTAGCTTCGTAGTCACAGCCAGCCGGGGCGAGAAGTCGTTCAGCGCCCTGTGCCAGGAATTTGGGATATCGCGCCCGACCGGCTACTTGTGGCTGTCACGCTATCGGCAAGACGGCCTGGTCGGCATTGCGGAACGCAGCCGTCGGCCGGAGTTGAGTCCTGATCGAACGCCGCCGGAGCGGGAAGCGCAGGTGGTGGCGCTGCGGCAGCGTTATCCCGACTGGGGAGCGCGCAAGTTGCAGGTGCTGCTGCGGCGGGGTGGCATGGAGCTGACGCGCAGCACCATTCATCGCATCCTGCTGCGCCACGGTCTGATCCGGGAGGGCGACGGCCACAGCCCGGCGCCGCAGCGCTTCGAGCGGGGTGCGCCCAACCAGCTGTGGCAGATGGACTTCAAAGGCCCGCTGCAGAAAGGCGACACCCTCGGGCCGCTGTCGGTGCTCGATGATCACAGCCGCTACCTGGTGGTCCTGCAGAAGGTCGCCAGCACCAGCGGCGAGTTGGTGCGGGAGCATCTGCAGGACGGGTTCGGCCAGTGCGGGGTTCCCGAGGCGATGTTGATGGACCACGGCATTCCTTGGTGGAGCGCACAATCCGCGCACGGGTTCACCCAGTTATCGCTATGGCTGATGAAACAGGGCATCGAGCTGCACTGGAGCCGGATCCGTCACCCGCAGACGCAAGGCAAGGTGGAGCGTTTCCACGGTGAGTTGCAGCGGGCCGCGCAGCGCCGCCGTCCGTCGGGGCAGGAACTGCAGGCTTGGTTGGACCAGTTTCGCTGGGAGCACAACCACATCCGCCCGCACCAGGCGCTGGAGATGGAGACACCGGCCAGCCGCTGGCGGCCGAGCCCGCGGCGCTACGATCCCAACCCGCCCGCCTGGGAGTACCCGCCCGGCTCGCGGGTGCTCAAGGTAGATAGCGACGGCAAGATCAACTTGTACCGACAGCACTGGTTAATCAGCCGCGCGCTCAGAGGGGAACGGGTTCGGATGTTAACCCTCGAGCAACGGGTCCTGGTGTACTACTGCCGGACCTTGGTACGGGAACTCGACCTCGCCCGCCAGCAATCCACGATTGTTGATCGCTGGCTGCAGGACGAAAACCCACAACCGCTACTGTAAAGGATGTCCCGGGACACTCTGTAAAGCATGTCGTGAGACTAGACACCGCTTTTGGCTTGAGTGGGGCAGTTCAACAGCCGCCTGCGCTTGAAGCTATCCCGCACACGCTTCAAGCCAAGCTCAGTACAAGAGGTCGCTATTAATCCACACCCGCCAGAACACATGTCTGCCGCCGAGCCTCATTACCAACTACTACCTGCCAGCTACTAACTACCCCAACGGTCAATATGCCTTTGGTCATCTTGGGGTTAGCCGCACTAGCCGCCGTATAATGAGGCCAAATCTCGCGAGAAAAGAGGCTTTAGCGCTTCTAGGGTGGACCCTGTCATAGCAGCGGCGGTCTTCGTCTTCGGGCTGTGCTTCGGCAGCTTTCTGAATGTGTGTATCTACCGCCTGCCCCGCGATAAATCCGTTGTCAGCCCCGGCTCCGCATGCCCTAACTGCAACACTCCCATACACTTCTACGACAATGTCCCGGTCCTCAGCTGGCTGCTTCTAGGCCGCCGCTGTCGCCACTGCCATGCCCCTATCACCGCCCGGTATGCCGCGGTCGAACTGCTCACCGCCGCTCTCTTCGTGGGTGTTTATGCCCGCTTTGGGCTCACCGTGGAAGCTCTGAAGTACTGTGTTTTCGGATTCCTGCTTCTAGGCCTGATTTTTACCGACGCTGAGACCAAGCTCTTGCCTGACGAGATGACCCTCTCCGGCCTGGTTCTGGGATTGGTTTTCAGCCTGTTTGTGCCGGTGAATGACCTGATGGCGCGCCTGCTGCCGGGAGTCATCAACCTGCCCGTCAGTTCCGATATTTCCTGGCACCTGATCTCGCTGGCCGACGCAATTCTGGGCGCAACTGTCGGCGCGTCATTCATTTACGGCGCGGGTAAGCTCTACCAGGGGGTGCGGGGGGTGGAAGGCATGGGCTTCGGCGACGTGAAGCTCATGGCCATGATCGGCGCCTTCCTGGGCCTGAAACTGACCGTTTTCACGCTGTTTGCCGCTTCTGTGCTGGGCTCGCTGTTTGGCGTAGGCACGGTGCTGACGGTGTGGCTCAAGCGCACGCGGCGCTGGCGGCAGCGGCGCCCTGCTGCGGCGCGCCAGCGGGCCTGGCAATCGGCCAAACTGGTGTACCGGCGCTACGAAATGCCCTTTGGTGTTTTCCTGGGCACGGTGGCCGTGTTCGCCTTCTTTTTTGGAAACCAGGTGCTGGGCTGGTATTGGGGGCGGTTCTCGTGAGACTCCTGGCCAACCCGGTCGTGATTCGCATGCTGATCGGCCTGATGGCTGCGGCTTTCGGCCTGGCGGTGGGCATCATCCTCATCCGCAAGTTGCGCGGCGAAATCAACCAGGAGACTGCGCCCGAGCCCCTGCGCGCCTCCAATCCGCTCTTTCCCCTGGAGACCTATCACGCCGTCATCGAGCGCCTTAAGGAACAGGAAAAGCAGTTGCAGGAGTTACGGCGGGCGGAAAGTGAACGCGCCCGCGCCTCGGAAAACATCAGCGCCGCCCTGCTCTCCAATCTGCCCAGCGGAGTGCTGTTGTTCAATCCCAATGGCCTGGTGCAGCAGGCCAACCCGGCGGCCCGCAGCATTCTGGGTTTTGCTTCCATCTCTGGGCTGCATGCCCGCGACGTGTTTCGCGGCGCGCGTCTGCTCAACCGCGGCGCCGGCGAGGCGGAAGCCGCGCCGGCCACCGCCATCAACGCGGTGCAGGCCGCGCTGCGCGAGGGCACCGCTTCCCGCCGTCTGGAAACCGAGTACGCCACGCCCACGGGCGAGGAGCGCGTTCTGGGGCTCACGGTTTCCCCGGTGCTGAGCAGCGGCGGCAAGAGCCTGGGCGCTGCCTGCCTGATCAGCGATTTGACGGAAATCAACCGTCTATCCCGGCAGGTGCGGATGCGCGAGAACCTGGCCTCGCTGGGCGAGATGTCGGCCGGCATCGCCCACGAATTCAAAAATTCGCTGGCCACCATTTCCGGCTACGCGCAGATGCTGACGGGAGAAGAACAGCTGGATGTGGTGCACGACTTCGCCCGCAAAATCGAGAGCGAAACCGGCAACCTGGCGCGCGTGGTCACCGACTTCCTGGCCTTTGCCCGGCCCCAGGCGCTGCGCAACGAGCCCGTGCCCTTGCGCGCGGTGCTGGAAAACTGCGCCCGTGACTGCAGCCTGGAATTGCACCTGGAAGACGTGCCCGCCGAACTGGCTCTGGAGGGCGACCCCACGGCGCTGCGGCAGGCCTTCTCCAACCTTCTGCGCAACAGCGCCGAGGCGGCGCGCAACGGCGTACCGGTGCAGGTAAAGGTGGCGGCAGCAACCGACGAGCACGGCACCCGCCTTACCATTACCGACAACGGGCATGGCATTCCCCAGGACCGCCTGGGCAAAATTTTTATCCCTTTCTTTACCACCAAGGCGCAGGGCACCGGTTTGGGCCTGGCCCTGGTGCACCGCATTGTGACCGAGCACGGCGGTACCATCGCCGTCTCCAGCGGAGATTGGGGAACAACTTTTACGCTGGCATTTCCGGCGCCGGCCCTGGCCAGGGCGGCATCGGCGGCCGGCTAGAACACGGGCCAATACTCCCCCACGATGTGTCAACCAAGTAGCCTGAGTACGCATGTGCTCGGGAAGGGGAAGATATGAAACGCACATACCATCTGTGCACAATAGCGGCAGCGGTGATTCTGCTGGCGGGAGCGGCGGGAGCGCAGTCGCTCGCCGACGTGGCGCGCCAGACTCGCAAGCAGAATGCCAAGAGGCAGCCTGCAAAGGTGTTCACCAATGACAACCTGCCCTTAAACGCACCCATCAGCGTGACCGGCCAGCCACCGGCGGCGGATGGGGACAGCGCCGAGGCCGCCAATAATGGCAACAGTACCGATAAGACCGCGCCGGATACACAGAAGGCGGGCAAGGACAAGGAAAGCCTGGCCGAAAAACGCGACGCGGCCATCAAGCAGTGGAAGGCGCGCTTCGCCGCCCAGAAACTGCAGATCTCGCTGCTGGAGCGGGAAATTGACGTCATGCAGCGCGAATACCGCCTGCGCGCCGCCGCCTACTACGCCGATGCCGGAAACGCCTTGCGCAACCAGGCTGACTGGGCCAAGCAGGACCGCGAATACCGCTCTCAGTTGGACGCCAAGCAGAAGAAGCTGGAGGAGGCCAAGCAGAAGCTGGAAAGCATGCAGGAAGAAGCGCGCAGGGCGGGCATGCCCGCGTCCGTGGCCGACTGAGGCGCAATGGACAGCGTTCTCCTGGTCGAAGACAAGGACGAGCTGCGCGAAATGCTGACCCATGCGCTCAAGCGCATGGGTTACGGGGTCACGCCTGCGGCGCAGCTGGGAGACGCCTTGTCGGCGCTGCAACAGCAGCATTTTTCCGCCGTCCTGACTGACCTGAAGCTGCCCTCGGGTACCGGCATGGACGTGCTCAGCGCGGCGCTGGAAGCCGACGCCGCCTTGCCCGTGGTCGTGATGACCGCCTACGGCAGCATTCAAGACGCGGTGGCCGCCATGCGCGACGGGGCTTACGACTTCATCCAGAAGCCGGTTGACCTGGAACATTTGAAACACCTGCTGGCCCGCGCCATTGAACGCCAGCAATTGCTGCGCGAAAACCTGGTGCTCAAGGAAGAGTACGCGCAGCGCTATGGCTTTCCCCGCATGGTGGGCGAGCATCCGGCCATGCTGGCGGCGGGGCGCGAGATGCAACGCATTGCCGCCACCGATACCACCGCCCTGCTGCTGGGGGAAAGCGGCACGGGCAAGGAGCTGTTCGCGCGCGCCATCCACCAGCTGAGCGCGCGCGGCAACAAGCCCTTTGTGGCCCTCAACTGCGCCGCCATCCCGGAAACCCTGGTGGAAAACGAGCTCTTCGGCCATGAGCGCGGCGCCTTTACCGGGGCCAACGCGCGCAAGCTGGGCAAATTCGAAATGGCCGACGGCGGCACCATCTTCCTCGATGAAATCGGCGAGCTCCCCCTGGAAGTGCAGGGCAAACTGCTGCGCGTGCTGGAGCAGCGCACCCTGGAGCGCCTGGGGGGCACCTCCAGCATCTCCGTGGATGTGCGCGTGATCGCCGCCACCAACCGCGAGCTGGAAGCGGCGGCGGAGGCGGGCGAGTTTCGCCGCGACCTTTACTACCGCCTGGCCGTCTTTCCCATCCGCATTCCGGCGCTGCGCGAGCGCGGCGACGACGTGGAACTGCTGGCCGAACATTTTCTGGAACGCTTTCGCCGGGAGTTGCGAAAACCGCGCCTGGCGCTGGCTGCGGACGCACGCGCCGCCCTCCGCCGGCATGCCTGGCCGGGCAATGTGCGTGAACTGCAAAACGTGATGGAACGCGCCGCCATCCTCAATGACGGCGAGATTGATGCCGCCGACCTCGGCCTGGCAAGCGACAACACCACCGAGGAGAAGAGAACGGAACGCGCCCGCATCGAATCCACCCTGCGCGCCTGCAAATGGAACAAGAACGACGCCGCCCAGAGGCTGGGCATCTCCTACCGCACTCTGTTGAGCAAGCTGCACGCATACGAACTGGATTAGCTGGTCGCTGACTGGCTGGCTAGCTTTCTAGCGGTAGGCGCTAGCCCGGATACTTTCACATTCACTTTTCCGGTTGCGAAACTGCCGTCAACGATTCGGCGGGTTGGTTCTTAGCTCTTGCTGCAGGAGACCGAAAAGCAGGTCCTTCGTCGCACTCACCGCGCAAGCGCGGCTCGTGCTTCCTCAGGATGACAACTGGTTAAGGGTAGCGGCGGCGCGGCTGAAGTCCGCCTCCTCTAAAGCGCTCACAGGGGCTGAAGCCCGGGTCAAATTTCACGTTTGCTCCCACGGCTAAAGCCGTGGGCTTCCCGCGGCAGGGCAGAGATGGGTTTCAGACCACGGCTATAAAGCCGCGGGCTGCCACGTGGGTTCAGCTCTACAGCGGCCATTATGAGAGGTAACAAGCTTCGTCTCTCTCACTGTGCGGAGCTGGATATAATCGCGGGCATGAAACCAGCAGACTTGGCGAGCCTGTGGGACGAGCACACGCGGCACGAGTTCCAGACCAAAGACGTGGACTCCACCCTGGCCACCATGGTGGAGGAGGGCTACGTGAATCACGTGCCGGTCATGACAGGGGGAGCGGGCAAAACCGCGCTGCGCGAGTTCTATGGCCGACAGTTCATTGCCTGCATGCCGCCCGACACCACCATGACTCCGGTCTCACGCACGGTGGGCGAAAACCAATTGGTGGACGAGATGATTTTTTCCTTCACCCACACGCAGGAAATGCCCTGGATGCTGCCCGGCATTGCGCCCACCCACCGTCGGGTGGAGGTGCCGCTGGTAGCGGTGGTGGGATTTCGCGATGGCAAGGTGGCCTGTGAGCGCGTCTACTGGGATCAGGCGTCGGTGCTCAAGCAGATTGGGCTGCTCGGCGGAACCATGCTGCCGGTTTTCGGGGCCGAAACCGCCCGCCAGGTGCTGGCGCAAACCAGCGCCAGCCGAGCAGAGGAAAAGAAGTAAGTGCGCGCCGTAAATACCCGGCGGGCGTTTCGTTTAGAATGTGCGGTGCGTTTCCGATCGCAAAAACATTTCACAGGATGGTAGCCATGAACAAGCTGCTGGCAGGAGTATTTGCGCTGGTGATATTGGCGGGGTGCTCTTCGCAACCGAGCAAGACCGCGGGAGAGCAGCCGGCCAAGCCCGCGCCCAAGCAGGCTGAACTCAGCACCGGACGGATGGCTTTCCAGCAGCTCTACATCGCCGCCCATGGCTGGGCTCCCGACGCCCGGCCTTACCAGATCGCATCGCAGCTGACCAAGGAATCCATCGGGCACGACGGCAAGTCGGGAGTGTGGCGCGCCGGCTTTGCCTCTGCCATGCGCCGCGCCGTCAAGCCCTACGTGTGGTCGGGGCTGCAGGCGGATGACGCGCCTTCACCCGGCATCAATCCGGGGGTGGAAGACACCTACAGTACCGCCAACACCTCCACCCAGGTCTTCGACATCGCCTTTCTCAAGATTGACTCCGACAAGGCCTTCGAGGTGGCGCAGAAGCATGGCGGAGAAAAGCTTCTGCAGAAGGACCCCAAGCAGCCTGTGGTTTACATCTGCGACTGGAATCCCCGGGAGAACGAGCTGATCTGGCACGTGATTTACGGCACCGGACTGGATAACGCCCGCCTGCGGGTAGCGGTGAATGCGACCAGCGGGGACTTTCTAAGAGTGGAAAAGTAGCTGAAGTTGGTGGTGGCGTGTTGGGAAACCGTTGCCGGTAACTGCTGCCAATTGAGAACTGGTACTGAACGCTACGATTTCGGCTTGGCGGCTTTGGCGGTCTTGCTGGCCGAGGGCAGCTTGGACTGCAGCCGCTGGAGCGCTTTGTGCGCCTCCCTGGCCTTGGGGCCATAGGGCAAAATCTTCAGATAGGCCTGGTAATTCTTCGCCGCCTCCCGCAGGTCTCCCGCTTTTTCCAGCGCATCCGCCAGGCTGAAGGTAGCGATGGCGTCATTGGGCTTATAGAGCAGGGCTTCGCGGTAGCGGGAAACAGCGGCGCGGTAGTTCTGACGTTTGTAGTAAAAGTCGCCCACCTCTACATCCTTCGCAGCCCGATGCGGGTCGAAGGGATGGAACTCTCCAATGTCGGGATTATTGAGATCGGCGTTGGGATGGATTTTGGCGTCATTGGAAGGAGGCGTGATGTCCACACGGTCCTCCTTGCTGGTGCTGCTGCCGGGAGCCTCGGGCGGCGGCGGTGTGGACCGGGGAGCCTCGGTGCCGGTGGCTGGCCCGGTGGGGCCGTAAGGTCCGGGTTCCCCAGGCGGCGGAGCGACCGAGGGCTTTCGCGTGTCTTCCTTCTTTTGGCCGGCGGTGGGCTGGGGCATCGGCGCCGATGGCAGGTCCTGGGTGGAGGTGGTGCTCTGTTGCCCGGATTGCGATGGCTGCTTGGACTGCGATGGCTGCTGTTGCTGGGCGCAGAGCGGCAGAGCCAAAAACCAGCTTAAAGCGATCAGCACGGCCCGACGACGGACAGCCATGGAGATATTCTACTGCAGGAGGCGGAGGCGGGAGCAGGCAACAACCAAAACCGCCGAGGACGCTAAGAACTTTCCCACATTTGCCCGCGACGCAAATTCGGGATGAGTTGATGGCTTCGTCCAGGCGGGCAAATGTGGGGCACCCGCCACGGATTTTGCTGACTACGAACTACCAACTACTGTTTTCTTAAAAAAAACAGGCCATCCATAAGGATGGCCTGGTTGGCGAAGTCCTCCGGGGAGGAGGGAAAGCTTAGTTGGCTGGCCCGGTGGAAGGCGCGGGCTGCTGCTGTTGCTGCTGGCCTTCGGTATTGGTCATGAGGTGGATATCCACGCGGCGGTTCTTGGCGCGCCCGGCGACGGACTTGTTGCTGGCCACCGGCTTATCCTTGCCCAAACCAATCAGGTAAATCTTGTGCGCGGGCACGTTGTACTTGGTGGCGAGATACTGAATGACCGAGTCAGCGCGGCGGTCGCTCAGGCCATAGTTGTACTGCTGGCTGCCCACCGAGTCCGTGCCGCCCTCCACGGTGATGATGTAGTTTTTGGTATTGGGAATCTCGGCTCCGAGCTGGTCGAGAGCCGATTTGGCCTTGCTGGTTAGATTGTCTTTATCGAATCCGAAGTGAACTGAGGTCTCGACCACGGGATGGTAGTTATCCAGGTTGGCGACGGTGTTGGCCAGCGAAGTAACCCGGTTGCTGGCGGTGGTGGCCGACTGCTGCGCCTGGTCGGCGGCCTGGCCGGCGGCCTGAGCCTTCTGGTCAACCTCTGCCGTCTTGGTGTTCACCGTCTGAATGCCTTGCTGGGCGCGCGCGTCCACATCCTTGATGTCGCGGCTGTTCTTGGCGGTCATGTCGTCCAGTTCATTGACCTTGTTGACCGTCGGTGTGACTTCATTGCGGACATACTTCTTGCTGGCGCAGCCGATGCTTAAAAACAGACTGGACGCCAACAAGCCTGAGAGGAAAATCCGGTTCATGAGGAAGACTCCTTCCATGCGCGGGAACGGCCTATGCGTCCCGTCGCTTGCTGATTGAGCACGTGCGCTGCCAATCGCAGCGCCAAGTAAGGACATCTAATTGTAAGACAATCAATGACTTCCAGTAAAATCCCTGGGAGGGCCACAGCTCGGCAAGGGCGGGGTGGGCAAACCCGTCGCAGGCCCGTAGAATTTTTACCTTACTTCAAGAGAGGTTGTGCTTAGGCAGGCAACGTCTTGCATGGTGAATCGAGGGACCTGGGCCAGGCAGGAGGCAAACGCGGCCAAGGCCGCCGGGGGTTACAAACCAGTTATCATCGAAGCAGAGCCGCACCAGCCAGCCAGTTCGGGAAGTTAGCCAGCTCTTAAGCCGCGGTTATGGACCTTCAGCAGAAAATTCGCACCTTGCCCACCCAGCCCGGCGTGTATCAATACAAGAACGCCGAGGGCGAGGTCATTTATGTGGGCAAGGCCAAGAACCTGCGCTCGCGGGTACGGTCCTACTTTCTGCAGGGGCGGGCGGAGGACGCCAAAACCGGCACCCTGCTGCGCGAAGCCGCCGATGTGGACTACATCGTGGTGGACAATGAAAAAGAAGCGCTGGCGCTGGAAAACAACCTTATCAAGCAGAAGAAACCGCGCTTCAACATTCTGCTGCGCGACGATAAGACCTATCCCTACGTCAAACTGACTCTGGGCGAGCGCTATCCCCGGGTGTACGTGACCCGGCGGCTGCGAAAGGACGGCAGCGCCTATTACGGCCCGTACTTTCCGGCCAACCTGGCCTACCGCATCGTGGACCTAATCCACCGCCATTTCCTGATCCCTTCCTGCAAAGTGGATTTGAGCCGCTATCACCCGCGCCCCTGCCTGCAGTATTACATCCACCGCTGCCAGGGACCGTGCGTGCAGGGCCTGACCACGCCGGAGGCGTACCAGGAGGCGGTGCACGACGTGAAGATGTTTCTGGAAGGGCGGCCCACCGACCTGGTGCGCTCACTGCGCGGGCGCATGCAGGATGCCGCCGCGGAGCAGCGCTTCGAGCAGGCGGCCAAGTACCGCGACCTGATTTCCACCGTGGAGCAACTGCAGGAGAAGCAGCGCATCGCGTCGGTGGAGAGCGACGATGCCGACGTGTTCGGCTACCACTGCGAAAACGGCATGCTGGCCATCAACCTGTTTCACATGCGCGGCGGACGCGTGCTCGACCGGCGGGAATTCTTCTGGGAGCAGATGCCGGTGTTGGACCCGCCTGCTGAGGAGGAGGAGCACGCCAATATCGGCGACGACGACGCTGGTGGCGCAGGCGCCACCGCCCGCGAACTGGCCGCCTTCAACCCGGGTGAATTTTTTTCCGCGCTTATCAAGCAGCTCTACATTGACGCGCCGTATGTGCCGCGAACGATTTATGTGCCGGTGGATTTCGAGGACCGGGAGACGCTGGCGGAGCTCATCTCGGAGAGCCACGCGGGCGAGGGTCCCCGGGCCACAAAGATCCATATTGTGGTTCCGCAGCGCGGGGAAAAGCGCTCGCTGATAGACCTGGCGGGCAACAATGCCAAGCAGTCGTTCGACCAGCGTTTCCGGGTGATGCAGCCGGCGGCGCGGGCGGTACAGGAGGCGCTGCAGGATGCGCTGGCCCTGCCCGAATTGCCCAAGCGCATCGAGTGCTTCGACATTTCCCACATCCAGGGCGCGGAGACGGTGGCCTCGATGGTGGTGTGGGAAGAGGGGCGCATGAAAAAGTCCGACTACCGCAAATTCATCATCCGCTCGGTGGATGGGGTGGACGACTTCGCCTCCATGCGCGAGGTGGTGACGCGGCGCTACAAGCGGGTGGAGGCGGAAAAGCAGAAAATGCCCGACCTGGTTCTGATTGATGGGGGCCTGGGACAGCTGCACGCCGCGGCCGAGGCGCTCGAGGGCTTGCAGGTCATCAACCAACCACTGGCCGCTATCGCCAAGCGCGAAGAGATCATTTACGTGTGCGGCCAGGAGGACGAACCGGTAGCGCTCGACCACCACTCGCCGGTGCTGCACTTGGTACAGCAGATTCGCGATGAGGCCCACCGTTTTGCCGTCACCTTCCACCGCAAGCGCCGGCAGATGCGCGACCGCTCGACCGAACTGCTGGAGATCCCCGGAGTCGGCGAGAGCACCACGAGGCGGCTACTGCAGCACTTCGGGAGCGTGCAGGCGGTGAAAGAGGCCGATGCGGCCGCGCTCTCCGCCGTGGTCACCCGCAGCCAGGCCGAGGCCATCCTGGAACATTTCCGCGGGACACCCCAGAATTAACCACAGAGGACACGAAGGAAAATCTCAGGGTTTGTCATCCTGAGGGCAGCGAAGGACTGCTTTGTTCTTTACCTCCAAGTTTACTTTTCAAAACAAAACTAAAAACGTTGTCGTCCTGAGCGAAGCAATCCGGTTCGCTTGCGAATCGAATTGCGGAGTCGAAGGACCTCTGCGTGCAGGGACCCGCACAAATGATCCAGAGGCGTTTTGAAAGCAGTAAGTCACAGATAAACGCCTTCGTGCCTCCCGGCGGGGTAAACAAACGCAGGGTCCTTCGACTCGGGCCTTCGCCCTCGCTCAGGATGACAGGTAAAGAGGTTTAGCTTGTGCTACCAGACTTGCCTTCTTCCTGCTCGCGGAGTTGAAGTTCCTGCTGGAGACAGGCGCGGGCGGTCTCGGGGAGGCGAGACTCCTGCAGCAGTTCGTGAAGCACGCCGCTGGGCAAGCCGTGGGCAAACTCGCCAGCCTGCCGGGCGGGAGTGAGCGGATTGCGCAACAGCGCGATGCGAACTTCGCGGCGGACTGACCACTTGCTGTCGCGGCAAACCAGGTCCACCAGGTCCGCCGAAGCCTTCTCTGACATGAGCGCCTTGACCACCAGAACTTCGGTGAGAAACGGATTGGTGACTGCGGCTTCGACCACGCGCGGCTCCGAATCGAGCAGCAGGGCGGCGGCCACCCGGCCGGAAGCGCGCCGCGCCAAGGTAGTGCGCTCGCCCACAGTGATTTTTTCCAGGCGCGAAACCAGAGTCTCCTCCGCCGCCTTCTTGATATCGGCCAATGCCGTGGGCGAGAGCGCCAACTGCATGAGCTCGAAGGTGTAAAGATGGCGAATTGCAGGCAGGGAAACGTGGCGCGGCGTTTTGGGGTGGGATACCAGCCCGAGCAGCACCCGCCGCGCCTTGAGCGCGGCAACATTTTTGCTCAGCGCCTCCAGCGCCTCCGGAGGCAGATCGCGCCGCTCCAGCAGGGCAAGCGCCAGCTCTTCACTGAGCGCGGCGTCAGAGGCGGCGCGCTTCAGCTCATCCGCCGAATGGCTGTGGATCAGGGTTGTGAGGTCGTTAGACATGGGTAGTTCGTAGTTGGTAGTTGGTTCGGTCGCAGCATATGCCCGTGCTAAGAAACTAAATGCCAGCTACCAACCTTTCCAGCTACTGCTTCCTCGCCAGCCACAGCGCGCCCTGGGCTGGCTCCACTACTTTAGCCTCAATTTCCGCCTGGGGATGTAGGGAGCGCAGGCTGTTGCTGAAAACCTGGCGCACCAGGGGAGCATTCCTAAACACGCCACCGGCCATGGCCACACGAAAGGCCAGGTGTCCGCGCCACAGGCGATCGGCCGCAATTCTGGCCAGCTGCGCCAGTTCGGTGGCCGCATGGGTAAGAATCTCATTGGCCCGGGAGTCGCCGCTGGCGGCCGCGGCGAGCACCTGGGGAAACAGTTCGGCAAAATCGGGCGGCGGTGTGGCATTGGCGGCGCGCACCACGTCGTCGCGCGAAGCCAGGTGCCAGGTGTTCATAATGCTGCTGACCAGAAGGCTGCTGGCGCCCAGGTCGTGGGCGCGCATGGCGGAGGCCACGGCGGCACGCCCAATCCAGTGGCCGGAGCCTTCGTCGGAAATAGCGAAGCCCCAGCCGCCGGCGCGCGCAGTCTCGCCACGCTCA
>DATEJK010000048.1:0-26987 GCA_035278025.1 Terriglobales bacterium | reverse complement strand
CGCAGTGAATTCTGCACATCAGGAGAGCCCTGGATTGCGTTTCCCGCAACACACAGTGGGTGCGGCGCGAGGCCATCAAAGCTGCTCTCTGCCTAAGAGGTTGTCAAGATGAGAGTTACTGCGCCTTTTGTGCAAAGTTATGCGCTCATAATTGGGCGCGGAGGGGAGGGACTTGGCCGCCTTTCGATGGCATTCAAGCAGGGACGTCGCTCGGCCCGTGCCTACTCCTCCCGCAACGTCTTCACCGGCTCTACCCGGGTGGCGCGGTAGGCGGGAATGACGCTGGCCGCCAGGGCCACGGCGGCCAGCAGCGCTGAAACCGCCGCAAAGGTCGCTGGGTCGGCCGCGCTCACCCCGTAGATGAGCTTGGATACCACGCGGCCCAACGCCAAGGCTCCCGCCACTCCAATGGCCAGGCCCAGCAGCGCCGGCTTCATACCTTCCAAAACCACCAGCCGCAGCACGTCGCCGATCTGCGCTCCCAGGGCCATGCGAATGCCAATCTCGCGTACCCGGCGGCGCACGCTGTAGGAAAGCACGCTGTAGATGCCCACCGCGGCCAACAATAGCGCCAATCCAGCAAAAGCCGCCAGCAGCAGCATGGTGAAGCGCTGCTGCGAGATGGAGTCGGCCACCATGTCTTCCATGGTCTCCACCTGCATAACCGGCTGCGCCGAGTCCACCTGGTGCACCGCATCCTTGATAGCCGCAACCGCGCTGCTCGGCGCATTGGCAGTGCGCACCACGAGCGACATGGCGAAACCGTGCCAGACCTCGCCCGGCGGAAGCGTCATCTGCGCCAGCGGCGTGTAGACAGTAGACCTAGGCTGCGACATATCGAGGCCGTCCAGTTTCACGTCTCCTACCACGCCCACCACTTCGCGGACAATTCCCGGGAAGAACGTCAAGCTCACGCGCTTGCCGATGGGATCCTCATGGGGCCAGAACTGTTTAACCATGGCCTGGCTGATCACGACCACTGGCTGGCGGCCGGCGACATCGCCGTCGTTCAGCATGCGCCCGCGTAACAGGGGAACGCGCATGGCTTCCAGGTATCCCGGGGTGAACATGCGCACCGCAACTTCCGGCTGTTCTGACATGGGTAAGACTGGGCGGCCTTCTACCGTAACCGGTTGCGTCGAGCCGTCGCCGGAGAGCGGCAGAGTATCGGTGGCGCCGGCATGGACCACTCCGGGCAGGGTGCGCACCCGCCGCAAAACCTGTTCGTAATAGGGAATCATCTTTTCCAGCGTGGGATAACGGACCGCGGACGTGGGCAGAATCATGGTAAGAACGTGGCGCGGGTCGAAACCCGGGTCGGTGCTGCGCAGGTCCCACAGGCTGCGAATCATCAGCCCGGCTCCCACCAGCAGCACCAGGGAAAGCGCGACTTCGGATACCACGAGGGCACTGCGGGTGCCGGCGCCTCCGGATTCAGTTTCCGTCCGGCTGGAGGCCTGCTTCAGTGCCTCATGCACGTCGAAGTCGTTTTTCGTAAAGCGCCACGCGGGCGCCAGGCCGGCGACGACGCCGGCCAGTACCGACAGCGCCAGCGTGAAGGCCAGCACCCAGCCGTCCAGCGTTATCTCGGCGGCTCGCGGCAACTGTGCGGACAGAAAATCCACGATCAGCCGCACTCCAAAGTGCGCCAGCAGCAATCCCAGCACGCCGCCCGCCAAGGCAAGCAGGACAGTTTCCGCCAGCACCTGGCTCAGTATGCGGGCACGGCTCGCCCCCAGAGCGGCGCGGATGGCCAGTTCCTTGCGCCGGCTTACCGTCTTGGCCAGCACCAGATTGGCTACGTTGGCGCAGGCTATAAGCAGCACGAAGCCTACCGCTCCCAGCAGCACCAGCAGAGCGGGTCGCACATCGCCCACCAACTGCTCGTGCAGCGGCACGATGACCGCGCCCCAGCCCGCATCGTCGGCCGGATACTGCTGCTGCAGTCGCGCCGCGATGGTGTTCATTTCGGCCTGGGCTTGCTGCATGCTGCTGCCAGATTTCAAGCGCCCGATGACCATGTAGTTATGATTGCCCCGCACCGCACGTTCCTGGTCCGTCCAGCCCAGCGGCGTCCACAGCTGCGCCCAGTCGGGGAATTTGAACTTGGGAGGCATTACGCCGACCACCGTGTAGGGCTGGTCATTCAGCTTGATAGTGGAACCCACAATCCTGGAATTGCCGCCGAAGCTCGACTTCCATAAGGCATAGCCGAGGATCACTACCTGGTTATGGCCGGGCTGCTCCTCGTCGGGGGTAAAGCTTCGTCCCAACATGGGCGAGACGCCCAGTGTGGAATAGAACTCCTGAGAGACCGCGGATGCCTGTAAGGCCTGCGGCTGCTCGCTGCCGGTGATGTTAAAACTGCGAAAGCCGTAGATGGCCATGCCCTGGAAAACATGGTTCTGGTGCTCCCAATCCAGATAATTGGCGGGCGAGACTGCAAACATGGTCATTCCGGGAAAGCTCTTCGGCGGCGGCACGTGCCACACCTGCATCAAGCGGCTGGGATCGCGGTAGGGCAACGGCCGCAGCAGGACCGCGTTCACCACGCTGAAGATGGCGGTGTTGGCGCCTATTCCCAGCGCCAGCACAATAACGGCGACCGCCGCGAAGCCTGGGCTTTTGCGCAAAACGCGCAGGCCGTACCTGACGTCGTTCATGAGAGTTCCCATGGATTCCCCCACTCTGGTCAAATTACGACAACTGCAGATCGCAAGTTCAGCCCGCAGGGCGGGCATAAAGGTTCACAAAGAGCATCTGCCGTGCCAAGCGCGGCTCCCGTTATCCCGCTGAATAGACGGTTATTAGTCAGGTTTGGTGAGGTGATTATTGTCCGTTTTCGCCAGAGCCTGTCCGAATCCGGACAGCAGGGTGCAACTGCCCGGTCAGCACCTGGTTGCCGGCCAGACCGTCTCCGGCACCTACTTTGGCTTGGAACTGGGATCGGGGTACTAGGAACTAGGTACCGCATGGCATAATTTCGTTGAGGTCCCATGAGCACTCAAGCCATAGGCGCGCCCAAAACGCTGCCGGCGCGCTATTACACTGACGCGGAAGTTTTCCGCCAAGAAATGGAGCGCTTTTACTGCCAGACCTGGATCTGCGCCGGGCGTGCCGGCCAGATTCCCAACCCTGGCGACTACTTCCTGCGCGAGGTGGCGGGCGAAAGCATCATCATCACCCGCGATCAGGGCGGGCAGATTGGCGCCTTCTACAACGTTTGCCGGCACCGTGGCACGCGCATGTGCAGCGAACCGCAGGGCAGCTTCGCCGGGCGCATCCAGTGCCCCTACCACGGATGGACCTACGGCCTTGACGGGCGGTTGATTGGCGCTCCCCACATGGATGAGGCGGACAGCTTTTGTCGCGACGAGTATCCGCTGAACCGCGTGGCTTCCGGGGTGTGGGACGGCAATATCTTCATCAACCTGGCGTCACGCCCCGAACCACTGGAGAAGCAACTGGCGGACCTGCCGCAGAAGTTCGCCGCTTGGCGCATGCAGGACCTGCGCCTGCACAAGCGCCTTGTTTATGACGTCAAAGCCAACTGGAAACTCATCATCCTCAACTACAACGAGTGCCTGCACTGCCCCGTGCTGCACCCCACGCTCAACCGGCTGACCAACTATCTGGGCGCGGATAACGAAACGCCGCAGCCCACCTACGTGGGTGGCGCCATGGGGTTCAAGGGTAGCGCCGAAACCATGAGCATTGATGGCAAGCGGCGCCGCGACTACCTCCCCGGCCTGAGCGAAGAGGAGCGGCACAAGGTGTGCTATTACGCCATTTACCCCAACTTCCTGCTCAGCCTGCACCCCGATTACATGATGACTCACACTCTGTGGCCCAAGGCCGTGAACCATACCCAGATCGTGTGCGAGTGGCACTTCCATCCGCAGGAAATGGCCAAGCCTGATTTCCAGGCCAACGACGCCATTGATTTCTGGGACCTCACCAACCGCGAGGACTGGGGCATCTCCGAACTGTCACAGCTGGGGATCAGCTCGCGCGCTTATAAGCCGGGACCCTATTCCACCCGCGAACAACTGCTGCACGCCTTCGATGAAGTGGTGCTGGCCAGGGAGCGGGAGGCGTCTGCCGTGTATCCAAAGAATGTTAATCAGCAGTGAGGCTGCCCTTCTGCGAATACAGAAGCTGCGCTTTTTCAGCATTAGGTATGGGCAGAAATCGTATCCGCGCCCGCCTTCGGGCATGACGATGGGCATGTAATCAACTCTGGGTTTTAGCCCTGGCGCAGTACTCGCGGGAGGCGCCTCTGCCCTGGCGGGTGAGACGATACAGATGGCGGTGCGGACGACCGGCCGCGGTTGGTTTTTCCCAGCGATGCTGCAGCCAGCCTCCCTGTTTCAGGCGCGCCAGAATGGGATACAGCGTGCCTGATTTCAGCCCGGTTTCGCGCAGCAGTTCGTAGCCGTAATGCCACTCCTGTGGCCGGCCCAGCAGCGCCGACAACACGGCCAGGGTCTGGGGCGAGCGCCGCAGTCGAAGCGACATGGCGGATGAGTCTAGTTATGTAGGGTTAAGGGGTCAAGGCCTGAAAGCTGAGCACCACCACGGCCAGTCACAGCATCACAGGCAGGGGCAAGGCTTTTGGGGTAAGATGATCTGTGATTCCAGCCCACATCAGGCGCAGGTTCTGCAGCTTACAGCTGCAAGCGTCAGTACAACGCAAGACTCACCTTCATCATCCAGACAAGCGGCAAGTTCCGGGCCGCCGGGGAGACGAAGCTTATGGCTCTGCACGATGCTGCGGTTCCGCTGTGGCGTGCGCGAGTTGAGGACGTACTGATCACCGGGGAACTGCGCTATCGGATTCCCAAAAGCAGCTCTTTGCTGGCCAAGGTTCGCAGCAAAAGCCGAGTTCTTAAGGAGCTGGCGGCAAGGAACGTCTCCAGCCGCGAATTTCTGGACGCCTTGGCGCGAGCAGCGCGGGAAATTTGCAATGCCGGGGCCGCGGGCGTCAGCGTTCTGGTGCAACCGGCGCACGGCGCGCCGTTGTTTCGATGGGAGACGGTAGCGGGCGCGCTTGCCCCTCACACCGGCGCCACCAGCCCACGCGACTGGAGCCCTTCCGGCGCTACCCTGGAGCGCAGGTCGCCGCAACTATTCCTCTATCCCGCCCGATGTTTTCATTACCTGAATGAGCTGAGACCGGCGATTGTGGAGGGTTTGGTGGTGCCGATTTTCGTTGCCGGCATGCCCTGGGGGACGTTGTGGGTGGTTTCCCACGAAGAGCATTGCAACTTCGACCAGACCGACGTGGAGGCCATCAGCAGCCTTGCCGAATTCGCCTCTGGCGTTCTGGGGCGGATGGCAAAAGCTGCGCCGGCATAAGGCTGGTTCTCAGCTCCCGGTTCTCGTGCAGGCGCGCAAGGGCAGGCAATGTTGAACCCCAGGTGCTAGAAGGCCGAGCCTTCAGACATCTCCACCCCCGGCCAACACTCCCTTGGCCTTTTACAATCATATGGTTGCGAACTGCGCGATAGAGGGACTAGAGTTTTCTCGTAGGGTCCAAGCCGCGTAGGCTGTTCTGTGACCGCTACTCCCGTTCAGGGGCGTTCGCGCGGAAGGTGATTTATGAAAAAAGCTCTGATCGTTATTGGAATTGTGATTGTGGTGCTGGTGGCGGTCGCCGTTGCAATTCCCTTTTTTATCAACGTTAACCAGTTCCGGCCCACGGTAGAGGCGCAACTGACCACGGCGCTGGGCCGGCAGGTGAAGATTGGCGATCTCAGCCTCTCCCTGTTGAAAGGGCAGCTGGGCGCTTCCAACATTACCATTGCGGATGACCCCGCTTTCAGCCGCAATCCCTTTGTACAAGCCCGGGCGCTGGACATCAGCGTGGAGATCATGCCGCTGATCTTTAACCGCGCCGTGCACGTGGAGTCGCTGAGCCTGGAACAGCCGCAGGTGGCCCTTATTCGCTCTGCTAATGGCACTTGGAATTTCTCCAGCATAGGCCAGGCCAAGGGAAATCAGCCCGCCGCGCGCCCGGCGAAAGGAAGTGAGCCCGCGGCCAAGAAGACGGAGGGAAGTCCACCTTCCAGTGGCGGCAGTAGCGGCAGCCCGATTCCCGAAATCCAGATTCAGAAGCTGGAAATCGTCAATGGCCGCATCCTGCTGGGTTCGACCGGACACCGCCCCCAGGCTTATGACGCGGTCAACCTGCGTGCCGACAACGTCTCCTATACTTCCCGTTTCCCGTTCACGTTAACCGCCAATATGCCGGGCGGCGGCAAGATGGATGTGAAAGGCCAGGCGGGACCGGTGGACCGCAGCGACGCCTCGCGCACTCCCTTCACCGCCCAGGCCAACATCACTCGCCTGGACCTGGCCTCCAGCGGCCTGTTGGAACCGGGGGCCGGAATCGCGGGCGTGGTGGATTTCAAAGGCAATTTGAAATCTGACGGCAACCGCGCCCAAACCAAGGGAGCAGTGACGGCTTCCAAGCTGTGCCTGGTGAAAGGCTGCCATCCCGCCAGCCAGCCCATCAGGGTGGATTACGCCTCCGACTATGACCTGGCGCGGCAAACCGGGGTTGTAGACAACACCCGCATTGTGACCGGCAAAAGCGCGGTGAACCTGGCCGGCACCTATGATCTGCATGGCGCCTCGCCGGTGCTGCACATGAAGGCCAACGCGCCCAGCATCCCGGTGCAGGATGTGCAGGCGCTGCTGCCCGCCATGGGCGTGGTTCTGCCCGAAGGCGCTTCCTTTCAGAGCGGCAGCGGAGACGCGCACATGTCGGTGGATGGGCCGCTCAGCAACCTGGTTACCACCGGCAATGTGGCGCTTTCCAACGCCCGCCTTGCAGGTTTCAGCCTGGGCTCCAAGCTGGCGGCGCTCTCAGCATTGTCGGGCATAAACAAAGCAGCTTCCGACACCGTTATACAGACGCTGAGCTCGGGTGTGCGCATCGCGCCTGCCGGGATTAACGCCGACAATCTGAAGCTGATTGTGGCCGGCATCGGCACCCTGACTGGCGGAGGCACCATCGCTTCCAACAGCGCCATGAATTTCAAAATGCTATTGCAAGGCGGCGCCGGCAGTGCGGTGAGCAATGTTCTTACCCGCGTTGGTGTGGGCAAGAATGCGGCCAGCCGGGGCATTCCTTTTATGATACAGGGCACGACTTCGCGGCCCATCATTGTGCCGGACGTGAAAGGCATGCTGGCGGGGAAGGCGGGCGCCGGACAGTTGCAGCAGAACCCAGCCCAGGGCGTGCAGGACATGCTGGGCAACATCCTGGGCAAAAAAAAGAAGCCCCAGTAAGCAGGTGCGACGCTTGTTTTACGAATGAAACAACACGTGCTCATCCTGCGGGAGAACGAGATTCGCGCCCTGCTCGATCCTGCTGCCTGCATTCAGGCCATGGAGCGGGCGTTTGCGGCCTATGCCACCGGCAAGGCGCAACTGCCTCCGGTCATCAATCTGGAAGTGCCGGAGCACGGCGGGGAAGTGCACATCAAGACCGGGCATCTTAGCGGCGGGCCGTATTATGCGGTGAAGATCGCTTCCGGATTTTACGGCAATGCCGCGCTCGGGCTGCCGAGCGGCGACGGTATGGTGCTGGTTTTTGACGCCGTTACGGGCGCGCCTGCCGCCTTTCTGCTGGATCACGGGTTTATCACCGACTTGCGCACGGCGGCGGCTGGCGCCCTGGCCGCGAAGTACCTGGCGCGCAAACAGATCCAGAATGTGGCCGTGATCGGGGCAGGCGCGCAGGCGCGCTATCAAACGAAATTACTTTCCCTGGTAAGGCCTTTCGGCGAAGCGCGCGTCTGGGGCCGTAATGCGGATAAAGCGGAAACATGCGCTGAAGACCTGCGCCGGGCCGGCATCGCCGGCCAGTCGGTATTTTCGGTCGCGTCTTCGGTGGAGCAGGCGGTGCGGGGAGCTGATCTGGTCATTACCGTGACCGCCAGTCGCGAGCCTCTGCTGCGCGCGGCGTGGCTTGCGCCCGGTGCGACCGTGATCGCGGTAGGCTCCGACGGTCCCGACAAGCAGGAACTCGCTGTCGAAGTGCTGGCGCGCGCCGATCGTATTGTGGCCGATAGCCTGCCGCAATGCTTGCGCCTGGGCGAAATCCATCATGCCGTGGAGCAAGGCGCAATCAGCAAAGAGAGGGTCAGCGCCGAACTGGGCGAAATCGCCGCCGGCCTCAAGCCCGGCCGCACCCGCGATCAGGAATTGATTGTCTGCGATTTGACCGGCGTAGGCGTACAGGACGTGGCCGCCGCCTCGCTGGTCATGGAGCGGGCGCTGGCCGCTGGCGCCGGCGAGAAAATGGAATTGTAGTGGCAAGGCTGGTCTGTGGCAAGGCTGGTCTGTGGATGGGCTTTGCGCGTCAGGCGGTGCGGAAACCGGCCGAACACATTTGAAAAGGCTGGCAGGCAGCCTCAGGTCGGCGCCGCAGGCGCGACATAGTAAAGCCCAGGACAGAAGTCCTGGTTGATCCAGCGAAAGACCTTGAGCCCGCAGGAACGGCACCAAAGGCCTGATGTGGTGAACTGAATACGTCGAACTTGCCTTAAACAAATAGGGCGACCCGCGGGTCGCCCCCATCTGCCGTTCTACCTAACTCAGCGATGTGGTGTGGAGGACGTGGAAGCGGGATGCGACGATCCAGCATGGGGCGCGGTACCCATGGAGCGATAACCGCCAAAGCCCCCCATGCGTTCCCCACCCATGCGCGGCGCGGTTGTGGCCGGTGAGCGAGCGATCGAACCGCGCGGGCCCAGCATGGTTCCGTGGGGCCCCATGGTGCCTCGGTTGAGTGAGCGGCCTCCTTGTAAAGTACTGCCGTGCACGGGAACATTGGTCACCATTCGCCCCGGCCGGCCTCCAGCTACTGCCGCGCGCGTTCCAATCGCATCCTCACGCATGCCCATGGGCAGCGGCCTGCGCCCAACCGGATTCACCGGCACGGTCGGATGATTTGCTGCGGTGCTCACCGGCGGGGCCGGAGCCTTGAACCCGGCCGGCGGATCCACGATTACGGGAGCGGCATTCCAGCCGTAAAACCCGCCAGGCTGCCAGGCCCATCCCAGGCCCGGTACAAACGCCCAGTTGCCGTAGCGGTAGGGCATCCAGCCCCAAGGATACTGGGAGACGAAGGTGTATCCGATTCCCGGGCACCACGACCAGGCACCGTTCATAAACGGATTCCAGCCCGCGCCCATGTAGTAGGGCTGCCACAGCCACCCCCACCCCGGCTGGTAGAAATAGTTGCCGTAGTAGTTCAGGTCAGCCATGCCGTAGCTGTAGGGCCAGGAACCGGTAACCGCATTGCCGTAGTTGTATTGATTCTGGAACTGCCCTTCCTGTTTATTCCACTTGTCGTACTGGTCGGGTGGCACACCCTTGGCGACCTCATAAGTGCTGTTTTCACCCTGGTTGATGTTCAGAGTGTGATTTTTGGCCACCTTCACGTCACCCGTGGGCCCCTGCACTTGCAGCTCGCCCTTGGTGACCGAAAGCTTCACCCGGGTATCGTTGCGGTCAATACGAAAAGCCGAGGCATCTTTGATGGCCACATGCTGGTTGCCGAACTCGACCGTGAATTGGTTGTTCTTCTGCTTGCCAACGTTGAAATACGCGGTACCCTGGTTGACCGCGACCGTGCTCATCTTGGCGCCGGAATCATGCAGGAACAGCTGCGGGAATGCCACAATGGTGTCCGGGGTGAGGCGCACCGTGCTGCCATCTTCGAACTCCACTTCCGCCAGTCCGCCCGCCTTGGTCCACAGCTTAGCCCCCTGCGTGATGGGCATATTGCGCAGAGCTTTTTCGTAGCCGGTGCCGTGGTCAATCTGTACCTCGCCATCCAGGTCGCTCAGGCGAACAATTCGTACCTGACTATCGGCGAGGGCGGAGATGGGAAGCAGGCTGCAGACAAATACCGCCAGCAGGAGAAGCAATTTGCTTACTCGCTGGGTCATGGGAAACTCCTGGGGATACCCTCTCCCCCATTAGACGTCTTCATTGTACCCTTGGTTGCAACCAGAGTTGTCAAATACCCGCCAAGTGGCAGCGGACCGCAACTTTGCGGGGTACCGCCTGATAGGATTAAGCGGCGGCATGACAACCGATATCCACGTAGACCTCGCCCAGAGCCGGGTCACCACTCCCCGCCTGCAGTTGGTGCCGGCTAGCACTGCCAGCCTGGAAGCGGAGCTGCGCCACGACCGTGCTGCCCTTGCGGAACTGCTCTCAGCCCAGATACCCCCCGGCTGGCCGCCCGATCTCTACGACGATGATGCCTGCCGCTACTCCCTCAACCGGCTGCGGGAATCGCCCGCCCCGGCCACGTGGTGGACATGGTACATCCTGCTGCCGCGGGCGCAAGGCAAACCGCATCTGGTGGGGGTTGGCGGATTCAAGGGACCGCCCATTAACGGCATGGTGGAGATCGGGTACGGCATAGTCGGGGAATTCCAATGCCAGGGTTATGCCACGGAGGCTGCCGCCGGCCTGGTGTGCTGGGCGGGCGCTCACCCTGAAGTACGAATAGTCGCGGCCCACACCTTGCCCGAACTCACTGCCTCCATTCGTGTGCTGGAGAAAAATGGATTTGTTCGGCGGGGCACACCTGCCGAGGAAGGCGCGATTCGTTTCGAGCTGGATTTGCCGGATTAATCGCCTGATGTCGCTATCAACGCCCGCGCGGAGCCGCCGAGGCCATCTGCAGCAAACGCCGCGCATGTTCCTGGTCAATGTGCATGACCTGCGGGTCGCTGGCTATCTTCTGCAGGATCGGGGACACCGCCTGCAGTTCGTCCAACTGCCCTTCCTCCGCCATCTGGTGCATGCGCTTCAATTCGTCATCCAAGCCCAGTTTCTGGTGATCGTAGAAATACTGGAGCCGTCGTCCGAATTCCAGCGTCGTGGAAATGCCTTGGAAGATATGCGTCAGCTCCTGAATCTGCTGGTTACTGGAGTAGTTATACGTAGTCGAATTGTTGGTTTTTTCGTCGGTGTAATACAGAGTTTTGATGCCGGTGTTGGCCAGCCGCCCCTTGTGGTACTCGTAGTCGCCTTTGAAGTAATGCAGCTTTTTGGCCAGCTCGAAGATGCGCGTTCGCGCCGGCGGCGAGGCCACAAACTTCATGATGTATGGATCTCCCTCCATATCTCCCGGCACCGGACTGGAGCGGTACGCGGCTGTGCCCGTACTCTCCACCGAAATGGAGTAGTAGGGCGGTACCGATCCGGGCAATTCCAGAGAAAAGCTGACGATGGGCTCGGGGGTGAAGGTTCGCTGCGGGTGTAAGTCAGGAAGCTGCGCCTGCAGCGCGAGGGCAAAGAGCACCAGACTTGAAGGCAGCGTCCACCGGACAACGTGCATGATCATTTCCCTAGCTCTGTGCGGCCGCCTGGCGGGCCAGCGTTGCCGCCGTATGCAAATGGCAGATGGCGATGGCCAGCGCATCCGCGGCATCGGAAGGCTGGGGCAGGGATTCCAGGGACAGCAAATGACTGACCATCTGCTGTACCTGCGACTTTTCCGCCCGGCCATAGCCCACCACCGCTGACTTGATGGCCAGGGGCGCGTACTCGGTTACCGGCAGCCCGGCGGAGGCCGCCGCCAGCATAGCCACTCCGCGTACCTGACCCAGCTTTAATGCCGACTTGACGTTGACCGCGTAGAACACGTCTTCGATAGCTACATTCTCCGGATGATGCTGCTGGATCAGTTCGCCTAGACGGCCGAAAATTGTGTTGAGCCGAGCCGGCAAGGGCTCGCGGCGGTTCAACCGGATCGCGCCCACCGCCAGGCAAATCAGGCGGCCGTCCGGGGCTTCCTCGACTACGCCGTACCCTGTGTACTCGGTGCCGCAGTCAATGCCCAGGACCCGCATGGCAAAAATCTTACACCATTCGTAATTGCCAGCCACTGGTTGCAGGCTTGTAACTGGACCTGAGCTGCTGCTCCACTGCCAACCGCCGGCTTCCAGCTACTGAGAGCAGGTGCCGTGCTCCCGGCAAGCCACCCTGCTCCAGCCGTGGCACATCCAACAAATGCCGCCGTTTCGTCAAACCCAAGCCAGTCGTATGTTTAAGCACACGCCGTGATGAAAAAAGAGCTCGCATTTTTAGCAGCCTTGCTGGTCCTGGGCTTAGGGACGATCCTGCTGGCCCAGTCCTGGCCAGACCATGAGCAGCAGGACTCCTCTCAAAACGAGGCCCAAGTTGTGGCCGGACCGATCCCGGAAAAGATCACCAGCACCTCCGCCCTGGTGTGGTGGCAGACGACCGCCCCGGAGGAGAGCATCCTGGTATACGGCACTGCTCCCAACGACCAGCGCTTTCGAGTGCAAAGGCCCTGGAGAACCACCACCCACGAAGTCAGCCTGAAAAAGCTGCAGCCGGCCACCACCTACTATCTCGGGGTGCTGAAATCCGACGGCTCCCGGAGCGCTGTCGGCCAGTTCACCACTCAGCCGGCCGGATATACCCGCGACAACAACGTACGCATCACAAACGGGCCGCTCTTCGAGCAAATAGCTCCTGATTCCGCCACCATCGCCTGGTCCACCAACCGGTCCTCCTCGTCTCTTGTCCGCTACGGTCCCGACCCACAACACCTGGACCGGACGGCGAAGGCGCCGTGGTCCCCGTCTACCCACCGGGTTGTGCTTCGAGACTTGCAATCCGATACGCGCTATTTTTTCAGCATTGAATCCAGCCAGCCGCCGTCGGGCGAAAATCCGTCAGGGAAGTCGGCAGCTGACCAAACCTCGGCCCCCTTTGCGCCCGCCGCTCAACTCTACAGTTTCCGCACTCTCTCCCGCGGTCAACAGGCCCTTAACATAGGCCCTCAGCACTGATCCATTTTGCAGCGACATGCTGAGCGCCAAGAAGGGGCGGAGACTTTTTGCACCCTTTTCGCTAATCACGCGGCTGCTCTTGACCATGCACCCCCTGCCCGCTTCACGGTTTCGGCCCGCAAACGTGATAGTCTATTTTCTTCCCCTCAAGGCGAGGTTCAGGGCCGAGCCGAAAGGATCGCCGAGCGCGGTTCTACACCTGCCTGGGCGAAACAACGAGGTGATTGGAGCAGCAGATGAAGGTTGGCATTCTTACCGGCGGCGGTGATTGCCCCGGGCTCAACGCCGTGATTCGAGCGGTCGTACGCAAGGGCGTTTTCCACTACAACGATGAGTTTGTTGGCTTTCTGGAAGGCTGGCGGGGTGTGCTGGAGAATAAGACCGAGCCGCTCGACCTTTCCAACGTGGGCGGCATTCTGCCCCGCGGGGGCACTATTTTGCGCACCTCGCGCACCAATCCCGCCAAGTATGAAAACGGGCTCGCACGCTGCATTGAGAATCTGAAGACAAATGGCGTAGATGCCCTGATAGCCATCGGCGGCGATGACACCATCTCCGTTGCCTTGCGCCTGCATCAGATGGGAATCAAGGTCGTGGGCGTGCCCAAGACCATTGACAACGACCTGAGCGGCACCGACTTTACCTTCGGCTTCGACACTGCCGTCAACGTCGCCACCAGCGCCATTGACCGTGTTCACACCACCGCCGAGGCCCACAACCGGGTCATGGTGGTCGAGGTCATGGGCCGCGATTCCGGCTGGATAGCAATGTACAGCGGCATTGCCGGAGGCGCCGACGTTATCCTCATCCCCGAAAAGCCCTTCGACATTGAGGAAGTCGCTGAAACCATTCGCCTGCGCCACGCTCGTGGGCGCTATTTCAGCATCGTGGTGGCGGCGGAAGGCGCGAAGTTCGCCAGCGACACCGACCACCAGCACGGCGCCCCCGTGGTCAGCACGGTGGGCACGGATGAGTTCGGCCATGTTCGCCTGGGCGGCATTGGCAACATTCTGGCTCGCGAAATCGAGCGCCTCACCGGCTTTGAGACCCGCGCCGTGGTGCTGGGGCACATCCAGCGCGGCGGCTCACCCAGCGCCTTCGACCGCGTGCTGGCCACCCGTTATGGCATTGGCGCCATTGACATGGTGCACCGCGGCGAGTTCGGCTGCATGGCCGCCCTGCGCGGCAACAAGATTGTTTCCGTTTCCCTGGCCGAGGCCATCGGGGAGAATCGCAAGGTGGACCAGGACCTCATTGAGGTGGCCGTCGGCATTCTGGACAAGCTCAAGGACACCGACAAGTCCAAGGAAGCCGTCACCCCCTAGCGGCATGTGGGCACAGGCGTTTTCTCCTGTGCCCTGCCCCCTCCAGCGCGCGCTTTTTTGTAATTTTTGTAATCCAGCTCACCACCCCTTGTGACAATTGTCACAGTAGGCCGTTCACCGACGTTTCATAATAAAAATGCCGGGGCTGTGAGTCTGCCTGCTGCAAGGAGGAACGACTATGAGAGCCTGGGCATTGGCTGTATTGGTTACGCTCCTGGCCTGCGTGGCTTTGGCTGCCAATCAGACGCCCGCCAACGGAACTGCGCCCAAGTATGACAAGACCAAGGAGGTCAAACTCAGGGGCACCGTGATGGACGTTCGCGATTACGAATGCCCCATCAGCGGCACCATGGGAGCCCATGTCACGCTGAAGGTCCAGGATGGCAGCACGATTGAACTCCATCTCGCCGCCACCAAGTACGTAAAGAGCTACGAAATGGTATTCAACAAGGGTGACGAGATTGAGGTCACGGGCTCAAAGGTAAAGTTTAATGGCGCCGACACCATCCTGGCGCGCGAAATTACCCGCGGCCAGGACTCCTTCGTCTTCCGCGATGAGAACGGAAAACCGGTGTGGTAAGGATGACACTGGCTGATTGATCATTCGGAGGCTGCGCACTTCTCTGGCAGGCGGCCTAATACCTAATAACTCCTGGGCCGTGTGCGATCGAATTTGTTTGCGGCCGAGCGAACCACGGAAAAAGGCGCGGGCTTACCCGCGCCTTTGGTTCTTCTGTCGGGCAAATTACTCTGTTACACAATCGCTTTCGTGACTCCCGCTTCAAGCCACTACTTCCAGCGCCCCCGGCAACACTTCCAGCTTCTCGCAATGTAGCCGCAGAACCTCGCCATCCACCATCACGTCTACGGGCGCGTCCAATTCGAACGCGATGTGCGTTGCCGGATGCCGTTCCGCCAGCGGATGTTGGATATGCGTTCCGTTGTACAGGCCAGGCAGGTTCCGGAGCAGCCCCAGCCGCCCAATCGGCCCCCAGCGCACGTACTCGATCAGGCCGTCGGCAATCTCGGCGTTGGGCGCGATCATCATCTTGCCGCCGGTAAACTTGCTATTGTTGAAGGTAAGAAACAGGCAGCGCCGCCGGTCGGCTGTGCCCTCCCCGTTCACCCGCACCGGAAAGGCACGCCGGTCGAGTCGAGCAAGGCAAAGAAACAGGGCCAGCAAATATCCCACTTCTCCCATATTCTTGAAGCGGCGGATGCGCACCGCGGCCACGTCGGCGGCAAAACCCATGCTCAGCAGATTGATGTAATGCAGCACGCCTTCGCGATGGGTGAGCCGCAGCACATCGCAAGGGTGCCGCTGGCCCGTCAAGAGAGCCTGGTTTGCGTGCTCCAAACCGCGCTCGCTGAAATCGCGCAGAAAAGAATTGCCGGTGCCCAGGGGCAGAAACGCCAGGGTTGGGTGCTCGCCGCCTTCTGCCTCGGGAAATAATCCATTGACGATTTCGTACGAGGTCCCGTCGCCGCCCACGGCCATAAAATTGCGCCAGCCGCGCCCATAAGCCTGGCGGGCAATCTGGGTGGCCTGCCCGGGCCGGGTGGTTTCCGCCACTTCCATTTCAATTCCGCCGGCGCGCAAGCGGCGCAGCGCCTCATCCACCAGCTTGCCGCAGCGGCCTCCGCCGGCGGCGCGGTTCACCACCGCCAGAAAACGCTGGCTCACAAGGGCACCACCGATTCGTGCTCCGGAAATTCCCGCGTAATTTCTTCGGCCAGCACCGTGCGCTTGATTTTCAACGAAGCGGTGCGGGGAAAATCGCGTTCCCACAGCACATAACCGGCCACGCGCTTGAAATCGGGCAGGTTCCGGTTGCGGCCCGCCAGCTCGCGGCGCAAAGCGTCGGTCAGCTGCTGGCCATGTTCGAGATGCAGCACCATCACCAGCGCATCCTTCCCCAGCCCGCTCTTCGGCCACAGGTAATTGGAGGCGAAGATGCAGAACTCCTTGGCCGCCAGCCCTTCGAACACATTCTCAATGTCTTCGGGATAAATGTTCTTGCCGCCCTCGGTTACGATCATGTTCTTCTTGCGGCCGAACAGCTGCAAATGGCCCATCTCATCTATCCGGCCCAGGTCGCCCGTCAGGAGCCAGCCGTTGACAATCGTTTCTGTTGTGAGTTCCGGGTCGTCGAGATAATGCGACATCACCGTGCGGCTCCGCACCGCCACTTCACCGATACCCTCGGTGTCGGCATTGACGATCTTCACCTCCATCCCGGGCAGCGGCTTGCCCACGGTGTCTGCGCGGAAGGGCTTGAAGTCATTGAGCGTAACCGCGGTACCCGCCTCGGTGAGCCCATAGCCGTTGGCCACCGGAATGCCGAGATCGTAAAAGAACTGCAGCGTGGCCGGCTCCATGAACGCGCCGCCCACAAAAAGAGCACGGAGTTCCCCGCCAAAGGCCTGGTGAATTTGCGGCAGCACTTGCCGGCTGAGCACGAGGCGTGAGCGCCGGCGGGTAAAAGCTCGATTAATTGCTATCAGTCCGTTGAGCGCGGCGCGGCGATGGCGGGGTAACTCGGCGAATTTTGCCTTGAACCCCTTTTCCAGATTCTTCAGCACCAGCGGCACCAGGCTCATGTAGGTGATTTTGTATCGCGTAAAGGCTTCGCGAATGTATTCCGGACGCAGAGTGCGCAGGTGCACCACGCAGGCCCCGCACACGAAGGGCCCGATAAAGCCGACCATGAAATCAATGGCATGGTTGGTGGGCAGAATGCTCAGGTAGCGCACGCCCGGCCAGAAGGGGTACCAAGCCGTCAGAGAACGGCACTGCTCCAGATAATTTTCGTGGGTGAGCACGCAGCCCTTGGGCCGCCCGCCGGTGCCGGAAGAATACACGATGCAGGCGGTGTCCTCCCTGCGCCGCATGACGAACCGCGGCTCAGAGCTGCTCTTCGCCTCCTCCCAACGCCGTGCCCCGCCCAGTTCGGCTTTCGCCGGAGCTTCCGTAACCAGGACAAATTCGGTTTTGAGCTCCCTGAATCCGGGCGCGGCCATGATGGCGCGCCAGAGGTGGTACTCGACAACAAGGAATCGCGCCTTGGAGTGCGCTAACAAGTGCAGATGTTCGGCAGCGCTCAGCTTGTAGTCCAGCGGAACGATCACCCCGCCCCCGAAAAAAATGGCGTAGGCGGAGATCAGCCACTTGGACTGGTTGGTCATGATGATGGCGGCACGGTCGCCTTCGCGCAAACCCATTTCCTGAAGGGCCGCCGCCAGGGGCAGCGCCCCTTGTTTGAAACCGGCGTAGGTAAGGCGGCTGTTTTCCCGCTCCCGGTCCGCCTCGATCAGGCACACCTCGCCGGCAAAGCGCTCCAGCGCATCGCGCAGCGCCGCTCCCAGACAGGTGTAGCGGGTCAGGTCAAGCATGAAAATCTATTCACAATGAGACACGGAAAGTGACGATTGTAGATTTACGATCGTTGATTCAAACAACATCAACCAGCCAGTTTGCCCGGGGAAGCAGCCGCTGCCAGCAGCGAGCACATGGTTCGGTATGGCGCAGGCTTGATCTCGTCGAAAATATTCTTTCAACCTGTAAGTTTTGAATCTATCTCTCTTTGTGTCTCCGTGTCTCCGTGGTGAATCAGAGCCTTGATTGGATACGCTCGGCCAGTGTGCGGAAATCGCTCACGCCCTGCAACTCGTAATCTGGCAACTCCACCTGAAAATGGTTTTCCAGCCGTGTGAGCAATTCCAGCGCCTGCAGGCTGTCCATGCCCAGCTTTTGGAAGAAGTCGTCGTCCGGCGCCAGCTTTTCCCGCGGCACTTTGAAGTGAGTGGCCGCGAGCGCCATTATTTCGTCCAGAGTTTGCTCGGGAGTGCGCATTACTCCTTCAGTTTCTCCATCGCCGCCGTGTCCGCTTCCGTGCAGGTTGTTTCCACATCATAACCAAGATAGTGGTAGCGGCGCCATTCCAGCGTGCCCTGCGGCGGCAGGCCGTTCCACACCAGCAGGTTCACGCCTTCGCTTCCCGTGCAACTGCTGAAGTAATCGGCGTTGCCCTCCAGGCGCACCGTGTTGAAGCCCACGAACTCGCCCCGGTTCTCGAACGGCCCGGCATAATCGCCGATACCCAGAGCCAGCGTACCCGCCGGCAGGCGGTTTTTCGCCAGTTGCAGTGTGTAGAAGGCGTCGCCGGGCTGGGTGTTGGGATCCCGCGAGCAGTTTTTGTCCAGCTTGGCCGTCACCTGCGCCTGCTCCACGCCACCTTCGGTCGAGATCACAGAAGCAGGGTCGCCGGGCTTCAGCTTGGAGTTCTGGATGGTGAGGCAAACTGCGCCCTGCTGCCCGACCTCCGCCACCCCCAGACGCTCCTGGTAGACAAAGCCATTGTTCTCGCGCGGCCTTTTCTTTTTCTTTGCCAGCCCGGTGCCGAACAACAGAAGCACCAGGCCCGCAACCAGGTAAGTCTTCACGGCAAGTAAGGCTGCGCGCTGGTGTTTTCCACAAACCGGCGCAGGCCTTCCTCTACTGCAGGCTGGGCAAACAGCTCGCAGAAGATGTCAATTTCGCGGCGCAATTCCTCGTAGGGAATCGGCTTGATGAACTTCTTGGCTGCGATGGCGGTACGCCGGTCAAACTTGCGCAACTGCGCCGCGGTAGCGCGCGCCACCCGTAAAACCTCGCCCTCTCCCGCCAGCTGGCTGACCACGCCGGTAGTCGCGGCTTTCTGCGCGTTCAAGCTTCGTCCCGTCAGCAGCAGGTCGCGAACCACGCCGTTGCCCAGATCCCGCTTCAGTCGCGGGATTCCGCCGAAACCGGGAATCAGCCCCAGGCGCAGCTCGGGAAAGCAGAAACGCGCCATCTTGTCGGCGATGATCAGGTCGCAAGTCAGGGCCAGCTCAAAGCCGCCGCCGAAGGTTACGCCGTGTACCGCGGCAATGGTGGTCAGGGGCGACCCGTCAATGCAATTGAATACCCGGTGAATGCGCTGCAGAAACAGGCGCACCTGCCTTACCCGCTCCTCCACCGATATTCCCTCGGCCTTGTGGTACAACTCGCGCAGGTCCGCGCCTGCGCTGAATCCCGCCGGCAAACGGCTGTAAATGATGAGCGCGCACGCCTGGTCCTCCAGGCACTTGAGCGCGCCCATGAACATCTCCAGCTCGTTCAGCAGGAGCGAGCCGATCTCATTGGCGGGTTGCCGGTGCAGCCCCAGCTCGATTACGCCATCCTTCAGGTCCCAGGAAAGCGCCTCGCCTTGGAATGTGTCTGCTATCGCTCTCACCCCGCCCGCACTTCCTGCTTGGCATACAGCTTCTCAACCTGTTCCCGCAACCGCGACGCAATCACGTCGCGTTTGAGCTTGCCGTTCACCGTCACCATACCGCTTTCCACCGTGAACGGCTCGGGGTGAATATAGTACGCGCGCACCCGCTTGTAATGCGGCAGCTCGCGGTTCACTTCGTCCATGGCGAACTGCACCTGCTCGGGGGTGGGCCCTCCGGTCACCATGGCGGCCACAAAGGGACGTCCATGGCCCACCAGCACCACCTGCTGCGCATCGGGCAGCAGGCGCAACATCTCGTCCTCAATCGGCTCTGGAGCCACGTTGTGTCCCGAGCTGAGCACGATCAGATTCTTGATCCGGCCAGAAATCCGCCATTTCCCGCGCTCGTTTACTTCTCCCTGGTCGCCGGTACGGAACCAACCCTCGCGCATGACCTCGGCCGTGGCCTGCTCCCGCTTCCAGTAGCCCTGAAAAAGGTTAGGGCCGCGCACCAGGATTTCGTCATTCTCCCCCAGCTTCATCTCGATTCCTGGAATGGCCGGTCCGACCCGCCCAGGTTCCACGTCGCGCGGATCATCCATGGTGCAGATCGCCGTGGTTTCGGTCAGCCCGTACACCTGCAGCACGGGAATGCCCAGCATCATGAAGAAGAGCTGCGTTTCCCGCGCCAGCGGCGCCGAGCCGCAGATCAGCGCCTTCAGGTTCGCTCCAATCATCTTCTTGCGGATAGTGGGAAAAATCATAACCCGGGCCAGCGCCAGCCACATTTCACCCAGCGCCGTCCGCTCTCCCCGGCCGCGCGCCAGCCACGCCTCGCGCGCCCGCGTGTAGACCAGATTGGCCAGGCCGCCGGTCTTGCGCAACTGCTCGTCAATTGCCGTCCGCATGCGTTCCAGCAGCACCGGCACGTTTAAAAAGTAGTTTGGCGCGGCAGCGCGCATATCGGCCGCCAGCGTGCCCAGGTCCATGGCCATCATCAGCAGGTTGCCGCGCTCCAGGCAGGTCAGCAGCATGATCCAGGAGGCGGCAAAGCAAAACGGCGGATAGTGAAACACGCGCTCCTGTCCCTGCTGTCCGCGCATCAGCAAATCCAGGCGCTGCGAAGTCGCGCTCAGAATGAAATCCACGCCGTCCAGGCCCAGTACCACGCCCTTGGCCTCTCCTGAAGTTCCGGAAGTGTACACAATCGCAACCGGGTCGCCGGCGGCAAGCACCACCGGCGCCGGCAGTTCGCCGGGCGTTGCTGTGGCAAAGATATCGTCGAACACCGCCATGCGAGGCGCCCCTGGCCAGTGCTCGGCAATGGACTGGCGGAGAGCGGAATTGCCGCAGCACAACAGCGCCGGCGCACAGTCCTTCAACATGGCGACCAGTTCGCCGGGCGCCTGCCGCGCGTAAAGCGGCACCGCGATGAGTCCTTCCGCAATAATGGCCAGGTCCATCGCCACCCAACGGATGCTGTTGGCGGCCAGAAGCCCGATGCGCTCACCCTTCTTGAACCCTTGGGCTCCTAAAAATGCGCGCGCTTTCTGGATCAGCGCGGTCAGGTCCGCGCCGGTAACGGAAACTGACTCGCCTCCGCTCAACTCCTGCAGCAGCACCGTGTCCGGGCCCTTTCGCAGCCGCTCGAAAATGGTCTCTAAGAAATCCATCCAGCTTTCTGTTCGCAGGGTACGGCTTCAGCCGCGCCACTCCGTATCGGAACAAACCGGCTTGGGCCGCTGCGGGTCACCTCGAAAACATCACTCCCCCTATGCGCTCACCGCCTCGTAAGCTTCCGCCAACTTCTCCAGCTCCGGGCTGAGCGGCGGCAGATAATCCTCCCAGCTGCGCACCCCACCGCGCAATGGAAACTCGGGGTACCGCCGCCGCAGGTGTTCTTCAAAGTAAACGCCCATGCGGGCCATCAGCTGCAAATTCCTCACCACCGTGCGCCCGATTCCCTCGGCGATCCGGTCCCGCTCTTTCCACAGCTTGTCCAGCGTGACCATCAGCTTGCCTTCCAGTTCCGGATCATCCACTTCCAGCAGCAGGTCGGCGTGACCGCGGTCGCGCATCAGGTTGCGTATGCGCTCATCCATGGTGATCCCCGCCGAAGCCACCAGTCCCGGCATGGAGGTCACAATGCCGTGATACCGCGACGACACCATCAGATGGCAAGCGCGCAGAATGCTCACCAGCTGGTACATGTCGTAATCGTTCGAGCTGAACACGGGCACTCCGCCCATCCGTTGCGATATCCATTCGCATGCCCGGGTATCCAACCCCTCCGTCGCCGCCAGCACGACGAAAACCGACCTCACCTTGCGAAACGCATCCACCGCCGTAGCGATGGAGCTCAGATACTTCTGGTACGCCGCCTCTACCTCCGGTCCTGAGCGATGAAAGTACACAGTGCGGTAGTGGCTGTCCTTGAATGCGCCGGTGGCAGCCCGCAGCATGTATTTGGCAACCGAAGCCTTCACTGGCCACCAGAATGGGTTAATCGGGCAGACCACCAGTACGGTGCTGCTGCCGTCCCAGCCTTTTCCCCGCAATTGCTGCCGTCCGTAATCCAGCGAAAGTGGCTCGAAAGTCCATGCCGTGTCCGTCCCCAGTTCCGTGGAGACGCCCAGTCCGCGCAGCACGTCGCGGGACTCCTCATTGCGGGTAATGATCAGCGAGTCGCGGCAGTACCGCCGGCACATCTTGCTCACCAGCGGGTCCATGTGCCCAGCCTCCGCGCCGTAGCCGACGGACAATTTATTCTGCGCCGAAGCCAGCGCCAGCGAGCCAATCATCATGGTGGTGAGCGCGTTGGCGAACTTGCTCTTGAACATGGAGCCTTCGCACGCCACCACGCCATGGTGCTGCGGCACTTCGCGATGCAGGTAAGGAGGGAACACGTCGGGTAGATGGGTCTGGCGCGCCTCGCCGAAGTAACCCCGCGAGCAATCAAAGTTTTGCGTCATTACGCTCAGGCTGAGGTTCTCCGCCCCCAGAATGCGCCGCACCTGCCGCATCATCTCTTCCACCCGCACGTCGGACCCGGTATTGCGCGTGCCGTTATAGCCGGCGAACAAAAGCTTGAGTTTTTCTCCCGGCTGCCACGGCGTACCCTCGCCCAGCATCCACTTGAGCTTGGTCAGTTCAATTGAGGCGCTCACCCAGGCTTCCAGCATCAGGTCGGTCATGCCGCTGTGCCTCCCGCCGGCGCCGGCCAGTCCTGATAGCGATAGCTGAAGTGGTTGTCGCGGCTGAACTTCAGCAGCGGGTAGCTGTATTGCGAGAAGGGCGCGGGCTGGCGTCCCATCTCCCCCACCACCCGCGTGTTATCGAATACCGTATTCCACCTCAGGTAAGGCAGGAACACCTTCATCAGCGAAGCTCCAAAGCCCAGGGTTCCGCGCCTTCGCGAAAGCCGCTCCACGACTCCCGCGAACGGCCTCTCCAGGCTGGGCATATACGTGGGCGCCCGCTTGTGCTGCGCGCGTGAAAGGGTGGTGGTCAACTCGCGAAACGTCTGCGACGCCACGCCCGAAGAAAGATGATACGTGTCATAGTCCGGCCTGGGCTTCTGGTGCAGGGTGACGATGGAATCGGCCACAAAATCCACATTGACAATGTCAATCTTGTCGGTGGGCCGGAAAGGAAGCACCGGCAAGCCAGCCAGGAAGACGAATGCGCGGACCATATCGAACTGAGTGGTTTGCGGATAGCGGCTGTCGCCCAGAACTATGCTGGGACGAAAGATGGTACGCGGCACATCCGGCAACAACTCCCGGATCATGTGCTCGCAGAATTTCTTGGTGCGCGCGTAAGGATCGTAATCGGAGCGGGCCCAGTCAATGGCCTCGTCTTCCTTCACCACTTCATTGCTGCGCTGGCCCGCCACCGCCACCGTGCTGACGTGGCTGAAGCGCCGCAGGCCATGATGGTCGCGCGCGGCGGCCGCCAATTTAATCACCTCCAGCGTGCCCCGCAGGTTCACGTTCAGGCAGGCTTTCTCCGATTTGCGGTTGAGTGATGCCGCGCAATGAATAACCGAGTCTGTGGATTCGAGCAGCCGCCGGTAGTCCTGTTCTTTCAACCCGAAGCGGCCGCCCGTCAGGTCGCCGCAGAAAATGGTGATCCGCGACTGCAGGTGCTGGTGAAAACGCGGAAAATCCAGATGCAGCTGCAGTGCGCGCCACAGCCGCACCTCGGCCTCGCGCTCGTCTTGGGCGCGCACCAGCAGGTTGAGATGATCGCGGTGCCCTTCCAGCAACCCGGCCGCGACGTGCGCGCCGATGTAGCCGGTTGAGCCGGTCAGGAATATTGCCACGTTGCTCCGCTCGTACCTGTGCTTATGCTCTTGCCCGCTGCTGGGCTGCAGCCTGGGCCCGCCTTATCGCCGCGGCTGGATGGCAAATCGAAGCTGCGTCGGGGACCAGCCTCCACCGGGCGGCCTTCGATCAGCGGATAGGTCCATTTGCGCAGCGCCGGGATGTGCACATTAATCCAGTACTCCCACCAGTCCAGCGAGCGCGTGTCGTAGGCGAATAGGGGCTTCTCTTCTTCCGGCAGGGCCTGCGAGAGCCACTCTACGTGCTCCGCCTCAAAGTCCTGCTCGTTGTGCAGGATAAAAGGCTCGAACAGCTCAATCAGTTTTTCCACCCGCTCCAGCCCCCGCTCGGTGCGCACCAGCGGCGGCTGCAGGAAGGGAAAGGGCGCGGTCAGCCGCTGCAGCGACTTGATCATCGCCTTCTGCGCCGGCGCTGAGAGCCGCTGGTAGCGTTCTTTGGATACCGGAATGGTGTCAAATCGCATGCGCAACTGGGGGTGCAGCCCGTTTTGCGTGCGGTAGAACTTGCGGTGCGCCAGACAGGTGAGCTCGATAGATCGCGCCATGTCGCACGGGTTGGTCACCGACGTCGCCAGCTGGTAAACCGGCTGCTGGCAGCGCTGGACGATGGCGGCGGCAATCAGAGTCATGCCCCGGCAAACCGTATCCACGGGGACGATGTCCAGGCTCTTGCGCGCGTTGCTGGGCAGCTGGCGGAAATACGTCCCCAGCAGGTAGGAAAGCGAGGCCGAAGTGTTAATGCCTTCATTCCACCCCAAAAATGGCCGGTTTAGCGATGTTTCCACAATCGCCGGCCGCACGATGGCGATGGCCAGCCCCGCCCCGCGCTTCTGCAGCAGCGATTCCGCCAGGCTCTTGGTGAAGGTGTAAGTATTGGGCCACCCCAGCTCCTGGGCTCGGCGCGTTCCCGCCTCGGTCAGGGTGTTTCGCAGCCACCGAATACGGTTCTTGCGCACCTGGTTCTCCAGCGCCGCGGCCGAGAGCCCCCTGCCATTGGCTTTCTTTTCCAGGGACTGAGAGCGCAGTTCTGCTCCGAGCTCGGCACTTTCCGACCGCGTCGCCGCCTCGGTTATCACCCGCCGCAAGTTCTCCAGTTCGCGTTCGGCATCGAAATTGGCGTCACCCACGGGTGTGTAGTTGGGAGTCACCAATTCAGCAATGCGGCCGTCCCGGGCGCCGGCCACGTAACAGGTCGAAAGGTGCAGCAGCCCGGCATGCTCGCAGCCGCGCACAAAGTCGAGCACGTTGCTCACCGCGTCTACGTTGCCCGCCAGGGCATCCCGCAGGTCGGGGTTGAAGTCTGTCAGCCCGGAGCTGTTAATCACCAGGTCTAGCGAACCCTGCAGGCGGGCTTTGGTCTGCGCCTCCAGCCCCAGCCCTGGCTGGCTGGCGTCGCCCTCCAACACTTCCACGCGGCTGTTGAGATAGCCGGCAAATTGCGTTCCCAGCCGCTCCTGTAACTGATCGAAGACCGGCGACTCTTCCACCAGCTTCCTGAAGCGCTGACCTCCGGAAGTTGATTTCTGGCTGCGTATCAGAAGGTAAATGCGCCCAATTTCTGGCAGGTCCTGCAGGATGTGCGCCAGCCAAACCTTACCGATGAAACCGGTCACTCCCACCAGCATGAGCTGTTTGCCCGCCAGCGCTTTCCCCACCGATAGCCTCTCCGGCGCGGGCACAGAACCAAAGCGCACCAGCGGACGCTCCGGCGCCTTCACTTCCCGGCGTGCTGGGGTGATGGCCGCCTCCAGCACGCTTGCCCGGTAATTGAGTTCCTGGCTCAGTTGCTGCAGCTCGCGCCCTCCCTCTGCACCACCCCCGGTAATCAGCGCCAGGGCGCCCCGCGGACGGATCACCGGCTCCAGCAGACGTCCCGTGGCATAGCCATCGCGGAACTCCAGCCGGTTGCAGATCAGTTCCTCTACTCCCAAGTGCCGGGCCAGCGGCCGCATGATGTGGTCCAACCCCTGGCTGACCAGAACCACCCGTTCTCCCTGGGCCAGCGCCTCGTGGAGCTTCTCTACCCCCGCGGGCTTCAATATGGGCTGCAGGTTGTACTGGAAGTACTCTTCGCCCAGCAGGTCGAGCCGATCCCGGCTGATGTCGCGCAGCGCGGCATGCACCAGGCGCGTGGCAAACGCCCGGTTGGTGGCGTAAAGCAGGGGACGCAGCAAGGCCTGCACGAAGATGGCGCCGCGGCGAATCCAGCGCTCGGCGAAGCTCTGCGCGTTCCAGGCAAAGAAGGCTACCGGGCGCACCGTGCCCAAATTCAGCAGGCTGCCTTCCACCCGCCAGAAAAGGGGCGTGGCCGAGCCTCCTCTTTGCCTTGACTCCTGCAAAACAGGTCTCCTCAGAGCTTCAGGACTCGTTCAGGTCAAACCCTTATTGTAATCAATGTTGTAGGGCGGGCGCCTCATTATCCTGCTCAGGCCCCGGGGATGCAACTAGGGCCTTGTGCCGGTCTCAAGAGAGTAGCGACTATGCCTGGCGCCTGAATGGGGCGGTTTCGGTTTCGCTCCTGGAAGGCTTGCCCGCCGCATGGCCTATTCGTCTGGTCAGGCTTCCTATCAGGGCACGGCGTTCAGCCGTGCCGATCCGGCCCATTTGGGAGATCCGCCTTCAGGCGCTGAGGGCAAAGCACAGCGGCTAAAGCCGGCCTCCGCAGCAACCCATCCCGGCACGACTGGAAGTCGTGCCCTGATACGCCCCTCCTCTGCCCGCCGAAACGATTTTTCGACGGAGTCAATCTGAACTATGCACTCAGCAGCAGCCGGGACGGCGCCACCATTGACAAAAAGGCCGCCGAATCGCTCCGGCGGCCTCAGCTACCCAGCCCGCTTGCTAATCCCCGAGCACTTCCTCGGCGATTTCCTCGCTCTTTTTGGCCTTGGCTTGCAGAGCGTCCAGCGGGATGAAGCCGTCCTTACTGGCGGCCGGCCCTTCCTTCAGGATGACCTCGCGGTAAAGCCGGGCCATCTTCTCGTTGTAGGCGCCATCGTTCTTCATCTTCTCGTTGCGGGCGCGGATCTTCTCCTCGCGCGCGTTCTTGGCGATGCCCAGCGTATCCAGGTCCTTCTGCTCCTCGGTGGTGACGATTTCATCCTTCAGGGTCAGCGCCTTGAGCTCCACGCCATCCAGGCTCACCTTCTTGCCGCCGGCAAAGATTTCATGCCGGCCGTGCTCGTCGTACCACTTGGTGAGCGTGGCCGTCATGTGCATCTTCTCC
>DATEJK010000047.1:0-36983 GCA_035278025.1 Terriglobales bacterium | reverse complement strand
ACGGCCCTTTCCTCGGTGACCGGGAAGGCCCTTGCCTCCAGCTTCAATTTCAACCCGCTGGGCGGCGGCACTTCCATTCTCGCCTCCTGGCTGCTGATTCTGGCCTTGCTGCGGCCCGGGGCGGACGATTTGAAGCAGGTGTTCGCCAAGACTTTCCACCAGATTTGGGGCGCCTTCATCGTTGCTCTGTTCGTTTTTGCCCTGGCCTACTGCTTCGTCTATACGGGGATGGCCAACTCGCTGGCCTACGGACTCTCCAAGACAGGCGTGGCTTTTGTGGCCCTGGCGCCTATTCTGGGCTGGATCGGGGTGGCGCTATCCGGCAGCAACACCTCCACCAACGCCATGTTTGGACCGGTGCAGGCAGTCACTGGGCGGCTGCTCAATATGCCGGCTCTTCTGCTGCCTTCGCTGAACTCCGTGGGCGCCGAAGTGGGCAAGCCGATTGCGCCACAGACCGCCAGTGTGGGCGTTTCCACCAGCAAGTTCGTCCGCAGCGAGGGCGAGGTTATCCGCCATAACATGGGCTGGACGCTCATCATGCTCGCTTATTTGGTGCTGATCGCCTTGTTCTTCTATTTCGCGCTGCCGGGTGTAATGTCGCTGTAACGTAGAGCTCGCCCCAACACTTTGAAATAAAGCCACAGAGGACGCGAAGGACGCAGAGATTCAATTTATCGGCGAGAAGGGAGAAACATCAGCGGGTATACTCCGATGCGGACAGCTCGGCAAAGAAATGAAATAGGCTTCCTCTGCGTCCTTTGCGTCCTCTGTGGTCATGGTTTTAGTATCACGGCGCAACACAATTCTGGCCATGAACCTGCCCGCCTATCTCGCGCGCATCGGCTACTCGGGGCCGGTGACGCCTACGTTGGAGGTGCTGCGCGCCGTCCATCGCGCCCACCTGCTCAGCGTGCCCTTTGAGAATCTGGATATTTCACGTGGACGAAAGCTCGTGGTGGACCAGGAGGCCTGCGTGCGCAAGATCGTGGAGAGACGCCGGGGCGGCTTCTGCTACGAGATGAATGGCGCCTTCGCTGCCCTGCTCCGGGCCATGGGATTCCAGGTAACACTTCTCTCGGCTCGCGTGGCGCGCAGCGATGGCTCCTTCGGCCCCGAATTCGATCACCTCACCCTGCGCGTGGACCTGGACCAGCCCTGGCTGGCGGACGTGGGTTTTGGCGATTCTTTTATTGAGCCGCTTCGCCTGTTGTGCGGCATCGCCCAGAAAGACGGCGACCAAATCTACCGCATCTCCGAAACCGCCGGTGTGCTCCAGCTTGAAAAGTGGGAGGCCGAAGGTTCCTGGAAAGCACAATATCGCTTCACCCTTCAGCCACGGCAGATGCAGGACTTTGCGGAAATGTGCGATTACCACCAGACCTCGCCTGATTCCAGCTTCACCCGCAAGCGCCTGTGCACCCGCGCCACGCCCGAAGGGCGGATCACGCTATCGGACATGAAGCTAATCATCACGCGCGGCAGCCACAAGGAGGAACAGCTACTCGCTTCCGATGAGGAATGGCAGGCGGCGTTGCGGGTTCATTTTGACGTGGTACTGGACTAGCCTTCTGGCCTGCTCCCTTCTTCTTCTTCAACCTAAAGATTAAGGCGGTGAATAAGTCTTTCTTAGCGTCTTCTGCGTTCTCAGCGGTGATAGTTTGATTCAGGTTTTTACAATCCGCCACCGACGAACTGAACAATTTCCAGGCGGTCGCCGGCCTGCAAGCGAGTCTGAGACCAGACCTGACGGCTGACGATTTCGCGGTTGAGTTCGACCGCTACGCGGTCTGGCTTCATGCCCAACCGTTCCAGGAGCGCTGCCAGGCTCAGGCCCTCCTCAAACTCCCGCTCTTCTCCATTGATCTGCAGCCTCATGCCTGGATTCTAACCCCCGCAAAACCAAATCCCACCACAGAGGACACAAAGGACACAGAGGAATATTTTTCATTTCTTTCTTGGGCTGATTGGCACCTGACCAAGCACTGAACTGCCTCCGGGCCAAGACCCCGGAACCTCTGAGACCTCTGTGTCCTCTGTGGTGAATGGTTTGAGGTCAGGCGCGGGCGGATTTGCGCAGGCGAAACTTGCGGGTGACGACCCGGCCGCCGTGGGTGGCCTGCACGAGGATATCGGAACCCGCGAGGCCGGGGTTGGCGGCTCCCAACTTCAGTTCCGCTGCTCCGGAAGCATCGGTGGTCGCCTGCGAGTAGAGGGGCTCGCCTTGGGCCTGCTTCAGCCGGGCGGTCACCTTCGCGCCTTCCACCGGCGCTTCGCTATCGCTGACCACAATCCTTACCATCAGGCCTTCCGCCGAGCGCAGCGAGTCAGAGTTGGTCCACTGCAGCTTGAGGCCACTGGGTGCTTTGGGGACTTCCTGGTCGGGGCGGCCCAGCACGCCTTCCAGGCGGCCCTCCCGAATCGCGTCCAGCACCGCCTTGTGCTGGGTCCGCAGGCTCTGTTCCAGCTGCTTCTCGGAAGTATCGTCGCGCTGCTCACTCCGGTAAGGGGTGGCCAATTTCCCAATACACCTTCCGCGCACGAACACCTGCGTCTGCAGCACGCGCTCATGCTCGCGAGCTTCACTCTGCACGTGGTAAACCGTATCCTGGTGCTTCACGTCGGTATTGAAACCAAAAATCATAGAGATTTCTCGCCGCGTACCAGTGCGGATAACCCCTTTGCCGCCCCCGCCACGCCCGGCGCGCTTGACAGTGGCAACTATCAAAACCTAATCTAATTTGTTTAGCCCTTTTATTGGCCGCGAATTATATACAGCCAGGTCTATGCCGGACAATTACTTCACTCGCTACCTGCCGTTGCTGATCTACTTCGTCTTTGCCGGAGCTTTGGCGACTGCCATCGTACTCTTATCCTGGATTGTAGGTCAGCGCCGGCCCACCCGGGCCAAAATGCAGCCTTACGAGTGTGGTATCACGCCAACCGGGGATGCGCGCGAGCGTTTTTCGGTCAAGTTTTACCTGGTGGCCATGCTTTTCATTCTGTTCGATGTGGAAGCGGTTTTCCTCTACCCCTGGGCCATCCTGCTGCGGGAGCTCAAGATGTTCGGCTTCTGGGAGATGCTGGTGTACATCGGCATCGTGCTGGTGGGATTCTTCTATGTCTGGAAGAAGGGCGTGCTGGACTGGTCCACCACCCGGGGAGAGTCGCTTTAGATGCCCATCACCCCCGCTATCACCAATCTGAATGACCTGCTGGAGCGCCCGGCGCTGGCCGTCTTGCTCTCCTGGAGGCGGGAGGCGGTGCAATCGTCCAAGTTCGACCGCGGCGAGCTGACGATTTACCTGGAACGTGGCGCCATCCGCGAGGCCTGCGCCATTTTGAAAGATTCGCCCGAGGCCCAGTTCAATTTTCTTTCCGACCTGACTGGCGTGGACCTGTACCCCTCGGAGCCGCGTTTCGAGGTGATTTACCACCTGCTCTCCATGAAGCGGAAGGAGCGGGTGCGCCTTAAGGTGCAGCTACCAGGGTCGGACCCCAGCCTGGAGTCCATTACCAGCGTGTGGCCGGCGGCCAATTTTTTTGAGCGCGAGGTCTTTGATCTGTTTGGCGTGCGTTTCCAGGGACATCCCTACCTGCGCCGTCTCCTGATGCCCGAGGATTGGGAGGGCCATCCCCTGCGCAAAGATTATCCCGTCGAAGGATACCGGTAACCATGGGCCATCTGACCACAACCCCGGTCATCGAGCCTGGACAGGATCGCACCATGATCCTGAACATGGGCCCGCAGCACCCCTCCACTCATGGCGTGCTGCGGCTGATCCTGGAGATTGACGGCGAAAACGTGGTGCGCATGATGCCGGATATTGGCTACCTGCACACCGGTATCGAGAAAACCTGCGAAGCCAAGTTCTACCAGCAAGTGGTGCCGCTCACCGACCGCATTGACTATCTTTGCCCCTTGACCAACAACCTGTGCTACGTGCTGGCGGCGGAAAAGCTGCTGGGGCTGGAAATTCCGCCCCGGGCGCAGTGGATCCGGGTCATGCTCAATGAGTTGACCCGCATCAATTCGCACCTGGTGTGGCTGGGCACGCACGCGCTCGATATCGGCGCCATGTCGGTGTTCCTCTACTGTTTCCGCGAGCGCGAAGACCTGCTGCGCATTTTTGAGATGGTCAGCGGGCAGCGCATGATGACCTCCTATTTCCGCATCGGCGGGCTGGCGCTGGAGCCGCCACTGGGCTTGTTCGAGCGCGTGAAGCAGTTTGCCGACCGCTTTCCGGAAAAAGTAGACGAGTACGAAGGCTTGCTGACCTCCAATCCCATCTGGGTGGAGCGTACCAGGAAGGTCGCTTATCTCGCGCCCGACGATGCCATCGCGCTGGGCGCCACCGGGCCCACCCTGCGCGCCTCCGGGGTGGACTGGGACCTGCGCCGCGACATGCCCTACTCCGGTTACGAGCAGTTTCAGTTCAAGGTGCCGGTGCGCAGCGAAGGCGACGTTTTCTCCCGCTACATGGTGCGGGTGGAGGAACTGCGCGAGTCCAACAAGATTGTGCAGCAGGCCCTGGCCGGGCTGCCTGAGGGCCGCATCAAGGCAGAAGCTCCCAAAGTGGTGTTGCCGGAGCGGGAGAAGATGAAAACTCAAATGGAAGCCCTCATCTACCACTTCAAGATCATCACTGAGGGCTTTACAGTTCCCGCGGGCGAGGTTTACCAGGCGATTGAATCGCCACGCGGCGAGATGGGCTACTACATCGTCAGCGATGGCACCGCCAAGCCCTACCGCGTGCACATGCGCTCGCCTTCGTATGTGAACCTGCAGGCGCTGCCGAAGATGTGCGAGGGGCGCCTGATTGCCGACGTGGTGGCCGCCATCGGCAGCATTGATATTGTGCTGGGAGAAATAGACAGGTAATTGTGTAATCGGGTAATTGTGTAATTGGGTATGAGTAGTTGAGAATCGGCGCGAGGTGGTCAGTATGGCGTCGAGGCCCGAAGATTTAAGAGAACGCACGAAGAAATTTGCACTGCGTATTATCCGGCTGTTCCGGGCGCTGCCCAGAGGTGGAGACGCGCAGGTTATCGGCAAGCAACTGCTGCGCAGCGGTACCTCGGTGGCGGCATTATCGTGCCGCATGCCGCGCAAGATCACGGCAAGAGTTTGCAGCAAGGGTTGGAATCGTAATGGAAGAGGCGGACGAGACGGTGTTTTGGCTGGAACTAATCAGCGAATCGGGAATCCTCCCGACACCGCGGGTGGTGCCTCTGCTTAGAAAATCTCGGGAATTGGCGGCAATATTCACGGGCTCTTACGGCACCGCTCGCAATAAGAAATCAATTACACAATTACCCGATTACCCGATTACACAATCATGAGGCTTTCCGACCAATTCGAGCGCCGCTTCATGGAAATGTTGGGGCATTACCCGACGAAGCGGTCCGTGCTCGTTCCGACGCTTCTCTTCATGCAGGATGAACTGGGCTATCTCACGGACGAGGCCATCCGCGAGGTTGCGCAGCGTCTGGAATTGACCGAATTGGAAGTGCGGAACGTGATCAGCTACTACTCCATGCTGACCACGCGCCCGCGCGGCAAGTACAACGTGCAGGTATGCCGCAACATCAGCTGCATGCTGTGCGGCGCCGATGAGGTGATTGAGCACCTGAGGAAGCGCCTGGGCGTCGGCCATAAAGGCACCACCGCCGACGGCATGTTCTCGTTTGAAGAAGTGGAATGCATCGGCGCCTGCAGCTGGGCTCCCGCCATGCAGGTCAACTACGACTTTCATGAGAAGCTCACGCCGGAGAAGGCGGAGAAGATTCTGGGCGAGTACCGGAGGAAAGGAACGCAGTGATTGTCGATTGATGATGTTCGATTGACCATTGAAGATCGCGTCACGATCAATCGGCAATCCTCAATCATCAATTTTTCATGGCAGACTTGGTGAGCCATCCCGATGAAGTCAAGGTCGTCTCCCGGCGCTTTGGCCAGGGCGCGGCCGGCCTCGACCGCTACCTGGAGCTCGACGGCTACAAGGCGGTTCAGAAGGCGCTGGCCCTCGGCCCGGACGGCATTATCAACGAGATGAAAGCCTCCAACCTGCGCGGCCGCGGCGGCGCCGGCTTCCCTACCGGCATGAAGTGGAGCTTTGTCCCCAAGCAGGCGCCCAAGCCCAAGTACGTGCTGTGCAATGGCGACGAGAGCGAGCCCGGTACCTGCAAGGACCGCCTTATCCTGGAGCACGACCCGCACTCGGTGATCGAGGGAGTGGTGGTAGCCGGCATCGCCGTGGGCTCGCACACCGGCTACATCTACATTCGCGGCGAATACCGTTACCTTTCTGAGATCATGCAGAAGGCGCTGGCCGACGCCTACGCCCGCGGCTTTCTGGGAAAAAACATTTTCGGCAGCGGCTACGATTTCGACGTTTACTGGCACGGCGGCGCCGGCGCTTATGAGGTAGGCGAAGAATCGGCGCTGATGGAGTCGCTGGAAGGAAAGCGCGGAGTGCCCCGCATCCGCCCGCCGTTCCCCGCCGTGGTCGGCCTCTGGGGCGGGCCCACGGTCATCAACAATGTGGAAACGCTGGCCAGCGTGCCTCATATCATGCTGGGCGGCGGTGAGTGGTATGCCAGCCTGGGCACACCGAAAAATGGCGGCACGCGCCTGTTCTGCCTGAGCGGCCATGTGGCCAATCCCGGGGTGTACGAATTGCCGCTGGGCTACAACCTGAAGAAAATGGTTTTCGAGGTGGCGGGCGGCATTCGCGGCGGTAATAAGCTTAAAGCGGTTACGCCGGGCGGTTCTTCCACGCCCGTGCTTAAGGCCGACGAATGCGATGTGGGCATGGATTTCGACCAGCTCATGAAAGCCGGTTCCATGCTGGGCTCGGGCGGCGTGGTGGTGCTTGACGACACTACCTGTATGGTCAAGTACCTGCAGCGCATCATGATGTTTTACCAGCACGAGAGTTGCGGCTGGTGCATTCCCTGCCGCGAGGGCACCGACTGGCTGAAGAAGACCCTGAACCGCTTTCATGCCGGCGGCGGAGTGGAAAAGGATATTGGAAATATTCAGTACCTGGCGGAAAACATGCTCGGCCGCACCTTCTGCCCTCTGGGCGATGCCGCGGCCATGCCCGCGATTTCGATTGTGAAAAAGTACCGCCAGGAATTTGAAGATCACTTGAATGGCCGGCCCTGCCCTTTTGACAGCAAGGCAGTGGAGGCGGTGCCGGCCTGAACGATTGTGTAATCGGGTAATTGTGTAATTGAGTAATTGGAAAACCATTCCGCAAGCACGAACGGGGTGAGAGGGCTCTTAAATTACACAATTACCAAATTACCCAATTACTCAATTTCTTATGCCCGACGTAAACATCACCGTTGACGGCAAGAAGCTGGCGGTTCCGGCCGGCACCCTGCTCATTGAAGCCTGCAAGAGCGTGGGCATCGAAGTGCCTTCCTTCTGCTATTACCCCGGGCTGTCCTTGCAGGGCGCATGCCGCATGTGCCTGGTCAAAATCGAAAAAATGCCGAAGCTGCAAACCGCCTGCACCACGGTGGTCACAGAAGGCATGGTGGTGAGCACGGAAATTGACGAGGTCCGGCAGGCGCGCAAAGCCATGCTGGAACTTCTGCTCGCCAACCATCCCCTTGACTGTCCCGTGTGCGACGCCGGCGGGGAGTGCGAACTGCAGGACATGACCTTCTCCTACGGCGCCGCCGAATCCAGGCTCATTGACATCAAGAACCACAAGGATGAGCAGCAGTGGTCGCCGGTGGTGTACTTCGACCGGCCCCGCTGCATCATGTGCTACCGCTGCGTGCGCGTCTGCGGCGAAGGCATGGACGTGTGGGCGCTGGGCACCGCCAACCGCGGCTCGGCCCAGCTCATTATGCCCAACCACTCCGACTACCTGGAGTGCGAAGAATGCGGCATGTGCATTGATATCTGCCCGGTGGGCGCGCTTACCTCCGGCGCTTACCGTTATAAGACCCGGCCCTGGGAGATGAAGCACGTGGGTACGGTCTGCACTCATTGCGCCGACGGCTGCAAAACCACCCTCGGCGTGCGCCGCTCCCCTACGGGCATGCAGATTGTGCGCGGCGACAACCGCGACAAGAGCGGCATCAACGGCGACTTCCTCTGCATCAAGGGCCGCTACGCCTTCGATTTTGCCAATCATGACGACCGCATCAGGCAGCCGCTCATCCGCAAAGACGGCCGGCACGTGCCCGCCACCTATGACCAGGCCTACGAGCACATCGCGCTGCGGCTGAAGGAAATCGGCGAGCAGAACGGCGGACAGGCCATCGGCGTAATCGGCTCCACCCGCACCAGCAACGAGGAAAATTACCTGCTGCAGAAGTTCGCTCGCCTGGTGCTCGGCACCAATAATATTGACCACCACCGAACTGCCGACTTCCCCGCCTTCGCCGGCGCATTGGCGGGCAAGAAACACGCCACCGCCAGTATGCGCGAAGTCTTCAACGCGCCCGCGATGTTGCTGATCGGCAACGACCCCACCGAGCAGCACCCACTGCTGGCCTGGCAGATCCGCAACAACGTGCGCCTGCACCGGGCTCGTCTCTATGTGGTGAATTCCTCGCCTATCAAGCTGCGCCGGCAAGCGGCCAGCTTCACCCAGATTCCCGCCGGAAGCGAGCCGCAACTGGCCGCTTTTCTGGCGGGCGAGGATTCCGCGGCAAGCGCTCTAGCTACTGGCGAGACTACCCGCGAAACGCTCAACGCCCTGCGTGACAGGCTCCGCGGCGAGCAGAACCTGGTCATCATCTTCGGGTCAGAACTCCGCGGGCGCGATGTTGAATCGGTCGTGCGTTTCGGCTCGGTCATCGCGGGCGCGAAGTTTGTCTGCCTGGGCGATTACGCCAACTCCCGCGGTGCCGCCGATATGGGTCTGTATCCCGACCTGCTCCCCGGTTACGTTCCCCTGGGCTCGGGAACTCGGTTTCAGGACGAGTGGGGCGCTCCCTTTCCCAGCGAGCCGGGCATGAACCTGCTGCAGATGATGGAAGCCGCCAAGGCAGACCGCCTGAAGGCGCTCTACATCGTCGGCGCCAATCCCGTGGTCCGCTTCAACATTGATCCCTTCGCGCTCTCTAAGACTTTCACCGTCGTGCAGGATATGTTTCTGACTGAAACCGCGCTGCTGGCGGAAGTGATCCTGCCCGCAGCCAACGCTTACGAGAAGTCGGGCACATTTACGAATACCTGCGGCGACCTGCAATTGCTGAAAAAAGCCGGCGACGTGAGCACCGTGAAAAGCGATTTTGAGATGCTCCTCCGGGTCGCCGACCGCATGGGCTTTGACCTGCGCCGCCTGGTGCCATTCCGCCAGGCCGAGCGCGCGGACCTGGGGCAGTCTCGCGGCGCGCAATCCGGCGAAGCTGACCGGCACGCCGTTTGGCTGGAAGCGCATGGACTCGAGCCCAAGCTCAGCCCCTTCGATGCCATCGCCATGCTGGATGAAATTCAGCGCCTGGTGCCGGGGTACGAGGTTTCGCGGCTGGAACTGCTGGCCGGCAACGACCAGCACACAACGGTGGAGGAGGGCACGGCCGGTTCCGTCGCCGGCCATCCCGAACTGATTCTGCCTGCTCATGACACTCTGTTTACCTCGGGTACGCTGGGCCGCTATTCGCAGACGCTGAACTCGGTGATTGAAAACCCGCGGCGCGCGCCAGTGGAAAAGACGGATAAGGAAGTTTCGGTGTAGCCCAGTTTCGAGTTTCCAGTTTCAAGTTTCCGGGGACCAACTTTTGACGCACGAACCTTGAACTCGAACCTTTAGTTGTGAAACCTTAAGGAACGCATTCTTGACTCTCACCACCTTCGTCATCGTTTCGATTGTCAAAATCGTTATCGCGCTCGTTGTGTTGCTCACGGGCGTGGCGTACACGGTATGGCTGGAGCGCAAGCTGGTGGGACGCATCCAGAACCGCTGGGGGCCTACCCGCGTAGGACCTTTCGGCCTGCTGCAGCCCCTGGCCGACGGCGCCAAGTTTCTGTTCAAGGAAGACATCACACCGCCGCATGTTTACAAGCCGCTATACATCGCGGCGCCCATGATTGCCATGATCTTTGCCGTGACCTCCATGGCGGTCATTCCCATCGGCGGCTGGGTGACGATAGGCAACATCCATACACCGCTACAGATCACCGACCTGAACATCGGCCTGCTCGTTATTTTGGGCATTACATCCATCGGGGTTTACGGCATTGCCCTTGCCGGCTGGGCTTCCAACAGCAAGTATTCCCTGCTGGGCGGCCTGCGCGCCTCCGCGCAGATGGTTAGCTATGAAGTCGCGCTTGGCCTCTCCCTGGTGGGCGTGCTCATTCTTTCGGGTACTTTCAGCCTGCGCGGCATCGTGGATGCCCAGGCGGGAACCTGGTGGGGCTGGCTGCCAAAATGGAATTTCTTCCAGGGTCAGTTCGTCGCCTTCTTCATCTACCTGATGGCGGCCTTCGCGGAAACCAACCGCATTCCCTTCGACCTGCCGGAAGCGGAAACTGAACTGGTGGCCGGCTACCACACCGAATACAGCGCCATGAAGTTTGCCATGTTCTTTATGGCGGAGTACGCCAACATGTTTACCGTGGCTTGCCTGGCTTCGCTGCTGTTTCTGGGCGGCTGGCATGGCCCGCTGTTCGGTCCCACCTGGCTGCAGGAAATTCTGCCCGTGTTCTGGTTTGCCTTGCGGGTGTTCGCGTTTATCTTCCTGTACATCTGGATTCGCGGCACCCTGCCCCGCTTCCGTTACGACCAGCTCATGAAATTTGGCTGGAAGGTGCTGCTGCCCCTCGCCGTAGCAAACCTGGTGATTACGGGGTTGGTGGTGGCGCTAAGGGCATAGTGGGTTGGGTAATCGGGTAATTGAGTAATTGGAAACCCGAATTGTGGCAGCAGGAGATGGGAGTCAGGCAAATTAGCGGTAGATACGTTGCTTGCAACGTCTCCGAGCTCAGTAGTCAGCTCTCAGGCATCAAGGTAGTTGGTAGTTAGTAGCTGGTTTTGCCAAAAGCTAAAGGCCAAGAGCCAACGGCCGAAGGCGGACGGCCAGCCAGCTAGAAACTAAGGAGCCAGTAGCTAGAAGCTGCATTTCAAGATGCTTCACTTAGTCCTATTTTCGGTTTTTGCCGTTATCGCGGTGGCGGGGGCCCTGAACCTGCTCATCCAGCGCCATCCCATCAGCAGCGCGCTCTCCCTGATAGTGGTCATGGGCTCGCTGGCGGTCGAATATCTGCTGCTGGGCGCCGAATTTGTGGCCGCCATCCAGGTCATCATCTATGCCGGCGCCATCATGGTGCTGTTCGTTTTCGTCATTATGCTGCTCAACGCGGGCGTGGAAGAGCGCACCAAGGGCAGCAAGGTGGCCATGATTTTCGGCTTTCCGGCTATGCTCGCCATCGGCCTGCTGGTGGCCTGGGTGCTGGTGCGCGCCCCCAACGTTGGCTCCGTAAAAGTCGGCGCCATGTACGGGCCGCCCAAGGCTATTGGCTGGCTGCTCTTTCATAATTTTCTGCTGCCCTTCGAGGTCACTTCCGTGCTGGTGCTCATCGCCATCATGGGAGCGGTGGTGCTGGCATCGCCGGTACGCTCGCGTTTTTCCAAGCCGCAGCCGGAAGCGGAACGTCACGCGCTCAAGGTAGCTGCCGGAACAGAAGCCGCGCCGCAGGAAGAATCCGCAACCGCCAGGAGGTCCGGCTGATGGTTCCCTTGCATTACTACCTGGTGCTGAGCGCCATCCTGTTCGCCTGCGGGGTAACCGGATTTCTCATCAAGCGCAACATCATCACCATCTTCATGTCCATTGAGCTCATGCTCAACGCGGTGAATCTCTCTTTCGTCGCCTTTGCCGCCCACTGGCAGGTGCTCAGCGGCCAGGTGTTCGTCTTCTTCGTCATGGTGGTGGCTGCGGCTGAAGCCGCCGTCGGCCTGGCCATCATCATTGCCGTCTACCGCACGCGCGAGACTCTGAACGTGGACCAGGTGAACCTGCTCAAACTATGACGCCTAACTTTCACCTCTGGCTCATTCCGCTGCTGCCCCTGGCCGGCGCCGCCGTGAACGGCTTGCTGGGGCGGAACTTCAGCAAGCGTCTGGTGGCCTTTTTCGGGCTGTTCTTCCTGGCCGCCTCGCTGGGCATGGTGTGGTGGGTCGCCTTCCAGTTCTGGTCTTTACCGCAGACCGCCGTCCCCCATACCGAGGTGCTCGCGCCCTGGATCGTCGCCGGCAATTTCAGCGCCCATTTTGCCTTGTATCTCGATCAACTCTCCCTGGTAATGATTCTGGTGGTCACCAATGTCGGCTTTCTGATTCACGTGTACTCCGTCGGCTACATGTGGGAGGAGGGCGGGTTCTACCGCTATTTCAGTTACCTGAACCTGTTCATGTTTTTCATGCTGACTCTGGTGCTGGCCAATAATTACCTGCTGATGTTCATCGGCTGGGAAGGTGTGGGCCTGGCGTCGTATCTGCTGATCGGCTTTTTCTTTGTGCGCGATTCCGCCGCCTCCGCGGGCAAAAAAGCTTTCATCGTCAACCGTATCGGCGACTTCGGTTTTTTGATCGCACTCTTCCTGCTTATCCAGCACTTCGGCACGCTAGACTTTGACAAAGTGTTCCCGGCCATCTCGCGACTGCCTGTGGAAACGGCCGGCGCAGGCCTGCTGACCGCCATCGGCCTGCTGTTGCTGGCCGGCGCCTGCGGCAAGTCGGCGCAGATTCCCCTCTACGTCTGGCTGCCCGACGCCATGGAGGGCCCCACCCCGGTCTCCTCGCTCATCCATGCCGCCACCATGGTGACCGCGGGCGTGTACATGGTGGCCCGCTCCAACGTCATTTTCGACCACGCGCCGGACGCGCTCATGGCCGTAGCCATCGTCGGCGTCATCACCGCGCTTTTTGCCGCCATCATCGGTATGGCGCAGAACGACATCAAGAAGGTTTTGGCCTACTCCACCGTCAGCCAGCTCGGCTACATGTTCCTGGCCTGCGGCGTGGGCGCCTTCTCTGCCGGCATTTTCCACCTGATGACCCACGCCTTCTTCAAAGGCCTGCTCTTCCTGGCCGCCGGCTCGGTCATTCATGCGCTCGGCGGCGAGCAGGACATGCGCCACATGGGCGGCCTGCGCAAAGAAATTCCCTGGACCTTCTGGACCATGACCGCGGCCACCCTGGCCATCGCCGGCATACCTTTCTTCAGCGGCTTCTTCAGCAAGGACGAAATCTTGTGGAAGTCGCTTTCCAGCCCCTACGGCAGCCGCGCCTACTGGGCCATCGGCGTCTTCACCGCCCTGCTGACCTCGTTCTACATGTTCCGCCTGTGGTTCATGACGTTCTTCGGCGAATACCGCGGCTCCGGAAGTCACGGGTACGAGCATGCCGGGCACGCTCACCCTACCGTGGCCAGCGCCAAAGACGTTCTGGCTGAAATTGTGGTGCCTGCCGAATTTGTCAGCACCGTGATGAGCAACCTGATCGAGCGCAACGGCACGGTGGTGAGTTTCGAGGAGCGCGGCGGCCTGACCATTCTCCAGGCCAGCGTGCCGGCCGCGAATATGGCGCACTACGAAGAGTGGCTGCGCGAACACACCAACGCGCGCGGCACCTGGTCGGAACGCGCGCCCGAAAAGGAAGGCAGGGCGGAAGTCCTGGTGCGCCCGCTGGCCATGCAGCACGAGCAGGTTAGCCACATCCACGAGAGCCCCAAGGTCATGATCATCCCCATGGTGATCCTGGCCATTCTGGCGGTCATCGGGGGCTATATCGGGGTGCCTGAATCCCTGGGCGGGCACAACCGCTTCGAGCGCTTCCTGGCGCCCGTGTTCAGAGCGGCCGCCGGCGCGCTGCCTGCGGGAACACCCGGGGCGGGCGAGGCTGCCGCCGAAGGCTCGGCCGCCAGCCACTCTGAAATTATTGCCACCGCCGTTTCCATCGTGATGGCGTTTCTTGGCCTCTTTTTCGCCTGGCTGCTGTACTACAAAAAGCGCGACCTGCCGGATCGCATTGCAGCCGGACTGGGCTGGCTCTACAACACGGTGCGCGACAAGTTCTACGTGGATGAGATCTATCAGGCGGTGATCGTCACCCCGCTCGTCAAGGGTTCCGCCCTGGTGCTGTGGCGCGGCGTGGACGTGGCCGGCATTGATGCCACCGCCGACGACAGCGCCGAGACGGCACGCTCGCTTTCCGACAAGTTTCGCCACATGCAGTCCGGCAATGTGCGCTCTTACGCCGCCTGGGTGGCGGTGGGAGCGGCGGTGGCTATCGCCTACATGATCTGGATGGGAGTTCGATGAGCGGCTCCGCCTGGAATACGTGGATTCTTACGCTGGTCACCTTTATCCCGCTGGCGGGAGCGGCGCTGTTGCTGCTCTTTCCCCGGCGCGAGCGCGACATCAAGTGGTTTGCTCTGCTGGTTTCGCTCATCACCTTCGCTCTCTCGCTGCACCTTCCCACTTATTTCGCGCGCAACCAGGCCGGTTTCCAGTTCGAAATCAATGTTCCCTGGATTCCCACCCCCAACATTCACTACCACCTGGGCGTGGACGGCATTTCCATGTGGCTGGTGGTGCTCACCACTTTCCTCACGCCTTTGTGCGTGCTCATCTCCTGGAAGTCCGTGCATGAGCGGGTGAAGGAATTTTTCATCCTCATGCTCATCCTGGAGACAGCGCTGCTCGGCGTGTTCGTTGCCCTCGACCTTTTCCTCTTCTACTTTTTCTGGGAATTCACACTCATCCCGATGGCGCTCATCATCGGCATGTACGGCCACGAGCGGCGCGTGTACGCGGCGGTGAAGTTCTTCCTCTTCACCATGATCGCCTCCGCCTTCATGCTGGCCTCCATCATCTTCCTGTACGCCAAGACCGGCAGCTTCGATTACGTCACCATTCAGAACGCGGTGCGCGACGGCGCCAGCTTCGGCATCAGCGGCCACGCCCTGGGCTGGCTGTTCCTGGGATTCTTTGTCGCCTTCGCGGTAAAGGTGCCCATCTTCCCCCTGCACACCTGGTTGCCTGACGCCCACTTTGAAGCACCCACCGCCGGTTCCGTCATGCTGGCCGGCGTGCTGCTGAAAATGGGCACCTACGGCTTGCTGCGCTTCAATCTGGGACTCTTCCCTGACCAGGCCCGCCAGAACCAGTCCTGGATTATGGTGCTGGCCATCGTCGGCATCATTTATGGTGCGCTGGTCGCACTGGTGCAGCCCAACCTCAAAAAACTGATCGCCTACTCCTCGGTCAGCCACTTGGGGTTCGTGGTGCTGGGCATCTTCAGCTTCACCCAGTTGGGGGTGGACGGCGCCGTTTACCAGATGCTGAACCACGGCGTCTCCACCGGCGCGCTCTTTATGCTGGCGGGCATTATTTATGAGCGGCGCCACACTTTCGACATCAAGGAATTTGGCGGGCTGGCCACGCCTATGCCCATTTTCGCCGCTTTCTTTCTTTTCATAACCCTTTCTTCGGTGGGATTGCCCTTGCTCAACGGATTTGTCGGCGAATTCCTTGTCCTCAGCGGCGCCTTCCAGGCCAAGATGATCTGGGGTATCCTGGCCGCCTCGGGCGTGATCTGGAGCGCCTGCTACCTGCTCTGGATGTATCAGCGCGTCTTCTTTGGCAAGGTAAAACATACGATCAACAACACTCTGCCTGACCTGAGCGCGCGCGAGCGCACCGCGCTATGGCCGGCGTCAATTGCAGCCCTGGCCATGGGCGTGGCGCCGGTGCTCTGGCTCAGCTTCATTGATCCGGCGGTGCACAGCGTGCTCATGCCGCTGGCCCAGACCACGGCCCAGGTGGTGCGCTGATGCTGACCACCGCCGACTACATCCGCATCCTGCCGGAAATCGTGCTCAGCCTCTTCGGGCTAATCGTGATGTTCGTGGACCCGTTGCTGCCGGAACACCGCAACGTGAAGCCGCTGGGCATCATCGCCCTGGTCGGAGCGCTGGGCGCGGTAGCCGCCAGCATCTACCAGATGCGCTATGCCGGGCCCGCCTTCTGGAATTTCGTTATCGTTGACAACTTCAGCATCTTCTTCCACCTGCTGGTCACTATTGCCGCCGCCCTGGTCATCATGGCCTCGTTCGAGTACCTGCGGGTGCAGGAAATCCGCGCCGGCGAATATTTTGGACTCATCCTTTTTGGCACGGTGGGCATGGCCCTGATGTCTTCGGCCGTGGAACTGGTGCTGATTTTCATTGCGCTCGAAATCTCTTCCATCTCCACCTACATTCTCTCGGGGTTCCGCCGCCGCGACGCGGGTAGCGTGGAGTCCTCGCTGAAATATTTCCTGCTGGGCTCGTTCGCCACCGCATTCTTTCTCTACGGCATCGCCATGATGTTCGGCGCCACCGGCTCCACTGACATTCCCCAGATCGCCGGCGCCCTGCGTCTAAATGGCGCGCCCCTCATGGCCTACGTGGCTTTCGCCCTGATATTCGTGGGCCTGGGCTTCAAGATCGCCTCCGCCCCCTTCCACGTCTGGACGCCCGACGTTTACGAAGGCGCGCCCTCACCGGTAGTGGCCTTCATGTCCACCGCTCCCAAGATGGCGGTTTTCGCCGTGCTCCTGCGGATTCTGTTCGTCACCGAAGGACCGTCGCTGCTCGTGCACTCGCGTCCGGTGTGGTTTTGGTGGGTGTGGGGCTCGGCGGCGGTTTCCATGACCCTGGGCAATCTGGGCGCGCTGGTGCAGAACAACGTGAAGCGTATGCTGGCTTACTCCGCCATTGCCCACGCCGGATATCTGCTGGTGGCCTTTGCGGCCGCGCCCGAAGCCGGCATTTCAGCCGCCATGTTTTATGCCGTTTCCTACACGGCTATGAACCTTGGCGCTTTCATCGTGGTGAGCCACTTCGCCAACGCGGGCGAGCGCTACGTCACCCTCGACGACTACACCGGCCTGGGCCGCCGCTCCCCCCTGCTGGCCATGACGCTCACCATCTTCCTGATTTCGCTGATTGGGATTCCGGCTACCGCCGGCTTCTTCGCCAAGTTCTATGTCTTCAGCGCCGCGCTGAAGGCCAATCTGGTTTGGCTGACCATCATTGCGGTGGTCAACAGCGCCATCGGCGCTTACTACTACCTGCGCGTGATCGTCGCCATGTACATGCGCGATGCCACCCAGGAGACTCCCGTCATGCGCGTGCCCGTTGGGGTGACCGCTACTCTGTTGTGCAGCGCAGCCGCTGTGATTTATCTGGGGATCCTGCCCGGGCGGGTCCTGGAGTTCGCCACCCGCTCCGCGCAAAGCTTGCTGCGGTAGCCTTTGCGGCTACCTTCGAGGAGAGGTCTTACCAGCCCTTAGTTTGCCACGTTCGTATCGGGGTGAATCAAACGCACCGGAATCGCTCCCGGCCCGGAAGCCGTATTCGAACCCGGACCACTCCCGCTGCCATTTCCGGTGCAGGAGTTGGTCATGCTGATGAACTGGGCGGAAACGTATTTGTTGCTCCCATTAAGCGTTATCGAATCAATGAATATCTGCGCAAAACCGGCAATAGGTATGCTCTGGGTGCTGCCATTAATTGGCGGATAGCCGGTGGGAGGGGCGGAGCAGTCGTCCCAAATGGCCATCGTGACCACAGAAGGACTGGAACTGTAATAAGCGTTTCCTGGGACGTAGTAGTAGTGCCCAATCGTATACGGCGAGGGCCATGTCCAGTCGTTGTTGACGCCCAGCTGCCCGATCAGGGTCTGTACCGGAGGTGGCTGCCCCCTCCCCACATCCCCCACTGTGGCCCCAGTTTTCGGTCCCATCAGTGTGTTGCACGTAATCTGCACGCTGTTGCAGCTCAAAATCCAGGAGGAAAGGTCAGAGGCCGGATAGCCAATAGAGACCGGGTCAATCAGCCCCCATTGTGAGGCAGCACAATTGGTCGAATTTACGCAAAGTCCTCCACCGCCGTTTCCGTTGCCGTTGCCGTTTCCACCTCCGCCTCCGGTTGACTGCCACAATGTAATTGAGTCGCCCACGTTCGGCGTGGGATTCGTGCAAGAGCCGCCATAGAGCGCCGATTTGGTGATCCACAGCGGCCGCAGGCAGGTCGTACCCCCCACACTGCCAGGCGCCGCTTCCCCTATGGCGTGCGCGCCGATGGGAACCTGCCGCCACTTCTGCCCCAGAATCCTGAGGAAGAACGTAGGCACGGTGGCATTCACATCCACCCGCACCCGGTAGAATCCGGCAGGCGCTGCGGGAAAGCTTACCGCCACATTGGAGGCGACCAAACTCTGCCCTAAAACCTTGTTCTGTTCGGCGGCCGTTTGCGCATTCACCGTAGCCATGGTCTGGGTGGCCGGGTCGTACTGGGCATAGGTGTCCGCCCCGGCCAGAGCGCCGGCATCCGCGGCATGCTGAAGAAAGGTCCGGGCGGTGAACACCGTGCCGAAATCAATCGCTAATCCCAGGATCGCTATCAGCGCAACCATGAGGATGGCGGTAAGAGCCACGATGCTGCCCTTTTGCGCTTTCTTCATACATTCTCCTCAGAACAGATCCATCATCGTGGTCTGGCCCTGCAAAGTAACCGTTGGTTGCCTGCGCAGGCCGGGCAGCGTGGGCAGGAAAAAGAACTTGTAGGCGCAGGTCACGGTCACCTGCGCCATGGAAGTGGTAACGGTCGAGCCGCTGGCCAGTGTGAGAGTGCCCGTAATGGCGCCGGCCGCGGGCAGTGTGCCGCCCGGCTGAAACGGCCAGTTTGTTGTCACGTTGGTGCCCGCGTTCCAGGTAGCGCACTCACCCAAGGTGAAGGTCCCAGTGCCCGGCAACGCGTTATTGTTGGTCAGGTAATTTGACACGACATGCTGGATGACCGTGTCGCGATTCGCGGCATAGGCCACGTTCTGCGTAATCGCCATCCGTGTACCTTCGCGAGCCGCGTTATTGAGCAGTTGGTGCACGCGCAACATCGAACCGCCTTCAATTGCCCCCAAAGCCAGAAACACGAGCAACGGCAAGGCCACCGCCAGCTCCGCGATTTCTGCGCCTTTTTCCTTATTGTGTTTCATCAGTTGTTCTCGCTTCGCATCGCCGAGCACGTCGTCAGATGCAGGGTAAATCCCATGATGGGAACAGTTTTGCGGATGCCGACTACGACGTCAGTCTGATTCAACGTTGCCGTCTGATTGCTGCCGATATAGGCGATGGTGTACGGAACCGGAACCACACCCACGTAGATATTGTCCGCCGTTTTTATTGTTGGATCCGCACATCCTGTAATGGCCGGCGGGGTTGAGCCTCCGTAATTGCTGCACTGGGCCAGGCCGCCCAGAACGCCACTCTTCAGGTAATTGCAGGAGCGCTGCGCAATTTCGTTCGCGGTGGGCAGATTGTAATTGGCGTTGGCCAGGGGGGCGACCCCGTACCTGGCACCCTCGCGGGCGGCGGTAACCAGGGCCTGGTAAGAGCTAAAGGCCAGTCCGAACCAAATGATTCCCAGGACCAGCAGAAAGAATAGGGGCAGCGCGAGTGCTGCCTCGACGATGGTGGTTCCGCGCTCCGCGCCGGCTTGCCGGCTCCGGAGGCCGCCACGGAGAGGGGAGGACCCCCTGGCAGCTAATCTCATTTGTTCTACTCCTGCTGAAACACCAGCCACCGCCCGCTGGCTGCAGCGAGCGGCTTCACCATTGCAAATTCCCGCGGAACTTCGCCGGGGAAAAAAGCTTCTTCGGGCGGGACACTTGCCGCTTGCGGGTTCAAAAGATACTACATCCCCGTGTCTGCAGCAATGCGGCTGAGCGCTGAGTTCACTGCCAGGCCGGGTGCGGAGCTCTATCCACCAATGGCGCTGGCCGTCTCCGAAAAGACATTGTTCGCCTGGGTGCCGATCAGCCGGATTGTACCTACGACTATCACCAGAATCACCGCCAGCATGACCGCATATTCGGCGATGTCCTGTCCTGAGTCATCCATCCAGAGGGTTCTAAGCACATCCATAATTATTTCTCCTGCCTGGGGGGGAAGAAAACTCTACGCGGCTCCGTCCAGCCAGTCAAGGCGGCAATTCTGCTTCCAGCTCAATTCGTCTAACCTGTGGATGACCTGTGAATTAAGTGGCGGCTTTGGCTTCGGCGGAAGCGTTTTGTCGCATGGATAGTGCAGATTTTTCCCGTTTTGGTCTGCTTTCACTCAACCGCCAGGGCGACATCTTTCCAGGAAAACAGCCAGGCCGATACCAGCCACACAAGCGCGGTCTCTCCCAGGGCCAGCAGGATCAACCATCCCTGGAACGCGGTCGCGCCCTGGGAAAGATTGAGGAAGCCCTGCAGGATGGCATAAACCGGAACCAGCGCCGCCCAGGGGCTGTTCCACACCACCTCCACCAGCAGGGGCGCGCCTACAATCACCAATGTTGCTCCCGTGGCCAGCAGCGGATGCAGGAAGATGGAAAAGAACAGCGCCAGACAGGCGGTGAGCAGCGAGGCAACCGCCAATCCCAGCAACAGGACTCCAAAGCGCATCGCCGGCACTCCCACCTGCGGCAGCACCCAGGCTCCCGCCATCCCCAGGGCCAGGCAGTAGATGGCGATGGCCATCACGATGCCCAGCAGCAGCCCGGCAATATACTGCCGGCGCGAAATGCCCTTCGACAGCACCGCCAGGATGCGCCGCGTCCGCAGCTCGTTGCGGATAGCCGAAGCTCCAAAAAAAAGGCTGAAGACCAGTATGTACACAGCCACCTGCTGAAACAGCATGAACACGTCTTCCGGGGTGCGCCGCAGGTCGGAAAATCCCGCCGCCGCCGAGAGCAAGCCCACCCACCCCAGCAGGATGACCACGGGCCAGCGCTGCTCCCGCAGGAAGTTGCCGGCAATCAGCCAGACAGGTTTCATTTTGCTCGCGGCTCCAGTTCCGGCTGTGTGACCTCGAGGAAAATCTGCTCCAGCGAGCGCTTCAGCGGGTTCACGCTCACCACCTCCCCGCCCAGGCTCCAGATGCGTTCCAGCACCTCCCGCTGGCGGGTGGTGGTGATGGTAAAGCTGACCACGCCGTCGCTGGCAACTGCGCCCGGAAAAGCTGCCGCGGCAACGCCCCGCGCCACTACCTGCGTTTGCTCGCGCGAGTGCAGCAGGTCCGAGGTTCTGCCCAGTTTGGCCAGCCGTCCCCGGTGCATTACGCCTACCCGATCGCATACCAGCTCCACCTCCGACAGCAGGTGCGAGCTCAGGAACACTGTCTTGCCTTCCCCCTTCAAGCGCAATAGCAGTTCGCGGATGATCACCCGGGCGACGGGGTCGAGCGCCGAAGTGGGCTCGTCCAGGATGAGCAGCTCGGGATCGTTTACCAGGGCCTGCGCCAAACCGATGCGCTGTAACATGCCGCGGGAGAAGGCGCCCACGTTGCGTTGGGCATCAGGGGCAAGGTTCACCAGCTCCAGCACCTCGCTCGAGCGCTGCCGCAGGCGCGCACCGCCCATGCCGTTTAGCCCGCCATAAAATTGCACCAATTTCGCGGCAGGACGGTGGTATAAGGCGACATTTTCGGCGAGAAAGCCCACGTGGCGACGGGTGCGCGCGTCACCGAAGGGCCGCCCCAGCATCAGGCCTCGTCCCTGGTCGGCACGCATGAAGCCGAGTGCCAGGTGGATGGCGGTAGTCTTCCCCGCTCCGTTCGGCCCCAGGAAGCCAAAGATTTCCCCTGGTTCCACGCTCAGCGAGAAGCGGTCGAGCGCCTGCACCGGCCGGCGTGTGAAGCGCCCTCCGTACCGCTTGCTGATTTCTTCGAATTCGAGCACTACCCCCATCAGCCGCTATTGTAGCCGCCAGGGCCGGATGGCGCGGCCGAGGATGACAATGAGAGTAGTCAGTCGCATGGCACTAATGAAGGTACTCTACATCTCCACGAGGGCCGGAAATACGCCTCAGCGTTCTTTACAATTCGGCAGGCCCGACCGGCCCTTGTTCGGAAACACGGTGTGCCATAACAGCGCTTCGCGCCAGGAGTGTTATGGAGGTACGGCTTAGAGCGCGCGCATCAGGCCCAGCACCAGCACCAATAGAGCGCCGACCATGACCGCGTACTCGGCAATATCCTGCCCTTCAAGATCCGACCAGACTTTCCTCAAAAGAAGACGCATACAGCACCTGCGATACGGCCACCGCTCCAGAACAAAGGTGGGGGACAGCGGTTAGGCTTTTTAATGCTAGTCCGCGCTCGACGCCCGGGTCAAAGCCCGCGATTGATTGTTCCACGCCCGGTGGAATACCATACTCGGCTCGAATTTTCCCTGGAGAAACTTGCCCATGCGCTTCCCTCGTGCCGCGATGTCCTTATTTGTCGTGCTTTCTTTCCTTCTGATGTTGCAAAGCTCACCTGTCCTGGCCCAGCAACGCAGTGAAAAAGCGGCCAAAGCCACCGCGGAAACCGAATCGAATACACAAAAGACCGCGGCCAAGGACAAGGAGGAGAAGAAAGAAGAAGAGAAGGGCATGCGCTACCGCATGATCGGCCCCTATCGCGGCGGACGCTCTCTGACCGCGGTGGGCATCCCCGGCGACCCCAACACCTATTACTTCGGCGCCACCGGCGGCGGGGTCTGGAAATCCACCGACGGCGCGCTTAGCTGGAAGCCCATTTTCGATCATGAAGGCTCCTCTTCCATCGGCAGCATCGCGGTGGCCGACTCCGACCCCAACATCGTGTACGTGGGCACCGGCGAAGCCTGCATTCGCGGCAATCTCGCCCAGGGAGATGGGGTTTACAAATCTCTGGACGGGGGCAAAACCTGGACCAACACCGGCCTGAAAGACACCCGCTCCATCGGCAAGGTCATCGTCAATCCCAAGGACCCCAACATCGTGTTTGTGGCCGCCCTCGGTCACCCCTATGGGCCCAACGCGGAGCGCGGCATCTTCCGCACCACCGACGGCGGCAAGAGCTGGGAGAAAGTTCTGTACAAAGATGAAAACACCGGCGGCGTTGACGTCGTCTTCGACCCCAATAACTCCAATATCCTCTTCGCGGCGCTATGGCAGACGCGTCGCACTCCCTGGAGCTTGAGCAGTGGCGGCCCGGGGAGCGGGCTCTACCGCTCCAGCGACGGAGGTACCACCTGGAAGCAGCTGACCGGCCACGGCCTGCCCGCTGGCCCCTGGGGCAAAATCGGCGTGAGTGTGGGCTCCAACTCGGAGCGGGTTTACGCGCTCATCGAAGCCAAGGACGGAGGCCTTTATCGCTCCGATGACGGCGGCGACAAGTGGGAGCTGGTCAACCCCGACCACCGCTACACCCAGCGCGCCTGGTACTACATGCACGTCTTTGCTGATCCCAAGGACGCGGACACGCTTTACATCATGAACGTTGACTTCTTCAGGTCCAGCGACGGCGGCCGCACTTTCAACAAGGTACACGTGCCGCACGGCGACAACCATGGCCTGTGGATTGACCCATCTGATACCAAGCGCATGATCGCCGCCAACGACGGCGGCGTGACCGTCACCGTGGATGGCGGCGCCACTTGGACGGAGCAAGACAACCAGCCCACGGCGCAGTTCTACCACGTCATCACCGACAATCGCTTTCCCTATTACGTTTACGGCGCCCAGCAGGACAACACCACCGTGGGTATCGCCAGCCGCGGCTCTATTGGCGGCATCAGCGAGCGCGACTGGTACCCCGTGGGCGGAGGCGAATCCGGCTATATCGCCCCTTATCCTCCTGATCCCGATATCGTCTACGCCGGCGAGTACCAGGGCCAGATCACGCGCTTCGATAAACACACCGGCGAGGTCAAAGACATCGCCCTCCTGCCCCAACTCACCGATGCGGTAGGCGCGGCCAACCTCGAACACCGGTTCCAGTGGACGGCGCCGCTCCTGCTTTCGCCCCACGATCCCAACTTGCTCTACCACGCTGGCGAGCGCATCTTCGAAACCAGTGACCAGGGCCAGCACTGGACCGCCATCAGCCCCGATCTCACGCGCAACGATAAGAGCAAGCAGCAGCCCTCCGGCGGTCCCATTACCATTGACGACACCGGCACCGAGTATTACGACACCATCTTCGCCGTCGCCGAGTCGCCCTTGCAGAAGGGCCTGATCTGGGCCGGCACCGATGACGGCCTGGTGCAGGTCACGCGCGACGGCGGCAAGAATTGGGACAACATAACTCCTAAGTCCATGCCGCAATGGAGCCGTGTGGACTTGATTGAGGCTTCTCCTCACGCCGCCGGCACCGCCTATGTCGCTGTGGATAACCACCAGAACGACGATGACCACCCCTACGTCCTCAAGACCACCGATTTCGGCAAAACCTGGACCGAAATTACCAAGGGCATTCCCGATAACACATTCGTGTGGGCCGTGCGCGAGGATCCCAAAAAACCCAACCTGCTCTTCGCCGGAACCGAAAGCGGCGTCTTTGTTTCCTACGACGGCGGCAAACAATGGCAATCATTGCAGTTGAACCTGCCCACCGCGCCCGTGCATGACCTGGTGATCCACGGCAACGACCTGATCCTGGCCACGCACGGCCGCTCCTTCTGGGTGCTCGATGACATCACGCCGCTGCGCCAGTACAGCGCCAACATTGCCCAGCAGGAAGTCCATCTCTACACTCCAGCAGCGGCTTACCGGGTGCGCATGCCGCACAGCTGGGGCAAGCCGCTGGATGAAGGCGAGAATCCGCCCGACGGCGCGGAAATCTACTTCAATCTGAAGTCCCTGCCCAAAGAAGCTTCCATTGAAATCCTGGATTCCAAGGGCCAACTGGTGCGCAAGGTCACCAGCAAGGATGTAAAGGACCTTGACGAGCCCGCTGATCCCGACGATGAAAAGCCCAAGAAAGAAATGGAGTTGCAGGCGGGCATGAATCGTTTTGTGTGGGACCTGCGTTATCAGGAGGTGCCCCGCCTGCCCAATTACTACCTGTATGAATACCAGGACGGCACCCGCGGCCCCATGGTGCTGCCGGGCGAGTATCAGGTGCGCCTTACGGTTGACGGTAAGAGCTACACCGCGCCCCTGCAGGTAAAGATGGACCCGCGGGAGCACGTTTCGCTTGCCGACCTGGAGAAGCAGATCACCCTTACCCGACAGATCCAGGCCGAGCTGACGCATGTTTATGAAACGGTTAACCAGATTTGGGACCTGCGCTCTCAGACGCACGAATTGCAGAAGCATCTAGCCACCAGCCAGGGCGGCGCCAAATTGGTGTACACCGCCAGCCAGGAACTGGACCACAAAGTAGCGGACGTAGAGGACGCGCTGGTGCAGATGAAAATCTCCGCCAATGAAGATTCTCTGCGTTACGCTCCCGGCCTCGATGCCAAGCTCTCCTATCTGGCCAATTATGTGGAAGGGGATAACGATTCCGCGCCCACCGCGGCGGCCTATCAGGAGTTCGACAATCTGAAGAAGCAAAGCGACGCGCAGCTCGCCCGCTGGTCCAACATCGTGAACACGGACCTGGTCAATTTCGAGAATCTGATGCAGAAGCAGAACGTCCGGGCGCTGTTTGTCACCCAGGCGGCGCCTGCATCGCCCGGGCCGGGCCGGTAAGGCCGGTTTTATTCGGAGCCCTTTGACCGGGAAGGGCGAGCTTGCCCCATCGTTAGTAGCGGCGGCGCGGCGGGTGGTAGTGTGGGAATTGCGAAGGTGACCCCCGCGCCGGCGTCCAGGCTGTTTTAACCTGGCTGTGCTCGACACTGGCAACAAACCCAGGAGGCTACCGGGTTCCCGTCAGCTCGGCGGTGGCTGAATCAATCAGCCCGCTTTCATTTTCCAGCACCTTGGATATGCGGATGATCTCAGCGTCGGCTTCCGGCCAGCGCTTCTGCTCGATAGCCTCGCGCACGCCGGGCATGGTTTTGACACCGTATCCGGTGTACACACCGGGAGCATAAATCATGTGCTTGTACCAGGGCCGGCGAGGCAGCCCGGCATCGTCTGTGAGCCGGCGCTCGCTCTCCATCATTTTCTGATTCAAGTCAGCGAGCGTAGCCGCTGGCACCCCCTGCGGCGAAGCCCATGCCTTCTGCAGCGCCTCCTGGTATCGCTGCGCGCTCTGGTTGAGCTGAGCCACGGCGTTTTCCAGCGGCGCAAAATTCAAGTAGGGCGGCACCGGCTCGCGGGGTGGGGCGACGGTGGGCCGGCGCGGGTCGTTGATGGCGTGGAACAGCCCTTCGTCCAGCTCGCGGTCGCGCTCCACGGCTTCACTGCGCTTATCTTGCGCCAGCTTTTTCAGCTGCGTGAGGTAGAGTTGCATAGTGTCGGCAAAATCGGTGAAATCGAAGGGCAGAAGATCGGCGTCCGCCAGGCGCATCACCGCCGTGCCCACGGTCTGCGACAGGGCGCGTCCGTACACGAAACTGGTGTCAGAAAAATGCGTGTACCAGTAAAAGTCGTCGTAAATTGAGTGATAGATGCCGGCGTCCTGATCCTCCCCGCCGTAGCCCAGGTTCAGGCTGGCCACTCCCAGGTGATCCACAAAGGTGGTGTAATCGGTGCCCGAGCCCAGGGCTCCCATGCGCAGGTCGGCCCGATCGCGAATCTTCTTGCGGTCCTCATCGCTCTTGGCCTGAGCGATGCTGTGCAGTTCGTCCCGCTGCCACACCGAGACCCCGCTTTCCGGGTCCTGGACGTCGCGCGCCACGCCGTTCATAAAGTGTTCCAGCGTGTGCGAGCCCTCCAGCATCAGGTAGCCGCGGCCATTGCCGTCGGTGTTGATGTAAGCCACCGCGTGCTGCCGCAATTCGTCGGCATGCTCTTCCGCCCATTCTGTCGAGCCCAGCAGCATGGGTTCTTCTCCGTCCCAGGCGGCATAGATGATGGTGCGCTTAGGCTTCCAGCCCTGCTTGCGCAATTGGCCCAGCGCTCGCGCTTCCTCCAGCAGGGCGACCTGGGCCGAAATGGGATCGTCGGCGCCGTTGACCCAGCCATCGTGGTGGTTGCCGCGCACAATCCACTCCTCGGGTTGGGTGCCCGCAATTTTGGCAATTACGTCGTTCACCGGTTTGATGTCCCAATTGGACTTCACCACCAAGTGGACCTTTGCCGGCCCCGGCCCAACGTGGTAGGTGATGGGAAGCGAACCGCGCCACGATTCGGGGGCTACCGGCCCTTGCAGCGCCGCCAGCAGCGGCCGCGCGTCACCATAGGAGATGGGCAGCACGGGAATTTTGGAGATGCTGGGCGCTTCCCTCACCGATAGTCGCTTCGCGTTCGGGGTGGCGCCGATGCCTGGCGTCAGCGGATCACCGGGATTGGAGGAGGCAAAATCCATGACGCTGCCGCGCTGCACGCCCTGCGCCGGCCGGGTCGGTCCTTCCGGAAATACATTGTCTTCAAAGTAGCCATCGTCGCGCGGGTCGGAATAAATGATGCATCCGATCGCCCCATGTTCGCCCGCCACCTTGGGCTTCACGCCCCGCCAGGAGTTTCCGTACTTGGCGATCACAATGGCGCCCTTGACCGAGATTCCCAGGCGTTGCAGCTGATCGTAGTCTTTCGGCAAGCCGTAGTTCACGAACACGAGCGGGGCGGTCACGTCGCCATCAATGGAGTAGGCGTTGTAGGTCGGCAATTGTTCGCTGGTCTGGCCGGATGTGGGGTCGCCAGCCACCGGCGGTTCCTGCAGCTTGGCGGTGAATTTGGTGGGCTCAATCATTTCCACCAGCCGCTCCTTGGGCGTGGGAAACAGGACATCGAAGGTTTCGATGTGGGCGTCCCAGCCAAACTCCTTGAACTTGGAAAGAATCCACTCCGCGTTTGCCTTGTCGTAGGGCGAACCCACGTGGTGAGGGCGCGCGCTCAGACGCTGCATGTAGTCGCGCATGAGCTGCGGGCTGGGCAGGGCGCGAAATTTCTGTTCCCATTGCCGCTCTCCGGGGGAGGACGATTTCGTGAATCCCTGCAGCAGAGGTTCATCCGCGCCCAGCGGCGCAGCCATGAGGACAAGCAGCAAGAAGAAAAGGACCAGCCGTCGCATATCGCTCCTCACCGGTTGGCACCATCCCGGGCACACCTCCGCCATCAGGATCCCGCGTTTGCACCATCAACTTTGCCAACCGATTTCCCCGCAGGAAGGGAGTAGAAGGTTAACCCATGCGGGGTAGAAAAGAAAATCTGTCTATTTTTCAATTCCCTTATCACCGTTGGTCTCGCCCGCCCGCAGCTCGCGCACACAATACTCCCGCGCTCCCCGTTGGCAGGCCTCCACCTGGTAGAGCGGCAGGTCCTTGGCCCGCACCATGTAATCTCCGGTGCCCAGATGGAAAGAGTCGTCATAGCTGGTGACCACAACCTCGTTTTTCTCGGCAGCGCGAATGCGGAACAGACGGGTTGACGGCTCATAATTAGCGTAGCTGAAACAGTAGCCCAGGCAGGCTCGGTCCATCACGTGCAGAAGCGGGTTAAAGCGCAAATTACTTTTTTGCGATAAGAACACGACGCGGGAACCCCTCGGAATGCGCTGTTGCACCAGCGCCTGGACCTTATCTTCCTTGCGGTTGGCCCGATACCCGTCGGCATACAGGAAAGCAAAGAAAACAACGGTGATGGCGACCAGGGCAAGCATCTCTGCCCAGCGCACCCGTACCTGCGCCAGCACCACGCAGAGCAGCACACCCGCAGCCAGGGACATGCGCTCGGCCACGTACACCAAGGCGTGGCCGTACTCCGGAAAATCAATTCGCGAAGGCATGAGCGCCACTCCTGCCGCAGTCAGCAGCAGCAGTTGCACCGGAATCTGCAGGCCAACTCGGCCGCCACTCACCTTTAAAATTCGCCGCAACCACACCATCCATAACAGTAGCAACCCCGCCATTACAATCACGTACTTACGTCCGTAAATGAACGTCTGATCTGCTCCGGTCACGCAAAATACCTGGAAAATCGACCAAACGGCGTGAAAGCGTGCAAAAAGAAACTGCTGGATGACGAACACGGCTGCGACGTTCGCCCCCAGCAGATAAAGCTGTCGCTGGGGCGACATTTGCCGGGCGATAATCAGGTAGGCGGCAGCTCCGAGTGCCCAAACCACAGGCAAAGGGTGCGCTAGCCAGGCCAGCGCCAGGAGCGGGGATGCCGCCGCTCGGCGCCGAGTGGTCCCATTCCAGAATGCCGCTAGGAACCACAAGCAGATCCCGAGAGACAGATAGAAATTGAAGAATCCCACGTGGAAGACCCAGCCATAGGCCAGCACGGCCACGCACGGCGTCAGGAACCACGAACGGCGGCCCGAGGCAGCAGAAATGAATGCAAACGCTCCGCCGGCAAAGACCAGGACGCAGAAGGAAACGGCAATTCGCTGGGCGGGACCGGCTCCGAAAGTTCCTAAAAGCCAGGTCAGCAGCCAATCAAAAGCAACATTCGAAAATTGCCGGGCGATAAAAAGACCGTGAATCGCTCCGCTTCGGATCTGAAGCGCCAGCCAGGAGTTGTAGAGGTGGCTGGAGAGGTCGCCGGCCTGGATGCGGCTTTGCCAGAAACACGGCACCAGTACCAGCCCCAGAAAAAGAAAAAAACGCCATTCCAGCCACGAATGACGCCCGAGCAACGGCTCGGGTTGATTCGCTGTCTGCTGGGCAGGAGATGCGGAAGCCACGCTTTGCGGATTATAGCTGCTGGCGGGTCACGATCCAGCAGTATCCATGCAGGATGATACCGGTCCGGGTACCCGCTCGGACGAGATATGACTACATCCTCATGGCCCGTGTGCCGTATGCTGGGCGAGAACGGCGGATCTGAACAGGTGAAAATTCTTCGCTCCCAGTTCGGGCTGCTCTTGGTCGCGCTTCTGCTCGGCCTGGGCATGACCTACTACTATTACGGCCTGCTTCTTCCGATGCGCCACAAGGACCTCCGCCTGACCAATGCCGCTGCCGGCAACTGGTCTGACCTTTATCCTTGCTGGTTCGGAGCCCGCGAAGTACTCCTGCACCGCCGCAACCCCTACAGCCTGGAGATAACGCGCGCCATCCAGAGCGGCTACTATGGCCGGCCCGTAGATCCCTCCAACCGCAGGGACCCCCGGGATCAGGCGGGCCTCGCCTATCCCTTATACGTGATTTTTCTACTTGTGCCTTTTCTGGGCCTACCCTTTGCCACTGTGCGCGTGCTATTCACGGTCGGCCTTCTCCTTATCAGCGCGGCCAGCCTTCTGCTCTGGCTACGAGCCACACGCCTGCGCCTGGCGCCGAGTTCTGTCCTCCTGGCCCTGACTGCCGTAATGACCAGCTACCCGGTCCTCGACGGTCTTCATCTGCAACAACTCACGCTGCTGGTGGCGGCGCTCATGGCCGCGAGTATTGCCTCGCTGGCGGGCAAGCGGTTTTTCCTTGGCGGTGTGCTGCTGGCCTGCGCCACTATTAAACCGCATCTGGTGTTCGTGCTCTTGATGGGACTGGCTCTATGGAGCTTCAGCCGCTGGCGCGAGCGAAAGAATCTGATGGCCGGATTTGCCCTCACTCAAGCCATGCTCTTGGGGGCTTCTGAGTTAGCTTTGCCAGGCTGGTTCGGCCAATGGCACCAGGCAACGCTGCGTTATGTCGGCTACGTCCGGCCCTCGATGTTGGGCGCCATTCTGGGGATGAAGATGGGGCTGGTGGCTGCTGGCGTTGCCGTGTGCCTGGTGCTTCTCCTGTTCTGGCGCTTCCGACAACAGGAACCCGGTTCGCAGCACTTCACTTTTTTGCTGGTGTGCGCCTTGCTGGTGCCCACCCTGCTCGTGCCCAACGCGGGAGCATCCAAGTACAACCTGGTGCTGCTCATTCCCGGGGTTCTATGGCTGTTCTCTTCTGGGTTAGCGCTCCGGCCAAGAAGCGTGCTTGTCCGTTTCGGTTGGCTGCTGGGACTTAACGGACTGCTCTGGCAGTGGCTGTTGGCTTTGGGCGTGGTGTTCGCCGTGGTAGTTCTGCGTCACCCTCTCCAACATGAGGCCACGGCCCTGGCCGCGGCCCCGGAGATTGCGGTGTACCTGTTTCCCTTTACCCTTATTCCGGTGCTGTTGACTGCGATCTTCCACCTGGACCAGATTGCGGACCGAACCGGGCAGGCGCAGGACCGGCCGCTCCGGTTGGCTTCTCACAGCCAACCCGCCGCCCTGCACCCTCGGCTCCCGGTCCGCGATCAGCAGGCGCCCTCGCCTACTGAACAGCCTTGATGCGAACCGTGCCGTCGCCCACTACCGTCCACCCAGTGCCCAGCTGCGCGTTGGCATTAGCCACCGCGCTCTGCACCGTCTGGCCCGCCACCAGGTTCTGGGCAATGGCCACCCACACCTGCGCCCCCTGCTGTAAGGTTACGTTCGAGGAGGGCGGCACAATCAGCGCCTGGTGCGCGCTTGTCGCATCAATTCCCCACAGCTCTTCAAAGATGGCGCCGTCATCCGCCGAAGCCACGAACACCACCTTCGTCTTGCCCGCCAGCAAGTAAGCGTCCACCCAGTTCATGGTCAGACCCGCCATCGAGACCAGGGTATAGTTCGGATCACTGGCGTTCACGGTTTTCTCCAGGCAGTCAGAGGAGAAGCACAACCCCACCGACTGCGGCCCACCGCTGAAGTCGTAGTTCAGCGCATTGCCGAGGAACGCGACGGCATCATTCGGGTTGTCCAATTGCTCCAGGAAGCTGGCTACACTCGCCTGGCCCGCTGCGTAGTACAGGTTGGCGCCGGGCGCCGCCTGCTGCATATCGGACTCAAACTGCGTCACCCCATACTGCCCGCTCGGCGGCAGAGGCAGGAAGTGGCGCAAGAACGGCACCGGGGGCGCCTGCTGTTCCGTAATGTTGCCCGGCAGCATCGGCCAGCTGGTTGCGCCAGCCTTCAGCGGCGGGCCGATCGCGGCTTCCAGCGAACTGTCGTTGTTGGAAAAGCCCAGCCAGGTCGCGCCCGCGTAGGGGCTTAGCGGCGACATACCCAGGGCGTCCGAAAGCACGGCGGTGTTTCCGCTCGCGTCCGCAAACTGGATTTGGCTCCTATTTGCCAGCATCGCTCCACCGCCAGCCAGAGCGCCCACAATCCGCTCGTTACTGGCGGTGACCGGCGTTGCCACCCCGCTGTTCACGTCGAGAGCCAGGATCTGGCCAGAGAACGAGCCCTGTTGCGCGAACACAGTTCCTTGTTCGCCCAGCACCATCGCGAAGGTGATGGAGAAACCGGACATCCACGGCAGGGCATAGTCGGTTTTCGCCCCGTTCAGCACGTGCGAGATGTAGGCCTGATTGCTGGAGCTGGCGGTCACCTGCTTGTTCCACCCCGCCAGCAATCCGCCCTGGCCGTCTGGCAACACCTGCCCGGGCTGGCCATGTGTCTGCGTTACGGCATCGTTGAACTGTTCCAGAGCGGTCAAAGTGCTGGCGCCCGAGGTCTGCACCTGCACCACGCCCAGGTTGTCGGAGTAGCTTACGGTCGTGAAGTTGCTGCATCCATCCAGGACCGTACTGGTAGCCTCTACCTCCAGGTACGCGTTACCGTCCGGCAACACTGCCAGCGGCCCATGATTGGGCAAGCTCTGCACCACAACTGTTCCGCCGGGCTGGCATACCAGATTGTTGGACGCGCCGTAGCCCGTGTTTTGGTAGGTTTGCGACGAGAGCGGCAGGGGGATGGTGAATTTCACCTGCCCCGTTGCTCCACTCAGCACCAGCACCGCGGCGGAAGCGGTGGTGCTGCTGTTGCTGGTCTGCACGGCATAAACGTCTCCATCGGGGTGCACAGCCAGTACCGAATCCAGCATACTGGGGCTGTTGTAGGTCCAGGCTACGGCGTGCGAACCGGCATCCACTTTAATCACCGAGTACTGCGAGTAATTGAAGTTGCCACCATCGAGTACCTGGCTATCCAGCACCGCCAGGCCGCCATCCGGCGTTCCCGCCTGCAACTGCTGGTTATCCCACAGAAAAGCGCTGTTCGAAGTCACCGAACTGGACAGCAATGGCGTGCTCCACAGCTGGTGGCCATCGCCGGCCAGGGCACGGACCAGAGTGCCGGTGGGCGTGCCTTCCAGAACGTACAGGTCGGGCGCTCCGGGAGCGCTGGGCTGCGCCGGTACGAAATTGTTGATCCAGTCGTTGTTCACGTCCAGGGGCTGCAGCTCCCAGCGTTCGGTGTCAATCGCCAGCGGGCCGGGGGCACTCACCGTAATAAGCTCCTGCGCGGTCAGCTGCTGGTAGGTGGCGGTCACGGTCGCGGTGCCCGAAGCCAGCGCCACCATGCTGCCGTCCGCATTCAGCTGCAGCACAGAACTGTTATCCACGGTCCAGTTGGCCGGTATGCTGCGACCCAGGTTATCAATCGCGGAAACGGAACGCCGCTCCCCTACCGCCATGGTAATAAGGCTGGGGGTAATCAGGATCTGCGTCGGCGGCGGGTCCAAGGTAGGCGGCGGAGGCGGAGGATCGTTGGTGGGAGGAGCGCTGAAAGTCACGCTAGTGCTGGCCGAGGCGCTGTTCCCAGCCGCATCCGTTACCACCACCTGCACCGTGTTCGTCCCGCTATTGAGCGTCAAGTTGCAGCTGAACGTGCCGGCGCTGAAGGTGGCGGCGGCTCCGTCGCACAGCACGCTGGCGACACCCGAGGCCGCGTCACTCACCGAGCCGCTCACCGCCAGCGAACTGCTGGAAACGGTGCTGCCGTTGGCGGGCGATGAAATGGACACCAGCGGAGGGGTGGTGTCTACGCTGACAAAGGCTGACGTCTGGCTGGAGTTTCCCGCCTTATCCACGGCCGTGCCGCTGACCTGGCTCACCCCGTCGTTTGCCAACGTAACCGGAGAAGGGCAGGCTGCGACGCCTGAAAGCGAATCGCTGCAGGAAAAATTAACCGTCACGGCCGTATTGTTCCATCCCGCCGAGTTGGGAGCCGGCGTAGCCACCGCCGTGATGACTGGAGGGGTCAGGTCAAGATTCAAAGTCACGGTGGTTGTGGCGCTCTGTCCCGCCGCATCCGTGGCCGTGCCGCTCACAATCTGATTCGCGCCCTGCGTATCCCAGGTCACCGGGGGTGGACAGGATACGTCCATGGAAGCATCGCTGCAGGTGAAGGTGACGGTCACCGGGGAATTGTTCCAGCCGTTCGCATTAGGCTGGGGCGAAACCGAGGCGGTAATGCTCGGCGGATCGTCATCCAAACCCAGAATTTCTACACTGATAGCTCCACCCGGATCAGAATGCAGCTCCACCGACAGAACATTGGAGCTCTGCAGTATCACCGGCTTGGCCATGGCATGGCGGCGGTCATCGAAATCATGTTCCCGCAGAACCACCATCCCATTGATTCGAATAACCGCGCTGTCCACCAACCGCCCGCTAGTCCCGTTCACCACGTACAGTGTGTAGTGGGCATCCGGGTTTTTCACCGAAAACGGCACGTTCTGCGTCCACGGAGCACCTCTGCCCCGCGTAAATGTCTGCGGACCAAAGGCCGTGAAGCTAACGGCAAAGGCTTGTCCCGCCAGCAAGCAGAACAAAACGACTGTCCACATAGCGACGGTATGCCGGTAGTGCGCGCGATGCAGCATCTGCAACCCTCCCAGAACGGGCCACAGCGTACGCAATCTCTCCCACTTCGGCATCTGCCGCCGGTAATCCACTCCCTGTGCCTTCAGTTACACTTGCGCGCGTTACCTGTTCCACAGTCGCAAGGCGCCTCCGGTGACTGCTGTAATCATGCTGGGACAACCTCCAAGCCCACTGGAGGTTAGACGGAATTCGAAGTGGGGCACGGAGGGAAGCCTGAACGCCACGGAGTCTGGAGGTGTTTTTTTGTGGCCTACGACGCCGCAATCAGGTTACCCGCACGGTACTTTTGTGTGCTGGAACCGTTGGGTCGCCGGCCTGCCGCGACGGCCCTCGGGTTTTGAACTCTTTCCGCCCTACGATATGATTTCCCGCTTCTATTCACCTCACATTGAGGAGGATGCATGCCTGCCCGGCGCTACTGGGTCTTTCTTGTGCTTTGTTCCACACTGCTTTTTGCCGCCGACGTGAACGACCGCGCCGCTCTCTACGGCTATTCGGCGGCGCACTCGCGCACGGAGGAACAATGGGAGACCAGGTTCCGCGCCATTCCCGACCCCAATGTCCTGCGTGCCAACATGCAACTGCTGAGCGCCCGTCCCCACAACGTAGGCTCGCCTTATGACAAACAGAACGCGGAATGGATCCTTGCCCACTACCAGCAATGGGGTTGGCAGGCGCACATCGAAAGCTTCGACGTGCTCTTCCCCACTCCCAAGCAGCGCCTGGTTGAACTGATCGCTCCCACCCACTTCACGGCCAAGCTGCAGGAGCCGCCGGTTGCCGTTGATCCCACCTCCAACCAGCAATCCGAGCAGCTCCCTACCTACAACGCCTATTCCGGCGATGGCGAAGTCACAGGGCCCCTGGTCTACGTGAATTACGGCCTGCGTGAGGATTACGAACTCCTCGACCGCATGGGCATTTCGGTAAAGGGCGCCATCGTCGTCGCCCGTTACGGCCGCTCCTGGCGCGGAATCAAGCCCAAGGTGGCGTGGGAACACGGCGCCGTGGGATGCATCATTTACTCCGACCCGCAGCAGGACGGCTACGCTGAGGGCGACGTTTTCCCCAAAGGCGGCCTGCGTCCTCCCGAAGGAGTGCAGCGCGGCTCGGTTATGGACACCCAATACCCTGGCGATCCGCTCACCCCGGGTGTTGGCGCCGTGCCCGGTGCCAAGCGTCTGGCCATCAAAGAGGCGACAACCATCTTGAAGATTCCCGTGCTCCCCATTTCTTACGCTGACGCACAGCCGCTCTTGGCCGCCATTACCGGACGTGTGGCTCCCAAGGAATGGCGCGGTTCACTGCCCATCACCTATCACATCGGTCCGGGCGAGGCCAAAGTGCGCCTCATCGTGAAACAGAACTGGGACATCAAGCCGGTGTACGACGTGATTGCGAAAATTCCCGGTTCCACCTATCCCGATCAATGGGTGCTGCGCGGCAACCACCATGACGCCTGGGTGAACGGCGCGGAAGACCCCATCTCCGGCCAGGTGGCGGAACTGGAGGAGGCGCGTGCCTTGGGCGAACTTCTAAAGCAGGGTTGGAAGCCCAAGCGCACCATCATCTACGCTTCCTGGGATGGCGAAGAGCCCGGACTATTGGGCTCGACCGAGTGGGCCGAGGAGCACGCCGACGAACTGCGGCAGCATGCCGTGGCCTACATCAATTCCGACAGCAACGGGCGCGGCTTCTTTTATGCCTCCGGCTCGCACAGCCTGGAGCACTTTATCAATACCGTCACCCACGACATCCAGGACCCGGAAAAGGCTCCCATGTCGGTGTGGGAGAGGCGGCGCATGACGCTGCAGGAGCGGGCCAAGCCGGAAGAACGGGACGAAGTGCGCAAGCGCCCGGATAACCGGATTGGCGCGTTGGGCGATGGTTCCGATTACGCCCCTTTCCTCGATCACCTCGGCGTTGCCTCCATGAATATCGGGTTTGGCGGCGAGGATGAGGGCGGCATCTACCATTCCATCTACGACGACTTTTACTGGTACACCCATTTTTCCGATACTAACTTCGTATACGGCCGGGCGCTGGCACAAACCGCCGGCACCGCGGTGATGCGCCTGGCGGATTCGGACCTGTTGCCGTACGAGTTCAGCGATATGGCAGACACAATCCATCGCTATTCCGGCGAGTTGAAGAAGCTGTTGGCCGACCGTCAGAAGGAAGCCGTGGAGCGGCAGCAGGAAATCAAAGAAGGCATGTACCAGGCGGTCAGCGATCCCAAGAATCCGATGGGACCCCCTCCGGCGCTGCCGCCGGTGCCCTACCTGAATTTCGCGCCGCTGGAGAACGCCGTCGCCGCTCTCACTCGCAGCGCCCAGCATTACCAGACCGCAGTGGTGGCGGCCTCGGCAGGTGGCTTGCATCTGCCTGAGGCTACCCTGGCTGACCTGAACGCCAAGCTGTTGCGCAGCGAACGTCTGCTCACCTATGCGCAGGGCTTGCCCGAACGCCCCTGGTTCAAGCACCAGATCTATGCGCCGGGAGCCTACACCGGCTACGGCGT